>CANLCT010000208.1 GCA_947489195.1 uncultured Aquimarina sp. | reverse complement strand
TCCAGTAACACCAGTAAGTCCAGTTACACCAGTTAATCCAGTAACGCCTGTTAATCCTGTTACCCCTGTAAGTCCAGTTACGCCTGTTAATCCAGTAACGCCAGTTAATCCAGTAACGCCAGTTAATCCAGTAACACCAGTAACGCCTGTTAATCCTGTTACACCAGTAAGTCCAGTTATGCCTGTTAATCCAGTAACACCAG
>CANLCT010000207.1 GCA_947489195.1 uncultured Aquimarina sp. | reverse complement strand
GATGCGTTGGGAGATGGTAGTACCCCAAGTGCAAGTGATATTACTTTTGCATTTGTAGATCCATCGGCAGTAGTAGTAGGAACGGATATCGTATTAACGGTAACAGGCGAAGGCGAGTGGATGTACAATACGTTGACAGGAGATTTAACTTTTAGTCCAGAGCCAGGATTTGAAGGCGATCCAGCGGTAATCGAATACAACATT
>CANLCT010000206.1 GCA_947489195.1 uncultured Aquimarina sp. | reverse complement strand
GATGATCATATGCAAAACGGGCAACTTAAGGCAGCTTACAATATTCAAGGCTCTTCTAATAATCAATTCATTGTCAACTATACCTTAGAACAAACTCCTGCTGATACGACAACCTTAAAAAGACATTTACAGGAACATACCGATAGTTTTGATCAGCTACCCAATACACTTACTGCGGATGCAGGTTACGGAAGTGAAGAAAATTA
>CANLCT010000205.1 GCA_947489195.1 uncultured Aquimarina sp. | reverse complement strand
GATGATCATATGCAAAACGGGCAACTTAAGGCAGCTTACAATATTCAAGGCTCTTCTAATAATCAATTCATTGTCAATTATACCTTAGAACAAACTCCTGCTGATACGACAACCTTAAAAAGACATTTGCAGGAACATACCGATAGTTTTGATCAGCTACCCAATACACTTACTGCGGATGCAGGTTACGGAAGTGAAGAAAATTA
>CANLCT010000204.1 GCA_947489195.1 uncultured Aquimarina sp. | reverse complement strand
TTAGCTACGGTTTCATTTTTTAACGCAAGAATAGCAGAGAAAGAAACGACATATATGCGAAATTTTTGTTAGTAAATAGTATAAGATATATTAATTTAAAAAATTAAGTTTATCCCCATAAACTATTATTTTTTTTTATGCTTATCCTTAATCACACCTAAAGTTCATTCCATCGATGATTGACACCAGCAATGATAAGCCTTTCCATG
>CANLCT010000203.1 GCA_947489195.1 uncultured Aquimarina sp. | reverse complement strand
AAATCATAAGCAGAATAAATTTAGTTTATTGTAATTCAACACTATAATTTACTAAATATTCTGCTTTTTTTGTCTATATTTTTACTCTTTTTTAAGTCGAACTCACGTTAATTAACAAAATAATTAAATCGTTCAAAATCAGATTAAAACCCACATAAAACTTATAATCTATAGTAAAGGATTCATTTTTTGCTAGCTAGAGAAGGGAT
>CANLCT010000202.1 GCA_947489195.1 uncultured Aquimarina sp. | reverse complement strand
ACAAAGGCTGGTTTTTGCATATGGTCATATATTTTTTGCCAATCGTAGGTTTTAAATTCGTCCCATTCCGTCATAACAGCTATCGCATGTGCTCCCTTACAAGATTCATATGGATCTGCAACTACGTTTACCAATGATTCGTTTTCCTCTGATGATCGTGTTTCTAAATAATCTAAATCTGTATATATTTTTGATGATGATACTTTTGGATCATAAAC
>CANLCT010000201.1 GCA_947489195.1 uncultured Aquimarina sp. | reverse complement strand
AAAGAAAAAGAATATTACCATCTCAAAAAAATAAAGGCAAAAACAAAAGCTACAGAAAAGCTCTGGATATTTTTTGGAATACACACAGCAAATGCTTTAGAAATAGGTAGAAGAATCCAGAATAGTCAAGTTAATCTGGCTGCCTAAATTTAGAACAAAACAAGAGCTCTTGGGATAACTACGTCCTGTCGGTATTGAAATCAATATTTTTAGACTAA
>CANLCT010000200.1 GCA_947489195.1 uncultured Aquimarina sp. | reverse complement strand
AAAGAAAAAGAATATTACCATCTCAAAAAAATAAAGGCAAAAACAAAAGATACAGAAAAACTCTGGATATTTTTTGGGATACACACCGCAAATGCTTTAGAAATAGGTAGAAGAATCCAGAATAGTCAAGTACAGCTGGCCGCCTAAATTTAGAACAAAACAAGAGCTCTTGGGATAACTACGTCCTGTCGGTATTGAAATCAATATTTTTAGACTAA
>CANLCT010000199.1 GCA_947489195.1 uncultured Aquimarina sp. | reverse complement strand
CCACCAAACCCATAGTTATGTTTTCTACCGCGAATGGTGTTGTTATAACCTTTATGGACGAGCCCAAATGGGTAATAGTTCTTCTCCTCCCTGATCTCACTCTTATCAACCTTACCATCTGCATTTGTATCCGCATACGAGAGTCTGATATTCCCTAAATGATCTTTGTACTGGTAAATATAAGTAAATCCTTTGGATAAATCACTTGAATTTTTTGGCTCTAC
>CANLCT010000198.1 GCA_947489195.1 uncultured Aquimarina sp. | reverse complement strand
GGTGTTACTGGATTAACAGGCGTAACTGGACTTACTGGTGTAACAGGATTAACAGGCGTTACTGGATTAACTGGTGTTACTGGACTTACAGGGGTAACTGGATTGACTGGCGTTACTGGACTTACAGGTGTTACTGGATTAACAGGGGTTACTGGACTTACTGGTGTAACAGGATTAACAGGCGTTACTGGATTAACTGGTGTAACTGGACTTACAGGGGTAACTGG
>CANLCT010000197.1 GCA_947489195.1 uncultured Aquimarina sp. | reverse complement strand
GGCGAAAATTTTAATGTTTGGAAATTTATTTTTAGATTATCATTTTTTGGAATTTTTATGGCATTGATGACTCGTTACAACTTGAGAAAACAAGCAGAAAAAGAAAAAACTGAATAAAAACAACGAAATGGCAATCGAGTAGGCGGTTCTCCTCATAAATGAGGAGAGTGCGCCTCTCACACCACCAAGCGTACGGGTCGCGTACTTGGCGGTTCGTTAATGATGCTTAA
>CANLCT010000196.1 GCA_947489195.1 uncultured Aquimarina sp. | reverse complement strand
AACAGATTAGAATATGTTAAAGATGCCACGGGGAATTTAGTATCAAAAAACAAGTACAACTATAAAAACAACTAGAATCTATGAAATCATTATTTTCAACACTAGGCGCATTTTTTGTAGTTGTAACTACCTTAAACGCACAAGCGATATCACTAAGTAATACCGAAAATTACATACACACCAAAACCTATCAAAAAGCAGGCGCTTCTGCTTCCGAGAATGTACATGTC
>CANLCT010000195.1 GCA_947489195.1 uncultured Aquimarina sp. | reverse complement strand
AGATATCTCTTGATAATAATGCCGTAAGTGCAAAACGATTTGGGAGTTACTATAAAATTAATGGAAAACGTTTACAGATACATTACAAAAACAAGTTAAGTGATTATAATACATGGACTCAAAAAGAACATGCTGAAGATTGGTTGCTTTATGGAAAAAATTTAGGCAAACGCCTTAGCCTTGATGAAACTTCGCTATCCAATGGAGAGCTCTATACCATACTAACCAAC
>CANLCT010000194.1 GCA_947489195.1 uncultured Aquimarina sp. | reverse complement strand
ACAGTTGCATATGCCGTGGTTTAAACTAGTGTTTCTACAGCCTGAAAAGCTCAAAAACGATGTTTTAGTGTTTCTGCATTGGTTTCCATCAGAACAGCCTCTAATGGTCATGTTCTGATGCCAGAATACTGTCAAACAGCTCAATGCATCCTAAATGTACAGTTGCATATGCCGTGGTTTAAACTAGTGTTTCTACAGCCTGAAAAGCTCAAAAACGATGTTTTAGTGTTTATGC
>CANLCT010000193.1 GCA_947489195.1 uncultured Aquimarina sp. | reverse complement strand
TCTTTTAAAAAAGAGGCAAACTCATTAGTAATACGAGTGCCTTTAGCGATTAAATTCCAATCTCTTTTTATAATTGTCCCTGTATTGACCAATGTCCAGCGTCTGCGTTTTATGTGAAGCAATACCGACTTGCCCCTTAATGGAAAATCTTCCACAGTGATTTGTGGTAAAAAACCTTTGGATTGGGCTATTTCTGATTGATACTCTTGGGGTAAAATATTTTTCTCTTCTAAATA
>CANLCT010000192.1 GCA_947489195.1 uncultured Aquimarina sp. | reverse complement strand
ATATAGCGCTTTTTCCATTTGATATATTTGGAACGTATCATTTTTACTCCTATAGCTTTGCAGTTTTGTTTAAGCTGTTTATATAACCAATCGACTGCTTCCCAGAGTAATTTTTGAGGGCTTGGGTAACGAACTTCACTCTCATAACAAGTCGCGTCTACTGTAACTTGATCTTTGTTATTTATATAGGGCTTCCAGTGAGCAAACAACTCTTTTTCTATCGAATCTATATCTAGTTT
>CANLCT010000191.1 GCA_947489195.1 uncultured Aquimarina sp. | reverse complement strand
CCATCAATTTGAAGTTTATTGACCTTAGCTCCAAATTCAACGGGTTTTACTTCTTTTCCTCTTACAATTGGTCTGAGGTAATCTTTAGCAATACTAACAATTCTATTTTTAGGAGATATGCCTGTTTTAAAGTAAGCTTGTTGTTGCTCAAGTACTTTTTTGATCGTAGCTACTCTACGATAATAAGCAACACTATAGGTTATCTCATAATTTTTACGAAGTAGATTTTCAAAATCCAAAAGCTT
>CANLCT010000190.1 GCA_947489195.1 uncultured Aquimarina sp. | reverse complement strand
CTGGTGTTACTGGATTAACAGGCATAACTGGACTTACTGGTGTAACAGGATTAACAGGCGTTACTGGTGTTACTGGACTTACAGGGGTAACTGGATTAACAGGCGTTACTGGACTTACTGGTATAACAGGATTGACAGGTGTTACTGGATTAACTGGCGTTACTGGATTGACTGGTGTTACTGGATTAACAGGCGTAACTGGACTTACTGGTGTAACAGGATTAACAGGCGTTACTGGATTAACTGG
>CANLCT010000189.1 GCA_947489195.1 uncultured Aquimarina sp. | reverse complement strand
AATTGTTCGTCAGCTTTTCCTTTTTGGTAGTATACCCTGTTGACATCACCTGTAATATCATCATATACATAATCAATGGTTTTTAAACCATCAAGGCCTTCTATTTTTTGCACTGTCCAAGCAACTCTTCCATAGATATCATAACTATACCATGTAGTGCTAGTGGTTGGGTTTTTAGTATAAGTTTTGGAAACCGCTCCTTCTACAAAATTTTGATATTTATAGTTGTCTGCTCTAGGGTCATTTCCAAAAGC
>CANLCT010000188.1 GCA_947489195.1 uncultured Aquimarina sp. | reverse complement strand
GCAGCAGACATCAAGCACCAAGCATCAAGCAATAATTATAGCTATAACAGTATTGGACAGTTGGTAAAAAACACTAGCGAGGATGTAGCATACGAATACAATGCTAGTGGTTTAGTCACCGAAGTCAAAAAAAACGGAGTTACTCGAGTAAAGTTCTTTTATAATGATCGAAATCAGCGAATAAAAAAGGAAAGTTATGCAGACTGGAGGAATACAGCTTCTAATAATATTTTTAATTATCAAACACTATATTATGTTAGAGATTC
>CANLCT010000187.1 GCA_947489195.1 uncultured Aquimarina sp. | reverse complement strand
CAGAAATCAATTTAGAGGCGTAAGAGATGTAAAATTTTTCCTCTACAGGTTAACTAAATTATATGCTTAATTTTTACTGCTCCCCAATAATATTACTTGATCCATTTTTACTGCTCCCCAATAATATTACTTGATCCTCAAAAAGTCTATCTGCAGTTAAAATTAGGGTATAAAAAAACCTCTATTAGATAACTAATAGAGGTTTCAAAAAAGGCGGCGACCTACTCTCCCACAAGTGCAGTACCATTGGCGCTATCAGGCTTAAC
>CANLCT010000186.1 GCA_947489195.1 uncultured Aquimarina sp. | reverse complement strand
TCCATATGAAGCCCAGCACGTTTGTAATCACCTTTATGGTAATCGATCAACATTCCAAAAACATCATTGGTATCTTTACCTGGATCTTTAGTGGAATCTAAACTAGGATGATTAATAGCTTTTAAACTTCCATTGGCGTTATAAACATAATCTATTCCTTGTAAACCTTTGGCTAAATTAATCCGTTTTAGGGCTCCGCTTTCGTAATAATCATATACTGCGTGTTCGGTATATGGCCCTGCATCTTTGGTAGCGGTTTCTACTTTTAC
>CANLCT010000185.1 GCA_947489195.1 uncultured Aquimarina sp. | reverse complement strand
ATATAGCGCTTTTTCCATTTGATATATTTGGAACGTATCATTTTTACTCCTATAGCTTTGCAGTTTTTTTTGAGCTGTGTATACAACCAATCCACTGCTTCCCAGAGTAATTTTTGAGGGCTTGGGTAACGAACTTCACCCTCATAACAAGTCGCGTCTACAGTAACTTGATCTTTGTTATTTATATAGGGCCTCCAGTGAGCAAACAACTCTTTTTCTATCGAATCTATATCTAGTTTTTTTGCCAGTTCACAACGAATCTGACTTACT
>CANLCT010000184.1 GCA_947489195.1 uncultured Aquimarina sp. | reverse complement strand
TTTGGGCTCGTCCATAAAGGTTATAACAACACCATTCGCGGTAGAAAACATAACTATGGGTTTGGTGGGAAAGAAGAAAACGACGAGCTTGGGTTAGAGTGGTTGGACTTCTCAGCTCGTAACTATGACCCTGCACTTGGACGTTGGATGAACATTGATCCGTTAGCTGAAAAAATGCGTAGGCACTCACCTTATAATTATGCTTTTGATAATCCGATTTATTTTCAGGATCCTGATGGGATGATGCCTTTTGGACCGCCAATAAATGGAGATGGAATTG
>CANLCT010000183.1 GCA_947489195.1 uncultured Aquimarina sp. | reverse complement strand
CATAAATGAGGAGAGTGCGCCTCTCACACCACCAAGCGTACGGGTCGCGTACTTGGCGGTTCGTTAATGATGCTTAATCGCTTAAGTTGCCTCCTTTAATCATAGGCTATAACAGTACTAGAAAACTATCCTTAGTATACGGCTACTCCTATGTTCATCAAAGACCATTAACGTTCAGCCCTTCCTTATTTGTGAGTCATCATTGTTTTTTTTCCTCGTTTCACAATGCTCGTTTCCCATAAGTACTATGGCTTCTGCTGACTTCTCTTTACATCCAAACTCGTGGATTTCCC
>CANLCT010000182.1 GCA_947489195.1 uncultured Aquimarina sp. | reverse complement strand
TGATTAAAGGAGGCAACTTAAGCGATTAAGCATCATTAGCGAACCGCCAAGTACGCGACCCGTACGCTTGGTGGTGTGAGAGGCGCACTCTCCTCATTTATGAGGAGAGCCGTCTACTCAATTACCAATAGTTATTTTGTTTTTCGTCCTTTAATTCCAGTAGCACATCCGTAAAAATATTCCACATATTCCACCTCAAAATTGAATTTTTTAAATATTTTTATTGAATATCCGTTTTTACTCATAATCCAGTAATACTAGCAATTACAAGCCTATCGAACAGTTTCTCTTCAAAA
>CANLCT010000181.1 GCA_947489195.1 uncultured Aquimarina sp. | reverse complement strand
AGCATAGGTTATAAATAGATAAAATAAATGAAGAATTTTTTTAGATATCTGTTTTTAGTGATTTTCCCTCTAATTTTATATTCCTGTTTTTCTGAGAAATATGAATATGTAGGAGAGAAAAAGGTTATAAACAAAGATAATTGGAAGGTTAAGATTTATCAACTAGATAAATTTGAAATGTTTACTCCTGTAAAATACCAAATTATCAATGAAAGAGATAGTGGAATGTCTAGTTTTGTTGATATAGTTTATTAAGTGATTTTTTAATAAATTACGCATTATGACCAGACGCAAAT
>CANLCT010000180.1 GCA_947489195.1 uncultured Aquimarina sp. | reverse complement strand
GGTAAAACATGGAAAGGATCTTTAAATCTGATATTGTTAACATTTAATTCTTTTCCTGTTCTTAAATTAAATACCTTATAATTGGTGATGCCTTTTAAGAAAAACACTCTATCCCCCTCTTCTTTAGGTACATGAATATCGATATAACCTTGTGAACCTATTAATGATATCACTCTTTTTTCAGGACCTTTACTATCTCCTGAACGTGCTGTAGCCAGTACCTGACCTTCAGCAGTAGTAAAAGAAACGGTTTCCACGCCATTTGGGTCTATTGTTACATTTTTTAAAATGGTACC
>CANLCT010000179.1 GCA_947489195.1 uncultured Aquimarina sp. | reverse complement strand
ATATGCTTAATTTTTACTGCTCCCCAATAATATTACTTGATCCATTTTTACTGCTCCCCAATAATATTACTTGATCCCTTTACAGGTTAACTAAATTATATGCTTAATTTTTACTGCTCCCCAATAATATTACTTGATCCATTATATGCTTAATTTTTACTGCTCCCCAATAATATTACTTGATCCTAATTTATACCAAATTTACTAGGTAGTCCAAAAGAAACAAGTCACAAATAGAAATGTTAAGTTTAGATCAAAAAAAACCTCTATTAATTAACTAATAGAGGTTTCAAAAAAGGCG
>CANLCT010000178.1 GCA_947489195.1 uncultured Aquimarina sp. | reverse complement strand
TAAACACGAACTTGAGCTCTTTCATTCAACAACTCATCACATACATAAATAGCTGCTGACTCTCGTGTATCGTTGGTGTCTTTTTTAAAGGCCCAACCTAACATGGCAATCTCTTTTCCTGAAACTGTATTGTAAAGTGTTTTTATAATATTTGCTGCAAAACGACGCTTTTGGTGATCATTCATTATAATTACTTGCTCCCAATAATCAGCTACTTCTGTTAATCCATATGATTTTGATATATACACTAAATTTAATATATCTTTCTGAAAACAAGACCCTCCAAAGCCTACTGATGCTTT
>CANLCT010000177.1 GCA_947489195.1 uncultured Aquimarina sp. | reverse complement strand
GATACAGATCCAGAAGGAGATACATTAACTATTACAGAAATAAATGGAGTTCCAGTAGTACCTGGTGATACAGTAACTTTACCAGATGGTACCTTAGTAACATTAAATCCAGATAATACAGTAACGATTGATCCAGTAGATGATAGCACAGCACCAATAACTTTCCCATACACGGTAAGCGATGGCAACGGAGGGATAGACGAAGGTCAGGTAACATTAGTAATCACACCAGAGAATGATGCACCAGTAGCAGAAGATGTTATTAATGTAATGATTCCAGAAGATGTACCAACAGTAGTTGATAT
>CANLCT010000176.1 GCA_947489195.1 uncultured Aquimarina sp. | reverse complement strand
AGCAGGTATCTGTTATTCAAAACTCAAAACAAATGGACAACATCACAACAAAACAGAGCCACAATATTATTCAAACTTTATCCCAAAATAGAAAAGGCATACAACTTAGCTCAAAAACTAAAATACATATATGAGAATAATAATGATAAAAATGTAGCTAGACTTAAGTTAGCCAAATGGCACAACCAAGTTGAAAAAGAAGGTTTTAAATCATTTAATACTATAGCTAGAACTATACAAAACCATTATGAAAATATATTGAACTATTTTAATAACAGAAGTACGAATGCTTCAGCTGAATCTTTCAATGCTAAAATAAAGGAGTTC
>CANLCT010000175.1 GCA_947489195.1 uncultured Aquimarina sp. | reverse complement strand
ATTTGCGTCTGGTCATAATGCGTAATTTATTAAAAAATCACTTAATAAACTATATCAACAAAACTAGACATTCCACTCTGGGAAGCAGTCGATTGGTTATATAAACAGCTTAAACAAAACTGCAAAGCTATAGGAGTAAAAATGATACGTTCCAAATATATCAAATGGAAAAAGCGCTATATAGGATTTAGTAAAATGCGCCGTAAAACCATAAAAAAACGCCAACCACTAACAAGGGGCTTATTACATTTACTAAATAAGCTTTTGGATTTTGAAAATCTACTTCGTAAAAATTATGAGATAACCTATAGTGTTGCTTATTATCGTAGAGTAGC
>CANLCT010000174.1 GCA_947489195.1 uncultured Aquimarina sp. | reverse complement strand
AGTCTCATAGCTCAGCTGGTTAGAGCGCTACACTGATAATGTAGAGGTCGGCAGTTCGAGTCTGCCTGAGACTACAATATTTAATTATAAATGTTGAATTAGGAATTATGAATGATTATAAAATTCATAATTAAAAATTCGTAATTGATAATTAGATTAAGGTTCATTAACACATATTGAAAAGGAAATTCTAGAAGATAGAGTTTAAGTCACATTAAGTTGTAATACTAAATTCATAAAGGAGTTAGAATTTCATACAAATGGGGGATTAGCTCAGCTGGCTAGAGCGCCTGCCTTGCACGCAGGAGGTCATCGGTTCGACTCCGATATTCTCCA
>CANLCT010000173.1 GCA_947489195.1 uncultured Aquimarina sp. | reverse complement strand
GGAGGTATGCCGTGAAAAAGTGACCCGCTGTTAAAAAAAACGCGTAAACTATTATCCCTTTGGACTCGTCCATAAAGACTATAACAACACCATACGCGGTAGAAAACATAACTATGGGTTTGGTGGGAAAGAAGAAAATGATGAGCTTGGTTTAGAGTGGTTGGACTTCTCAGCTCGTAACTATGACCCTGCACTTGGACGTTGGATGAATATTGATCCGCTTGCTGAAAAAATGCGTAGACACTCGCCTTATAATTACGGTTTTGATAATCCGATTTATTTTCAGGATCCTGATGGGATGATGCCTTTTGGACCGCCAATAAATGGAGATGGAATTG
>CANLCT010000172.1 GCA_947489195.1 uncultured Aquimarina sp. | reverse complement strand
AAGCGTTGTGGGTAATGCCAATCCTCTGTTCAAAATTCAGTGTTTTATCCTCAATTCCTTCTTTAAAAAGCTTATTGTAAAAATAATTTGATACACTATTTCTGACCTGACTCTTGTTGTTTTGACGAGATAAAAACTAAATATTTTAAGACGATACTCACTGAGTTTTTGATCAAATAAATGTGATTGACATTTCTGAGCTGACACTTGAACTAAAAAATTGATGATTGACGCTCGTTGTTTTGATGGAGCAACAAACCAAATAATCAAGATGGAAAGCTCTAAATTTTGACAAAATAAATAGCGATGATAAGCTGAATCTGACAAGCTAAATAAATAGAAA
>CANLCT010000171.1 GCA_947489195.1 uncultured Aquimarina sp. | reverse complement strand
AATTGCTTTTGTCTGTAATTTCATAATTATTTTCTTTTATTCTAGAATATTTTTCAATTCCGATTGAGTGAGCAATTCCGCAACCTGCTATATTTCACAAAATTAGGTTATGGTTTCTGTTTCGTAAATAATTTTAAATTCCGTTATGATTTTTATGCGGTTAAGAGTTTCTGTTGTTAATTATTTTTTTAATATATTTTTATCAATTACTCCATAAATTACTCTGAATCCAACAATAGTAAATATGAATTGCAGAATATTAACAATAATTTCAGGTTTCACATAAACATCAATATGTGGTTTAATCTTTAATGTTAGTCCGTAGCTAAGCACGATAGAAATAATTCCGA
>CANLCT010000170.1 GCA_947489195.1 uncultured Aquimarina sp. | reverse complement strand
AATTTTCAACAATTGTATACCCGAATCCTGTAAAAGCTGGAGATAATTTAACTATTGAAAACACTAGTCCAAATGACCCCATTGTTATTACTTCTGTATCTGGTGCCACTGTAACTAAATTGGTAAATGAAGATTTATCAATTGATACTAATAATTTAAGTAAAGGTCTTTATTTTGTTAAAGTATCCAACAAAATAGTTAAGGTCATTGTTGAATAACTCTGGTAAAGTTAAAGAATACAAAACAAAAGAGGTTGTCTGAAAAGGCAACCTCTTTTGTTTGGAAAAGACCTAGATTTTCCTTAAATTAATGTATGAATCGCAGTGTTATATTTAAGACTTACAATCAAGATCAG
>CANLCT010000169.1 GCA_947489195.1 uncultured Aquimarina sp. | reverse complement strand
GCACAAGCAAATACTTTTGTTTAAGTGTAAATTTAATGTTTAAGTGCTTAATAAAAAAGTATTTGTGACTCGGTAGACAATAACCACCTTCGCGCCGCACCAATCCCCAAGCATTGCATTTACATATTGTTGTGGGTGTGTGCTATTTTTTCTATTTATAGAGCTTGTCAGATTCAGCTTATCATCGCTATTTATTTTGTCAAAATATAGAGCTTTCCATCTTGATTATTTGGCTTGTTGCTCCATCAAAGCAACGAGCGTCAATCTTCAGTTTTTTAGTTTACTATGTCAAGGGTCAGCTCAGAAATGTCAGTCATAGTTATTTGCTCAAAAACCAGTGCGTTTCGTCTTAAAATATTTA
>CANLCT010000168.1 GCA_947489195.1 uncultured Aquimarina sp. | reverse complement strand
TGGAACTCCATCTTCGGAATCCGTATCATTCGCTTGTAAGGTAGTTTCATTACTATCTAAGATCGTTTGCGTACCCCCTTCGGCTACCGTAAGTGAATCAACTCTCCCTACTGGGGCATCATTCTCTGGGGTCACTACTACACTTACCATGATTGGTAAACTTGTTGTGCCATCACTATCTGTTACCCTGTAGGTAAAACTATCACTGGTCGTTTCACTGCCATCATGTACATAACTAAACGTACCGTCTGTGTTGATCGTTACCGTTCCATTTGTTGGATTTGTTTCTATCACTACATCGCCTGTTGGAACTCCATCTTCGGAATCCGTATCATTCGCTTGTAAGGTAGTTTCATTACTATCTAAGATCGTTTGCGTACCCCCTTCGGCTAC
>CANLCT010000167.1 GCA_947489195.1 uncultured Aquimarina sp. | reverse complement strand
CTGGCTTACTTCAGTCATTGGGTCACCCCAATCAACCTTGCCACTTGCTTTACTTAGGACCGTTACTTCCTCGTATCAGGGACTCGCACCCTTTGGGACATTCTTTAAATGAACTATATTTACCATTCAAGGCACACACACGGTATAAAAAACAAAGGGCGTTTGTGTTAAACTGAAAGGTCTGTGTTTATTTACAAAGTCCGCTAAATATAAAATTTGGCATTTATAAAAGAAAAGATAAAAGCAAAATATTTATATTTGGCTTAGTATCAAACCGAAACGTATCGCTTATCACCTGCCCTACGTTTCTTATACGAGACGTTGCCATTCATTGGCAGAACGTACTCAAAAATGAATAAAATGATTTTAAAAATATTAGTCGGAATTATTTCTATCG
>CANLCT010000166.1 GCA_947489195.1 uncultured Aquimarina sp. | reverse complement strand
TCGCCTCTGAGAGCCTAGGCATTCCCCATACGCCCTTATTTAGCTTATGTGTCTTTGCTTATAACTTGCTCTTTATACTCTAATCACTTATAGCTTACACCATAAAATGTTAGATTTCTTAATAAACCCGATAAAGTTTATTAAAAAATTAATTTAATTTTTCTCTATTCACATAAAATTAATTATGTGCTCGTATTTGATTTATCAATATGTCAATGAACGTTTTTCTTATTATAATTATAAATTCTATGTAAATAAAACATTTTTCATTTCATGAATCCTGTGATTTTATTTACTATATCCCTTATAACTAAAGAATCGTGGAGAATATCGGAGTCGAACCGATGACCTCCTGCGTGCAAGGCAGGCGCTCTAGCCAGCTGAGCTAATCCCCCAT
>CANLCT010000165.1 GCA_947489195.1 uncultured Aquimarina sp. | reverse complement strand
CGTTGTGGGTAATGCCAATACTAGATTCCAAATTCAGTGTTTTACCCTCAATTTCTGCTTCAAAAGCTTATTGTAAATAATAATTTGACACAATATTTGTAACCTGACTCTTGTTGTTTTGATGAGATAAAAACTAACTATTTTAAGACGGAACGCACTGTGTTTTGAACAAATAACTATGGCTGAGATTTCTGAACTGACTCTTGACATAGTAAACTAAAAAACTGAAGATTGATTCTCGTTGTTTTGATGGAGCAACAAACCAAATAAATCAAGATGGAAAGCTCTAAATTTTGACAAAATAAATAGCGATGATAAGCTGAATAAATAGAAAAAAAATAGCACACACCCACAACAATATGTAAATGCAATGCTTGGGGATTGGTGCGGCGCGAAGGT
>CANLCT010000164.1 GCA_947489195.1 uncultured Aquimarina sp. | reverse complement strand
AGGATCGTAAGATTCTCGTAACTGAAAATAAGATGGTAGTAGGTCTACCGATATCGGCTTACAGGAGCAGGTATCAAACTACCTTATCTGATGCTAATGGATTGATCTGTTGGTGTGAAGCGAGAAAGGAAAAGGCTTTTTTTAGAAGTCAAGTATGAGTAAAAGAGATGAGCGAAAGCGAACCTATCGAAGAAGCGTCGAGAAGTCGTACTTACTGCCCGAACGTCCTTGATATGATAGCGTAGATTTGCAATCTGTGCCAACACAGTAAATCAAACAAAGCTATTCTACAAAAAAAGTAGCTTTTGTTGTTTACAACGGATACCTCTGATGAATCTCAATTAACCCGCTATCGACCGTCTGTAACGTTTACCAACAACAAGCATAAAACAAAGAAGCAAAAA
>CANLCT010000163.1 GCA_947489195.1 uncultured Aquimarina sp. | reverse complement strand
AAAGAATTAGAAATTAAAATTAATAACTATATAAAAGTCGCTTAGTAATTTATACCAAATTTACTAGGTAGTCCAATTTACGCCTCAATTATACATTAGATAGACTCAGAAATGACAAAAGTTTTAGAAACTTCTCTGTAAATGCAATAGCAAATGAAGCTGGATATAAAAACTCGGAGCCATTTTCAAAGGCTTTTAAAGCTAAAATTGGTATTTACCCTTCTGAATTTATAATAAAACTTAACCAAAAATTAAAAAATTAAAAAAAATCATAAAAACTTCAAAAACAATATATTACAGGTCGTTTTTTTAAAAAAAAGACCTGTAAAAAATAAAAAAACATAAAATATAATATGCTTATCCTTAATCACACCTAAAGTTCATTCCATCGATGATTGACACCAGCAATGATAAGCCTTTCCATGG
>CANLCT010000162.1 GCA_947489195.1 uncultured Aquimarina sp. | reverse complement strand
TACTCGTCCATACGTAATCATAAGGAGGAATACCGCCTATTATTTCTATCTGAATATTACCATTTGTTTCGTTGATATCAGTACTCTTATTGAGTACTACCTTATCTATTTTGAATACTACTGGTTGTTGTATGCTTATTGTTGTTAGAGCCGTTGCACATAAATTAGTGTCTGTAACTGTTACTGTGTACTCCCCCGCTTGTAAACCTTCTATCGTATTACTTTGCTCTCCTAACACGTTCCATTCATACGTATAATTTCCAGTACCACCTATCACTTCTATAGCAATAGCTCCATCTGTTCCTTTGTAACAACTTACATCCGTAGTAATAATATTCTTGATTTCTAATTTTTCTGGAGCTTTTAGCTCAATAGCCGTTTTAGATATTGAATTCCCTTTACTATCCTCAACTTTTATACTATACACCCCTGCTTCAACTTTCCCCGTA
>CANLCT010000161.1 GCA_947489195.1 uncultured Aquimarina sp. | reverse complement strand
TTTTGATAATCCGATTTATTTTCAGGATCCTGATGGGATGATGCCTTTTGGACCGCCAATAAATGGAGATGGAATTGTACGAGCATTTCATAATTCAATAAATAAAGTGTCTAGTGCTATCAGTGGCTTTTTTGGTGCTTTTAGTATTAATACTACAACAGAAAAAGGAACTATAGGTTCTGGAGCTCAAATTACAGGAAGTGGAACTATGAATAATGAGTTTGCTTCTAAATCTGAAAACCCTTCTGAAGATGTTTCTGTTCCCCAAGAAGTTCTTGTACAAGCTTCAAGTTTTGCAAAGGCAGCAGGTACAGGGAATAAAACAAGAGTAGGGCCTGATACAGCAACGAAGCAATTCGATAAAGCGGAGAATATAGCATCTAATTTTATAAGCGGAGTAAATGACGCAAAAAAGATTGTGAAGCAAACTATTGGAGTTACAGAAAAAATAGT
>CANLCT010000160.1 GCA_947489195.1 uncultured Aquimarina sp. | reverse complement strand
AAGGTATTTAATTTAAGAACAGGAAAAGAATTAAATGTTAACAATATCAGATTTAAAGATCCTTTCCATGTTTTACCCCCTGGGATCTATAGGATACAAGCTTTAAATAAAGATAGTAACACTTTAACTAATGATATTGATATTAGCCCTGGGAATGCTTTTAATTTGATCGATGTTGACTCAAGAGGTGTGGTGTATTCTGTTAATTACTATGATTATAACTTATATTACTATGACAATGCAGGGAATCTAAAAAGTAGTTTGCCACCCATTGGATTTGATAATGAAGCCTATGATAATTATCTAATGAGAGGACCAGTTACTCATATCAATGAGTCTTTAAAGTCACATTTTGAATACAATAGTTTGGGACAATTAGAGTATTCGAGTAGTCCAGATGAGGGAGAAGCTTGGTTTAGGTATCGTAGGGATGGTCAAATTCGTTTTTCGCAAAATAGTAAGCAAAAA
>CANLCT010000159.1 GCA_947489195.1 uncultured Aquimarina sp. | reverse complement strand
ACAGGGGTAACAGGATTAACTGGAGTTACAGGACTTACTGGTGTTACTGGATTAACTGGCGTTACTGGATTGACTGGCGTTACTGGATTAACAGGCGTAACTGGACTTACTGGTGTAACAGGATTAACAGGCGTTACTGGATTGACTGGTGTTACTGGACTTACTGGTGTAACAGGATTAACAGGCGTTACTGGATTAACTGGTGTAACTGGACTTACTGGTGTAACTGGATTGACTGGCGTTACTGGATTAACAGGTGTTACTGGACTTACTGGTGTAACTGGACTTACTGGTGTTACTGGACTTACAGGGGTCACTGGATTGACTGGCGTTACTGGACTTACAGGTGTAACAGGATTAACAGGCGTTACTGGATTAACTGGTGTAACTGGACTTACAGGGGTAACTGGATTGACTGGTGTAACTGGATTGACTGGTGTTACTGGATTAACTGGCGTAACAGGATTGACTGGCGTTACTGGACTTAC
>CANLCT010000158.1 GCA_947489195.1 uncultured Aquimarina sp. | reverse complement strand
ATATTCGCATTTTTATCGCTCTTAAATTAGGTCTAATTTACGAAATTAGGTACTAATACGGATAAGCATAAAAGTTATTAGATCTCTCCTTAGTATTGAAAGCTGATTTAGATGTACAATCTTGTAATTCACCATACTTACTTATAAGTAGTTTTCCTAAGTTAGTATGCTTGCTAAGTATTTTCTTAGCAAGATTTTTTGAATAACATAGGATATCAATGTTTTTGTCGTCTTTAATAGATTTTTCAATTACAGAAACAATTTCTTTTGTGTTGCTATCATAATTATGTGTTGGGGAATAATGAAGAAAAAGTTTACTATGGTTACCTGAAATTCTATTTCTTTTAGATTCGATTAATTTGATTTTTTTTTCTGTTAACTCAGCTAAATACTTGATTACAATTTTTGAGGCTTCATTATAAGTAGCACTTATAACAAAAATCTTATAAATTACTTGTTCCCATTGTATCCCCCCGAGCAAGTACATCTTTTGAGATATTCTATCCTGTATTAGTTTTGTAAAAAACAAAAGAGATATAATG
>CANLCT010000157.1 GCA_947489195.1 uncultured Aquimarina sp. | reverse complement strand
AGCTACTCCTAAGCCTACTCCCAGACCTAATAACAATTTAGCTTATGGTAAACCCGCATTTCAATCCAGTGTTTATCAAAATAGATATAATGAATTTGGAGCCAATAAAACTACAGACCGTAATGGAAGTTCCTTTAATCATACTAAAAAAGATAACAAAGCTTGGTGGGAAGTTGATTTAGAAAAAACTTATGATATAGGCAGTGTTAAAATTTATAACAGAGGTGATTGTTGTGAAAACAGATTGAAAAATTTTGATATCCTTGTGTATGATAAACGTGGTGGCAAAGTTCTGAAAAAAATGTATGTTAGAAATCGACCTTCTGCCAATGGAACTTCATATAACTTAAATACTCGTGGTCGTGTGGTTAGAGTTCAATTAAGAGGCAAAAACTTTTTGCATATGGACGAACTTGAAATTTACACCAATACTACTAAAGGAGGTAAAACAATTGGCGACGATGATTTAAATCAATTTTCAACAATTGTATACCCGAATCCTGTAAAAGCTGGAGATAATTTAACTATTGAAAACACTAGTCCAAATGAC
>CANLCT010000156.1 GCA_947489195.1 uncultured Aquimarina sp. | reverse complement strand
AGTTTCACTCCCTCCTATTAAAACTCTATCCGGAGTCATTAAATCATTAACCGCTGTTCCCTCTGCTAAAAACTCTGGATTTGACAACACCTCAAAGTTAACTCCGTTGCCTGTGTTTTTTAGTATGCTTTGAACTGCTTCAGCCGTTCGAACTGGTAGCGTTGATTTTTCTATTACTATCTTATCTGTAGTGGCTACCGAAGCTATTTGACGTGCACATAACTCTATATATTTTAAGTCTGCTGCCATTCCTTTTCCTACTCCATACGTTTTTGTAGGTGTATTTACCGAAATAAAAATAGCATCCGCTTCTCGTATCGCTTCATCTACTTTTGTAGAAAAAAATAAATTCCTCCCTCGTGCTTCTTTTACTATTTCATCCAAACCTGGCTCATATACAGGTAATTTTGAAAAATCAGCTGCATTCCAATCGGCAATTCGCTGCTCATTCAAATCAACTACATGTACTTTTATTTCTGGACACTTATTCGCTATAACTGCCATTGTTGGACCTCCAACATAACCAGCTCCAATACAACAAATATTTTTTATCATAA
>CANLCT010000155.1 GCA_947489195.1 uncultured Aquimarina sp. | reverse complement strand
ATAGCTAAAGTTTGCTTATTGGGCTAAACTCATCTTTTTAAGGTTATGTGCCATTGCTATTAATCCAAATTCAGTTTCTACTTTCTCAATTCCTCTCAACATAAAGCGTTTGAAGTTCATATTTTGTTTAATATTTCCAAATATGGCTTCAATATCCCAACACCTTTGCTTGCGGTGTGCTATTCCTTGTTCTGACAACAACTTTTCTTTGGCTTTTGCCTTGAGGCGAGCTAAATTATGATTCCGTTCTACGATTCTATTCCCTTTTGCTTTATGACATAGGCTTCGAAGTGGACAACCTATACAGTTTTTAGCTTGGTATTTTGTTATGGTTTGCACATAGCCATTAGCGGTTTTCTTTTGATAATTACCTATACTTTCCATGGCTTGACCCATAGGGCAATAATAGGTGTCAGTTTGCTCATTATAATAGAGTTTGTTTACTGTAAAAGGCTTTTTATCGGTTTTAGATTTTGCTTCTTTTTGTTCTTTATGGAAGTAGTTATATTTTACAAAAGCCTCTATATTTTGATCTTCTAATTCTTGGTAATTTTCTTCACTTCCGTAACCTGCATCCGCAGTAAGTGTATTGGGTAGCTGATCAAAACTATCGGTATGTTCCTG
>CANLCT010000154.1 GCA_947489195.1 uncultured Aquimarina sp. | reverse complement strand
ATTCCAACTTGGTCTACAAGACGCCACATCCCCTATTATAGAAGAGCTAATAAATTTCCATGATCACACACTAATAATTGTTTTCCTAATTAGCTCCTTAGTCCTCTATATCATCTCGCTAATATTAACAACAAAACTAACACATACAAGCACAATAGATGCACAAGAAGTTGAAACCATTTGAACTATTCTACCAGCTGTAATCCTTATCATAATTGCTCTCCCCTCTCTACGCATTCTATATATAATAGACGAAATCAACAACCCCGTATTAACCGTTAAAACCATAGGGCACCAATGATACTGAAGCTACGAATATACTGACTATGAAGACCTATGCTTTGATTCATATATAATCCCAACAAACGACCTAAAACCTGGTGAACTACGACTGCTAGAAGTTGATAACCGAGTCGTTCTGCCAATAGAACTTCCAATCCGTATATTAATTTCATCTGAAGACGTCCTCCACTCATGAGCAGTCCCCTCCCTAGGACTTAAAACTGATGCCATCCCAGGCCGACTAAATCAAGCAACAGTAACATCAAACCGACCAGGGTTATTCTATGGCCAATGCTCTGAAATTTGTGGATCTAACCATAGCTTTATGCCCATTGTCCTAGAAATGGTTCCACTAAAATATTTCGAAAACTGATCTGCT
>CANLCT010000153.1 GCA_947489195.1 uncultured Aquimarina sp. | reverse complement strand
CTACCAACTACCAACTACCAACTACCAACTACCAACTACCAACTACCAACTACCAACTACCAACTACCAACTACCAATATTAGCCTCCAACACGCTTTACATTGTATTTTTCTTTTTTCAGAATTTCCATTACTTTATCACGATAATTCCCTTGAATAATAATTTCACCATCCTTTACTGCTCCACCAACACCACATTTCTTTTTTAATAATTTGGCGAGTATTTTTAAATCGTCTTCACTACCAATAAAACCTTTAACAATAGTAACTGTTTTACCACCTCTACCTTTGTTGCTAAAATGTGCTTCTAAATATTGTTCATTAGGGGCTAAATTTTCATGACTATCATCAGTTTCAAAATCAAAATCTTCGTTGGTAGAAAATACAAATCCACCTAAATCTTCTAAACCTAATTTTTTCTTTTTTGCCATACTCTTTCTTAGTTATGAGTTTTGGGTTGTCAGTTGTTAGTTGTTAGTTGTTAGTTGTTAGTTGTTAGTTGTTTTTGAATAAAACAAAGTTAAGAGTATGATTAAATTTTATTTGAAAATTATTCTATTTTTTTTGAATAAAAAAGGAGAATAATTTATTTTACCATCAACCATCAACCATCAACCATCAACCATCAACCATCAACCATCAACCATCAACCATCAACCATCAACCATCA
>CANLCT010000152.1 GCA_947489195.1 uncultured Aquimarina sp. | reverse complement strand
GTCATACTGGTAACCCCTATTAGTGGATCATAGGTATACGTGCTTACTTGGGACTCAGGAAACGCATTTCGCAACAAAACTAATCGTCTTTTCAAATTATTCTCAGTTACAATATCTTTATCTAAATTAGAAGAAGATATAGCATTATTTATTGTAGATTGTTTTGGTTCAGAAAGACCTGTATAACTTGCGTTTTCGATTTTAGCTATGGGGTATTGTTTGTCATAACCCCAGATGTATATGATGTGGATGCCGTCAACTCTAGAAACTTCTTTAGGTTGTCCATTTGAAGTATAGCTATGGTAGGTTAATCGAGGTTCTAGATCATTGCCCCCTTTAGCTGTTTTTACAAACTCGGGTAAAACTAATGAGCTCCATTTTTTAAAGCTAGTACGCTGTATGGTTTTTGAACCATTTACTATACTTTCGGTTTGTATGGGTTGTCCTATTCGATGCGACACCGCATCTTTTTGCATACTTTTAATAGCATTAAATTCTTCTTCTGTTAAAGGACCACCCGCTAAACTATTTACACTTGTAATATCATCTGGATAATAGGTTTTGTTTTCTGCTACTTGCCCTTTACTAGTGGTTGTTTTAGTAGCTGTTACTAGTGTTGGGAACTCTTTATTAGTATAGCGATAGTCTGTTTTTATAACCACTGGATCTTCTCCAT
>CANLCT010000151.1 GCA_947489195.1 uncultured Aquimarina sp. | reverse complement strand
TCTTATAGGAACTAAATTTTTTCTGAATAATATTTTTAATTCTTTGGTCATTTTCTCAATGTCTTTTTCTGAAAATAGGAGTGTTATAATTCGGTCTTTCAGGAACCCATAGCTTAAATTGTTATTTACTTTATATTCATATTTTTTAGATTGATTTTCAATGGCTATTTCCTCTTTTATATCGTTGACGATTATAGATTGAATATTACTGACCAATATGGCAGCGTAAAAGTCTTGTAATATGGCTCTTTGTGAGTACCCTGTAAATAGTTCTACTTTTAATTTGTTTTTCAATTCATCATAAAAAGTTTCTACTTTCCAACGTTTAAAATAAAGCTCTTTAAAAAGCCTTGAAGGGTATTTTCTAGTGTTATGTAATGAAGTAGCTAGTATTTCTGTCTCCCCTGAACTTAGTTCTACTCGTATTAGTCTTACTTTTAGAGGCGTCGGTTTTTGTTCTCCTTTTTTCTTGTATACGTATTTACAACTATTTATTTCGACTATCTGAGATGCTTTATTTGTTTCGATGAATTTTTTCACTGGATTTAGGTCAGATTTTAAGCGCATTACAAAAGGTATATTGCCTAAGGTTTTTAAAAACTCATAAGAAAAGTAACCTCTATCAAAAATGACTAAATCATTAGTAGTACACTTTGGCAAATGCTTCAATGCCATAGCTCTTTCATAAGTGCTTCTTGGATTGATATTAGCATCTATT
>CANLCT010000150.1 GCA_947489195.1 uncultured Aquimarina sp. | reverse complement strand
AGGAGGTACTTCAAGCTATCATCCTAGAATGTTACTAAAAGTAATCATCTACGCTTATTTACGTAATTTGTATTCTTCTCGAAAAATAGAACAAGCTCTTTGTGAAAATATCCACTTTATGTGGCTTAGTGGTCAAAGCAAACCAGATCACAACACTATTAATGATTTTAGAGGTAAGCGCTTAAAAGGTCAATTCAAAAAAATCTTCAATCAAGTTGTACTATTATTAAATGATCAAGGGTACTTAAGTCTAAAAGAAATTTATGTTGATGGCACTAAATTAGAAGCTAATGCTAATAAATACACCTTTGTGTGGGCAAAGAGTATAAAAACCAATCGAGGTAAAATCACCAAACAACTTAAGGAACTTTGGACTTACGTTGAAAAAGTATATGCCGATGAAGAGCAAGTGCCTAATACTCCAAATTTCGAAGCTATAGATCCAGAAAAGGTCTCTCAAACCATTGATCAAATCAATGCAGCTTTAGCAGATAAACCTATAGATAAGAAAGTAAAGCAAAAACTAAATTATGCTAAAAGGAACTGGCCTGATACTATAGATAAATACAACAAACAAGAAGCCATTTTGGGTAAACGCGGCAGCTATAGTAAAACAGACCCTGATGCTACTTTTATGCGCATGAAAGATGATCATATGCAAAACGGGCAACTTAAGGCAGCTTACAATATTCAAGGCTCTTCTAATAATCAATTCATTGTCAA
>CANLCT010000149.1 GCA_947489195.1 uncultured Aquimarina sp. | reverse complement strand
CCTAAAGTAGGTATAGAGGAAATAACACCAATTACTTGTATCGGAGGAGAAAATGGAAGTATAAGAGCAGTAGTAACTGGAGGTATTGGAGGAAATCAATACACATGGTATAATGAAATAGATCCAGATACCCCCATAGGGAATACTACCGAAATATTGAGTAATATAAAATCGGGAAATTATTTTGTAATTGTTGAAAATGCGGAAGCAATCAAAGTAGTTAGTGATACTTTTGAAGTAGTAGCACCTGCGATTTTAGATGTAGCAATAAGTAATGTAACACCAGTTACGTGTTATGGAAATACAGATGGTCAAATAAGTATTGAGGCAACAGGCGCTATTACAGATCGTTTTGAATATCGATATAGAAAAATAGAAGGTGTTTTTAGTAATTGGATTTCGTTTTCGGAGGCTACCAAAAGTAGGATCTCAAATTTAGGATCAGACTTGTATGAAATCGAAGTTAGAAATACGAAAGGATGCTTTTATAAAGCAATAGCAGATGAATTGTCAGTAAGAGTAGCGGAACCAACACTTCTTGCTATAACCTCAGAAGAAGTAAAGGGGCTTACTGGTTTTGGAAAGAATAATGGAAGTATCGAAGTAGCAGTTACAGGAGGTACTCCAGCGTATAGTTATAGTTGGGAAAATGAGTTGGGAGAAAATTTAGATGCCTTATCCACTACTAGCAAAATAGAAGGATTAGCCGCAGGGGAGTATAATTTATTAGTAAC
>CANLCT010000148.1 GCA_947489195.1 uncultured Aquimarina sp. | reverse complement strand
ACTTTATTCCCTCCAACTACCTTACGTACTTTACCTGGATTTAACTCATCATAAAAAGTACGACTATAGGGCCTGTCGGTAATATCTTGATACTTTTCGGTAGTATTTCGAGTACTGTAATAGGCTCCTAAAGTATTCGCGGTATTTTTAACTGTTGAAGGATCTCTAGTTATTGTTCCTAAATCTGCGGTATTAAAAACAGCGCCATTGGCATCTAGTATAAAATTACTCTTATATTTAAAATTAGGACCAATAGGTGCTGCCGAAGTACTCAAAGCAGGTCTACCTTGCTCATCATATTGAGTTTGCGTAGCCCATACTTTTTTGGTTTTCGAATCCCAAGATTGACTTTGAGTTTGCTTGCCTAACTCATCAAAATAAACGCGACTTTTGGACACTACCTTTCCTGTAATATCATATACCTCCGAGGTTACGGTATTTATCGGCTCATTCACCAATTTACCTGATTGCGCTAATGCAGATAGACTTCCTAAAAATAAATAAACTAAAAAATGATATACACTTATTCTCATAGTTATTGATTTTTGTAGTTATAGTTGTTTTTACTAATTAGCTTAAAACCGCCATTGGTAGATCCATTTTTAGCTACTTCGGTATAGGTTTTATACAATTTACCTGCTGCATCATACTCATATTTGGTAGCCATGTTATTTGGCCCCAGAACATGAGTTAGTTCATCCCACTCGTTATATACATAACTTGTCATACTTGCGTTAAC
>CANLCT010000147.1 GCA_947489195.1 uncultured Aquimarina sp. | reverse complement strand
TCGCCTCTGAGAGCCTAGGCATTCCCCATACGCCCTTATTTAGCTTATGTGTCTTTGCTTATAACTTGCTCTTTATATTCGTTTTTAGTTGTTAGTTGATCGTTGTTAGTAAACTAAACCACAAACTCCTAACCTCTAAAAACTTCTCTAAAATAAACCCGATAAAGTTTACCTTAAAGTCATTTTAATTTCTCTCTATTCACATAAAATTAATTATGTGCTCGTATTTGATTTATCAATATGTCAATGAACGTTTTTCTTATAATCATTATAATTTCTATGTAAATAAAACATTTTTCATTACATGAATCCTGTGATTTTATTTACTATATCCCTTATAACTAAAGAACTGTGGAGAATATCGGAGTCGAACCGATGACCTCCTGCGTGCAAGGCAGGCGCTCTAGCCAGCTGAGCTAATCCCCCATTAATGAAATCCTGAATTACGAATTTAGAATTACGAATAATGTGACTTAAACTCTATCTTCTAGAATTTCCTTTTCAATATTTTATTTTTATGAACTTATCTATCAATTATGAATGATAAATTACGAATTATGAATTGATTTAATTCATAATTTAAAATTCGTAATTCATAATTGAATTGTAGTCTCAGGCAGACTTCTCTCGGCTTTCGCTCAAGATAAACTTCTCCTCTGTCTTCGACTTTGTAGTCTCAGGCAGACTCGAACTGCCGACCTCTACATTATCAGTGTAGCGCTCTAACCAGCTGAGCTATGAGACT
>CANLCT010000146.1 GCA_947489195.1 uncultured Aquimarina sp. | reverse complement strand
TGTAAGAAATGTGGAGGCTTAGATCATTATTGGAAGAAGGATAAATGGAGTTACGAATGTAAAAAGTGTAAATTTAGGACTTCCCTTCGCTCAGGAACAGTAATGCAATCAAGTAAATTGAGTTTTCAATATTGGTTCATAGCTATGCATTTAATAACCTCTACAAAGAAGAGTTTTTCAGCCAAAGAAATGCAAAGACAATTAGGTCATAAACGATATGAGCCTATCTGGGCGATGATGCATAAAATAAGATCAGTGATGGGGTTACGAGATGCTGAATATCAATTATCAAAATGGATTGAACTTGATGAAGGTTTTTTTGAAACGGTTGATATTAAAAGAGATAAACAAGCACCTACTAAACGTGGGAGAGGAAGTCAAAAGCAAACAAAAGTATTGGTAATGGTCGAATCTGAACCTAATGATAAAAATAATAACCCGAATAGACCTAATAAAAAAGTAGGCTATCTAAAAATGAAAGTAATTGAAAATCTAGCTGCAGAAACACTGAATCAAGAAATAGAAAAAAGTGTAGAAGAAGGAACAAACTCTGTGTCAGATGATTATTCAAGCTATAGAAAGATCACTTCAAAAATCAATAACAAAGCGCAAAAAGTAGATAAGAAAAATGTCAATGTGATATTACCATGGGTTCATACAGCAATAAGCAATGCAAAAAGATTACTGTTAGATGTACATCACAGAATTGATAATGATTTTCTTCAAAACTACCTTAACGAGTTCTGCTATAAGTTTAATAGAAGATATTTTGGTGATCAAACCATGGAAAGGCT
>CANLCT010000145.1 GCA_947489195.1 uncultured Aquimarina sp. | reverse complement strand
GACAAAAAGCCTGGTATTAAAATTCAAGATTTTTTACCTAATATCGGTATAAGTTAAATCGAACTCACGTTAATTATGAAAATACAGCAGCATTAGTGACTTTCAGCATGAATTTTCGTTTTTATCTGCACGAGAAAATTTATCTTCCTTTTATAGCCGCTTTTTAGAAAGTGATTTGGGAAAAATCTATGTATCTATTCCTTGGGATTCTCTTGTGGAAAGTTTACAGATAAAAGAAAAACCTTCAGGTTCAAAAATGTTATTTAGTCCAAGGGGCAGAATAGCCTTAATGCTTCTAAAGCATTATGCTTGTTGTTCAGATCAAAAACTAATAGAACAACTCAATGGCAATATTGATTATCAATTTTTTTGTGATATTCATTTAGGTTTTAATCGGTTGACTAATTTTAAAATAGTAAGTCAGATTCGTTGTGAACTGGCAAAAAAACTAGATATAGATTCGATAGAAAAAGAGTTGTTTGCTCACTGGAAGCCCTATATAAATAACAAAGATCAAGTTACAGTAGACGCGACTTGTTATGAGAGTGAAGTTCGTTACCCAAGCCCTCAAAAATTACTCTGGGAAGCAGTCGATTGGTTATATAAACAGCTTAAACAAAACTGCAAAGCTATAGGAGTAAAAATGATACGTTCCAAATATATCAAATGGAAAAAGCGCTATATAGGATTTAGTAAAATGCGCCGTAAAACCATAAAAAAACGCCAACCACTAACAAGGGGCTTATTACATTTACTAAATAAGCTTTTGGATTTTGAAAATCTACTTCGTGAAAATTATGAGATAACCTATAATGTTGCTTATTATCGTAGAGTAGC
>CANLCT010000144.1 GCA_947489195.1 uncultured Aquimarina sp. | reverse complement strand
TCTCTTTGTTTACGGGCTTTAATCCAAGTTTTATAAATGGTGTTTTGTGTTGTCATATCTTGACTCAATGTCCAAGCGATAAGTTTTCTGTCAGCTAGATCAATAATAGTAGTTAAGTAATTCCATTTTCCTGCGACTTTTATATAAGTAATATCAGACACCCATTTTTGTCCCAATTTATCGCTTTTAAAGTTCCTGTTTAACTGATTTTTAGCCACTGGATATTTATGATTGCTATCTGTTGTACAGATTTTAAACTTCTTTTTTAAAATACTTCTCAATCCCATCTGCTTCATTAATTGAGCTATATAAGATCTACAATAAATCAATCCTTCTCGTTCTAAAGTTTTTTGAATACGAGCAGCTCCGTAAACTTGACGATTTTCATTGAAAATAATCTGAATACGTTTCTTTAAAAATTGAGTTGGTGTTTCTGGTTTTACCAGGTCTTTATTCTTAAGCCATTTATAGAAACTATTTGCACTTATTTTCATGCTTTTACACATCTTTTCAACAGGGTACAACGTTTTATTTTGTAAGATAAATTGATATTTTACCTGTCGCTCACGGAAAAGATGCTTACTGCCTTTTTTAATATATCTCGTTCCATTTGAGCATCCTTAAGTTTCTTTTTTAAAAGTCGGATCTCATTTTCATAAGCTAAACTAGCTTCATCTTTAAAAGCTCCTGTTTCTGTTTTGAACTCTTTTTTCCAACGATAAACTGTAGCTTCCTTCAAATCATACTCTGAACATATTGATTTCATCGTATGACCCGAGTGTAACAAATTAACAATCGTGGTTTTAAATTCTGTATCAAATTTGCGTCTGGTCATAATGCGTAATTTATTAAAAAATCACTTAATAAA
>CANLCT010000143.1 GCA_947489195.1 uncultured Aquimarina sp. | reverse complement strand
TCGGGGTTTTTATTTACATTAATTTACGAAAAAAACCTAGTATTTACAAGGGTTTTGAGTATTCTGAATGGGCCTATCCGATCCGCAGACACAGCGTCTATATCCACTTTTTATAAAGTCAACTGATTCAAATGAATAAGGTCTTTGCGAAATGATGTCAAAGTATTCAAAAAAAGAGTCAAAATATTTGTCAGCTTGCGCCATTCCAAACTTTTTAACTCCGTAACGATGAATTCTTATTAAGTCCTCTTTTGCAGAGTTACTTAATTTGTATTTAACCATTTGATAAATTCTTAGATTGAGATAATATTTGCGCTTTACTATCCGAAGTAAATCCACTTTTTTCTGCCTTATCTATCTTTGCTGCAATCCAATCAATTTGTTTCTGCTGCTTGCGCGCTTGTCTAATCAAGTCATTAACAAGTTCACTTTTACTTGAGTACTCGTTATTATCAACTTGAGCTTTTAACCAATTATCGTTAGGTTCTGTGAAAGAAATGCTTTGTCGTCCCATGAGATGTTTATTTGGTGTAAATTTACACCAAATTTAATACTTCACAAGTTTTATTAAAAAAACTAGTTTCTAAAAAACTCAGGGCTTATAGTTGGTAACGTTCAGTATAAGAAACGTAGGGCAGGTAATAAGCAATACACTTCGATTTGATACTAAGCCAAATATAAATATTTTGCTTTTATCTTTTTTCTCATAAACGCCAAATTTTATAATTGGCGACTTTATAAATAAGTACAGACTTTCAAATTAAGCCTAAACCGCCCTATGTTTTTTATACATTGTGTGTGACTTGAATGGTAAATATAGTTCATTTAAAGAATGTCCCAAAGGGTGCGAGTCCCCGATACGAGGAAGTAACGCTCCTA
>CANLCT010000142.1 GCA_947489195.1 uncultured Aquimarina sp. | reverse complement strand
TTGAATATAGAATTAGCCCGTTATTTTTTACCAGAAGGGATATTAGAGTACTTTGATATAGTAGATCATAAATCTACCTCAGAAAAGATTCACTTTTATTTAGAAGAGAAAAATATTTTACCCCAAGAGTATCAATCAGAAATAGCCCAATCCAAAGGTTTTTTACCACAAATTACTGTGGAAGATTTTCCTTTAAGGGGCAAGTCGGTATTGCTTCACATAAAACGCAGACGCTGGACATTGGTCAATACAGGAACAATTATAAAAAGAGATTGGAATTTAATCGCTAAAGGCACTCGTATTACTAATGAGTTTGCCTCTTTTTTAAAAGATATCTCTTGATAATAATGCCGTAAGTGCAAAACGATTTGGGAGTTACTATAAAATTAATGGAAAACGTTTACAGGTACATTATAAAAATAAGTTAAGTGATTATAATACATGGACTCAAAAAGAACATGCTGAAGATTGGTTGCTTTATAGAAAAAATTTAGGCAAACGCCTTAGCCTTGATGAAACTTCGCTATCCAATGGAGAGCTCTATACCATACTAACCAACAAAGAAGCTCATGGATTAAAAGGAAGTATTGTAGCTATGATTAAAGGGACTAAAGCAAGTGATATTATAGAAGTTATCAATAAAATAACTCCACAAAGAAGGAAAATGGTCAAAGAGGTTACTGTGGACATGGCTCCTAATATGAATTTAGTAATTAAAAAATGTTTTCCTAAAGCGCAAAGTGTCACCGATAGATTCCATGTGCAAAAACTAGCTTTAGAAGCAGTACAGGAACAACGAATTAATTATAGATGGGAAGCTATTGAAGAAGAAAATCAAGCTATTAGTCTAGCTAAAAAACAACAACAAACTTACAAAGAA
>CANLCT010000141.1 GCA_947489195.1 uncultured Aquimarina sp. | reverse complement strand
GTGCCAGATGTAGCCTAGGGAAATCCACGAGTTTGGATGTAAAGAGAAGTCAGCAGAAGCCATAGTACTTATGGGAAGCGAGCATTGTGAAAATTGGAAAAGCAAAGAGGACTCACAAATAAGGAAGGGCTGAACGTTAATGGGTCTTTGATGAATATAGGAGTAGTGGTACGTTAATTTAGCTGTTAATAATAGCTATTATTTTCTCAGCTCTTTGAGCTATATTTTTGTAATATAAAAAATCCTTTTCAACTTTATTTTTATTTTTTCCAAGGTATTCTCTTTGATTACGTGAGTGATTTAATTCACTGTCATAAATAATCGTTTTAAGTCTTTTACTTTCTAAATTGGTTATTTTAAAATCCTTCTGCTCAATGATTTTTTCCAATTCGTTTATTAACTCTTCTCTAAATTCAACTAGATTGTCGTCATTATCAAATTCAAAATAATTTATCAAGCACGAAATTGCTGATACTATATTTATTTTTTTTTCTTTTACCAAAATTTTAATTAATTCAGATTGAGTTGGTTTTGGTAAGTTATACAAAATGAGATTTTCTGTATCATGATATACAGAATCAAGATCGATCTTTATCCATTCAGATTTATCTGTTTTATTCAAATATCTTGACTCCCATCCATCATCATTAATTAAAGTCATTTTATCGGTCAATTTTTTAATTGGTTTTTTACCTATAATTAGATTTCTAGCATTCATTATTACTATTATTGATTATAAATATATATGCTTATTTTTAAGCACACCTAAAGTTCATTCCATCGATGATTGACACCAGCAATGATGAGCCTTTCCATGGTTTGATCACCAAAATATCTTCTATTAAACTTATAGCAGAACTCGTTAAGGTAGTTTTGAAGAAA
>CANLCT010000140.1 GCA_947489195.1 uncultured Aquimarina sp. | reverse complement strand
AATATAAATCCTCCTTAAATCAGCTTATATTAGCTTAAAAAATCTACAAACGGAGGTTTTTAGACAAACTGACGTTGTACACCATAAAAAAATCTAAGTGAAAAAAATTATACTGATACTTACCTTACTAAATTCTTTTTTAAGTTTTAGTCAAAATTCTGCAATATTACCACAAGGTATTTATAAAACTTATGATGATTTTATGAATAAAAAAGTGACCAAATACAATAAACCTTTTAATATTAAAATGCCATTCGGAGCTTTCTATTACAGCCTTAAGGATTCAACAAACACTAAATTGAAAACTCCTTATTTTGCGATTGTTCAAAATGACAGTATCCTAGTAAGAGTAAAAGATCTCAAAGAAAGGTTCAAATCAAATAAGGATGTAATTATTAAGAGTACTGACTATGAATATAATTTGGCTCTTTATAATAGTAATGATGAGATATATCTAGAACAAATAGTATGCTCAAAAAGTGCTAAGTACATAGGATTCAATATTGGCTATCCCAAAGGAATAGTTTTTAATCTAACTACTAATAAATCTTATATTTTCATGGAGTATAATGATGTAGAGTCATATCTAAATTCTATTGGAAAAATTGATTTATTAGCACACTTAAGAAAAAAAAGAAAAATTGACGCACGGGAAGTTGCTAAGATATTTAGAAAGCATCTGGAAGTACAATAAGAAACGGTGTACAACACATAAAGCATTCGTCTTGCCGATAGGCTATAGATGAATGCGATGTTAACTGACCCGGTGGTGGATTTATGGGGAAAGTGATGAGGGGTGCTCCTTAATTTTAAAAAGTATAAGCCCGTTTTTAAAAGACTTCACTGCTTGATCCCTTCTCTAGCTAGCAAAAAATGAATCCTTTACTATAGATTATA
>CANLCT010000139.1 GCA_947489195.1 uncultured Aquimarina sp. | reverse complement strand
TCATAGCATACTAAAACTTGAAGAACTATTACCTGGGTATTAGTAAAAATCTAAAACGTAGTTGCTCGGACGGTTACGTCGTAGCTGTGTAAAATGTTACCCAACTTTCGAGATATCCGCGCATTGGTTGCTATATTTTTCCTTTTGCAAGCATTGCGCCTTACCAAATATACAAGAACCATTCGATTGATCACTTAGCTGCTATGACATCATATATATTGTTGGCAAATCGTTATTTTTTTATTTTAATACTTTTCATTTCAGGAACTCCACTTTCCTCATTTAAGATATATGTGATTATTTGACTTTCGAGTTTGTCAGTTTGTTTTTCATCTACTCTGTAAGTGTACTCCACTAAAACTTTACTTTTATCCGTTTTTATTATGTGACTATTGGAAGGAGAATAGTTAATTAAAGATTTTATGTTTTTTGATTTCCAAAGACTATCATTCTCAATACTTCTTTGAGTAAATTCAAATTCTTTTTTTTCATTCTTATCTGGATTAAACATTATTATTTTATCCGAACCAAAGAAATTCCCGGTCTTTAATATTATCCACTTTTTGTATTTATAAAGTTGGTCTTTTTCGTCCCACTCTATACCTTCATAAAACCCTCTTCCTAAGTCAATTTTATCACCATTGGATTTTACATATTCATATTCAATATCGTAATACCAAGATTGTAAATCGGCAGAAGTCGTGACATTACAAACTAATTTTCCACCTATACTTTGTTCAATATTGACTACATATTTATCTTCTCCAAAAGCCTCATTTAGCATCCAAAAAAAGCCTATAACCAATACAATTAATATGATTAATGAAATTCCACAACCTTTTTTTATTTTCTTCGATTTCATTTAATGTTTGCCAACGCTCAATGTAAATGTCTGTGCGAGTAGAAGTGCGTTGCACTTCGCCCGTATCACAAGCAAATACTTTTGTTTAAGTGTAAAT
>CANLCT010000138.1 GCA_947489195.1 uncultured Aquimarina sp. | reverse complement strand
AACGGGCTAATTCTATATTCAAGTGATCTGTTTTTAACTACAAATATACATTTCTCCCCAAGTTTTTAGCTTGAGCCATTAGTTGTTTATATCGTATATGTTTGCCACAAATAATTTGCAAACCATTAAAAATCCATTAGATTAGCTTTTTATATAAAAGATATATAGACAATAGTTTATATATTCTAGTTGCCATTCATTGGCAGAACGTACTCAAAAATGAATAAAATGATTTTAAAAATATTAGTCGGAATTATTTCTATCGTGCTTAGCTACGGACTAACATTAAAGATTAAACCACATATTGATGTTTATGTGAAACCTTAAATTATTGTTAATATTCTGCAATTCATATTTACTATTGTTGGATTCAGAGTAATTGATAAAAATATATTAAAAAAAATAATTAACAACAGAAATTCTTAACCGCATAAAAATCATAACGGAATTTAAAATTATTTACGAAACAGAAACCATAACCTAATTTTTTGAAATATAGCAGGTTGCGTAATTGCTCACTCAATCGGAATTGAAAAATATTCTAGAATAAAAGAAAATAATTATGAAATTACAGACAAAAGCAATTATTGGAGGAGGTTTATTTGGTGGAATAGTTTACGCATTAGGAATTGCTGGATTCGATTATAGCGATGGCGAAAATTTTAATGTTTGGAAATTTATTTTTAGATTATCATTTTTTGGAATTTTTATGGCATTGATGACTCGTTATAACTTGAGAAAACAAGCAGAAAAAGAAAAAACTGAATAAAAACAACGAAATGGCGACACCGTATATAATTTATTGCTAGTTCTATCTTACTTACGAAAATCCGCGAGGATTTTCTATTCGGTTTTTATTTATTTACTAAATTCGGTGCTTAAACACGCAACAAACCATATACAAAACCGTCAGACTGTCTAAAAACCTTTTATATCTGCATTAAATTTTGTATTTTAATTATATGAAATTTATAGTAGGAAG
>CANLCT010000137.1 GCA_947489195.1 uncultured Aquimarina sp. | reverse complement strand
TTGAATATCCGTTTTTACTCATAATCCAGTAATACTAGCAATTACAAGCCTATCGAACAGTTTCTCTTCAAAATATCTTCTGTTGAGTTTATAAACAAATTCGTTTAGATATAACTGGAGGTATTTTCTTTTAATCTTATGAAAATTACCAAGTAAGTTCCGTTTAGCATTACTGATGGTAATATGAACCCATTTTAGAGTCTCTTTCGTGGTTTCTTTATCTGATTTTTCAGAGATATGAAGTTCTACAAAATCAGCAATATCAACATACGAAGTACTCTTATCGGTAAAAACTATACTTTGTTCATCTATGGAGGTTGCTACAATGTCATTGACCCCTTCTGCTTTATGATCATCTAGTACTTTGGCTTTGAAATAACGACATTGTCGCTCCTTCTTACCTGTTTCAGGCTCTTCTAAAGGGGTAGATTCAGCTATAATCATTACATTCTGTTTCCCTACTGCTCCACGTCCTCTTTTTTCTTTTTGCTGCTCTATTTCAGAGGATTCAACCGTAAAATACCCTTCATCCATTTCAATCATACCTTCTAAAGTATAACGAGCATCTCGATTACCCATAGCTTTACGAAGTTTATGAACCATAGCCCATACAGGCTCATATCTTTTTAAACCTAATTGCTTCTGGATTTCTTTCGACGAAAAGCCCTTTTTAGTAGTAGTCATTAAGAACATAGCTTTATACCAAGTCATAAACGATAAATTAGAGCTTTGCATAATCGTTCCACTTCTTAAAGAAGTACGGCTTCTACATAATTTACATTCATAACTCCAAACTGACTTTATCCAATAATGATGAATATGACCACATCGACGGCACTTTATACCTATTTTATCTCTTTCTGATTTAAAATGAAGGCGACAAGCTTCTTCGCTATCAAAATGGGCTGTAAAACTGAAGATATTCATAACTGATTTTTACTCTAAAATAAGGCTTTTTATACAATTATGGATAATTACGGATATTCAA
>CANLCT010000136.1 GCA_947489195.1 uncultured Aquimarina sp. | reverse complement strand
TTAAAATCGAGTACCGAACTTAGGAATGGAGTAAATTACACCACTACTTTTAGCGATTTTGATTTAACTTCTGGGCAAGCGAAACGTACACATTCCGTTTCGAGTCTTGGATTAGAGATGAAAACGGAAAGTAAACCTGCATTCTATTATTATCCTAAAATGGGAAGCAAAGCCGTTGATATTAACAATAAAAATATGTTAAGTCAAGGGGCTCAAAGTCTTTCGTATTTCAGAAAAAAATCAACAGATCCATGGAAATTATACAATGCTGAGGTAGAAACTTGGAAAGAATGGGATAAGGATATATGGAGGAAATACCAAATGTATTCCTGGAGAGGTGATTTAAATAGTGATGGGAGTTACAGTGGCTTTAAGCCATTTAACTATAATAAGGCAGCACAAGCCACAGGTTGGCAAAAAACTTCAGAAATTACCAAGTATAGCAATTATTCCAAAGTTCTAGAGACCATGGATATTAATGGGAATAAAGTGTCTCAAAAATTGGGGGATAATCAGTCTAAAGTTATGGCAGTATGTAATGCAGCACATGACGAGATGTTTTATGAGAATTTTGAATATCCGAATCGATTAATAACTTCATTTGATCATACATCTACTAATACATCTACAGAAAACAATTTAGGCCTATTCTCGAGTAGTACTATTGATGCAACGAGGGCTCATACTGGGAAATATTCATTGAAAGCTCCAAGCGGTTCTGGTTTTTCATCCTTTATAGAGTCTCCTGGGAAGTATAAATCATCAATTTGGTTACATACAGGCAATTATAAAAACACCGTACTTTTTGTGAACAATAAGGAAGTGAAGCATAATCCGGATCAAGTTATAGAAGCGGGAGATTGGGTACAGTTAAACTTTAATTTCGAAATTAGTCATAGTGGAACTATCCGTATTGTGACAAAATCAATTCAAGCCTATTATGATGATTTTAGAGTGCATCCCGTTAACGCAAGTATGACAAGTTATGTATATAACGAGTGGGATGAACTAACTCATGTTCTGGGGCCAAATAACATGGC
>CANLCT010000134.1 GCA_947489195.1 uncultured Aquimarina sp. | reverse complement strand
AAACAAAAGTATTTGCTTGTGCTACGGGCGAAGTGCATCGCACTTCTACTCGCACAGACATTTACATTGAGCGTTGTAGGTAATTACGTAAATAGCTTTTGAAGTACTATAAATAAAATATATTATCAAAAATAAAATTCTTACAATAACATTATTTTCACCTTTTATATGTTTTGCTGAAGGTCAAGGAGGGTTTGATTTACTCGTCGTAATGATGATAATGATTCTAGCACCTATTCTTATTACTTGGTTAATTATATCATATATTCTGACATTAATTTTAAAGAATAACAAATCTGGTGTAACAAATAAACAAATCTATATTTTCACAGCAGTTATTGCTGTTTTTATATGGTTATATCAACTCAATTCAATGAATATAATTTAAAAAGACTTAACACAATTTATGAGTGACAATCTGAATTTATTAAAAGCTATTAAATTATATAAGATTTCAATATGTTTACTTCTTTTTTCTCTAATTAGTGTTGTTTTTGTAAAGCCCGCGTTTGAAAATTATGAATGGTTAATTGACGCTCTAATTGGGTTACCTTTTTTATTAATATTTATAATTTCTCCTATAGGTATTTTCTTCATTTGGAAAAGCAAGAGAAATAAAGAACCGAATGATCTAAAAAAGTTAAAGTATTTCTTGGGCCATTTAATATTTGTAATAATAATGTTGGTGTTTTTTGCTGTAATTCTTTCTGATATTCGTCTTTTACATTAAATCTTATATTATAAACTACCTACAACAACGTGTAAAAAACATAGGACGGTTTAGGTTAAATTTGAAAGCTTGGGTTTCTTTATAATGTCGCCAAATTTCCAATTTGGCATTTAGTCAAAAATAAAAGCAAAATATGTAAATTTGGCTTAGTGAGAATTCGAAAGACAGTGCTTATCCTCTGCCCTACGTTCCTTACACCAAACGTTGTGGGTAATGCCAATCCTCTATTCAAAATTCAGTGTTTTATCCTCAATTCCTTCTTCAAAAAGCTTATTATAAATAATAATTTGACACACTATTTCTGACCTGACTCTTGTTGTTTTGACGTAACCGTCCGAGCAACTACGTTTTAGATTTTTACTAATACCCAGGTAATAGTTCTTCAAGTTTTAGTATGCTA
>CANLCT010000133.1 GCA_947489195.1 uncultured Aquimarina sp. | reverse complement strand
GGTAAAACATGGAAAGGATCTTTAAATCTGATATTGTTAACATTTAATTCTTTTCCTGTTCTTAAATTAAATACCTTGTAATTAGTGATGCCTTTTAAGAAAAATACGTTATCTCCCTCTTCTTTTGGTACATGAATATCAATGTAACCTTGTGAACCTATTAATGATATTACTCTTTTTTCGGGACCTTTACTATCTCCTGAACGTGCTGTAGCCAGCACCTGACCTTCAGCAGTAGTAAAAGAAACGGTTTCCACGCCATTTGGGTCTATTGTTACATTTTTTAAAATGGTACCTATTTTGACCTTTTCGGCTTTACTATTGGTGATTTCCAAAAACTTTTCCCTTCCAAAAGCAAAATACAATTCCTGAGCGGCAGCCATAGTATGACTAAAACCTTGTGGAAAGCTGTCTGGCCTTCCATTGCCATTGGTGTCTACTTTATTCCCTCCAACTACCTTACGTACTTTACCTGGATTTAACTCATCATAAAAAGTACGACTATAGGGCCTGTCCGTTATATCTTGATACTTTTCGGTAGTATTTAGGGTACTGTAATAGGCTCCTAAAGTATTCGCCGTATTTTTAACTGTTGATGGGTCTCTAGTTATTGTTCCTAAATCTGCGTTATTAAAAACAGCGCCATTGGCATCTAGTATAAAATTACTCTTATATTTAAAATTGGTGCCAATAGGTGCGGCCGAAGTACTCAAAGCAGGTCTACCTTGCTCATCATATAAGGTTTGCGTAGCCCATACTTTTTTTGTTTTCGCATCCCAGGATTGACTTTGAGTTTGCTTGCCTAACTCATCAAAATAAACGCGACTTTTGGATACTACCTTTCCTGTAATATCATATACCTCAGAGGTTACGGTATTTATTGGCTCATGTACCAATTTACCTGATTGTGCTAATCCAGATAGGCTTCCTAAAAATAAATAAACTAAAAAATGATATATACTTATTCTCATAGTTATTGATTTTTGTAGTTATAGTTGTTTTTACTAATTAGCTTAAAGCCTCCAATGGTAGACGCATTCTTTGTCACTTCGGTATAGGTTTTGTGTAATTTACCTGCTGCATCATACTCATATTTAGTCGCCATGTTATTTGGCCCCAGAACATGAGTTAGTTCATCCCACTCGTTATATACATAACTTGTCATACTTGCGTTAAC
>CANLCT010000132.1 GCA_947489195.1 uncultured Aquimarina sp. | reverse complement strand
TAAAACACTGAATTTAGAATCAAGGATTGGCATTACCCACAACGGTTAGTATAAGAAACGTAGGGCAGGTGATAAGCGATGCGTTTCGGTTTGGTACTAAGCCAAATATAAATATTTTGTTTTTATCTTTTCTACTATAAAGACCAAATTTTATATTTGGCGACTTTACAAATAGAGACAGACCTTTCGGTTGAACACAAATGCCCTATGTTTTTTATACAGTGTTACCACATGTTATCTTCTATAATTTGACTTAGCTTTTTCTCAATATTAGGCTCAGAATCTGAGTGTCCTCCATCCACAATAAATAATTCACTTTTCTCTAATAAAGAATCCAGTTTAATAGCAGTAGTTACAGGGCATATTGCATCATTTTTTCCATGTACTATTTTAACAGGTATTTGATTTATTTCAGATATATTGTCAAGAATATAGTTGTCTTTTAAAAAGCACTTATTACTTAAGTAGTGAATTTCCATTATAGATAAAGATTGATAAGGAATTCTGTTTAATATTTGTTCTACTTCACTTTGAGTTATATACTCTTTATATATAGATATTTCGTAGAAAGACCATTCATAAGAAAAAAACATCTTCTCTTTATCTGTTCCATTTTTTATTTTGTCAAAATAATAGTCAATTATTGATTTGCTGGTATCATTAGGAACATTCTGACTAAACCGTTTCCATATTTTGGGGTATAGCTTAGCAACTCCACCATTAAGGTAATGTTCTATCGATTCCTTATCATTAATAAATACGCCTCTTAATAAAAGTCCTTTTACTCTTTCAGGATATTGAATTGCATATACTAATCCCAATGTTGTACCCCAAGAGCCACCAAAAACTAAAACTTTTTTTATGTTTAAAAAGTCAAGTAGTTTGTTAATATCATTAACTAAGTTTTGAGTAGTGTTTTCCTCAGTACAAGCATAAGGTATACTTCTTGAAGCACCTCTTTGGTCAAAAAAGATTACCAATTGTTTGTTGAAATCAAAAAAACGTTTGTCATTATCAGAAAAACCCATTCCAGGTCCACCGTGAAGAAAAAGAATAGGCTCGGAATTTTTATTTCCACAAACCTCATAGTAAATGGTATGTTTATCACTTACTTTTAAGAAGTCAGATTTATTTAATATTGAGGACATGTTTTTTTTTTCTAATATGTGGTAACGCTCAATGTAAATGTCTGTGCGAGTAGAAGTGCGATGCACTTCGCCCGTAGCACAAGCAAATACTTTTGTTTAA
>CANLCT010000131.1 GCA_947489195.1 uncultured Aquimarina sp. | reverse complement strand
AATTTTAATATGTGAAAAATAAAATCCCCTTATAAAAATAAAAAGACCGCCTAAATACTTTTTAGACGGCCTCTTTTACTTTGTGTTTGTAGATCTTTATCTAAAGCTTCCTTTTGACGCCTTTAATATGTAAAAAATACTTAGCAATCATTCCAAAACAACCATAATAAACAATCAATTCTATACTAATACAGTTTACTAATAAAAAATTTGTTTTTTGTTTGCTTACTTATTCTACTTCAACACTATAAAATTCAACCAAATACTTATAAACAAGCTATTAAACAACAACATAATAAAAACATATCAAGAATACATTTTGTATGTAAGATTATACAGAACAACTATAAGAATTAATGAAAATTAACGTTTTTTTACAACTAATTACAACAACTAATCTTATATCAGAAAATCATGAAAAAAAATCACTTATTTATTATGATTGTAATAGCGCTCAACTATTGTTCAATCAATGCTCAGCTATACTTTGATGCTGAAGATGCTACGCTGAACCAAAATGGAGATTTGAACGATAACGATCACTTATTTAAAGCTCAATTACAAGGCGATGATATTGAAATTCCTAGTTTTATAAATTTTGCTAGAGCTGGAGATAAAGCGATCAAATACCATATTGATGGCACTAAATCAGATAGTAAGCAACGTGTAGAACAAGTCATTGTTCACTGGAAAAATCCAGAAAAAATTAAGGATAAATCCAAACGGTATACGGGTTTTAGCTTATACCTTCCTAAAGAATGGAAAGCGCCTAATAGCTGGTACGTAATTTATCAAGTCCAGCAAGCTGCAACATCAAGAGCTCAAAAGGGAAATTTTCCTTTTATCGGAATTTATATGAACGATTTTGATGCCACATTGAGCATTCGTAGCGGTAAAAATGGAAATACTCAAAGAAATCCATCTCCCAAAGGAACTAATGTTGATACTGAAACCTTAAAAAGAGGAGTTTGGTATGATTTTGTTGTAGGTTACCGATTTTCACCTTACACTAACGATGGTTGGGTATTCTGTTGGATCAAAGAAGCTGGCCAAAGTGAATACAGACAATATGGTAGTAAAGATATTAAAGTGGGGTACTACGAACCAGATACAGAAATTTTAACTACAAAAGTAGGGATCTATCGAGGTGCCGATAAAAACCCTACTACCGTTTATTTTGACGAAGTAAGATATGCTGATGTTTTTTCTAAAGCTCGAATACCTGAAGAAACATCTCCTATCCCAATAGCTACTCCTAAGCCTACTCCCAGACCTAATAACAATTTAGCTTATGGTAAACCCGCATTTCAATCCAGTGTTTATC
>CANLCT010000130.1 GCA_947489195.1 uncultured Aquimarina sp. | reverse complement strand
CTGAAGATATTCATAACTGATTTTTACTCTAAAATAAGGCTTTTTATACAATTATGGATAATTACGGATATTCAAATATTTTTTCAACGTTTTTTGAATTTACAAACTCTTGAGTATAAACTCCCAACATTTTATAGGTCTCTGGACTTCCAAGAAATACTTTACCTAGCAGCGGAATAATATTCTTCAAGTAAAAGAGATAAAAAGGTTTTAAAATTGAACTTTTAGGTACGGAAACATCTACAAGAGAAAATTTACCATTTGGTTTTAGAATTCGGTGAATTTCGTCTGCTAATTTTTCAAGTTGATTATCGTTGAATGTTTTTAATCCAAATCCAGATATTACATAATCCGCGGTTTGGTCCTTTATTGAGTTTTTAAAAACATTTTCTTTCAGAATTTCAATATCATAATTGTTGATTTTTTCCTTATTTTTTTTCGCTCTATTTATCATTTCTGTAGAAAAATCAAGGGAAATCAACTTTGAATCATTGTTGCATTTTGTTAAAATATGTTTCCAGCATTCTCCCATTCCAGTCATCAAATCGACAATAACTTTTCCTTTTTCTATTTCAATTTCCTCAACACATTGTCTTCTCCATCTTTCGCTAAATCCAAATGAGGTAACGTAATTAACTTTTGAATATGAACGGCTCATTTTGTCAAATAGCTTTTCGACAAATTTTGGTTCGTATATTTCCTTCATTGGCAATTATTGGTAACGCTTGATGTAAATGTCTGTGCGAGTAGAAGTGCGTTGCACTTCGCCCGTAGCACAAGCAAATACTTTTGTTTAAGTGTAAATTTAATGTTTAAGTGCTTAATAAAAAAGTATTTGTGACTCGGTAGAGAAGAACCACCTTCGCGCCGCACCAATCCCCAAGCATTGCATTTACATATTGTTGTGGGTGTGTGCTATTTTTTTCTATTTATTTAGCTTGTCAGATTCAGCTTATGATCGCTATTTATTTTGTCAAAATTTAGAGCTTTCCATCTTGACTATTTGGCTTGTTGCTCCATCAAAACAACGAGCGTCAAGGGTCAGTTCAGAAATGTCAGTCATAGTTATTTGCTCAAAAACCAGTGCGTTCCGTCTTAAAATATTTAGTTTTTATCTCGTCAAAACAACAAGAGTCACATCAGAAATAGTGTGTCAAATTATTATTTACAATAAGCTTTTTGAAGCAGGAATTGAGGATAAAACACTGAATTTTGAATAGAGGATTGGCATTACCCACAACAATTGTATATATACAACCAGTTACACATATATCTTTTATAAATATAACAAAATTAGGTTATTTTGAAATTTTAAGGAGAATAAGATATTAAAACAACTTGTAAAGCTATTTGTTTCGAATAATATTAGGCCCATTCAGAATACTCAAAACCCTTGTAAATACTAGGTTTTTTTCGTAAATTAATGTAAATAAAAACCCC
>CANLCT010000129.1 GCA_947489195.1 uncultured Aquimarina sp. | reverse complement strand
ACCGTCAGACTGTCTAAAAACCTTTTATATCTGCATTAAATTTTGTATTTTAATTATATGAAATTTATAGTAGGAAGCGACAGAAATCAAGCCTTACTTTTTCCTTTATCTCTTGAATCAGTCATTGATTATGACAATGAAGTTCGCCTTATTGATCTCTTTGTAGATAGTATTGATTTATTAGATTATGGCTTTAAAACTAGCTTTAAAGAAAATGGAAGACCTGCCTATCACCCTAGTGATTTATTGAAATTATATATTTATGGATACATGAATAAAACTCGATCCTCTCGAGATTTAGAAAAAAATTGTAAACGTAATATTGAAGTGATGTGGCTTTTAAAAGAATTACAACCAGATCACAATACCATTTCAAATTTTAGAAGAGATAACTCCAAAGCTATACGAAAGGTATTCAAGGCAACTGTATCGATAGCAAAACACTTCGAGCTTATTGGTGGCAACTTAATTGCTGGAGATAGTACCAAGTTAAGAGCTCAAAACAGTAAGAAAAATAATTATAACCAAAAGAAAATCGACAGACATCTAGACTATATTGACAAGAAATTGCAGCAATATGAAAACGAGCTAGATAGTAATGATGAGCATTCACAACAGATCAAGCAAGAGGTAGAACAGCAACAGCAACGCAAATTACAATACAAGCAGATAGAAAAACAACTCAAAGATAGTGGTGAGCCACAAATATCAACTAGCGATCCCGATAGTCGCCATATGATTACACGTAATAATATTACAGAAATAGCCTATAATATACAAACTACAGTAGATGATAAACATAACATGCCTATTGATTTTAAAGTAACTAATACAAATGATGGAAAAGCCATGGGACACATGTTAGAGCGCGCTTCGAAAATCTTAGATCACACTAACTTCACTGCCCTTTATGACAAAGGATATCATACTGGTAGTGAATTTGGAATCGCTGATCAATTAGGAATCGATGTAATGGTAGCTATACCAAATGTACCCAATCAAGCTCCAGATCCTAAATACAATGTCGCTAACTTCAATTATGATCCAAACAATGACACCTATATATGTCCACAAGGGGAAACACTAACTACAACTGGAAAATGGCATTCTGCTAAAACCTATAAATTTAAAAGATATACCACTAAAAAATGTAAAGACTGCCCCGTAAAAACCAAGTGCACCAAAGCTAAATATGGAAAAGCAATACAACGAAGCGAGTACCAACATCTCATTGAGGAAAATAAACAGCGGATTGAAAACAACAAAGAGTTATACCGAAAAAGACAACAAATTGTAGAACATCCTTATGGCACTATAAAGCGCCAATGGGGATTTTCATATATCTCAACAAAAAAATATATTTATAGAGCCAGTGCAGAAGTTGGTTTAATATTTACCTGCTATAATTTGAAAAGAATCTTTAATATTGTCGACAAAAACTTGCTAAAATCCTACTTCAAAAGTAGGATTCATCATTCTTCCAAGATAATTGACTTTACTGCCTTTAAAAGAGACTTTTTAAGGACACTGTATTTCATCACAAAAACTAATACCTTTAAATATAAATCCTCCTTAAATCAGCTTATATTAGCTTAAAAAATCTACAAACGGAGGTTTTTAGACAAACTGACGTTG
>CANLCT010000128.1 GCA_947489195.1 uncultured Aquimarina sp. | reverse complement strand
TTTTTTATTGAGAAAGACATATAGGATATGAGATTGGCTTGAAACCAATTTTAGGGGGTTCGATTCCTTCCTTTCTTATTTTACTTTTACATAGGTTGGTTCCTCGAATGTGTGATATGGTGGAGGGCAGCCATGAAGTCATTCTAAATTTGTTGAAGCATACGATACTGATATTACTTCTCGTTTTGAAGCAAAGGCCTCTCAAATTATAAAGATCATGATGAGAACAGCTGTTAGTGAAATAAATGATCCTATAGAAGAGACAGTGTTTCATGTGGTGTAAGCATCTGGGTAGTCTGAGTAGCGTCGTGGTATTCCTGAAAGGCCCAGGAAATGTTGAGGGAAGAATGTTATGTTTACTCCTACGAATATGATGGCGAAGTGGGCTTTTGCTCATGTGTCATCTAGGGTGAAGCCTGAAAATAATGGGAATCAGTGAACAAATCCTGCTATGATAGCAAACACTGCTCCCATTGATAGAACATAGTGGAAATGGGCTACTACATAGTATGTATCGTGAAGCACGATGTCAAGGGATGAGTTGGATAAAACAATTCCGGTTAGACCACCAACTGTAAATAAGAAAATAAAGCCTAAGGCTCATAGTATAGCTGGAGATCATTTAATATTACCTCCGTGTAGGGTTGCAAGTCAGCTAAATACTTTGACACCGGTAGGAATTGCGATAATTATAGTGGCTGATGTAAAGTAAGCTCGTGTGTCTACATCTAATCCTACTGTGAATATGTGGTGGGCTCATACAATAAAGCCTAGAAAGCCAATAGACATTATTGCTCATACTATTCCTATATAGCCGAAAGGTTCTTTTTTTCCGGAGTAGTAAGTAACTACATGTGAAATAATTCCAAATCCTGGGAGGATAAGAATATAAACTTCTGGGTGCCCAAAGAATCAGAACAGATGCTGGTAGAGAATTGGGTCCCCTCCTCCAGCGGGATCAAAGAAAGTTGTGTTTAGGTTGCGGTCTGTTAGTAGTATAGTAATGCCTGCGGCTAGCACTGGTAGTGATAATAGGAGCAGTACGGCTGTAATAAGTACGGATCAGACAAATAGTGGAGTTTGATACTGTGTTATGGCTGGGGGTTTCATGTTGATAATAGTGGTAATAAAATTAATTGCACCTAAAATAGATGACACTCCAGCTAAATGAAGGGAGAAAATTGTTAGGTCTACTGATGCTCCTGCATGGGCTAGATTTCCGGCTAGAGGTGGGTAGACTGTTCATCCTGTTCCTGCTCCTGCTTCTACTATTGATGATGCTAGGAGAAGGAGAAATGATGGTGGTAGGAGTCAAAAACTTATATTATTTATTCGTGGGAATGCTATATCTGGGGCTCCGATTATTAGTGGGACAAGTCAGTTTCCAAAGCCTCCAATTATTATTGGTATTACTATGAAGAAAATTATAACAAAAGCATGGGCAGTTACGATAACATTGTAAATTTGGTCATCTCCTAAAAGTGCACCTGGTTGACCTAATTCTGCTCGAATTAAAATACTTAGTGCAGTACCCACTATTCCCGCTCAGGCTCCGAATAGTAGATAGAGGGTTCCGATATCTTTGTGATTGGTTGAGAATAATCAACGATTAATGAACATAGGTAAAATGGCTGAGTAAGCATTAGACTGTAAATCTAAACACAGA
>CANLCT010000127.1 GCA_947489195.1 uncultured Aquimarina sp. | reverse complement strand
GTATCCGTCCGAGCAACTACGTTTTAGATTTTTACTGATACCCAGGTAATAGTTCTTCAAGTTTTAGTATGCTATGATCAGGGATTCTCTGCAAGGTATCTTCTAGCCATTCTCTGGGATTAATATTTTGTATTTTGCAACTTCCAAAGAACGAATATAGCATTGCTGCATTTTGTGCTGCTTTATGTGATCCACAAAACAAATAATTCTTTCTACCTATTGCCATGGGGCGGATCGCATTTTCGATTAGGTTATTGTCCAGTTCAATACGTCCATCATAAAAGATGGTTTCTAGCTTTGGATATTGATTTGCAAAATAAGTCATTGCCTTTCCGATAGGACTTTGTGGCAATACATTGAACTGTTCAGCTTCTATCCATGTTTTGATCTGTTCCAATAGCGGTTTGACTTTTTGATCGCGAAGTACTTTTCTTTTATCATAATCGTTTAGCATCTCTTCTTTGATGGTTCTTTCTTCTAAATACATTTTCCTAAAAAGCTCCAAAGCTATTTGTGCGCGGTTTTTATCACTATCCAACGCATCATGGAACTTGCGCCTGGCATGTACCAAACATCCAGCCAAGGTAATCTTGGGGTTAGTTCCTATTTTATCATATACAGTGTAGCCATCGCATTGCAGATAACCACTGTAATTTGTAAGCAATTCTTTAGGTCCGTTTTGTCCGCGTCCTTTTCGGTAATTAAAGAGTACGAGCTTTTGAATGGGATCGTGATAAACCCATTGATAGCCTTGATGTGTACTCTTTATTTTGTCTTGATCTTGCACCTTGATCGGTGACTCGTCAGCTTGGATGTAATCTGAATCAAGTATTTTCTGCTTTAGGGTATTGTATAGGGGTTCTAGTAACTGGCAACAGCTCGCCATCCAATCACTCATGGTACTTTGGGCGGGTTCCCATCCAAAATCTCGTTTGAACATTTGGATTTGACGATAAAACGGCAAGTGATCTACATATTTACTTACCAAAATGTGTGCTAATAAGCAGGCTTCTACAATAGCCTTGTCAATAGGACGGCTTGGTAACTCTGCAATCAGTACGCCTTGATCCTCTTTTTTAGCGTATTTAGGACGAATAGTTCTGCGTTTAACCAAACTAGCAGGAGTATATTCTAGGGTTTCAGTGATTTCTTCTCCTATTTTGGTAAGTCCTGTGGTATCTTCCTTGGGCTCGATGATGACTTCTCTTACCGGAAGATTTTCTGGAAGCGCATTACGCCCCAGATGTTGTTTCTTATCTCGGGTATAAGTAATGGTCTGTTGTGGTGTCTCTGCTACTTCTTCTACGGGATCTTCTCCAAACAGTGACAGCTGATCCATAACTGCTTCAGTAATAAAACTCTCGGATTTAAAACCACTTATGAGCTTGTAGAGTTGTTGAAGTTGCTGTTCTAGCGAAGCTATTTTGGTCGCAGAATCTTTCGCCTTTTTATGCAGATTACGATTCTCAACAAGTAGCTCTTGGTAGGTCATTACCCACTAAAATAAATACTTAACTCAAAAAAAACAACTAAAATTAGTGTTTTTTAAACCGCTTTTCTCGCTTTATATTAGTGATAGAAATTCCATCTATTAACAATACTATTGCCGAATAATCCAAACCTAAACTCAATACCGTTTTTTCATAAACAGGCAGTTTAATAGTGCCTTTTTCCAAACGTTTATAATAAAGTATAAAACCCCCTGACTGCCAATGCAACAATTTTATTTTGTTACGTAGTTTATTGACAAAAATATACACATTACCATCGCTGGGAATTGAATCGAGTTCTGAAATAATAATACCAGAAAGACTATCAAAACTCTTTCGCATATCGGTTGGAGGAACATATAAAGTAAAGCTGTTTGTAGAGCTTAAAGCTAACATATCTATCTCTTTAAAGTTTCTTCAAACTTAAAACACAACTGTGTAATTTAAAATATGTATTTGCTCGGATGGATAC
>CANLCT010000126.1 GCA_947489195.1 uncultured Aquimarina sp. | reverse complement strand
TCTGCTTCCGAGAATGTACATGTCATAGAACAAGTCTCTTATTTTGATGGGTTGGGACGCCCAAAACAGCAAATAGCTATTAAAGCTTCACCCGATAAAAAAGATATCATTACCCATATTGCGTATGATGGTTTTGGTCGTCAAACTAAAGACTATTTACCTATAAAAGCTTCAGGTACTTTGGGTAGTTTTAGAACAGGCAATATGCATACCGCTACTCAGCAGTATTATAAAACCAATTATGCCGAAGATTTTCCGGGACTAAGTTTAGGTAATATTAATGCTTATAGTGAACGTATTTACGAGGCTTCGCCATTAAATAGGGTGTTAAAAACAGGAGCACCGGGTAAAGATTGGAAAGCCAACCCAACAAGTGATGCCGATCATAGTATTAAGTTTGATTACTCGAGTAATTCAGCTACCGAAGTGGTGCGTTTTGATGTATCACTAACGGCTAGCGGAGTGCCTTCATTAAAAAAGAACGGAAATTACAAAGCCAATACCTTATTTAAAAACACTACCAAGGACGAAAATTGGAAAGCTTCTAATGGAAAAAACCATACCACCGAAGAGTTTACTAATTTGCAAGGTCAGGTCATCTTAAAGCGAACGTACAATGAAGCAATAGCACACGATACGTATTACATATACGATGATTTTGGAAACTTAACCTATGTGTTACCACCAAAAGTAGATGTGTCAAAACCCATAACAGCAAGTATATTAAAAGATCTGTGTTATCAATACCAGTACGACCAACGAAACCGATTAGTAGAAAAACAAATACCAGGTAAAGGACGTGAGTATATAGTATATAATATTTTAGACCAACCCGTAGTAACGCAAGATGCTATTCAGCGTTCAAAAAGTCCTAAAAAACAATGGTTGGTTACCAAATATGATGTGTTCGGAAGGGTTGCCTTTACAGGGTTACACGAAAGTAATGTTACAAGAGTACAGGCAGCAGCAAATGGGCATAATACAAATACATACGAACAATATGTAACCAAAACAGCCACATCACAAACTATAGCAGGTACAAAAATCCACTATACTAATAGCACCTTACCTTTTGGTATTAGCAAAGTATATACCATAAACTACTACGACGATTACAATTTCGACAAACCAGCACACACGGTACCCACATCAGTTTTTGGACAAAGTGTAGCCAAAGGCAAGGAAACCAAAAGCTTGGTAACCGGCAATAAAGTCCGAGTACTAGGCACCGATAAATGGATTAGTACCATTACTTACTACGATAAAAAAGGACGTCCTATTTACACGTTTAGCAAAAATGAATATTTGCAAAGTACCGATATCACTCGAATTCAGTATGATTTTGTGGGTAGAGTTTTAAAAACAGAACTAAAGCATAAATACAAATCAAATGCTACGATAACCACTCTAGATACGTTTACGTATGATCATATGGGTAGGTTGTTAACACAAGAACAAAAAATAAACAATCAGACCGCCGAAGTCATAGTAAACAATGAATACGATGATTTAGGTCAGCTAAAAAAGAAAAAAGTAGGAAACACTAAAACCAAGCCTTTGCAAGTTGTTGATTACAAATACAATGTGCGTGGTTGGCTTACAGGGATTAATTCTGCTAATCTAGGAAATGATTTATTTTCTTCAAGAATTAATTACAATGTTGGTAGCGGAAAAGCACTTTATAACGGAAATATTAGTCAGATCTATTGGAAATCAAAAACAGATAATAGGGCCAGAAATTATAAATATGAATACGATGCTTTAAATAGAATAACAAAAGGGATAAGCAATAATGGTAATTACGATTTAAAAAAAGTAAGCTATGATAAAATGGGTAATATCCTTTCATTACAACGTAATGGCCTACTTGATGATAGCAATAGCGAATTTGGATTAATAGATGATTTAAGTTACAGATACGATCGTGGTAATAAGTTATTGTATGTAAACGATAAAGCTAAAAATGATGCAGGCTTTACAGATCGAGACAATAGTATTGTTGAATATGTTTACGATGCTAATGGGAATATGATTGAGGATAAAAATAAGGGAATTAAAAGCATTGAATACAATCATTTAAATTTACCAATAAGAATTGATAT
>CANLCT010000125.1 GCA_947489195.1 uncultured Aquimarina sp. | reverse complement strand
TATAAAGAGCAAGTTATAAGCAAAGACACATAAGCTAAATAAGGGCGTATGGGGAATGCCTAGGCTCTCAGAGGCGAAGAAGGACGTGATAAGCTGCGATAAGCTTCGGTTAGTGGCACATACATTTACCCGAAGATTTCCCAATGGGGCAACCCGGTATATTGAAGATATATCATCCGCAAGGAGGCAAACCAGGAGAACTGAAACATCTAAGTACCCTGAGGAAGAGAAAATAATAATGATTCCGTTAGTAGTGGCGAGCGAACGCGGAAGAGCCCAAACCTGTTTTGTTACGGCAAAACAGGGGTTGTAGGACCACAATATGAATTTAAAACGAACTAGAATCAGTTGGAAAGCTGAGCGAAATAGGTGACAGCCCTGTATAGGTAAGATTTTATTGGATAGTGGTATCCTGAGTAGCGCGGGGCACGTGTAACCCTGTGTGAATCTGCCGGGACCATCCGGTAAGGCTAAATACTCCTGAGAGACCGATAGTGAACCAGTACCGTGAGGGAAAGGTGAAAAGAACCCTGAATAAGGGAGTGAAAAAGATCCTGAAACCATACGCTTACAAGCGGTCGGAGCGGAGTAATCTGTGACGGCGTGCCTTTTGCATAATGAGCCTACGAGTTACCGTTGCTAGCAAGGTTAAGCACTTCAGGTGCGGATCCGTAGCGAAAGCGAGTCTGAATAGGGCGCTATAGTTAGTAGTGGTAGACGCGAAACCGTGTGATCTACCCTTGGGCAGGTTGAAGCTTTGTTAACCCAAAGTGGAGGACCGAACCCGTTGACGTTGAAAAGTCTTGGGATGACCTGAGGGTAGGGGTGAAAGGCCAATCAAACTCGGAAATAGCTCGTACTCCCCGAAATGCATTTAGGTGCAGCGTATACAAAGTTTTATAGAGGTAGAGCTACTGATTGGATGCGGGGGCTTCACCGCCTACCAATTCCTGACAAACTCCGAATGCTATAAAATGATTGTATGCAGTGAGGGCATGGGTGCTAAGGTCCATGTCCGAGAGGGAAAGAACCCAGACCATCAGCTAAGGTCCCTAAATATATGTTAAGTTGAAAAAACGCGGTTGAACTGCTTTGACAGCTAGGATGTTGGCTTGGAAGCAGCCATTCATTTAAAGAGTGCGTAACAGCTCACTAGTCGAGCGGTTCGGCATGGATAATAATCGGGCATAAACATATTACCGAAGCTATGGATTTATATATTAATTTATATAAGTGGTAGGGGAGCATTGTAGTGGCGTAGAAGGTGTATCGTAAGGTATGCTGGAGTAGCTACAAAAGAAAATGTAGGCATAAGTAACGATAAGGTGGGCGAGAAACCCACCCGCCGAAAGACTAAGGTTTCCTCAGCTATGCTAATCAGCTGAGGGTTAGTCGGGACCTAACGCGAACCCGAAAGGGGTAGTGGATGGACAACAGGTTAATATTCCTGTACCTGCTCACACTAAAAGTGACGGATTCGAAAAGATGGTGCGCACTGACGGAATAGTGCGTTGAAGCGATTGGTAACACCGCAATAGTACACCGAAGCTTCGGCTGGCGTGATAATCCATCAAATCGAGTTCCAAGAAAAACGAGTGAAGCAGCCCGTACCCTAAACCGACACAGGTAGTTGGGATGAGAATTCTAAGGCGCTCGAGCGATTCATGGTTAAGGAACTAGGCAAAATCGACCCGTAACTTCGGGAGAAGGGTCGCCCCACTTCGGTGGGGCCGCAGTGAAGAGGTCCAGGCGACTGTTTATCAAAAACACAGGGCTATGCTAATAAGAAATTAGACGTATATGGCCTGACACCTGCCCGGTGCTGGAAGGTTAAGAGGAGGGTTTAGCTTCGGCAAAGATCTGAATTGAAGCCCCAGTAAACGGCGGCCGTAACTATAACGGTCCTAAGGTAGCGAAATTCCTTGTCGGGTAAGTTCCGACCTGCACGAATGGTGCAACGATCTGGACACTGTCTCAACCATGATCTCGGTGAAATTGTAGTATCGGTGAAGATGCCGGTTACCCGCTGTGGGACGAAAAGACCCCGTGCACCTTTACTATAGCTTAGTATTGGTTTTGGATAAGTAATGTGTAGGATAGGTGGGAGACTTCGATCCTGCGTCGC
>CANLCT010000124.1 GCA_947489195.1 uncultured Aquimarina sp. | reverse complement strand
TTTACAATAAGCTTTTGAAGCAGAAATTGAGGGTAAAACACTGAATTTGGAATCTAGTATTGGCATTACCCACAACGTTTAGTATAACAAGCGTAGCCTGCCGGTAGGCGGCTATGATTGGTTATACAGTGTTGTATGCATACTTTTTTTATTTAGCAATCTGTTTAACCCTTCCTTTTCGAATAAAATTCTTCCAACTTTTACATCAGACCAACCTTCTTTGAGTTGATAAGTAAAGGTAGGTATATTATTAATTAGTTTACAGTCAATGTGGAAAGTTGAAACATCATCTCCTTTGATTTCTTTTAGCTGTTGAATATGAGTTGAAATAAAAAACAAAGAGTTTTTAAATTGCGTCAATCCGTTGATTGTCGTTTTACAGATTTCTAATGCATCTTCCGCATTAGTGCCACTAAAAAATTCGTCAAAAATTACGAGGCAACTTTCTTTGGACGCTTTTATGACAACTTTTTTAAGGTTTTTTACCTCCGTCATAAAATGGCTATATCCATTTAAAATATCATCTCTATGATTTATTCCGATTGAGAAGTTCTTAAAAAATGGGATACTACCATTTGAAGCAGGTATTCCAAATCCAAGATGTCCCAAATATATTGACAAACCAATAGCTTTTAAAAATGTTGATTTTCCTGACATATTAGCTCCATTTAATAAAATCACATTGCTAGCAGTACTAAAATCATTTTTCACAGGTTTTTCTATCAAAGGATGATAGAAATTTTCTAATACTAGAGTGTTGTCAAATTTTGGAAACACAAACTTCTTTTGTTCGATAGTTTGGTTTATTGAGAAATATGCCTCAAAATGAAATAAGTTATCCCAAAACAAAGAAATCTTATCGTCGGATTTAAGTTCATTGATTTTTTCACATATTTCGATTACCTCTTTGTCCTTAAATTTATATTCCCTTATTAAGGTGTCATAATGATTTAGATTAAAAACAGAAAGAAAATCAATGATTTCCCGTATATTTTTTTCGTAGGCTTTTGGAAAAACATTTAGGCTTAATCTAGAGAAACAAAAATTATTTAGACGATGGAAAAGCAATATCATTTGTGAAAGTCTAGCATTGTGTTCTACTTTGACTTTTTTGGAAGTAAAAAACTTATATTTAAGCTTTTTATTAGATAACTCATCTAAATCATAATTTTGAAGGAAATTATAAACTTCCAATAAGTAGGAAACAGAATAAGAATAATCTTTTAATATTTTTTTGTTTTCAGAAAATCCCCGAAATATATCCTGTGTATATTTTATTTTTTCTACACTTTTTAATGGGTAATTCAATATTTCAAGAACTTTTGCTCTTGAATATTTGTTAAGAGTATTGTCGAATAAAGGAAGTATTTCCTTTTCAATATTTAGATCCTGTATATTATTCATCCCACAATTAAAGACGGGTTTGGATTTTTAGAGTTGCATACAACGTTAAATGTAAACGTCTGTGCGTGTTAAAAGAAACTGTCTTTCGGAATTAGCACAAGGCGTTACACTTTTTAGTTTTTAAATTTCAGAGTTAAAATAATAAAATTTGTGATGCCGACCTCACAAAAATAAAGCTCCTTTGCCTAAAACACTAAAAAAAGCATTGCGTTTACATAGTGTTGTACACTGTTTTTATATTATGTTTTTAATCCATTGGATCAATTTATTTTTAATTTTTTTAGGTCTATTAATAGTTATATCAGCAGTGTTTTTTTCTATGATATTTTCTGTAATAATTGTGTTTTCCTGTCTAGATATTTCGTAATTACTTATGTCTAGACTTTTAGAGTTATTTAACCAATCAAATTTAGTGAGTTGTTCATTTTTGTCAATTTCATCATCAATATAACGTAGGGCATCCATAGCACAAACAACCATACACTGAGGCTCACTATAAGTACCAATACATCCTGTACATTTATCAGCTACAACATAATAGAATTCATCAGATAAGGGTTTATTTTTTGCATTTGCATCAACAATATTTCCATCAAGGTTTTTTATGTAACCATTTAGATTAGTACCATCTGAATAACTCCAGCTATCCTCACCTGGGTATATCGCATTATGAGGACACTCAACCTCGCAAGCTCCCATATTTGTACATTCATCAGTTATATAAACAGCCATTTTGTTTTTTTAATAGTGTACAACGCTTAATGTAAATGTCTGTGCGAGTAGAAGTGCGTTGCACTTCGCCCGTAGCACAAGCAAATACTTTTGTTT
>CANLCT010000123.1 GCA_947489195.1 uncultured Aquimarina sp. | reverse complement strand
GTAACCGTCCGAGCAACTACGTTTTAGATTTTTACTAATACCCAGGTAATAGTTCTTCAAGTTTTAGTATGCTATGATCAGGGATTCTTTGCAAGGTATCTTCTAGCCATTCTCTAGGGTTGATGTTTTGTATTTTACAACTTCCAAAGAACGAATATAGCATTGCTGCATTTTGTGCTGCTTTATGTGATCCACAGAATAGGTAATTCTTTCTGCCTATAGCCATTGGACGGATAGCGTTTTCAATTAGATTATTATCTAATTCTATTCTACCATCTAATAAAATAGCTTCTAGCTTAGAGTATTGATTTACAAAATATGTCATTGCCTTACCGATTGGACTTTTCGGTAATACATTAAATTGTTCTGTTTCGATCCAGTTTTTTATTTGATTTAGTAAGGGTTTGATCTTTTGATCTCTTTGTGTTTTTCTTTGTTCAAAATCGTTTTGAACGGCTTCTTTAATATTTCTTTCTTCTAAATATATTTTTCTAAAAAGTTCTAGTGCTATTTGTGCTCGTTTTCTGTCACTATCAAGGGCATCATGAAATTTACGCCTAGCATGCACTAAACATCCTGCTAGGGTAATATTGGGGTTTGTTCCAATTTTATCGTACACACTATAGCCATCACATTGCAAATAGCCATGGTACTGTTCTAGTAATTCTTTTGGTCCGTTTTGTCCACGTCCTTTACGGTAATTAAAGAGTACCAGTTTTTGAATGGGATCGTGATAGACCCATTGATATCCTTGATGTGCTTTGCCTTTTTTGTCAGAATCGAGTACTTTTATTGGTGATTCGTCTGCTTGGATATAATTAGATGCTAGTATTTTTTGTTTTAGGCTATTGTAAAGTGGCTCGAGTAGTTGACAACAACTTGCCATCCAATCGCTCATGGTACTTTGTGCTGGTTCCCAGTTAAAATCGCGTTTAAAAATTTGGATTTGACGGTAAAATGGTAGGTGATCTACATATTTACTAACTAAAATGTGTGCCAAAAGACAAGCCTCTACAATCCCTTTATCAATAGGACGGCTGGGCAGTTCGGCAATTAGCACTCCTGCTCCTTCTTTTTTGGCATACTTAGGTCGAATGGTTCTTCTTTTTACTAAACTTGCTGGAGTGTACTCTAAAGTTTCGGTGATTTCTTCTCCTATTTTTTTAAGCCCTGTGGTATCTTCTTCAGGTTCGATAATTACTTCTCGAACGGGAAGGTTTTCAGGTAAAGTATTACGTCCTTGATGTTTCTTTTTATTACGCGTATAGCTAATGGTTTGTTGTTGTGTTTGCTCTATAACCGTTGGAGTATCTTGTGCAAATAGTGATAATTGATCTACAACTGTTTCGGTAATAAAACTCTCAGATTTAAAACCACTGATAAGCTTATAAAGCCCCGCTAATTGTTGTTCTAAACTAGCTATTTTAGCAGCCAAATCTTGCTGCTTTTTTACTAAATGCTCATTTTCTAAAAGTAGTTCTTGGTAATCCATTACACAACTAAAATAGCTACGTAAACCTACAAAAGCAAAAGAAATCTAAGCTTTTTTAAAACGTTTTTTATGTGTGAGATTAGTAATCGAAATACCGTCGATTAATAGAATGAGTTGCGCGTAACTTAAAGATAAACTCCCTATTTCGCTATCATATTTTGGCAGGTCAAATGTGCCTGTTTCTAGCCTTTTATAGTATAGTATAAAACCTCCTGACTGCCAGTGTAAGAGTTTTACCTTGTTTCTGACTTTGTTGATAAAGATATACACCGTTCCGTTATCTGGATCTTGATCTAAATTATTGATCACTAATCCTCGTAAGCCATCAAAACTTTTACGCATGTCGGTAGGTTTACTATAAAGCTCAAAATGATGGGTAGTACCTAATCCGAACATATTATACGGGGATTTCAATTTCTACACCACTCTGTAAGCGGATTATAATATTTGTAGGGGAATCAGCAGCAGTAACTTCAATAGCTACAAAATCCTTTTGGGGAGTACTGGAAGTTGCTATTGGGGCTTGGTGTTTTCTTAATTTGGAAATCCAATAGCATAACTTACCTTCGTTTAGCCCATGTGCTGCTGAAAATTCTTTTTGTGTTTGTCTTGAGCTTTTGAATTTAGCTACTAATTTTGCCATATAATCGGCATTCTCTTTTGTGGTCATTATATCTCTTTTGTTTTTTACAAAACTAATACAGGATAGAATATCTCAAAAGATGTACTTGCTCGGGGGGATAC
>CANLCT010000122.1 GCA_947489195.1 uncultured Aquimarina sp. | reverse complement strand
AAAAAACCCCAAAAAAGATAGTTGCTATAAAGGAAAAGGGTTGTATATTTGCACCCCGCTAGCGAAGCAGTAAGTAGCAGAGCAAGCGAAAAAGTTCATAGAAAAGAGAGGTTGTTTTGATTTAAGTTGACTAAAAAAAATAAAAATAAATTTTTATTTTAAAAGTTGTCAGAAACAAAATAAAAGCTACATTTGCAGCCGCTTTAAGCGGGATTAAAAACAGCGTAAGTTGTAATAAAATCGGCAAAAGTTTTTGTTTTAATTTTGAGAGTAGCTTAAAAAAAACAAACAAAAAAAAGTTCAAATTTTTCTTGTAGGAATTAAAAAAGAGCTTATCTTTGCAGCCGCTTTAAACGGCAATTAAATTACAGAGCAGCGATGTTGGGTAATTAACAAATAAAGAGTTCATTGACATATTGATTGACAGCGCGTATTATAAGTAGCTTATATCATTTTCACGAAGGTGAGAATCTAGAGTAAGTAAAATTAATACCAAGAAAAAGAATTAAGACTAGAATAGTCATTTTGAGAGACGAATTATAATTTCTGTTTTGTTGATATTGATATTTTTGTAGAAAAATATTTAAAGATTAACGATGAAGAGTTTGATCCTGGCTCAGGATGAACGCTAGCGGCAGGCTTAACACATGCAAGTCGAGGGGTAACATTGTAGCTTGCTACAGATGACGACCGGCGCACGGGTGCGTAACGCGTATAGAACCTACCTTTTACTGGAGAATAGCCCAGAGAAATTTGGATTAATGCTCCATAGTATTATTGATTGGCATCGATTGATAATTAAAGATTTATTGGTAAAAGATGGCTATGCGTTCTATTAGCTAGTTGGTAAGGTAACGGCTTACCAAGGCAACGATAGATAGGGGTCCTGAGAGGGAGATCCCCCACACTGGTACTGAGACACGGACCAGACTCCTACGGGAGGCAGCAGTGAGGAATATTGGACAATGGAGGCAACTCTGATCCAGCCATGCCGCGTGTAGGAAGACTGCCCTATGGGTTGTAAACTACTTTTGTATAGGAAGAAACCCTGTTACGTGTAACAGATTGACGGTACTATAAGAATAAGGATCGGCTAACTCCGTGCCAGCAGCCGCGGTAATACGGAGGATCCAAGCGTTATCCGGAATCATTGGGTTTAAAGGGTCCGTAGGCGGTTTAATAAGTCAGTGGTGAAAGTTTGCGGCTCAACCGTAAAATTGCCATTGATACTGTTAGACTTGAATTATTGTGAAGTGGTTAGAATAAGTAGTGTAGCGGTGAAATGCATAGATATTACTTAGAATACCGATTGCGAAGGCAGATCACTAACAATCAATTGACGCTGAGGGACGAAAGCGTGGGTAGCGAACAGGATTAGATACCCTGGTAGTCCACGCCGTAAACGATGGTTACTAGTTGTTTGGTTTTCGGACTGAGTGACTAAGCGAAAGTGATAAGTAACCCACCTGGGGAGTACGTTCGCAAGAATGAAACTCAAAGGAATTGACGGGGGCCCGCACAAGCGGTGGAGCATGTGGTTTAATTCGATGATACGCGAGGAACCTTACCAGGGCTTAAATGTAGATTGACAGGACTAGAGATAGTTTTTCCTTCGGGCAATTTACAAGGTGCTGCATGGTTGTCGTCAGCTCGTGCCGTGAGGTGTCAGGTTAAGTCCTATAACGAGCGCAACCCCTGTTGTTAGTTGCCAGCGAGTCATGTCGGGAACTCTAGCAAGACTGCCAGTGCAAACTGCGAGGAAGGTGGGGATGACGTCAAATCATCACGGCCCTTACGTCCTGGGCCACACACGTGCTACAATGGTAGGGACAGAGAGCAGCCACTATGTGAATAGGAGCGAATCTATAAACCCTATCTCAGTTCGGATCGGAGTCTGCAACTCGACTCCGTGAAGCTGGAATCGCTAGTAATCGGATATCAGCCATGATCCGGTGAATACGTTCCCGGGCCTTGTACACACCGCCCGTCAAGCCATGGAAGCTGGGGGTACCTGAAGTCCGTCACCGTAAGGAGCGGCCTAGGGTAAAACTGGTAACTGGGGCTAAGTCGTAACAAGGTAGCCGTACCGGAAGGTGCGGCTGGAACACCTCCTTTCTAGAGATTTGTCTGTAAGACAAACACTATTAAAGGTATCGATTAGAAACATTAGTTATGTTTTTCAGATTGATTATAATAGTCTTAAGCTGTCGATTAATAAATTAAGAAACGAGAGAATAGAAAATAGGAAATAGAGTCTATATTCTTTTATCTATGATCTATTGTCTTAAAAAATGACAGTCTCATAGCTCAGCTGGTTAGAGCGCTACACTGATAATGTAGAGGTCGGCAGTTCGAGTCTGCCTGAGACTACAA
>CANLCT010000121.1 GCA_947489195.1 uncultured Aquimarina sp. | reverse complement strand
TACAATAAGCTTTTTGAAGCAGAAATTGAGGATAAAACACTGAATTTAGAATCAAGGATTGGCATTACCCACAACGTTTACTGTATGGTTAGTGGCACATTAAAACATCAATTTTTTCGATTCATAGCTAGACTTAATTAAATGTACTGAGCTTTAAACTTAGCACAATGTAGCCATTAATTATACAGCTTGTTGTGTGTAGTAATTATATTGATTCCGTTTTCAAACTAGATTTACTGAAATTTAAATTGTCTATTGATTCATCGTGATCATAAAAAACAACAATATTTTTTAGACTATTATCTTTTGATGAAGGATAAATTATGCCGTCAACGTTCAAATTGGGATTGAATCTTATATATTCCGTAACAATTTGAGTTGGTATATATTCTATTATTGAATCATCACTATTAATTGGTTTAGCTATATCCTCAATAAATCCATTCAAAAATGCGATAGTGTCAATATCAATATTTGCAGAAGAATCAAAAATACTACCTGCAATCGGTATGTTAGTTAGGTCAACTAAACTTAGTTTTTCTTTATTTCTAAAAATACCAGTAGTGTAAAATGGCTTTGATTTATCAGAAGAATCAACAACTTCTTTAATTGTCAAATCTTTCGATTTACTACAATAAAACATTGAAATTCCAGCTGGATTCATTCGTCCATTAGCTTTAGAAAAAGTTAGTGGTGTTGATGCTAAATGTTTTGCTAGATTAACTTCATTTTCAGTTGTGTGCTGACGGCATCTATATAATATACTATTTTCTTTTAACTCTGTAATTAAATTAAATTTGATAATTGAATTTTGAACTTTGTCTAATATCGATAATGGATCAACTAAATTGTGATTAGAGAATACATCTTTAAAATGAAAAACAAATCTTGCTTTATGTTTTACTATTCTTTTAAAGTGAGACCAAGAGTCATTTAAGAAATCTGTTTCTGAACCATATTCGTCTATATTGCAATACAAACTATCATTTTCTAAATATTTGTAAATATCCTCGAATAGATTGGTGTTTTCAATTTTCAAATCAAGATAGTCTTCATTCCACAAATCATAAAAATCAAAAGTATTACCATCAAAACCGTGTAAACCATTTTTGTTTAAGTATCTAGAATTTGCTGGGTCTTCATACAAATAATCAATTCCTGTGATTATTAATTCAAGAACCTTATATAATTCTATTACGTTTATGTTTTTGTCACAATAATCGCATTTTCCTTTAGTTCCATTTTTTTGGATGAATTTTTTAATATAATCGTCATTGATATGCTGGGAGCATACAAACTCTGTTGTGTCTAAATCATACAATTCGAAGTCAACATCATCTCCTGGTTTTATGTTTCTTTTTGGCATCGTTTCTCTTATTACACACAACGGTCTTGTGTATGGAACGTAGCGTGCAAAAAGACACTAACTTTTCTGATTAACACAGAGCCAAATTTTTATATTTTGTTTTTAACTTATCAATTTTAAAAGCCAAATTAAAAATTTGGCGGTCTTTGCAGATAAACACAAACCTTTCGGCTAAACACTTATTAGCTATGTTTTATACACCGTGTTGGCAACAGTTATTATTCTATCCATAATTGTTTTATTTCATCAACTTTCCATTTTCCATTCAACTTATTCAGGTCTAATTCAAGTCCCGTACTTATCAGTCTAATTTCTGCTTTAGCCTTGTTCATTTCTTTATTGATTGAAATATAATTTATTTCAGGCGAAGTCTTAAAGGCAATTTTGTTATAAGCCATAGGCATTAGTATAACTTTCCTAAGAAAAAATTCTCGTTCAAATTTATCTTTTGAAAGAAAGTCAGTTAGCGCATTTTCAAATTCAGGTATTGAATTTAAAACACTCGCATTTGAAAATTTATTTTTAGGATAAAATTCTTTTAACGTATCAATTTTTTCTCCTATCGAATATGGTAAAATAGAAGGAGGAATTGCATACTTATACTTTTTAAAATGTTCCCTTTTCATCCAACCATATTTTTCCAATTCAAATGGTTGATATATCTCATAAAATATTTGATAAAGATTTGAAGTTAAAGAATCACTTATTTTAGGTTCGATTTTTTCGGACTCGGTTTTCCATTTTGTGAAGAATAAGTTCAATGAATCAGAACTCTTCTTATTGTAGGACACATTGAGTAAATCGAGTAACTCTGTTTTTGGTAAGCTATCCGATTTTATTGAGTCTTGTCGTTCTGAATTTTCAATTTTGGAAACCAAATTTTCTTTCGGCTTATTTTCTTTACAAGCTATAAATCCAAAAAGTAATATAAATAGTATTTGGTTTTTCATAATTGTTGCCAACGTCAGTTTGTCTAAAAACCTCCGTTTGTAGATTTTTTAAGCTAATATAAGCTGATTTAAGGAGGATTTATATT
>CANLCT010000120.1 GCA_947489195.1 uncultured Aquimarina sp. | reverse complement strand
TTTCGAAGTTGATAAAAGAAGCGCTCAATGAGTCTGAGGTCTTCGGTAATGATTTGGGCACTACCGCTCATTTCTTGTTTAAAATCGAGGGTTTTATTATAGCTTGTTATCAGCTTATTAGGCAATGAAGCGTCAATTATATATTGTCCGTTGGCATCTGGCACCAATGATATGCGTTTAATTTTTCCAATGAGCATTCCAAATTCTTGCTCGGGGTAGGTTTCCAAATTGATGTTTACGCGTTGCCCTTTTTTAATTTTACCAGAATTTACCAGTGGGGCTTTCAGTTTAACTACGTAATCTTTATTTTTTTCAGGAATCACCGTAAACATAAAGTCTCCTTTGGTAACACTTTGATTGATGCTCCAATGGTTTAAAAAGGATAAGGTTCCTGTGGTTGACGCTTTGAGGACATAGTTGATTTCCCACTGTTGTAAAGCCGTTTTTAATTGATTGTATGATTGAATTACGTTTTTAAATAAACGCACCTCCTCTCGAGTTCTGTTTACCGTAGTACCTCGGTTATTTTTGTTGGCTTGGCTAATTTGTTCGTTGAGTTGTGATATGGTTAAAGCAATGGAACTATACTCCCTTTCGGCTTGTAAAAGGGCTAATTTTCTATTTTCATAGGCTTGTGATGAAATAACTCCTTTGGAAAATAGTTGTTCTTGTCTACTCAAGTCTTTTTGTTGTAATTCGAGTTCTTGTTTTCGAATTTCCTTTTGATTGATAGTGGTAAACAAGCGTTTCTTTAATTCGATCATCGAAATCTGATTCGCTCTTTTTTCATTGTCAAAGGGATTTAATTTATTATTCAATACGTATTCGGAATAACTATTTTCAAATAGAATAAACGCCGTATTAATTTCGCCTAAATACAACACCGGTAATTCATCAAAAGGAAAGTCAAAAGTTTTATTGTTGATTTTTAGTGTATCTACAATGGACTTTAATAAAAAAACATCCTTATAATTAGCCGTGTTTTGTAAAATAGCAATGGGTGTATTTTCATTAACTAAACTATTATTTGGGGTAAGAATCCTTGCTATTTTACCAGTTTTTTGTGCATATATTTTTTCGGGTGGTAGTTCCGAAGTTACTACTGCTTGACAATGAATGCTATCGGGGTATTTTACAACGTAAGTGATTAATAATAACAGTACAATTAATATAAAAAAGAGTACGCTGCCCCACCGAATCATCCAATGAGGCACTTTGGTTAAAATCTCTTGGACTTCTTCGCTCCTAAGCTCAATATCTTGTAGGCTATTTTCCATATTATGCCCCTAATTCTAATTGATTTTTAACTAAACTATAATAAGCTTCACGTTGTTTTACTAAACTTTCGTGATCGCCTTGTTCAATAATAGCGCCTTTGTTGAGTACCACTATTTGATCGGCATTTTTTACGGTGCTTAAACGATGCGCAATCACGACCACGGTTTTATTTTTAAAAAAGTGATTCAAGCGTTCAATAATTATTTTTTCATTATTGGCATCTAAAGCACTAGTAGCTTCGTCAAAAAATAAATAATCAGGATTTTTATATACGGCTCTGGCAATTAAAATACGCTGTTTTTGACCAGTACTCAATCCAATACCTTCGCTACCAATTTTAGTATTGTAACTTAAAGGCAATGATTCTATAAACTCGTTGATATTAGCCACATGAACAGCATGGGCTAGTTTGTTTTTGTCAACATGATCATCACCAACGGCAATGTTATGGGCAATAGTATCACTAAATATAAAGCCTTCTTGCATCACCACGCCTACTTTTGAGCGCCATGATCTTTGTGATATGTATTGTAAATTATGTGGTCCAATGCTAATGTTTCCTTCATTAGGTTCGTAAAACTTGAGGAGCAACTTCATTAAAGTAGTTTTACCACTGCCACTAGCCCCTACAATGGCTGTGATCTTTTTTGCAGGAATGCGTAATGTCAATTGATCGAGTACCTTATTTTCTGTACCAATATATCTAAAAGACACTTTAGTTAACTCGAAGGAGAGGTTATCTGGTATGCTCTGAATTTGTTGTGCTATTTGCTGCTCTTCGTCTTTTTTGTTATGAATTTCGGCAAGTCGATCCAATGAAATTTGAGCATCTTGTAATTCGCGTACAAAATTGATGAGCTGTGCAATGGGAGAATTCAATTGACCAACAATGTAGGCTATGGCGAGCATCATTCCTAAAGTGATGTTGCCGTCAATCACCAATTTTGCAGAAAACACCGTGATTAGGATATTTTTAAATTCATTAATAAAACTAGAGCCTACACTTTGGTATTGTTCTAATTTTAATCCATCAATAGATACTTTAAACAAACGTGCTTGCAAATATTCCCAGCCCCATCGTTTTTGCTTTTCGGCATTGTGCAATTTGATTTCCTGCATGCCATTAATAAGTTCAATGACTTTGCTTTGTTCCTGACTTACTTCGGTAAAACGTTTGTAATCTAAATCAGCTCTTTTTTTAAGAAAAATGCGAATCCATAAAAAATAAAATAGACTTCCTATTACAAAAATTCCGAAAATAGATAGGCTATAAAAAGCCAATACGATTCCAAAAATAAAAAGATTCAC
>CANLCT010000119.1 GCA_947489195.1 uncultured Aquimarina sp. | reverse complement strand
GGTTGATGGTTGATGGTTGATGGTTGATGGTTGATGGTTGATGGTTGATGGTTGATGGTTGATGGTTGATGGTTGATTTTTTGGATAAATCCAAAAAATCAACTCAGTTAAAGAGTGAAAATTTAAGAACAGCTTAACATAATTTATGTTCATTTTTTCGACCTACTGTTAAAATCGAACACAATTATGGAAAGTTACTTTCACGATGGAGAATTAGAATTACAAAAAAAATATAATGCTTCCCATAACCCTAAAATGCTAGCACGTGTTTTAAGGTATAGTATCCCTGATAATTATTTTGATTTCATAGAAAGCCAAACTACATTAATTATTAGTTCACTGGATGCTAATCAAAATATATGGACTTCCGTTATTGTAGGAAATCCAGGTTTTGTATCAGTAAAATCAGCTACAAAAGTACGTATTGATCTTGATCAAATTAAAACGACTAATACTGATATTCTTTTTGCTAACTTAAAAACAAAAGCGCAAATTGGTATACTAATTATTGACACTGTTAACCAAAGGAGGTATCGACTTAATACCAACGCCGAGATTTTAGGAAATTTCATAGAACTTGATGTAATTCAAGCCTTTTCTAATTGTCCTAAATATATACAGCAACGCATTCCTTTGATTCCAAAAAACAAAGCATTTCTAAATTCAACAATAACAAAAGGGAACATTTTAAATGAACAGCATAAAAAATGGATTACAATGGCTGATACTTTCTTTTTAGGAAGCATGAGCATCAAAGGAGCAATGGATGCTTCGCATAGAGGAGGAAATCCTGGTTTTATTGAAATCTTAGAAGATAACACACTTAAAATTCCTGATTATGTAGGGAATAACTTATTTAACACTTTTGGTAATTTTTTACAAAACCCAAAAGCAGCCCTCACCTTTATAGACTTTAATGGAAGTAACTCTTTGCAAATTACAGGAAAAACAACATTATTGTTTGATCAATATTCCGAAAAGGATATAGAAACCACTACAGGAACAGGTCGTTTTTGGTTTTTTAAACCCGAATGCTGGATTGAAACCAAAAACTTTACTAATGTGAATTGGGAATTTGTTAGCTTCTCCCCTTTTAACCTTTAAAGTCTAAAATATTATAATTTAAAAACAACAATAATTAACTAGTTTACAACTAATTACTCATATAAGATTGCCACTTGATTAACACATATTTTATTTTGCTTGGCTCTTGTATTTCTAAAAAACCAAATTCATAGCAAAATAAATATACTTGTCCTTTTTTATTTTTCCAGTAATGGGTAAAGTACTTTGGGTTAAAGCCCTCATCCAATAGCGTTTGTTTGCGTACTGTGGCTAATCCTGCTTTATTATACTCTTTTAAAATTCTTCGATTCATTTTTAATTGCTTATCAATAACTACATATAATTTATCCTGTTTCTGCTTATTTTCTTTATAATGATAAGCGGATCTACAATAGGGTGTACAAAACTTTTTACCTAACCTACCAGATAAAATTTCATTACAATATAAACAAGTAGCACTCATAGCAATTATTAACCATTGAATTAAACGTTTAATATACGTATAAATACATAGTTATAATTTTATTTATCATTCTTTTCATTGAATTTTGAAGACAATGAAACATTCTCATTTAAAAAACATCACCTTAAAGCACTTACTAGTCAATGATATAAAAATGATTGGGTTGTTATTTTATCCCGACAAGATAATACAAGCACTTGTAAAAGAACTCCCCAACCCTAAGTGGCATGCGAAATTAAATATGGTGTACATTAAAAACACTAAAGAAAACCTTGATCTTATTTTCGAAAAATTTAAAGGGGTAGCTTGGATCGATACTTCCTATTTTTTTAAAAACAAACCCTTACATAACAATCCAAACAATAATGATGCCTCATTATTTAAGCGCCGAGTTTACCCTACAAACTATAAAAAATGCCCTGATAGTTATATTCAAAAACTGATTTTAAAAAAATATGCATTAAATACTGTGAACGCTTATGTTTCGGCATTTGAAGCTTTTATAAACCACTACAAATCAAAAGAACTAAACACTTTAAATGAAATAGACATTAGGGACTACATACAACTACTTATAAAACAAGGCAGATCAAATTCAGCCATAAATATATGTATCAATAGTATTAAATTTTACTATGAAATTGTATTAGATATGCCTAATCGATTTTATGAAATTGAACGTCCCAGAAAGCAAGAAAAACTACCCGAAATACTATCAAAAAAAGAAGTGATTGCCATTATTAACAACACTAACAATTTAAAACACCGTTGTATAGTAAGCCTATTGTATTCAGCTGGCTTACGCCGAAGTGAATTATTGAATTTAAAACTTACCGATATTAATAGCGAACGCATGCTCATACACGTAAAGCAATCAAAAGGAAATAAAGACCGCTATACATTACTATCCAAAAAGGTGCTATTAGAACTACGTGAATATTTTAAATTATATAAACCTCAAATTTATTTATTTGAAGGTAAAAAAGGAATTGCTTATAGTGCGGCAAGTGTTGTAAAAATTGTAAAACGTGCCGCAAAAAAAGCTAGTATTTACAAAAAGGTTACCCCACATATGCTACGACATTCATTTGCAACGCATATACTAGAATCTGGTACCGATATAAGATACATTCAAGAATTATTAGGGCATAGTTCCACAAAAACTACAGAAATTTACACCAGAGTTGCCACAAATAATTTGCAAAGCATTAAAAATCCATTAGATTAGCTCTTTATATAAAAGATATATGTGTAACTAGGTACACATATACAATTGTTGTGGGTAATGCCAATCCTTGATTCTAAATTCAGTGTTTTATCCTCAATTTCTGCTTCAAAAAGCTTATTGTAAA
>CANLCT010000118.1 GCA_947489195.1 uncultured Aquimarina sp. | reverse complement strand
GAAGATATTCATAACTGATTTTTACTCTAAAATAAGGCTTTTTATACAATTATGGATAATTACGGATATTCAAAATTTATTATCAATAAAAGCACCTTGACCAATAGTAGTTACACTATTAGGTATACTAATACTTGTTAACTTATTATCAGCAAAAACACCATTATTAATAGTAGTAATTTTATTAGGAATAGTAATACTTGTTAAGTCATTATCTAAAAAAGGAGCAAAGCCCATGTTGGTAACACTATTAGGAATAGTAATATTTGTTAATTGATTTCTTATAAAAGCAAAATTACCAATACTTGTCACTCCATTAGGTAAACTAACACTTGTTAACCTATTATTTAAAAAAGCTCGATCCCCAATACTAGTGATACTATTAGGAATAGTAACATGAGTTAAATTTTTCCCATTGAAAGCATCTAAACCAATATGAGTAACTGTATAAGCCTTTCCTGAATCTGTAATGGTTTTAGGTATTTTAATGGATCTATCACTACCTATATAATTGGTTATGGTAGCTGTTAAATTTGTTGAATTCAGCTCATATTCAAACTCAAGTGTATCTGTTACTTCTATTATAGATTTAAAACCTGTCCAACCTGCATTTTTATAAATAGCTGCAGTCCCTTTTGGAATTATTAAATCAATAACTTCACGGTTGGTAATAGCATCTAAAGCCAGTACTGCGGGATCTTTACTTTCCGTAATAACGGTAGTTAAATTATTGCTATCAAAAGCTCCTTTCTTAATACTTTTTACACTTGCCGGAATTGTTACACTAGTTAAATAATTGTCTTCAAATAGACGATCTTCAATACTAGTCACACTATCAGGAATACTTATACTATTTAAGTCATTTAGCATAAAAGCCAAAGCGCCAATATGTGTTACACTATTAGGGATGGTAACATTAGTCAATTTATTATTACTAAAAGCAAGTCCACCAATACTAGTTACACTATTTGGTATATTTATACTAGTAAGTTCATTAATTCCAAAAGCAAAATTGCCAATACTGGTAACACTATTTGGAATAACAACACTCGTTAATTCATTTGACTGAAAAACACTAGATTCAATTCGGGTAATACTGTTAGGGATGTTTACACTCGTTAATTCATTTAATGAAAAAGCAGAACTACCAATACTGGTAACACTATTTGGAATAACAACACTCGTTAATTCATTATTAAAAAAAGCAACTTTTCCAATAGTTGTAACACTATTTGGAATAACAACACTCTTAATCTTACTTCTACTAAAAGCAGAAATTCCAATGTTAGTTACTCCATTAGGAATGATAATGTGTGTGAAGTTATTATTTTCAAAAGCACTTTCGCCAATACTCCTTACACTGTTAGGAATGCTAACATTTGTTAAAGCTTTTTTACGGAAAGCACGATCACCAATACTCGTAACGGTGTATGTTTTTCCTGAAGCTGTAATGGTTTTAGGAATCCTAACCGACGTACTACTGCCGACATAATCAGTAATTTCGGCAGTTAAAGTCTTTGGATCTAACACATAGTCAAAAGGAAACTCTTTTTCTGTAACAGACTTAAATCCAGTCCAACCTGCTTTTTCGTAAATCGCTACTGTTCCTTCAGGAATCGTTAAATCGATTTTTTCGCGGTTGGTTATAGCATCTATAGGCAAAATTGCAGGATCTGTACTTTCTGACACCACACTTGTTAAATTGTTGTTTTCAAAAGCATGATCACCAATACTGGTTACACTTGCGGGAATAATAATACTAATTAATTTATTGTTACGGAAAGCCGCTACATCTATACTAGTAACACTGTTAGGAAGAGTCACTTTTGTTAATTTATTACTATCAAAAGATAGTGCACCGATACTAGTTACACTATTAGGGATGTTAATACTGTCTAATTCATTTCTAAAAAAAGCAAACCTCTTAATACTTTTAACACTATTAGGAATGCTAACATGCGTTAAGGCATTGCCCAAAAAAGCAAAATCGTCAATACTAGTTATACTATTTGGAATTTTTACACTTTTTAAGTTGTTACTATGAAAAGTATAAGGGCCAATATTAGTTAAGCTATTGGGAATATTAAGGCTTATTAAACGATTATCTTCAAAAGCATTATTACCAATATTTTTAACACTATTAGGAATAGTAACACTTGTTAAGCTATTATTGCGAAAAGCCCACTCTCCAATACTTGTCACACTACCAGGAATCCTAACACTTGTTAATCTGTTATCGTTAAAAGCACGATTACCGATGCTTTTAACACCTTTAGGAATAGTAACACTTGTTAAATTATTACCACTAAAAACACCAGCCTCAATACTAGTAATACTGTTTGAAATAGAAACATTAGTTAAGTTATTTTCTGCAAAAGCACTTGCTCCAATACTAGTAACAGTATTAGGTATAATAATATTTTCTAATTTATTTCTTAAAAAAGCACTTTTGCCAATACTAGTTACACTACCAGGAATAGTAACACTTGTTAAATCATTATCAAAAAAAGCGGACTCACCAATACTTTTAACCCCATTAGAAATAGTAACACTTGTTAAGCTATTTCTTGAAAAAGCCCACTCTCCAATATTGGTCACACTACCAGGAATAGTAACACTTGTTAAGTTATTTTGTGAAAAAGCAGACTTTCCAATACTAGTTACACTATTAGCAATAGTAATACTCGTTAAATCATTATCAAAAAATGCTAACTCACCAATACTTTTAACCCCATTAGAAATAGTAACACTTGTTAAGCTATTTCTTGAAAAAACCCACTTTCCAATACTGGTCACACTACCAGGAATAGTAACACTTGTTAAGTTATTTCTTGAAAAAGCAGACTCTCCAATACTAGCTACACTATTAGCAATAGTAATACTCGTTAAATCATTATCCCGAAAAGCAGCCTCACCAATTGGAATGTCTAGTTTTGTTGATATAGTTTATTAAGTGATTTTTTAATAAATTACGCATTATGACCAGACGCAAATT
>CANLCT010000117.1 GCA_947489195.1 uncultured Aquimarina sp. | reverse complement strand
CATGGAAAGGCTTATCATTGCTGGTGTCAATCATCGATGGAATGAACTTTAGGTGTGATTAAGGATAAGCATAATAACTTTAATGGGGATAAGTGTAATATTGGAACTAACTTCAAAACAGGTATCAGTATAAAAAAAGAAAATCATTCCTATATCATAATTATGCCTCCAGCTTCATCTTTAAAACTTCATCCTCCTGCTTCAGGAATTTTTTTAGGAGGAATTAATTCTGTGATACAAGCTTTAGCGAGACAAAGGGAAAAAGGAGAAATACATATAATTTTACCTGAACCTAAATTTTTTGATTATTCAACATTAGATGATACTTTGATGTCAGACAATCAAAAGAAATATTTCAAACAGGTTTATGAAGCAATAAGATCAAGTAACAGATTACAATATGAATCCGCTAACTACCTTAAAGCAAAATATATTCCCTTATCCTACCAAAACAGAAAATTATCTGATTTTTATTACAAAGAATTGATAGGTAATATTGAAGCTGAAATAGAATCAATTAAAAAGAAAGAAAGGCAAAAACTACCTCAACTAAATTACCCAGACTTTGAAACTTTTAAATTAAAAAGAGGCGAAAATTATTTGGCTAATAATTATGACTTTTATGGTAAAGATTTAAGCACATTTATAACATACTCAGCAATTACAAATCAATTCATTAATTGTCAATTAGAACAAATCAGCTTTAGGGATAACATATATTTTGATAAGGAATCCTTAGAGTTTGAAATCTTAAAATTGATTAATGCTAAGATGTCTTTATTTGAATATCGAGTTTCTACAAATGTTATGAATTTCAATATGTTTTATAATAAGATTAGAAAATTGATTTTTGAAGAACATGTACCTAAAAACAAGAAGTTGGATCCTTTAAAAAAGGGTTCTCCTAAAAAAATCAGTCAACTAAATAGAAAGGATAAAAAATTTGAACAGGCTTTAATAAGAGTAGTTGAAATGCTTTTTTTTGAAAAAAGTAAGTTTGACAAGAACTTTGATAGGTCAAAATATATTTTAGCTAATATTAGTCGACTTGAAAAATTAGACTACAAAAAATTAGATGAAAATGAGCGCAATAGATATGACCTGTTTAGAACCTTAAAAGAGCTTAGAGACTCTTTATTAAATAATGCAAAAGAACACAAGAAGCCTTCAAAAAGTTTCAAATATCTCCCAAATAAAAATTCTTCTCTATATCTAACTAAAGAGAATGAAAAGAGAATTAAAGAATTAAGAAATTATATTAAATTTGATATTCTACTGAATAATGAAGTTTACATTTATCATAGAGCTTTAAAGGAAAATAAAAACGACTTAGGAGTCTTAAGCACAATTTACAGTTACCTTTTAGAGGATTTTTTTGAAACGAAAAAGGTTGAACCTGTTTTAAAAAAAGGGGAAGGACAAACTACAGTCAATAAAATCATTAAAGTAAAAACTATTGAAGATCATAAATTAAATATTGATACAATTTCGGATCCTAACTTCAATCAAAATTTCATAAAAAATATTATTGATTTTAACCACAAAAAAAATGATATTAATTCTGACGAAGAGATCATAAAATTAATAGAAAAAAACACTTAAAAATACCCCTTTTTTGGGATTTTGTTATTAAATAATCCCACAAGTAGAGTGTTTTTTGAAAGCGAAAATACCTTAAGGCTTATAGTTGTATAGACTATGAGCCTTTCTTTTTTAAGGTCTATTAAAATTACGATTCATTTAGAAATGAATCTCATTCATATAAATATTAAACTTTTTAAACATTAAAATTATGCAATTAGAAAAAGCAAAAAAGAGTAGAGCTAAAATAAAAATGGCTTTACAAGGAAGTTCTGGCAGTGGCAAAAGCCTAGGTGCTTTACTCATTTCGAAAGGTTTAACTAATAATAATCTATCAAAAGTAGCAGTAGTTTGTAGTGAAAATGGTAGTGCTAACCTTTATGCTTCACTTGGACCATATAATGTGGTTTCTTTAAAGCCTCCCTACACACCTGAAAAATTTGAGTCTGCTATAGACTTATGTATTAAAAAAGGAATGGAAGTAATTGTGTTAGATTCTATCTCGATGATATGGGAAGAACTTCTTGATTACCATTCAAAACTCGCAGGAAATTCCTTCACTAATTGGAATAAGGTTACTCCACGCCAAAACTCATTTATAAATAAGGTGCTTCAAGCTGATGCACATATTATAGCTACTATGAGGACAAAACAAGATTATGTCTTAAATCAGAAAGATGGAAAATATATTCCTGAAAAAGTTGGTCTAAAGGCTATACAGCGAAATGATGTAGATTATGAATTTACTTTAGTATTTGATATAGATAATAAACACAATAGCCATTCTAGTAAAGACCGTACTGGTCTCTTCTCAAATGCAGGTTATTTTAAAATAACAGAAAGAACTGGAAGCAAAATACTTGAATGGTGTTTAGGCAATACCTTAAGTAAAGAAGATCTTAATGTGAAAATTAATGAAGCATTATCGCTATCAGAACTAACTAAAATCTATAATGACAACCCTAAACACCAGAAAACTTTAAACGCTGAATTTGTAGCTAAAAAACAGCAATTAGAGCAATTAACTAACCTTAAAAATATTTCAAATGGAAATCATACCAGTAACTAGTAGTAGAATTGCAATTCCTCACTCAAATAACCTTAAGGTTTTAGATATACAGGAAGCTGAGGTTATACAAACAATAAAACCAGCAATACAAACCACCCCATTTATAGAGGCAAACACAAAGGATGTTAGCCTTTCTTGTTTACAGGAGGACTGTATAATTCCAGTATTCGCCAAAGACAACGAAAAAACTATAGCACATCAAGAATTTATTGAAGTAACTAATGATTGTGTAAATTCAGTATTTAGTCAGCATCAGGTTGAAACTCCTGAGATAAGAGTTTCTCATCAAATTAAAGGTAGAACGCCAGATGCTATTCATAAATCAGCTAAAGATTTATTAGATTTTGAAAAGACACAATACTTTGAAAGGATGGCATTTATTATTAGAATTCCTTCAATTACCCATAATGTAAATGGTAACCAATTATCTCTTATGATAGGTGGAGTGAGGGCATATAACCGAGAAAATTTATACAGTAAAAAGTCATTTGAAAAGTTTCAAGTGTTCATAGGTTTTCAAAATATGGTGTGGAATGTCTAGTTTTGTTGATATAGTTTATTAAGTGATTTTTTAATAAATTACGCATTATGACCAGACGCAAAT
>CANLCT010000116.1 GCA_947489195.1 uncultured Aquimarina sp. | reverse complement strand
AGACTTCCTATTACAAAAATTCCGAAAATAGATAGGCTATAAAAAGCCAATACGATTCCAAAAATAAAAAGATTCACTATGGAGAATAATACGTTTAGGGACGAGGTGGTGAGTAATTTTTCAATGCGTTGATGGTCATTAATGCGTTGCAGGATATCACCTGTCATACGCGTATCAAAAAAGGCAATAGGAAGCTTCATTAATTTGATAAAAAAATCGGAGATTAATGAAATATTGATTCGAGTACTGAGGTGAAGTAAAATCCAACTCCGAATCATTTCTACGGCAGTTTTACCAATAAATAGGAATAATTGGGCAAAAAGAATGAGGTAAATAAAGTGTACATCTTGGTTTTTTATCCCCACATCAACAATGCTTTGGGTTAAAAAAGGAAAAATGAGTTGTAACAGACTACCAGCAAGTAAGCCGATAATCAACTGAACAATAAATTTTTTGTATTTGAATAAATATGGAGAAATAAACGAAATACCCAAGCGTTGATCTTGGGTTTCGTGTTGAGTAGTATCTTTATAAAACTTAGGAGTGGTTTCAAATAATAAGGCAACGCCTTCATTAGTGTTAGCAGTGGCATTATTGCCAATCCAATGTTTTAAAAATTCTTGTTCGTTATATTTTAATAAACCATGTGCAGGGTCCGAAATGTAATAGGTAGTTCCTTTTTTCGATGTTTTTACCTCATAGAGTACTACAAAATGTTGTTTGTTCCAATGTAATAGGCATGGCAATGGGGTTTCAAGTAGTGTTTTGGTATCAATTTTAACGGCGAGTGTTCGAAAACCGATATGCTCTGCTGCTTCGCTCAATCCTAAAAGGCTACTGCCATCACGAATGGTCTCCGATAATTCTCTTAAAAAGGCTAATGGATAAAGTTTCCCATAAAACTTGGCAATGATTCTAATACATGTGGGGCCACAGTCTTTAGAGTCGGGTTGGCGGTAATGTGGGAAGGGGGTTTTCAAAAAAAAATATTAAATTTACTTTCTAGTTTTCTAGAATTTCTTTGTATTTCCAATTAATTGATATCTTTAGTAAAGGATAATAAAAACTTTGAAGAGAATTTTTTTAATCGAATTTAGTGAGTAGTAAGTTGTAAAATGTAGAATTAGATTTTATCGTTTTTTTAAGTTAATTATTGACATCATTGTTATGCGTTATTTTTTTTGCTAGTAGTAAAGCATTATAAGCATTAACAACACCTCCCGATTTAGAGAGTTCAGAGAAAGGTGTTTTTTCTTCAGAGCCTTTTATTTCAGCCTTTATATCAAAACTAATTACAGATTCAAGCAAAATAGCTTTTAGCTGTTTAGCTGTTAATTGCGGATAATAAGATAACAGCATTGCTGCTATTCCAGAAACAATAGGTGCGGCATAAGATGTTCCACTTTTAATTTCATATTTATTATTGGGTCTTAAGACTCTTATAGCTCTTCCAGGAGCAAAAATATCAACTGTACTTTTCCCGTAGTTTGATGTACTTTGTTTAATATTTTTGTCAGCAAAATAACTTGAAGCACCGACAGTAATGTAGTTATTTAGAAATTCATTTCCTTTTTCATTGGTGTCATTTGGATATCTTGAGCTTTTATCAATATCCAGATTTAGATTTGAATTTCCAGCTGAAGTTACTACTAATACATTATTATCTTGTGCATATTTAAGAGATTGATCAACCCAGTCTTCATGAATTGAGAATTTTTTACTTTGAGATATGTTTATTATTCGTGCACCATTATCAACGGCATATCTGATTGCGAGAGCTAAATCTTTATCTGTATAGTCTCCAATTGTGCCAATATTTAAAAACATTATTGATACATTTTCAGCTATACCTTTTATTCCAATATTATTTGTGCGATTTGCAGCAATTACCCCTGAGACAGAAGTACTATGTACTAATTGATCGATAGCAGATGAGAATATAGGACTACCATATTGTAGATCATTTATATTTTCTTGATCATCCTTAACAATAGATGATCTATTATCTTTGTCTAAATTCATGCAAATAGATAAAGAGTTTTCAAGACGTTTGATTTTAATATCAACTGATTCATCAGAATTATATTTTTTGAACCATTTTTGCATAAATTTAATTGCTGCAATTATTGTAGAGTCTTCTGTTTTGTAATCTTTTATTTTTTTAGGGGTTAAAAGAGTATCTGATAATTCTATTTTTATGAGTTTTTCATATTTTTTCTTGTCTTTTTTTAGCTGTCTTAATTTTGTGATTTCATCGTTTAACTCATCTACCGTTTCTCGATAAGCAGCTTTTGCAGTTAGATATAAATTATAATTGGAAGAATCAATAACTTTACCTCTGTAAATATCTTCATATTTTTGAAGAATTCTTGTAGATTCCATTAAAGAATATATCATACTAATTCCATCTTTAGAGCTTACAAAATTCCAGCCATTTATGTCGTCAATATACCCATTACGGTCATCGTCTGTGTTATTAAATGGTATTTCTTTTTTATTAATCCATATTTGTTTTTTTAAATCGTTATGGTTTATGTCTGGGTCAGAATCAATTATAGCTACAACTACTGATGTATCTTTAACTTTAATGTTCTTTGTTAAAAGATAAGCTTTATCAATGCTTGCACCTAAAATAGTGTCTTTTTCAAAATCTAAATGTTGCCAATTATATCTTTGATTTTTAGTAGGTTTGGAGTTTTTCTTAATAGCTTTTTGAAATTTTATAGAAATCTTATTAGACTGAGCAGTAATACAAGATTTAAAAAAAGTTGTTAAAGAAAAAAAAGCCAAAAAAAATAATACTATTCGATTCATGCTTAAAGTTTTAATGCACTGTTGTTAAGTTAAAATGCTATATTTTTTTGTCAAATCTAGTATAATTTGATTCTACTAAATATGTAGGATACTTATTTTCTAAGACTATTTTCGTAATGAAAATACTTAATTAACTTAACAACAGTGATTTTTTAAATTTAAAAAATGGGATTCTGGTTAAGCCCAACTATCATCATCATTATCATTATCATCTTCATCTCCTTCGACAGGTCTATCACCACCGCCTACTACGAGTTTCAAATTGTTCAATCTGAATTTTTCTAATTCTTTTAATTCAATGTTTAATTGTTCTTTTTTCATTTTATAAATATTTTATGTTTCAAATATAAACTTAGGATATTTCTAATTATATTTTATGCTTATCCGTATTAGTACCTAATTTCGTAAATTAGACCTAATTTAAGAGCGATAAAAATGCGAATATTAG
>CANLCT010000115.1 GCA_947489195.1 uncultured Aquimarina sp. | reverse complement strand
CTTTCTGGGGGTACCGATTATTACCCGTTTGGAATGCCTATGCCAAACCGAAATGTAAAAGGCGATTACCGTTATGCCTTCCAAGGGCAAGAAAAGGATGTTGAAACGGGCAAAGAAGCCTTTGAGTTACGATTATGGGATGCTCGTATTGGTCGTTGGTTAACTACCGATCCTGCTGGGCAATACGCCAGTCCTTATTTAGGAATGGGGAACAACCCAATTTCTTTATGGGATCCAGATGGAGGATCAACGCATACAGATGAAAAAGGTAATATAGCAGCAGTATATGACGATGGAGACAATGGTGTTTATATGCATCCTCAAAAAGAAATAGATGCTTTAGCGGGGCCATTTGGTTTTAATCCTGAAACAGCCGTAATGTCTTTAGCAGTTACAAATACAGCAGGAACAAACAATGTTGGTCAAACAGAGTTTTGGGATGAATTTATTAATCCAGAAACAGGAAAAATAGAAGGAAGAATTGAATTTGGAGCGTCCTGGCAACATATAATACAAGATTTACATAATATATCCTTGAGTATGAATTTAATTGAGATATCTGCAAATTCAAGACCCCAGCAAATGTTTGATATAAAATCGAATACGAACTTATCACCCTTTGGTGGATTCACGGGTAAACTATTAAATGGTACATATGCATCAGCAAGATCAGCAGGGAATTATCTTGCGGGATATAATGGAAGTAGGGGGAGATTATTGAAAAGAGATATAAACTTAACAACATATATGAAAATGGCAGGAGCTGTGCATGAGGAAGAATTTGGTATAATAAATGCGGCTAGGATACTTATATATGGTAAATCTTTTGGAAATGCTCCATGGTATGGGGAAGTTGAATATGCAGGAAGAAGAATTATACAAGGTTGGAGGCATTTTGTGGGTTTTCGTACCCCATTATAGTAACAAAAAAAACAAAATCAAAAAATTAACAACAAAAAACAAACAAAGTAATGAAACATATATTTATATTTCTCATGGCTATGGGGATGAGTACAATCCTTAAGGCACAAATTACCGAGGCGCCTAATGGTAGTGTTGGTATTGGGACAACCGCTCCAAATGGGGCATTACATGTAGTTTCGACAGTTACATCAGCTAATTCGATTAAACAAATTGATGCCAACTTAGTTGTTGAAGGTAAAAGTGGTACCAGAGCAACTGATCAAGGAGCTTCTTTGGGTTTTGTGGTACCTGCTAATACCAATGGATCTAATTTTTGGCAGCAAGGTAGGGTGCTAGTAACTCCAGACAATACAGCAAATGCAAATGCCAGTGGTAAAATGCATTTGCAAACGCGATTTTTAAATAGTAGTAAAACCGCTTGGCATTGGAGAGATAACCTCGTATTAAGATCTTCTGGCAATGTAGGAATTGGTACAGCTACTCCTTCCTCTACAATAGATGTAAACGGAAAGGCCACAGTGAATTCTCTAAAAATTGATGGAGGTAACACCATAGCGACTGTAAATGGGTTTCTAAATAAAATTGAATTTACAGGGGGGCAGCATGGGGCTATTGTTTTTCATCCGGGCAAAAGTGATGAATTGATGTTTGGTTTTCATACCAATGGAGTTTTTTATTGGGGAACAGGTAGATCTGCAACACAGCCAGATTATTATGCCATGCAGCTAGATGGTGATAAAGGGGACTTAGGTATTCGAGGAACATTCACCGCTGATAAAGTAAAAGTAAAAGTAAGGGGTTGGGCTGATTATGTGTTTAATGAAAACTATAATTTGCCAACACTTCAACAAGTTGAAGATTACATCAAACAAAAAGGACATTTGATTAATATACCATCGGCAACTGATGTAACGAAAAATGGTGTTGATTTAGGGGAAATGGATAAAAACCTTCTTGAAAAAATCGAAGAGCTAACGCTTTATACCATACAACAACAAAAAGAAATAGAAGTATTAAAAACACTAGTGAAACAACTTTTAACTACTAAAAATAAATAATGAATAAATTAACATTCCCCATAGCTATTATAGCGCTCCTAGTTGCGATAAGTTCTTTTTTCTATTTACAATCATCATCAAATATGGTGTTTGTAGATGTCAATAAATTAGTAGAAGGCTACAAGCGCACAAAAATAGTAAAAGCAGAATTTGAAAAGAAAGCCGCTGCCATGAAAGCTAATGTGGATAGCCTTTTAGGAGGATGGCAAAATGAATTAAAAGCTTATGAAAAAGAGCGCAATAGCTTAAGCAAAAAAGAACTCGAGCTTAAACAAGAGTTATTAGGTAATAAACAACAACAAATTAGTAGTTACCAGCAAGCTATTCAAAAACAATTGCAAGAAGAAGATAAAAAAGTGACCCAAACGGTAGTTAATGATATTAATGATTTTGTAAAAGCTTATGGAAAAAAGAAAGGGTACAAAATAATTTTTGGTGCAGTTGGAAATGGTAATATTATGTATGGCGAAGAAGTATCTGATCTTACCGATAAGGTGTTGGAACAGTTAAATGCAGAATTTGAGGGGGAGTAGAAAGTTGGAAGACCGAAGATTATGTATAAGTGATAGAAGTTTTTTAAATCTATGTAAAAAAGAAATGAAGGGTATATTATTTTTATGCGGAATGGTACTGATGGTAGTTTCTTGTACTAACAAAACATTTACTACCTCTGAAGAACTATGGGGATACTTAAGAGATCCAAAAAATGAATACCTTCAAACTAAAACGGTAAATGGAGTACATTTCTCTATGGTTTATAAACCTACGGATTTGTTGGTAGAACAAGAATTAGGTAAAACTACCTCGTTATTAAAAATGGATAGTTTACGTAATAAGTATGAGAAATACTTGTATTTCAATTTATCGATGTCTAAAAATAATCAGGAACTTTTAAATCATTTGGCAAGAGATAAGCAACAATTTGGCGCTATGGTAAATGAGTTAGCTTTTAATATGGAGCAAAGGGTACATTTGTATACTCCACAAAAAGATACTATTCCCATGACAGATTACATTTATCCAAGGATGTATGGGGCTACGGGAGCTACAACTATGTTGTTGGTGTATCCAAAAACAGAGAAACTAATTAATTCAGAATTTATAACATTAAGTGTTGAAGATTTAGGTTTTTATACTGGCGAAGTAAAGTTTAAATTCCCCACAAAAATTATTAGCAATGAGCCCAAATTAAAGTTGGCACATTTAGCAAAATAGCCACGGTAGCCTTAAAATTCAGATAAGATGAACAATTAATGTGAGTTCGAGAAAAGGGAAAGACGTTTTTTTGAGTAAAATTCTACAGGGGTCATATATCAAGAATAATCTTTCCCGTATCAAAGTATCCGTCCGAGCAACTACGTTTTAGATTTTTACTGATACCCAGGTAATAGTTCTTCAAGTTTTAGTATGCTATGA
>CANLCT010000114.1 GCA_947489195.1 uncultured Aquimarina sp. | reverse complement strand
TCCAAAACTTGAATTTATCAAATTTTGGATTTTTTATGTATAATTTTTGAGAATCAGGCTATTCTCTGAATACGCCTAATAATAATACGATTTACTAACAAAAATTTCGCATATATGCTGTTTCTTTTTTACGATTCTAGCGTTAAAAAAAATAACCGTAGCTAATGCTATGCTTGATTTTTTTGCCTTAGACTAGCAAAAAATAATTCAACATATTTATATGAAATTATTATCAATAAATCGTATAATTTTTTTCAGCATTACCAACACGAATTATCAATAAGTGTTGCGATACAACCTGTCCATCCTGTTTGGTGATTGGCACCAACACCACGACCATTATCTCCATGAAAATATTCGTAGAAGAGAATTAAATCTTTAAAATGTTCGTCTTTATACCAATCTTGATGTAATTGATGAATAGGTCTGTTTCCGTTTTTATCTTTTTTAAACATGTTTAATAAACGATTATTTATTAAATCGCTTACTTGTTTTAGATTCTTTTTGTTATTAGATCCATGTGGGTAGGATACTGTAAATGCATCACCATAATATTTATGATACTCCAATAATGATTGCACAAAAAGGAAATTCATTGGCATCCAAATAGGACCGCGCCAATTGGAATTCCCTCCAAATAAATAAGTAGAAGATTCAGCAGGATCATATTTTACACTAAATTCTTTTCCATCAATAACTAAATGGTAAGGGTTTTGATGAATTTTAGAAAGTGCTCTAATACCATATTCACTTAAAAATTCGTCTTCATTTAATAGTGCGCTAAGTAAACGCTCCATGCGATCTCGAGGTACCATAGATAGTAAAACATCTTCACCTTTTGTATAGGTTTCAAGTACTAAGCTTTGATTATTATTTTTTCTGTAATTTCTAAACCATTCCAATCTTCGGGTAAAATCTTTTAGCTTAGCTAGCTTTTCTTTTTCAAGTACCAATACAGAATTAAGCGTCATTAATCCTACTAAAGAACGTACTTTTATGGGAATGTAATCATTGTTTGGAAGAATAAGTACATCGTAGAAAAAACCTTGATCCTCATCCCAACTTCCTTTCCAATTATCGCCTATGCCGTTAAGCGAAGCCGCTATATGTACAAAATGTTCAAAAAATTTGGTACACATGTCTTCAAAGGAACTATCGTGTAATGCAATTTCGATACTTATTTGCAACATGTTTAACGAAAACATAGCCATCCAGGCAGTACCATCTGCTTGTTCTAAATGACCATTACCAGGAATTTGATTACTGCGATCAAAAATTCCTATATTATCTAAACCTAAAAAACCACCTTCAAAAACGTTGTTTTGATCAAAATCTTTTCGGTTAACCCACCAGGTGAAATTTAAAGAGAGTTTGGTAAATATTTTTTTAAGAAATTCGATATCTCCTTTCCCTGTTTTTTTCTTGTCAATTTCATAAACCTGAAATGCGGCCCAAGCATGTACAGGTGGATTTACATCTGAAAAAGCCCATTCGTATGCGGGTATTTGTCCACTTGGAGCCATATACCATTCTCTTAAAATAAGAATGAGTTGATTTTTGGCAAATTCGGCATCAAGCATGGCAAGGGGAACACAATGAAAAGACAAATCCCATACAGCATACCAGGGATATTCCCATTTGTCTGGCATGGAAATTATATCTTCATTGTTCAGGGTTTTCCATTCTTTGTTTCTTCCGTTTAATCGCTCTTTTGGAGGTGCAGGGTGGTTTTTGTCACCATGTAGCCAAGTGTGTACGTCAATATTGTAATATTGTTTTGTCCACAGCATACCGGCAAAAGCTTGGCGTTGAATGTTTGTTATATCTTCAGATTCGCCACGTTTAAATTGAGCATAAAATTCATCAGTTTCTTTAATACGATCATTAAAAACTTGATCAAAAGCAGCGGTTAGTGAAGTGGCAGCTTGTTTTGTTTTTGATAAGCGAATTTTAAATGTTTTATTTCCCCCAGAAGGGATACTTACTTGATATAAAGGAGCAAATTTAGTGCCTTTGTCAACAGCATCTGTAAGCTCAAAATTGTTGTTTGTAACGGCATCATGGAATAAATCTTTAACATATGCAGATTTGTTTTTTACTCCAAATAGTTTTTCTTGATTTGTTTCATTTTCTGTAAATAACCATTTTGTAGGTTGTTCAAAATGCAGGTAATATTCTCCTAATTTAGGGTGTTTCACTAATACAGCACCATAATTTTTGGTCGATTTTAGTTTGGTAATGGAGTGTTCGCCTCTCATTTTGCCAAAACTCCATAGATTTCGCATAAGAATAGTGGGCATCACAGAAATTTCGGAAGTTTCGGGCCCACGATTATGTACGGTAATACGCATTAAAATATCTTCTTCATCTGCTTTAGCATATTCTGTAAAAACATCAAAATACCTATTGTCGTTGAAAACGCCGGTATCTAAAATTTCATATTCAAGATCATTTTTATTTCTACTGGCATTGGTGTCAACCAAATCTTTGTATGGAAAGGTAGCTTGAGGATATTTATACAAATGTTTCATGTATGAGTGCGTAGGAGAAGCATCTAAATAATAGTATAACTCCTTAACATCTTCGGCATGATTACCTTCGGGGCCAGTTAGTCCGAAGAGGCGCTCTTTTAAAATGGGATCATTTCCATTCCATAGGGCAACAGAAAAATTAATAGCGCAATGGCGATCAGAAAATCCGGCAATGCCATCTTCGCCCCAGCGATATACACGACTACGAGCATGATCATGCGGAAAATAGTCCCAGGCACTACCATTGGGGCTATAATCTTCACGTACGGTACCCCATTGTCTTTCGCTAGGGTATGGTCCCCATTCTAACCATTTCTTTTTTTTATCATAATGCTCTTTCAAGCGTACTTCTTCACTATTTTTTTTTGTATTCATGTAATAATTTTAGCCATTTTTACTATATCCAAGTGAGCAAGTGTTGTATTACCATTTACAAAAATGGTGTTGCTGTATGTATTCGAACTGATTTTTGATATTAATCAGGGAGAAACAGTTTTTATACTACTGGAATTCCTAATTTTTTTATAAGGCATTAATTTATGCAATTTATAAAGAGTTTCTTCTGTTTCTAAAGCTAATTTGTTGATTTCGGTTTTGATTACACCTGGTATAATACGATTTACTAACAAAAATTTTGCAATATGTCGTTTCTTTCTCCGCTATTCTTGTGTTAAAAAATAAAACCGTAGCTAAGTCTATGTGGAATTGACCGTGAAAATATACGCAAATACGAAAAAGGGTTACAAGAACCAAGATTGTCAACTATTGTAAAATTTGCTAAGGCTTTTGATGTAGATTATAATGAGTGGACTACCTAGTAAATTTGGTATAAATTACTAAGCGACTTTTATATAGTTATTAATTTTAATTTCTAATTCTTT
>CANLCT010000113.1 GCA_947489195.1 uncultured Aquimarina sp. | reverse complement strand
AGTTAGAAGTTAGAAGTTAGAAGTTAGAAGTTAGAAGTTAGAAGTTAGAAGTTAGAAGTTAGAAGTTAGAAGTTAGATTTTTTTTGAATTCTTCAAAAAAAATCTTTAAAACCAACAACCAACAACCAACAACTGACAACTGACAACCTACAATTAAAAAAAAAACGAATTTGTACGCCATACTTGATATAGAAACTACGGGAGGAAAATTTAATGAAGAAGGCATTACGGAAATTGCTATTTACAAGTTTGATGGGCATCAAGTAGTTGATCAATTTATTAGCTTAGTAAACCCCGAAAGACCTATTCAACCATTTGTAGAAAAACTTACTGGTATTAATAGTACTATGCTTAAAAGTGCTCCTAAATTTTATGAAGTAGCCAAACGTATTGTTGAAATTACAGAAAACAGCATTATTGTTGCTCACAATGCAGTTTTTGATTACCGTATTTTACGTACAGAATTTAGAAGATTAGGTTACAAATTTGAAAAAAACTCTTTGTGTACTGTCGAGCTTTCCAAAGAATTGTTACCTGAACAAGAATCGCACAGTTTAGGTAAACTTGTACGTTCATTAGGAATTCCTATTGCCGATCGTCATAGAGCTAGTGGTGATGCTTTAGCAACCGTTGAATTATTCAAATTATTATTGAACAAAGACTTAAATAAAGAAATTATTACTCGAACAATTAAAGACTTAAATGTTCAGTATAATGACAAGTTACAAGGCTTATTAACTGATTTACCTAGTAGTACTGGCATTTATTATATGCATAATAAAGAAGGTAAAATTATATACATTGGAAAAAGTAAGAATATAAAAAAACGCATCAATCAACATTTTGTAGCTACTAATAAAAAAGCAAAAGCTATTCAAAACGAAATTGATCGTATTAGTTTTGAAATTACGGGATCCGAAATGATTGCGTTATTACTAGAAAATGAAGAAATAAAACGTCACAAGCCTAAATATAATGTGGCTTTAAAACGCTCTATTTATACCCATGCCTTGTACCCAGTTACAGATGATCATGGTTATATACATTTAAAATTACTAAAAGCTGACGGACGTAAAAAACACATTATAACCTTTTCCAATAGGGATTCAGGCAAAGCATTTCTGCATAGAATAAGTGAAATACACGGACTTTGTGAAAAATTTACAGGTATATATACCGACAAAGGAAGCTGCTTTAAGTATCAAATTCAAGAATGTGCAGGAGCCTGTATTGGTAATGAATCTAGTGAGGACTATAATTTAAGAGTACGGAAAATTATTGACCAATATACCTTCAGAAATAAAGATATGCTTATCATTAGTAAAGGAAGAGAAACGGGTGAAAAAAGTGTGACACTTATTGAAAATAGTGAATTTAAAGGTTTTGGTTATTTTAAATTAAACCATCAAATTTCTTCATTAGAAATTTTACACTCATTAATTACCCCAATGCATCACAACAAAGATGCCCAACATATTATTCAAACTCAATTACGAAAAGATCGTAGATTAAAAATAATGCCTTTACCTGGAGATATTCATACAGAAGCATAAAATAATTGTATTTTTACTTTAGATCGCAACAAACAACCAGTTAAATTATCAAATTCATTTGTTATAGATTAAAAAAACTTCTTTTATAAATTGAAAAAACGTCTTTATAACATCATTTTTAAAGCAGATACGAAAGAAGGTATTCTGTTTGATATTGTGCTACTTATACTTATTGTAGCTAGCGTGGCACTTGTAATGTTAGAAAGTGTAGTTCCTATAAATAACAAATACGGAGATTTTTTTGATATTGCGGAATGGATCATAACTATTTTATTTTCAATAGAATATATTGTTCGAATATACATTAGTCGCAAACCTTCAAAATATATTTTTAGTGGTTTAGGTGTTATTGATTTATTATCCCTTTTACCTAAATACCTTTCTTATTTTTTAGTAGGTTCACATGCTTTAGTTGCATTACGAGCATTACGTTTACTTCGTGTTTTTCGAATTTTAAAACTAGCCCGTTACATTGATGAATCAAATAAATTAGTTTCATCATTAAAAGCAAGTAAAGCTAAAATATCAGTTTTTTTAATGGCTGTTATCGTTTTATGCATTTTACTTGGTACTATTATGTACTTGGTTGAAGGTGCTGAAAATGGTTTTACTAGCATACCACAAAGTGTCTATTGGTGTATTGTTACCATGACCACTGTTGGTTTTGGAGATATTGCTCCTGCAACTCCTTTAGGAAAATTAATAGCTTCGCTTATTATGATCATTGGTTATGGAATCATTGCTGTTCCTACGGGCATTGTTAGTGCAGAATACACACAACAACAGAACGACAAAAAAAATAAATTAAAATCCAATCAATGCCCACACTGTGCAACTTCTAAAATTAGTGAATCCGCTTCTTTTTGTCATCATTGTGGTCAAGCCTTAACTTAATGCATACTCATAAAAAAACATTAATAGTTGTTGTAGGTCCAACCGCTATTGGCAAAACTGCTCTAGGAATAAAATTAGCGCAACACTTTAATACGGAAATTATTTCTGCCGATAGCAGACAGTTTTTTAAAGAAATGTGTATTGGAACTGCTGTCCCCGATCCTGATGAATTAGCTGCTGCTAAACATCATTTTATTCAACATATTAGTATTGAACAAAAATATAGTGTAGGTGACTTTGAAAAAGAAGCACTTAAAAAGCTTGATGAACTATTTAAAACTAATGATACCGCAATTATGGTAGGTGGTTCTGGCCTTTATGTAGATGCTGTATGTTATGGATTGGACAAATTTCCAGAAATTGACACTAAAACCAAGGAATATGTAGCTAATTTATATAATGAAAAAGGTATAGATGCTATCACCACATTATTAAAAGAAAAAGATCCTGAACATTACAAAACTATTGAATTACAAAATCCACATAGAGTATTACGAGCCGTTGAAGTTTGTTTAGCTAGCGGTAAAGCATATTCTAGTTTTTTAAAAAAGGGAAAAGTAAACCGACCTTTTAATATCATTAAAATAGGATTAGAAGCTGAAAGAGCCACTATTTATGATCGAATTAATAGGCGTGTCGATATCATGATTGAAAATGGATTACTTGATGAAGCCAAAAAACTTATTGAATTTAAACACTTAAACGCACTCAATACTGTTGGATACAAAGAATTATTTCAATATTTTGATGGTGAAATAGATTTAGATTTCGCTGTTGCTGAAATTAAAAAAAATACCCGTCGATTTGCTAAACGTCAACTTACCTGGTATCGAAAAGATAATACAATCAACTGGTTTAATTATACTTCACCAATTCAATCGATTATTGATTTTATAGAAGGTTCTTGATTCTTGTTTTGTAAAAAAACATATACTTGTTAACAGGCGTATTCAGAGAATAGCCTGATTCTCAAAAATTATACATAAAAAATCCAAAATTTGATAAATTCAAGTTTTG
>CANLCT010000112.1 GCA_947489195.1 uncultured Aquimarina sp. | reverse complement strand
CATTATATCTCTTTTGTTTTTTACAAAACTAATACAGGATAGAATATCTCAAAAGATGTACTTGCTCGGGGGGATACCAATTTCTGCTTCAAAAGCTTATTGTAAATAATAATTTGACACACTATTTCTGATCTGACTCTTGTTGTTTTGACGAGATAAAAACTAAATATTTTAAGACGAAACGCACTGGTTTTTGAGCAAATAACTATGACTGACATTTCTGAGCTGACCCTTGACATATAAAATTAAAAAACTGAAGATTGACGCTCGATGTTTTGATGGAGCAACAAACCAAATAATCAAGATGGAAAGCTCTAAATTTTGACAAAATAAATCGTAACAACAAGCTGAATCTGACAAGCTAAATAAATAAAAAAGCACATACCCACAACAATATGTAAATGCAATGCTTGGGCATTGGTGCAGCGCGAAGGTAGTTCTTCCCTATCGAGTCGCAAATACTTTTTTATTAAGCCCTTAAACATTAAATTTACACTTAAACAAAAGTATTTGCTTGTGCTACGGGCGAAGTGCAACGCACTTCTACTCGCACAGACATTTACATCAAGCGTTGTGTTTCATTTCGAAAATAAAAAGTGAAATTAAAAAAGAGAAAATATATTATTCTATTAGGAATATTTTTTAGCTATTTCCTTATTAATTCTATTAGAATTTACAGTTATTCTTCCAAGTATTATGAAAATGTTTCTGATGTAGCTATAGTTCTTGGAGCAGGAACAAATAGAGGAAAGTTATCTCCTGTTTATAGAGAAAGAATAAATCACAGCATTATGCTCTACAAAAAAAATATTATAGACAAAATTATTTTCACTGGAGGTTATGGAAAAGGTCAAAAACAATCAGACAGTTATGTTGCTAAAATTTATGCAATGGAAAATGGAGTTTCTGAGAAAGACATTTTTATCGAAGAGAAGTCCAATTACACTATTGAAAATCTAAAATATTCAAAACAAATAATAGATTCTCTTAAATTATCCAGCTCTATATTGATCTCTGACCCATTACATATGAAAAGAGCTATTAAACTTGCTGAGAATTATAAAATTAATTGCAAACCCTCACCTACCAAAACTACTATGTATAAATCAACTAAAACAAAAGTGAAACAACTTTTTTATGAAACATTCTATTTCAGCATAAGAGAACCTATAAGTTTATTTTGGTAGAGATAGAAATAAAAACGTAAACACAACAAGGGCTATAATTAATGCGGGGGCATGTGCTAGCCGAAATGTTGGCTGATTTGCATTATCGCAAAAGCTTTTCCCCTATTTTTATCCTAACAAACTAAAAAACAGTTCAAAGCTTTTACTTGTGCTTGGCTTGAAATTCGCTGAATTTCTACGCCGCACTAATCATAGCCGAGACGTTGTAGCACATTGAAAAAATCGTGAAACTGAGAATAGAAAACAAAAAAATAATCAAAGCAATGAAAGTCTTGATTGTTATAACTGCATTTATTGGTTTGAATCCATTTGCAATGATTATAACAATACCATTATATTTGATATTAAGTATTCTATTTCTAATTTCTGACTTGACAAAAAAACAAAAGCTTCAATGGATTTTAATACCAATCACAATTTCCTTATTAATCATATTTTTGACGATGTTTATTATTTATACATTTAAACTTTAAGAATTGAAAATATACGGAATAAGCGGACTTGGTGCTGACAAAAGAGTATTTGATTTTTTAACTCTAGATTTCGAGTTTATTCCTATAGATTGGATAACTCCTAATAAAAATGAGTCTATTAAAAATTACTCTAAAAGATTGAGCAGTCTAATTGATACTAAAAATGATTTCTGTCTGATTGGAGTAAGTTTTGGAGGTTTAATAGCTACAGAAATAAGTGAAATATTAAATCCTAAAATAACTATTCTGATTTCGTCAGCTCATACCAAAAATGAATTAAGACCAATTTTTATATGGTTTGGTAAAACCAAATTAATAAAACTAATGCCAACCTTTTTATTTGACCCTCCTCGAATAATTGCAAAGTATTTATTCGGAGCAAAAAACAACAAATTACTAAATGATATTTTAGACGATACTGATTTGAGTTTTGCTAAATGGGCGGTTACTGAATTAACTAACTGGGAAAATATAACTCAGCAGAAAAATGTCTTTAAAATCAATGGCACAAGCGATAAATTGATACCTCCAAGAGGAAATACCGAAATGAAATTAATAGACAAAGGAGAACATTTTATGATTGTTGACAGAGCAGATGAAATCAGTGAAATCATAAATGCTAAAATGAAAACGTGCTACAACAATGTATAAGAAAACATAGGGCGATTGTGTTAAACCGAAAGGTCTGTGCTTATTTGCAAAGTCCGCCAAATATAAAATTTGGCATTTTCAACAAAAAAGATAAAAGCAAAATATTATATTTGGCTTAGTACCAATCCGAAACGTATCGCTTATTAACTGCCCTACATTTCTTATACTGAACATTGTAAGTAATAAGATCAAATTGATGAAAAATTATTTAGTTCTACTTATTCTAATCTCTAATTTGTGTTTCAGTCAATCTGAATCGAGACAAAATTTTGTGATTACATTAGGTGTCCCATACAGTCAAAGAAAAAGTGACGAAATATTTAAAGAAATAGTATCTGACAATAGTATTAAGCGAATCAAATTTTATCAAGAAAAAGAAATTGTTACTGACCTGCTTTTTGATGAAAATGGAAATATCCTAAAGGCAATGGATAAATTTAACGCAATAATTAGCAATAGAAAATTTGAATTTGACAACCAAGGTAGGCTTACTAAAATTTCATTTTTAACCGATAACGGTGAGTTTAAAGATGGTTATCGATATGAATATATTGGACCATATAAAACTGAATATAAGATAGGTGACTCTATTCCGATTATGAGAACTATTAATTTAAGTGAAGAGAATATTACAATAGTTTCCAACTTTAATAAAAATAAAGAATGGAAATTAAGTAGCGTAGTCTTTAAAAACTCAGAAGGTAAACACGATAGAGAATTACTCTACAATGAAGAAGAGGTTTTCAAAGAATATATATCCTACTACAATCTAAAAAAACAAGAAAGAATAACAAAAAGTATTAATTATAAGAATGGAATTAAATTATCTGAAAAAGACTATTCAGCTTTTAAAGTTGATAAAAATGGCAATAGTATAGCAAGATATTCAGCATATTCAACTGACACGCTTAAATTAATTTCAACTCATAAATTCAATAAGCAAAATCAAATATTAGAAAACGACTTTCCTTCTAATCTTGAAAATTTTAAATATGACAAAAATGGACTGATTATAAGCAAAACAATTAAAGATAGGAACGGAATTACAACTCTAAATTTCTTTTATGAGAACTCATTGCCAAAAAAAATAGTAAAAACTAATGGAGATAAAGAGTTGATATTTAAATATGAATACGAATATTATTAATAAAAACTACTTACAACAATTTGTATAATGCATGTGCCGCCTTCGGCAGGCAAACGCACCATACAAGAGACGTTGTGGGTAATGCCAATCCTTGATTCTAAATTCAGTGTTTTATCCTCAATTTCTGCTTCAAAAAGCTTATTGTAA
>CANLCT010000111.1 GCA_947489195.1 uncultured Aquimarina sp. | reverse complement strand
TAAACAAAAGTATTTGCTTGTGCTACGGGCGAAGTGCATCGCACTTCTACTCGCACAGACATTTACATTGAGCGTTGGCACAAATAACACCAAATGAAAAAAATAATTATACTACTTAGTATCATTCTGAATTTTACTCTATCTATAGCTCAGAGCAATTACAAAAAAGGATTTTATTTACAAATTAGCGACTTAAGAAAAGAAACACCTAATTTAACTCCAGAGATAGAAATTGAAAAAAGGACTAATTCAAAAATTAAAATGGTTGGAGGAAACGATTATCAACTAAATCCAATTAATGATGACATAAAGAAATCCTTCATAAAAAAGAAACCTCTTTTGTATTCTGATGGTAAAGATTTATATTTTAATTGTGGTAGATATAAACTACAATTTTGGTATGCAAAAGTCCTTAGTGATAATGATTATTTTGTTTTCAATGGAGCTATTCCAATGCTAGTAGATAAATATGGATACAAAGTAAAGGAATTAACACAAGGAAAGTTTATTGGATTTGGAGGTGCTTTTACTGGTTTAAAACTAGCTTTATTGAGATTTCCTTACCTGTATAATAAAAAAACAGGGAAAGTAGATTTAATAACAGATAAAAACATTAGAAATTTTATTTCTTCTAATTCAGAGATATTAGAAAAATATGAAAAGGAGGATAACAAAAATGATCTTGCTATGATTCTTGATTATCTGATTGAGTGGAATAAATAAAACTACTTGTGCCAACACTATATATACATCATGCGAAGTAATCTTTTTGAGCTAATGTATGGTTTCTTTTTGCTAAGCCGTGCATATAATTTTGATTAGTCGCTGGTTTGAATTAAGTTAGCGAATAACAAAAAGATATGCACTCGTGCTATACCAGAAATTCCTTGAATTTCCGCTCGCACGAATGCATATATTCACCGTTGTACACAAGCAAATAAAAACATGTCTACTGAACTAAGAAAATCTCTTGAAAAAAATAATTGGAATGAAAATGGTTCTGAATTTCATGTTTTTAATAATCAAACAGAATTAGATTATTATTTGGATAGAAACTCTCAAGATAATAATTGGAGAGAGGAGTATGGAAGGTTTGACTTTGAACAATGTATATTCAATTTTAAAGTTGAATTTTGGGCAAAAAAATTCGATGAAATTGTTGATTTTAAAAATTCAACATTTAATCATGATGTTAGTTTTCAAAATTGTGTTTTTGAAAAAAATATAAACTTTGATGGCTGTCATTTCAAAGGTACAGCAAATTTTACAAATGCTAAATTTAACGACTATTTTTATGCTCCTGTTGCATTTGATAAGTATGCTAATTTTAGTTCTGCTAAGTTTAAAAACCATGTTTTGTTTAATCTCTGTTATTTCAATTCTAATGCTAGATTTAGTAAAGTCATTTTTAATGGAGGAGCTGATTTTAGTTCAGTAACCTTTAATAAAGATTTTAGCATTAACGATTCAATAATAAAAGATAACATTAGTTTTGAAGCGACTGATTTTAACGGGAAAATTAATGGTTGGAATTTAACTTGTCATAAAGGCATAAGTTTTATATGGGCAAATTTTCGTTCTAAAATCAATTTATCTGAATTAAAAGTTGAGAATGGGAATGCCAATTTCCATGGAGCTAATTTTGAGAAAAATGCTTATTTCTACAAAAGTATTATTTCTAACCTAGACCTTACTCAAAGCGTTATTGATAAGAGTATATTTTTTTTACATTCAAAGATTGGCTCAGCAAATAGAGAAACCTGGAGAATAATTAAGCATGAATTTATCAAACAAAATAATAAAATAGAAAGTCTACCATACCATACTCTTGAAATGAAAGAATATGAAAAAGAAATTTTTGGAGACAAAAAAATATATAAATATTCACTCATCCGTTTTATTAGAGATATATGTTTAATTTTTAAAAAGAATAACAGAACAGATAAGTTCATTTTATTTATTAACAGAATTAGTAATGGCTATAATTCAAATCCCTTTAGAGCTGTTAAGTTTACACTATCAGCTACTTTAATAGCTTATATTGTCATAGTGTATACTATTAAATTAGAAACAGGTATTGATTTTGATTATTCATACAAACATTTAGGGTTAAATTTCAAACAAGGTTTACAATTAATAAATATTACCAATTGGAATTACAAACCCTTTGGATTAAAATATAACTGGTCATATGGTATTTTATTTTTATCTCGAATAATAATAGGTTTTGGAATATATCAAACTATTCAAGCTTTTAGAAAATATGGAAAAGCATAACACATAATGCCAGTGTACAACACTGTATAAAAAACATAGGGCATTTGTGTCTTAACCTAAACGTCTGTGTTTATTTACAAAATACGCTAAATATAAAATTTGGCGTTTATAGTAGGAAAGATAAAAGCAAAATATTTATATTTAGCTAAGTAATAAACCGAAACGAAAGTGCTTATCCTCTGCCCTACGTTTCTTATACTTAACGTTATAGGCAATAAAGACACAAAAATAATATGGGAGCTTGGGGACTAGCAATATCATCAAATGACACTTATGCTGATATTTATAGTGAATTTTTCGACCTGTACAATGATGGATTTGAAGTATCAGATATTTCTAAAAAATTAATTGATGAAAACAAAGAGATAATTAACGATACTAACGATTGTAATAACTTTTGGTTCGCTTTAGCAAAAGCTCAATGGGAATGCAAGCAACTAGACGAAACTTTATTTAACCGAGTAAAGGAAATCGTTGAAACGGGAGTTGACCTTGAAATCTGGCGAAATCTTGACGCTAAGGAAAAAGACATTAAAAAGCGAAAGATAAATCTTGACAAATTTTTAATCAAACTTCAAACTGAAAGACCTAAAGCAAAAGCACGAAAAAAGAAAATAATTCGTCAGCCAGTTTTTGAAAAAGGTGACTGTTTGACTTTTAAACTAGAAAGTGGAAATTATGGTGGCGCAGTTGTTTTAGAAGCAATTAAAGACACTGAATATGGGCATAATTTAATAGCAATAACACGAATTAATCAAGCCGATAAGCCTACAAAAAAGGACTTTGAAAATGCTAGCGTGTTATTAATTAACTTCGGAAATTGGGATAACGAGGAAATGCTTAAATGGTATCTTCCTATAAGACACAAAAAAATAGCCAATCAAATCGAGACCGTTGACAATATCGAAGTTCAAATTGAATATGATATTAATGATTCAATGAATGGATTTGTTGCAGATTTTGATATTTGGATTATTCAAATTGCTAATCAACAATTCGAATCAGAGAAAACAAAACCTCTACAAACCAATAACAGAACAATTAAAGAATTAACTAAAAATAAAAAATGGCAGTTTTGGAAAAAATAAAAAGCCTATAACACTATATAAAAAACATAGGGCGGATATGTGTTTTCTCAAAGGGTTTTTGTTTTCTTGCTAGGTCGCCAAATATAAATTTGGCGTTTTCAATATTAAAGATAAAAGCAAAATATTATATTTGGCTTAGTTATAAACGTGGAGTTAGAGCATACTTTCTGCCCTACGTTTCTTATATTCACCGTTGTGGGTAATGCCAATACTAGATTCCAAATTCAGTGTTTTACCCTCAATTTCTGCTTCAAAAGCTTATTGTAAA
>CANLCT010000110.1 GCA_947489195.1 uncultured Aquimarina sp. | reverse complement strand
TGAAGATATTCATAACTGATTTTTACTCTAAAATAAGGCTTTTTATACAATTATGGATAATTACGGATATTCAAAATGTTTTATTATAAAATACGAAGACAAGTTTTTTCGTACATTTTTTTAAAATGGATTAAAATTATATTTGATCGGATTATATAATTTAGAAATCAGATTTGTTTAAAAAGTCTAAATTCAATAATTGCAAAAAACTTAACTATAACTAAAATTCTAATTTATGAAAATTAATTTGAACAAACCTTTAGGGATTGTTTTATCATTATTCGCGTTTCAATTAGTAACGGCTCAAACTGCGAATGTTGATGTTAACTTAAATATTAAGCATACAGTTGGAGGAGTTTCTGATTTTGGAAGAGAACGTCATATAACACTTCACGCAGCTTTATCTGAACCAGATTGGATTGGTGAAGAGGATAAAATTGAATATCTATTAAATGATTTAGACGTTTATCTAGGAAGAGATAACGGATCAGCTTCTTGGAAATTTCAAGCGACACCAGGTGACCCAGATAGACTTAATAAAGCAGATATTGGTGAGTTGAGATTATTTGGAGATCGATGGCTAACTCAATATGAAGAAACTATTGAAGATGTAGAAAAATATGAAAATCGTTCTAAAGGAATGATTATGGGTACAAATCCGCATCCAACATATCCAACATTAGATTATAATTTTATAAGTGGAGGTGCCGGTATACAATGGATTCCTCAAGATATTGAAACTTCGGCAGAATGGATGGTGGAATATTTAGATCACTTTTTTGTAGATTCTTTTGATAAAGAAGGAGAGTTGTTACCTGAATATTGGGAAGTTATTAATGAGCCTGATATGTTAATGAATACGGGAGAATTCATGGTAACTAGTTGGGAAGATCTTTGGGAGTATCATAATTTGGTAGCCAAAGGGGTTAAAGAAAGAATGGGGAGCAAAGCACCAAAAATTGGAGGAATGACTTGGGGATTGCATGATTTTTTTGCTGAAGATTTAAATAGGTTTAGAACTGTTGGATATACCGATACGTTTTATGGAAATACTGTTGAAGATGAAATAGCTAAAGCACATGCAAGAAAACAAACAGAATCTGAATATTTAAATGTTTCTGGACCCTGGACGCAATGGGATGTACTTTGGAAAGGTTTTATGGATAATGCAGGTGAAAACATGGATTTTTATTCGGTACATGTTTATGACTGGCCAATTTATGATGCCGATGGAGGAGCAACAAGATCTGGGGGGCATACTGAAGCTATGCTAGAAATGATAGAGTGGTATGATGTATATAAAAATGGGAAAGAAAATAGAAAGCCTATAATTATATCCGAATATGGAGCCGTTCAAGGGAAATGGGAGCCTAAACCCCATCAACGACGCTACGATTGGGAAAATTTAAAGCCTTTTAGCTCCATGATGATGCAGTTTTTAGAGCGTCCTGATTATATTCAAAAAACATTACCATTTACTCCAGTAAAAGCAGAGTGGTGGAAAGCAGCAACTGGTAATGATTACCATTATAGAATGATGGAACAAAAAGGCGATGATTGGGTATGGACAGATTATATTAAATGGTATCAACTGTGGGCAGATGTCGAAGGTACTAGAGTAGATACACAATCAACTGACCCAGATGTGCAAGTAGATTGTTATGTTGATGGAAATACAGCTTATTTAATATTGAATAATTTAGAGGACGAAGAAACGCATATTAATCTTAACTTTTTTGATGCTACAACTAACCCTGTTGAAAGTGTGAATGTTAAGCATTTGTTTTTACAAGGAGAGCAAGATATTACATTATCAAATAATACTTCTAATACAGCTCCGTCATCTGTAAAATTGGCTTCCGATGCAACTATGATTTTAAAATATGAATTTGCTAATTCAGTTTTAATTAATGAAACTTCAGTAGAAACAAAATATTATGGTGAAAGTGTGAATGGAGGGGCTGAACCGCATCGTATTGAGATAGCCAATGGTGATAATACTTTTCAAATTAATGGAGTAGATGTACCGACTAATGGTGAGGCAATGTTGAAAATTACAGGAGCTTTATTTGATGATGATGATGATAAAGCAGGATTTTTGTCAATTGATAAATTAACAGTAAATGGAACAGAGGTTGAAACTCCTTTAGATTGGAGAGGAACAAGACAAAATAGAGGTAAATATTTTGGAACCTTAGAAATTCCAGTACCTGTAAGTGCTTTAAAATCAGAAAACACTTTTAACGTTGATTTTCGTCATGTCGGAGAGATTACTGTTGCTAATTTAGTAGTATGGGATTTTAGTAAAGCACCTGGTAGAACTACGGATATTGTTGATCCAGTTAATATAGCAGTGAGTGGTATTGATATAACACAAGATGATGTATCGGTAGAAAAAGGGCATTTATTAGCATTAAGTAGTCAAATTAGTCCTGTAAATGCTTCAAATCAATTACTAGTTTGGAGTTCTAGTAATGAAGATGTAGCCATAGTTGATTCATCTGGTATAGTAAAAGGAGTTTCCGAAGGAAATGCAACTATTACTGTAAAAACAGTAGATGGAGGTTTTACAGCCTCGAGTAATGTGAAAGTTTTATTAACAGCAATTAGTGCTACCAAAATAAACTTAACTCCTAAAACAGGAAATATAGAAGTAGGAGCTAGTTTAGGTTTAAGTGCCGTTGTAAAACCTTCGAATGCAACAAATAAAAATATTGAATGGAATTCAAGTGATCCATCAGTAGCTAGTGTTAGTACAACAGGTTTGGTAACTGGATTAAAAATAGGAGAAGCAACAATTACAGCAACATCTGTTGATGGAGGCTTTATTAGTAATGCCGAAATTAAAATTGTTAAACCACTTATAGTTGGTGGTCTTGTTATACAAGCTGAAGACTTTATTAGAACCGATGGTACTTTTGACGATGAAACAGTGCCGTTAGGTGTGAATATTGAGTCTGGTGTAGGAATTAATTACGTAAATACTATGGACTGGGCAGAATATTCGATTAACGTTCCTGAAGCAGGGGAGTATAGTATTAATTACTTTATTACTACTGAAAATAGTCGAACTGAAATTACAATGGAAATTGACGGAGTTGAAGTAGCTGTTGATGCTGTTCCAAATAATGGAAGTTGGGTTAATTTTACTTTATTAACAGCAGCAAACAAAGTAAACCTTACAAAAGGAGTGCATGAAATACGTATTATAGCGTCAAGTGCTACAGAATGGCAATGGAATTTAGATAAAATTGTTTTTACAACCGATGATCCATCTTTGGGTAATGAAGACTTTTTTATTGATAAAAATGGTAATGTGGGAGAGGTTTATCCAATTCCAGCATCAGATATTATTAATGTAGATTTGGGTGATATTGATAGTGAATTAAAAATTGATCTTATAAGTTTAGATGGATCAATTGTTTTTTCAGCAAAATATCAAGATAACTTTAAAATTAATGTTAGTGATTTTAGTACAGGAATTTATTTTGTAACTGTAAGAGATGGTGGTAAATCTTTTAGTAAAACAGTAATTATAGAATAAACTAGTTCTGAAAGTTATATTATAAAACAATGGTCGCCTAAAATATTTTTTAGGCGACCATTGTTTTTTGTTAGTTACTCATTATGAAACAGAATTTTTACAGATATATGATAATAAAATCACACTATCATTTAAAATGTTTTTTTGTTGTTTAAGCATATGCTAATGCTTCTTTTATTCAAAACACTTAAAAAGTTATTTTTTTGTAAATTAACTTTTATGCTTATCCGTATTAGTACCTAATTTCGTAAATTAGACCTAATTTAAGAGCGATAAAAATGCGAATATTAGA
>CANLCT010000109.1 GCA_947489195.1 uncultured Aquimarina sp. | reverse complement strand
AAAGAATTAGAAATTAAAATTAATAACTATATAAAAGTCGCTTAGTAATTTATACCAAATTTACTAGGTAGTCCACACTCTATATAATTTAAGACACACAGCTAACTATGCAGTAACATTAGGAGTTAATTGTTGGTGTTCAAATAATGAAAGTGAAATTTCCGAAACTATATATGATGGATATGATGATGTCTCTTCTGGAATTGTAACTTTTACTCCTTTTGATATTAACTGTTCAAGTACATTAAGTATTGAAACAATTGCTAAAACTAAAAGCGATTTAAAAATATACCCTAATCCTGCATTAGAGGAAATTAATCTGTCAAAAAAAGTTAAAGGAAATTATGGAATTTATTCATTGAATGGAACTCTCGTTGAACAAGGAATTCTAACTAAAAAAATAAACATTTCTCAAATTAAACAAGGTATATATCTATTAAAAATAGTTGATAACGATTCTAACGAATACTCTGTTAAAAAATTAATTAAACTATAAAGTTTTGTAGTCGAGTAGGTAAAGGGGAATTTCACCCCTAAACCTCTCACAGAACCGTACGTGATAGTCTCCCATCATACGGCTCTTATTATGCAGCCAATTCAACTAAGTTAAATGATAACCTAGTGATCAATGGTAAAATAAATTTGGAAAACCCTTTCTACATTGTCTCAACCATTTTACCGATCGCACACGGCTATTCTTGTGGCCTTTGAACTTTTTCATAACCCATTTTAATAGGCGATGATGTAGATAGTAAAAAATTGGTTTTAGAGAATTGTAACTTACTTTACCATAATAATTGATCCAACCCCTGATTTTAGGGTTAAGTATTTGAGCTAGATCTTGTAAAGTAGATCGTGTACGATTATGGAGTTTCAGAGATCGAAGCCTAGCTAGTATACGCTTCTTCGATTTACGGCTCATCTTACAATCATACTGTAAGAAGCTTCCGCCTTTCTTCAAGTGAAATCTAAGAGGCTGGAAACTGAAACCTAAAAAATCAAATTGAACTAACTTATGCTCAAGAGAACGTCCTTCTTTTTTACAGTACACAATTTTTGTCTTTGACCGATGCACTTCTAATCGACATGTAGTCAGACGCTCTTTTAGTGAGTTTAATAGACATTTTGCTTCTTGATGGGTTTGGCAATGAATAACAATATCATCTGCATATCGTACCATATCCACAGATGGATAATTGATATCCATCCATTTATCTATACTGTAATGCAAGAATAGATTAGATAATAATGGACTAATAACTCCTCCTTGAGGAATTCCTTTTCCATCTGGAAATAAATAATCGCCATTCACCAGCTGTACTGGTGCTTCTAACCATCTTTTGATATACATCTTAACCCATTTTTCTGAAACATGCTTATCTAAAGCTTTCATGAGCAGCTCATGATCTACATTATCAAAGAATCCCTTAATGTCTAGGTCGATCACCCAAGGATACTTACGAACGTAATTCCTTACTTGTGCAATAGCCTGATGACTACTCTTCTTAGGACGGTAGCCATAAGAAGATGATGAAAATACAGCTTCTAATCGTGGCTCTAAATAGGTCTTTACTACTTGTTGAGCTATACGATCACTTACCGTAGGAATCCCTAAGGGACGAGACTCCCCATTTCCCTTGTCAATGGATACACGCTTTACTGCTGAGGCTAGATAACTCCCTGAGGACATCCGATTCCATAGTTTGTACAACTCTCGAACTCTTGAACCTTCAAAAATCTCCAAACTTTGTTTATCAACGCCTGAACTACCTCCTTTTCTCTTTACTAATTTGTAAGCTTCCCAAACCATATCTTTACTGATAGGTAATGGCTTTGTCTTTTCTTTAAAAATCATCCTCTTACTAATAAAAGTTGTAATTAAATCATAAACAGCATAATTAAACCCCTTCACTCCTCACCCATTACAGGTGATTCAACATTACTACGAGTTTATCCGCCACCTGATTAAGTATTGGTAATAGTCTTGTAGGTACTGCCTATTTGATGGTTCCCTTTAACACCCTAATCAGGCTTCCTGCGTTCCGAAAAAATGCCTAGATAAAAGTCATGCTACCTTTATGGCGGTTGCCGTATAGCCAATATTTAGGTGACCGCTATACTTATCCTCAAGACCTCAATAATTCTCAAGTTTTGACAACAACTGGTCTTTTCGCCACTTCATCGGTGAGTTCGCTTGCGCTCATCTCTTTTATCCACACCTGACTTTTTTTTTTTTCAAAGCCTTTTCTGTTATCGCTTAAAACACTTTAGTTACCCGCTGTGCTTCATAACAGTGGTTTGATTAGTTGTCCTAATACCCCTAATCGGAAGACCTACTTCCATCATAATTCCAGTTTCGAAACTTTTCTGTTTCTCACAGCACACATTGAGTAGACGGCTCTCCTCATAAATGAGGAGAGTGCGCCTCTAACACCACCAAGCGTACGGGTCGCGTACTTGGCGGTTCGCTAATGATGCTTAATCGCTTAAGTTGCCTCCTTTAATCATAGGCTATAACAGTACTAGAAAACTATCCTTAACGTACCACTACTCCTATGTTCATCAAAAACACATTAACGTTCAGCCCTTCCTTATTTGTGAGTCCTCATTGTTTTCCACGTTTCACAATGCTCGTTTCCCATAAGTACTATGGCTTCTGCTGACTTCTCTTTACATCCAAACTCGTGGATTTCCCTAGGCTACATCTGGCACATTCGCTAAAATGATCCACTGGATCATTTTGCAACGCGAAGTCCTCTCGGTAAGGTAAATACCCTTTAGTCAATATCTGCTGAATCTACTGCTTCGGTTATCGCTTAAAAAAAACGTTTGGGACGTTGCAGTTATGTGCCTACTTATCCAACCTTACAGCCTCGTATCTACCAGCCACATCACCGCTTTATTTATTCAAATGTCTACTAGACATTTGAATAAATAAAGTGTCCCTCAGAATCAACCACGCAGTCTGGCTTACTTCAGTCATTGGGTCACCCCAATCAACCTTGCCATTTGCTTTACTTAGGAGCGTTACTTCCTCGTATCGGGGACTCGCACCCTTTGGGACATTCTTTAAATGAACTATATTTACCATTCAAGGCACACACATTATATATGAAATCAGAGCAAAGTTTAGTGTCAAATCCAAAGGTCATTTCCTTTTTGCAATGGCGCCAAATTTTTATAAATTGAATAAGAAATAAAAATGCGCAGATAGATCGATTAGTTAAGATGTACTTGCCTTGCTCCGATTCATATATTGCCGTTAGCGTTCATTTTGAAAATCAGACTAAAAAACCATTAATATTTAATCTGAAAAATTAATGGTTTTTAATAATCACTTTCTTGTAACTAGCGTACTCTATTTATATACCTCTACGTGCTTTTAATGACTTAGGAGATGACTGAACTCTTGACCTTGGTGAGGACTGACTAGAAGACTGACCAGAGGACTGAACTCTTGACCTTGGTGAGGACTGACTAGAAGACTGACTTTGTTGTAGACCTTGATAAATTTCTATAAAACGTAATTGATTTGAAATTGCTTTGATAGGCTTAAAACCAGCAGAATTTATATGAGTATTAACATCCTTAAAGGCATCATTATATAATGGTCTCGCCGTAAACCCTCTTGGATTACCTCCTTCACGTCCTTGAGCTAAGTTACCACTGAGTTTATTAAAATCACCTCCGTTATTATTTACCCATTTTTCCATTTTCTCCCAGTAATTTTTAAATTTACCTTGATCTATAACATCCCCCTTATCTCTTACTTCATTTTCGGTGGTACCATTATTAATAAGGCTACTTAAAGTTTGTTTATCCACGACACCTGTCTTGACAAGTTGTCTTCCCATTTCTTTTGCTATTTCTGTATCACTAAACATATTGATGTATTTTTTTTGAATATCCGTAATTATCCATAATTGTATAAAAAGCCTTATTTTAGAGTAAAAATCAGTTATGAATATCTTCAG
>CANLCT010000108.1 GCA_947489195.1 uncultured Aquimarina sp. | reverse complement strand
ATTTTGAAGAGAAACTGTTCGATAGGCTTGTAATTGCTAGTATTACTGGATTATGAGTAAAAACGGATATTCAAAAACCTTATTTCAAAACCTTACAAAAAAACTCATAAAAATTAAGTTAACAATAAATTAACTGTCGTTTTCTTACGTAACCTGATATAAATCAATTATTTGTTTGAATTTAAAATTAATTTTAGTACTCGACTTAACCTTGTTTATTGTATATAAGCATCCACTTCTCGATACAATTTGCTTCATTGCATTACGCAAATCACTCGAAGTAGTGCTGAGCTAGATACTAAATTTGAATACAACACGCTGATTGGCTCGAGTGTTTTATCGTAGCCATAGCGGAGGGAAAATGTATCGAGAACTACGTTGCAGTAAATCAACAACCACTTCTCGATACAATTTGCTTCATTACATTGCACAAATCACTCGAAGCAGTGCTAAGCTCGATACAATTTACTTCATTACATTACACAAATCACTTGAAGTAGTGCCGAACTCGATACTAAACTTGAACAAAACACGCTGACTGGTTCGAGTGTTTTATCATAGCCATAGCGGAGGGAAAATGTATCGAGAACTCGTTGCAGTAAATCAACAACCACTTCTCGATACAATTTGCTTCATTCCATTACACAAATCACTCGAAGCAGTGCTGAACTCGATATTATTTGCTTCATTCCATTACACAAATCACTCGAAGCAATGCTAAACTTGAACAAAACTTGAATACAACACGCTGATTGGTTCGAGTGTTTTACCGTAGCCATAGCGAAGAGAAAATGTATCGAGAACTACGTTGCTATAACTCAACAAACACTTCTCGATACTATTTGCTCCATTGCATTACACAAATCACTCGAAGCAGTGCTAAGCTCGATACAATTTGCTTCATTCCATTACACAAATCACTCGAAGCAGTGCTGAACTCGATACTAAACTTGAACAAAACACGCTGACTGGTTCGAGTGTTTTATCATAGCCATAGCGGAGGGAAAATGTATCGAGAACTCGTTGCAGTAAATCAACAACCACTTCTCGATACAATTTGCTTCATTCCATTACACAAATCACTCGAAGCAGTGCTAAACTTGAACAAAACTTGAATACAACACGCTGATTGGTTCGAGTGTTTTACCACAGCCATAGCGGAGGGAAAATTTATCGAGAACTACGTTGATATAACTCAACAACCACTTCTCGATACAATTTGCTTCATTACATTGCACAAATCACTCGAAGCAGTGCTAAGCTCGATACTATTTACTTCATTACATTACACAAATCACTTGAAGTAGTGCCGAACTCGATACTAAACTTGAACAAAACACGCTGACTGGTTCGAGTATTTTAGCGTAGCGATAGCGGAGGGAAAATGTACCGAGAACCCGTTGTGTGAACTATCTAATAACTTATTTAAACAACTTACCATAACTACTCCTTTAAATACCCGATGAGTTTCTATTATTTTTTTTATGTTTACCATTAGCTTTATTGCTTGTCAAAAGAATTATATAAATGAAAAAAATCATATTACTTATACATTGCCCTGACCAACAGGGAATCATTGCCAAAGTCACTAATTTTATTGCCAAAAACCATGGAAATACGATTTATTTAGAGCAACATGTTGACACCGATGAGAGTGCTTTTTTTATGCGTTTGGAATGCGAGTTTGAAAAAAATGCTAATGCTATCGCTATTTTTAAAACACGTTTTGCCAATGAAATTGCGACTGACCTACAAATGGAATGGCAACTATTTGACCCTGCCGTTAAACCACGTATGGGTATTTTTGTTTCTAAATACGCACACTGTTTGTATGATATTTTAGGGCGTTATGCTGCTGGAGAACTTGGTGTCGAAATTCCTGTTATTATCAGTAATCATCCTGATATGGAAACCGTAGCCAAAAACTTTAATATTCCATTTAAATACATTCCTGTTACAAAAGCAACTAAGGCTGCTGCCGAAGCAGAACAGATCAAAACCTTGACTAATTATGGAATTGAATTTGTTGTACTTGCCCGATACATGCAAATATTGTCTGCCGATTTTGTGGATCAATTTACCCATCGGGTAATTAATATTCATCATTCTTTTTTACCTGCTTTTCCGGGTGCTAAACCTTATCACTCTGCTCACCAGCGTGGTGTTAAAATTATTGGAGCAACATCGCACTATGTAACTTCTGATTTAGATGAAGGACCAATTATAGAACAAGAAGTTGTAAATGTATCACATACACACAGCATTCAAGATTTTATTGCAAAAGGTCGCGATGTAGAAAAAATAGTGCTTTCAAGAGCTATTAAACATCATATAGATCGCAAGGTTTTGGTGTATAACAATAAAACTGTAGTATTCGATTAATTAGAAGTCTCTATACTATTTGTTAGATTATAATGTCATCGTATTTATATAAACTTAAATCGAATATCATTATATATAACTCACATTTTTTGTCGTATTGCTGTTTTAAATCCTAAATTTGAAAATTAATAACACAAACTGTCAACTGTCAACTGTCAACTGTCAACTGTCAACTGTCAACTGTCAACTGTCAACTAATAAAAATAAACTCATGAAAAAACTTATTTACCTATCTATAGTATTATTATTTTGTAATTGTCATGAATTACAACAAGTAATTAACAGCCTTCCTGAAGGTACAACAGGCTCTACTGGCTTAAGCAATGATTATATAGCCAGTGGCTTACGAGAAGCTTTGGACAAAGGAATTTCCACGCAAGTGAGTAAATTGACTCAAAAAGATGGTTTTTTTAGAAACGAATTGGTTAAAATTATCCTTCCGGAAGAATTACAAAAAGTAGACAATACCTTGCGTAAAATTGGCTTGAGTAAAATGGCAGACGAAGGACTTAAGGTACTTAATCGTGCTGCTGAAGATGCCGTAGGACAAGCCACTCCTATTTTTGTAAATGCAGTTAAAGGAATTACGTTTGCCGATGCAAAAAATATTCTTTTAGGTGATAACAATGCCGCTACTCAGTATTTAAATGGAAAAACCAATACCGCATTATATCAAAAATTTAGTCCAGTAATTACAAAATCACTAGGTAAAGTAGGTGCTACCGAAATATGGTCAAATATTATTAAGCGTTACAACGCCGTACCACTTACAAATAAGGTAAATCCAGACTTAACAGATTATGTTACCAAACAAGCTTTAACAGGGGTTTATACAATGATTGGAGTTGAAGAAAAAAAGATTCGAACTCAATTAAGTTCAAGAACATCGGACGTACTACGTAAGGTGTTTGCTTTACAAGACAAATTAAAGTAGTAGTCCCCTTACATTTACATAAAAAAAGCAATGAAATTCATGATAATTTCATTGCTTTTTTTATTTTTTAAAATTTTAACATTTAATAACAAACATCTAAAAAACAACAAATTAGAACACAAAACCACAATAAAGCTTGATTTTTAAGCCTTTTCGTATTAGCTAAAAAAAATGTCTTTTATCAAATACCTTTATATTTGTGAGAAAAATGTTCCTTATGAAAAGAGTAAACTACTTTTTTATTTCGATGTTTTTGCTAGTCAGTCTTTTGGCTTGTGAAAAAGATGATGCAGTACCTCCTGCTGATGATCTGGTAGAAAATTCTGAAAAAATTGATGAGGAAACATCAGATGCTGAGAATCCTGATAATGAAGATGAAAAAGCTAAAGATACTGAAGAAGAAGCCGAAGAAAAGGAGAACACTAAAGATGAAGAAGCAACTACTGATGTAGAAAAAGAAGAAAACACCAATCCAGATAGCGAAGTTGCCAATACTGAAGAACCCGTTAATATGCCTTCAGAAGATGAGCAACCGAACGAGGAAACGGAAAATGATACTGAAACAAATATGGACGCTTCTGCTGATGCAAAAATAGCTGGAGTATGGAAAATTACAGGATACAATGCCGCCAATGGAAAATCAACAAGAACCTTGGGTGCTCTAGTAATTAATGGTGCTTTTACAGAAACTGGTAGTGATTATAATTACACCGTAAATTTTAAAACAAACAAATCAATTAGCGTAGCAGGTAATTTTGTTACTACTGTAAATACAGTTAGAGATAATGGCACTGTAATCAACCAAATCATCACTGAAAGCGATAATATTTTTGGAGTAACATGGGAGGTTAATAACAATATTTTAAAAACTGTAAACAAAAACTTTATTACTACTACCTATAAAATTGTTAGACTAACGGAAAATAGAATGATATTATCATTTGATTTAGCGCAAACTAGTAAAGGTAGTGAGGTCGTTTCTGGTGAACGCTTCCTTATTTTTGAAAGGCAATAATTAAGTGTCATTTTTTATAAATACACCATAAAAAAGGTCTTCGTTTAAACGAAGACCTTTTTTAGGCGCATTCAGAGAATGGCTGATTCTCAAAAATTATACATAAAAAATCCAAAATTTGATAAATTCAAGTTTTGGA
>CANLCT010000107.1 GCA_947489195.1 uncultured Aquimarina sp. | reverse complement strand
CACTGCGATTCATACATTAATTTAAGGAAAATCTAGGTCTTTTCCAAAAAAAAGAGGTTGCCTTTTCAGACAACCTCTTTTTTTTGCATAAACTTTATTCTATTCTCATATAAAGAATAGAATAAAGTTTATAATTATTTTCTAGCTAAAACTTTTTCTACAGCTTTTTCAATTGCAGGAGCATCAAGCTCATATTTAGCCATTAATTCTACAGCAGTACCACTTTCACCAAAAGTATCTTTGGTGGCTACGTACTCTTGCGGAGTAGGGTTGTTTAATGATAAAACACGTGCTACACTTTCTCCTAAACCTCCAAGATAATTATGTTCTTCACAAGTTACAATACAACCTGTTTTAGCAACTGATTTTAAAATAGCTTCTTCGTCTAAAGGTTTTATAGTGTGTATATTGATTACTTCGGCACTAATGCCTTTAGCTTCTAATTTTTCAGCCGCTAGTAAAGCCTCCCAAACACAGTGACCAGTTGCTACAATAGTAACATCAGTTCCTTCGCTTAACATTACAGCTTTTCCAATAACAAACTCACCATTTTCAGGAGTAAAGTTAGCTACTTTTGGACGCCCAAAACGTAAATATACAGGGCCCTCATAATCAGCAATTGCAAGCGTAGCTGCTTTTGTTTGATTATAATCACAAGGATTGATTACTACCATACCTGGTAACATTTTCATTAACCCGATATCCTCTAATATTTGGTGTGTAGCACCATCTTCACCTAATGTAAGTCCGGCGTGGGATGCACATATTTTTACATTTTTTTCAGAGTAAGCAACTGATTGACGGATTTGATCATAAACACGTCCCGTAGCAAAATTGGCAAATGTACCTGCAAAAGGAATTTTACCTCCAACTGTTAAACCAGCAGCCATACCAATCATATTCGCTTCAGCAATACCAGTTTGAAAAAAGCGTTCTGGAGAATGCTCAATAAAGCCTTCCATTTTTAATGATCCAATAAGATCAGCACAAAGTGCCACTACATTTTCATTTGTTTTTGCTAATTCGGTCAATCCAGCTCCAAAACCAGAGCGAGTATCTTTTTTACCTGTATCTATATATTTTTTCATATTGTCTTTGTTTGAATAAACTAATAGTTGATTATTTAGTAATCTCCTAAAGTTTCTGGATTTTGAGAAAGGGCAGTAGCTAATTGTTCATCACTAGGAGCTTTTCCATGCCAAGCATGTGTATGCATCATAAAATCTACACCATTACCCATCATAGTATGTAATAAAATACAAATTGGTTTTCCGTTACCTGTTTTTGATTTAGCTTCATTTAAGCCTGCTATAATAGCTTCTAGGTTATTACCTTCTTTTACTTCTAATACATCCCAACCAAAAGCTTCAAATTTAGCTTTTAAATTTCCTAAAGAACATACATCTTCTGTAGATCCATCAATTTGTTGTCCGTTATAGTCAACTGTAGCAATTAGATTATCTACTTTATTTGCAGCTGCATACATAGCAGCTTCCCAAATTTGACCTTCTTGTAACTCTCCATCACCATGTAAGGTATATACTAAATTATCATCATTGTTTAGTTTTTTTGCTTGGGCTGTCCCTAAGGCTACTGATAAACCTTGTCCTAAAGAACCTGAAGCAACACGTACACCTGGTAAACCATCATGAGTGGAAGGATGACCTTGTAAACGAGTTCCTAACTTACGGAAAGTACTTAGTTCTTCAACAGGAAAGTATCCGCTACGTGCTAAAACACTATATATAACAGGTGAAATATGACCATTTGAAAGGTAAAATACATCTTCTCCAATACCATCCATATCAAAACCATCTTTACGGTTCATAATCTCTTGGTAAAGGGCTACTAAAAATTCGGTGCAACCTAATGACCCTCCTGGGTGACCAGAATTAACCGCGTGTACCTGACGTAAGATATCTCTACGTACCTGAGTAGCAAAATCTTCTAGTTGTTTGATGTTTGACATTTTATTTGTTTCGTTTATTTTGCCACCAAAAATAGTGGTTTTGTAAGCCGCATCAAAATACAGATATACCTTTTATAATAAATACAATAATATGTCTATTTTATTATTTATTTAGATGATACTTAGCTAAAATTGATATTATACTTAAGTATTTGTTGTTTTTTTATGTATTTCATAAATATTTATTAATTATGAAAAAATAAAAAGAATGTTGTAAGGTTTGTAAATAGTTAAATAATAGCAGCTTATTATTTTCGAATAATTTGCACAGTTGAATTAGCACCTATTTTTATAATAGCTGAAGGTTTTTTATGTTTACTATTAGAAGGCAAAGTACAAACGTAATCGACCAATTTTATTAATTCAGGGTTAATTTCTTTAAAAGTTTTAGGAGCAGGTTCGCCACTAAAATTAGCCGAAGTAGATACTAAAGGTTTTTTAAATTTACGTATTAATTTTCCAACAAAAGGATCTCTAACAACGCGAATACCTAAAGTATTGTCTGATGCAATAATATTTTCTGCTACCCTTATCGGGTTGTCATAAATAATTGTTGTTGGTTTTTTAGCATATTTCAAAATATCGTAAGCTACCTCAGGAACTTCTTCTACATATTGTTGCAGCATCTTAAAATCACTTACTAAACAAATCAACGATTTATCTGATCCTCGCTTTTTTAAAGCATTCAATTTGTCAATAGCTTCACTATTTACAGCATCACAACCTAATCCCCATACAGTATCAGTTGGATATAATATAATTCCACCTCTTTTTAGGTGAGTAATTATGTTTTCGGTCTCTTGTTTTAAATCGATCATAATTTTGCGCAATTAATGAATCGCAAAAATACTTAAAAGCAAAATGTTATTAGTCTCTTTATTGATACATAATTTAAACCCTTTAAAATTGTAACAAATTATTCTTTTGCGCTATAGGTTTGAGTGGCTAATTTATCATCAAATAACACATTTATATAATAAAACCCTTTGGGAAGATCAGATACATTTAGTTTAGTTATTTTTTTATCAATAGCAAATTCTTGAAATACATTTAGCTTGTGAGTAAGCAGTTGTACTTTATTAATAAACATATCGCTTGTAATTTCGAGGATCTTACTTTTATCATTAGTTTTATACATTGTAAAAGATTTATAATCAATATTTATCTTATTCTCTTTTGTAAATAATTGATTATCTATACTTTTTTCTACTACAATCTTTTTTGTTTTTAAAGAATCGGAAACTATTTTTTTATGGGTTGTGGTTATTGAATTGCTATCGAACTTATTTGTTGTCTGTTTTTCAGTAACTTCAACTATATTATTATCTAATTTTTCTTTCTTAATATTAGTTAACTCTTTCACTGTGCTAGTTAATTTTTTTTCAACATCAATTAACGGTGCTTTATTAGTTTCTTCTAAAACATTTTGCCTTTGTAAGCTTACAAATTCTTCAGTCATAACAGGTTTATAAATTCTAATCCAATCAACTAAAAAAGTGTTTTTTTTAACATTTTTTAAATCTTTTTTAGAAGGGGTTAAGCCCTTACTAGCTCTCCATGTTTGATCTTCAGCATTGATTATGATATCCATTTCTTTATAAATGCCTTTTTTTTCAGAATAGTTATTTGGATCAATAATATCCATACCCTTAACTTCACGAACCATTTCTCCATCAATATAATATTCTAATGTAAAGGGATCTTTCCAATACACACCTACGCGAACCCACTTTTCATGCCATGTTGTTCCATTTGAAAAATACCAACTCTCATCATCTGTAGGTTGATAATCTTCAAATGGACTTCGTTTAAACATATGATGGCTTAAGTGAATTCGTTTTGAATACCAATCGTTATTTTGGTTATCCGAACCATAGGCTTCAATAATATCTATTTCTTGAGTATCATCTGGACTTAACATCCAAACTGCACAAGAAAGTGATGAGTTACTAATTTTAACCTTGGTTTCAATGAATACAGGATATTTAAGCTTAACTTTTGAGGTTATACATCCGGTATTAATTTTTTTACTTCCCTTTTTTTGACCTGCTTTAATTTTAAGGTAGCCATCAGATATTTCAGAAAAATTTTGATCCCATTCTGTTAAACCTGGTCCTTTCCATGGATTATGAAAAGTGTCTATCCATTTATTTTTAAAAGTAAGATTTTTGTAATTGCCTTGACTTTCATAATTAAAATCATCAGATTGAGAATGAAGTTCCCATTTATAACCTTCATCTAATTTAGCTGGAATAGCAATATTATTCCAATCTTGTGAGAATAATAAATTATTAATAAGAAAAAGATATGTTATAGTAATTTTATTCATCATATTATTTTATTTAAATTCTGTTCTGTAAATAAAGATGATTGTATCTTTCTGTTAGCTAAAGAGGTATATATAAACACAAAATAAACGTTAAAAAGCTTATTTTTAACGTTTACTGTTGTTTAATACTGTTTTGTTAAGGATTTTAATATCACTAATTAACGTGAGTTCGACTTAAAAAAGAGTAAAAACATAGACAAAAAAAGCAGAATATTTAGTAAATTATAGTGT
>CANLCT010000106.1 GCA_947489195.1 uncultured Aquimarina sp. | reverse complement strand
AAAACTTGAATTTATCAAATTTTGGATTTTTTATGTATAATTTTTGAGAATCAGGCTATTCTCTGAATACGCCATAATAGATCACAAAGTAAAAAATCACTTAATAAATTATATCAACAAAACTAGACATTCCACTTTTGTAAATATAGAGAAGAGAGTTATAAACAATAAGGTAGCAATTTCAAATTGCTACCTTAAATATATGTACATATTATTTTTGTAACGATTGTTTTTAGGACGTTACATAATTATAACAATTTTTAAAAGATACCTAAATCCTTTGTCTAGAATAAATTAACAAAAATGTGTTCGAATCACTATCCTCATTACTAAAGGTTTCTGTTAATCTTAAGGTGTTATTGTTATCCTCTAAAGAAATACTATATGTTATAGTCTCATCTAGATTTCCTGAACTATCTAAGAATTCAACCTTACCTTGATCTGCAGAAATTATTTCAAAAGTACCATTTACAAATTGAGCAGACCCGCAAGTATCAGGAGATGATTCAATCGGTTCAAAAAAGGCTTGCGTAAATGTCATGTCTGATGCAATTTCAATAAATTCTAAAGATTGGCAAGTTGATAAATTTAAACTTTTATCATTAATTCTTATATCTACAATATTCCAAGTACCTGAGACATCTTCTATAGTTAGAGTGTTTTCATTTTCAGTATTTCCAGAAGAGCTGTCATCATCTCCACAAGAAAATAATAATATTAATAATGGTAGTAGTAAAGAAAGTATTTTTCTCATAATTATTTAATAAAGTTTATGTTTCAAATTTTTGATTTTGTCATGACATAAAGTGTAGACGTTTTTAATTTAAATACTTACAATATTTTTTAAATAAAACTTCATTTTTAGATATAGTTGGCTATTTCGGAGTTACCATGCCAGGTATTTCGTTCACTTAGAGACTTCTCCGAGTAATGGTGCAGTCTATGTTTTTGTTAAAGCTACGTAATAAAGTCAAGTTACTACATTGGCGTAGTGGAGGGTTTTTGTTGCATAACAAACGCTTAGAATAAGGCACTTTTTATTTTCCTGATTATGATTCAAGTGTAGGGATTTTATCATTATCTTACGCGAAACTCGTGTTATTAATTTATACTGTTTCTATCAGGAATATCGATCGTATTTTACTGAAGGCTTATATTCAATGATTTTAAAATCATGAATATTTTGATCGCTATTATTTTTTACAGCTAAATGACATGAATAAAGTTTGTCGATAAATAGTTCTTGAATGAATACTGTATTGTTTGGGTAAAAAAATATAGTATCATCTAAAACCGAAAATGAATTAAAAGGTATAGATAATCCTTTTCCTAGTGATTTTGTAACAGCTTCTTTTCTCGTCCAAATTTTATAAAAGATGTCCTCTTGGTTTGACGATCTTTCTATTTTATTTTTTTCACAAGAAGAAAAAACTTCATATAAGTTTTTAATTGATTGATTTGTAATTTTTTCGATATCAATACCCATCTCGAATTCATCTGAAAACACACAAAGCACATATTCTTTCGAATGTGAAATATTGAAATGAATGTTTCCTTCAATGAATGGTTTGCCATGAGCGTTATACTCAAGCCAATATAATGGGTTCGTATCAATTCCATAAAGTTTGAAGCCTTCAATAATGAGCATTCTACCTATCATATATGCCTGTTGGTCATTCCAAAATTTAAATGACTTCATTTTTTTCACCATGTGGTTAGGCATTAGTTTCAAGTTATTTAGAATAATCTTTTGATGATTTTCGAGGCTTATTTTTGCTTTAAAAATTACAATCTCGTTCATCTTAATAGTTTTCATAAATATATTGAAAATTCAATCATTGATTTTACAGAACTTAGGAAAAGTAGAGAACTATTAGTTATTATCACCAATTAAAAGGTAGATTCAACTCATAAACGTAGCATTACTTTGTTTTTCAATAAATTCAATGAATTTATTTTCAGGAGTTAAAAAGTTATACCTTTTCCAGGGTCTGTTATTTAATTTTTTTTTCAACTCTTTTTACTTCCAAAGAATCGATGTTATCAAAGTTAGATTTTTTAGGGAAATATTGCCTGACTAATCCATTTAATTTTCATTAGCTCCTCTTTGCCAACTATGCTAAGGTTTAGCAAAGCAAAAGAATAGGCTAATGGTAAGCTATCAAATTCTAACCATTTAGGTTCTGTTTTATTTAATTTAAAATGATTTTCTCTATTTATAATATATAGTTTGCAATCCGTAATTGCTTGTATATTCCAATTATTACTTGTTTCAAAAATGAAGCTAGAGAGCGAGGTTATAAATTTATTTTCTGAACCACAATCCATAATGTAATTTCTTTTCCGTCTACTATATCATACATTCTCATATAACCTGATTCTATAAAAGCCATTTGCCTACAAGTTTTCCCTGATTTTAAGAAAAATTCACCTTTACATATTTTCAATGGCTCAAAAACTGAAAGAATATTATCCATTTAGTTTTTTTCATTTAGTTTAATTACTGCCAATGTTTAGCAATACGTAGTGCGGCAGCAAAAAAATACTGGTTTTCGAACTAGCATTAAGCTAAAGTTTATGTTTTTTATAATTTCTAAAAATACTAAATTTAATACATTGGTAACAAACCAAAACTTCGCATTATCGTATAGATGTGTACCTAGAATGCTAAATATAATATAGTTCATTTAAATGAAGAATGTCTCAAAGGCTACGACACCCTAATACGAGGAAGCAAGAACTATAAAGTAAAGCAAGTGGCAAGGTGGTTTGGAGCGATCCATGACTTGTAAAGGATTCATTTTTTGCTAGCTAGAGAGGGGCTCAAGCAGTGAAGTCTTTTAAAAACGGGCTTGTACTTTCTGAAATTAAGGAGCACCCCTCATCACTTTCCCCATAAATCCACCACCGGGTCAGTCAACATCGCATTCATCTATAGCCTATCGGCAAGACGAATGCTTTATGTGTTGTAGCCAGTTTTATAAGATGATAGAATTGTAAATCTCATTTCTGAAGTTTTCTTTTAACATCTTTTTACTTAGCTTCTCAGCCTTTTCTTTATATAATGTGTTTTCCAGAAGATCAATAATTTTAGGTTCCAGATTACTTGTATTTATTTTGCTAATATCAATACCTAGAGGGCCAGCACCTTTATTATAAATTATTTTATTCCAAACATATTGATCTACTATATGTGGGATAATCAAATTAGCACATCCATTTTTGAGAGCCATATGAGTTGTTCCAGACCCTCCATGATGGATAACCGCATATATTTTAGAAAATATCCAATCATATGGGATATTCTCTACAAAATAGATTAGGTCATTAATATAATTTTTTGGTTTTATCAAACCACCTTGACACGTGTTTATTATTGCGGGAATTTTATTTTGTTCTAAAATTTTAATTATTGATTCTGTATTTCTTTCAGGATATTGATTAATCATACTTCCAAAAGTTATGAATACAATTTTAGAATTTTGTTTTATGAATTTTTCTAATTCAGGAGGAGGATTCCAGTTTTTTGTTTTATTTCTTTCGTGAAATCCCAATACTTGTAAGTTTTCCTTCCAATATTCAGGTCTTTTAAAGAGGGAAGGAGATATGGTATATATCACTTTGTTTTTATATAATACATTCGCAATTTTTTTTGAAGTTAGTTTTAACTTCTTGTTCTTTATCCATTTTTGTGAATATGTAATACTTTTTACTAAGCCATAAGTAACTATTTTATAAGTCAGCTTATTTATAAATTTACCATAGTTTTTATTAAAGATGATATGAGGATGTCCCTCTACATAATGCATATACGGGACAGGACTTATAAGTACAGTTTTTCCTTTGTTTTGCATACTCCAAAGTATTGGATATATAGCTTTAGGGTGATGTATAATCCTATCAGGTTTACAGGCCTGAATGCATTCTTCTTGTTTTTTAATCATTTCCTCATTTGCTGCAGGTTGCATAACAATGAGTTTGATGTAAGCTTTTAGTTTTTTTAATCCGAATTTTCCTCCACCCATTGCAACTCGACCTTGAGGACTATCTAGCAATTCTATGAATTTTGAGCCTAATGATACAAATTCGAAGCCTGAATCTTCAGCAAGAGATCTAAATTGCTCAGGAAAAAGACAAATAATACGGTGTCCTTTTTTCTTTAATATTTCACCGATAGCAAGAAACGGTTCCATATCTCCTCTAGTACCTATGGAAGTTAAAATTATTTTCATTTAATTCTGACTAACGTAAAATATAAGAAATCGCAGGGCGGTTAAAAAGCACTATGTTTCCGGTTAGCACTAAGCCAAATATAAATATTTTGAATTTATCTTTTCAATGTAAATGCCAAATTTTATAATTGGCGACCTCGCAAATAGACAACCAATTTTCGATTAAGAACAAATGCCCTATGTTTTATAAACCGTGTGCCTGTTGCACAATTATTTTTTAAAAGTACGATTATTTCGTATTTTTAGATATGCAAGGCAAAAAGAATTATCAAGAGAAATTATTCACGAGTTTTCAGTTAAGTGATCGTGTACCTAAGGCTAATTTTTATAGGCAATTATCCTCGGTTTTAGAGGTTGATTTTTTATACAAACGCACCCAGCAATATTATGGTAAAAGTGGACAAAAAAGTATAGATCCTGTGGTGTTTTTTAAGTTGTGTTTAGTAGGCTATTTAGAAAATATCATCAGTGATCGTAAATTGATACAGCATTGTAGTATGCGTTTGGATATCCTATTCTTTTTAGGTTATGATCTAGATGAAAAACGCGTTTTATGAGTTGATATTCTCATTTTTAAGCAAGCTAAATTTTACGAGTTTAATCTTTAAAGTATAAAATATGACCTCTTAGAATTGCTTATTTTAAAGCTTATTTTGTGAAATTAAGGGCTTGTGCAACGGTTACTAGTGTTACCACCTGTAATTTTTTACAATAAGTTATTTAAATCCTGGCGTCCAATTATAACCATAATCTCCACCACATCATTATTTACTCTGTAGTAAATACTATCCGGGCGCATTCAGAGAATGGCTGATTCTCAAAAATTATACATAAAAAATCCAAAATTTGATAAATTCAAGTTTTGGATT
>CANLCT010000105.1 GCA_947489195.1 uncultured Aquimarina sp. | reverse complement strand
CTGCGATTCATACATTAATTTAAGGAAAATCTAGGTCTTTTCCAAAAAAAAGAGGTTGCCTTTTCAGACAACCTCATGTTTTTTATATTTAAATCAAATCACCTCACTTTAAAAGTAATAGGTAAAGTATACGCCATTTTAACTTTAGTATTGCCATGACGAGCTGGTTGCATTTTGGGTAATAATCTAGCAACTCTTTCGGCTTCATCTGCTAATTCTTTACTTTTTGAACGCGCTTTAATATTACTTACCACTCCATGTTCATTAACTTCAAAATAAAGAAAAATAGTTTGTTTACCAGTTAAGCCTAAATCTTGACCTAATCCATTGTTAAACTTTCGCAATACCATACGCTGCACTTTTTCTTGGAAACAAATAGCGCGTTGGTTGTTTGTGCTATACTTGTCACAACCAGGGAAAATAGGCAGAAACTCAACTGTTTTTGAGCCATAAATTGTAGTTGCGTTTGTTCCCGTAGCTCCTTTTGTTGTAGAATTAACATTAGTTTTTACTTCATTATTAGATGTTGTTTTTAGTTCAGTAGTTGAATTAGTTATTGAATCACTTTCGTTAGGTTGTTCAACTATATTAGTCTCAGGTACTTTTTCAACAACTTTTGGAATACCCTTCGAAATCGTTTTCGCTTTCGGTGCTGGTTTTGGCTCTTTTGGCTGAGTTGTGGTTTCAGCAATGGGATTATCTGGAATAGGTGTTACGGGGCCCATAGATACAAATACATCAGTGGGGTCAATGGCAGGGACATTAATAGTTGATACCTTTTGCGGAACATCTTTATAGTTAAATACGCCATACATAAAATAGCTAAAGCTTAATAAAGCAATTAATCCAATTTGAAAATCAATAGTTCTGTCTTTTTTAACGTTTACTTCGTGTTTTTTGCTCATAATTAACAAAATTTATGGTTAGTTGTTATGAGAAATCAAGGAGCATACCAAAAACAAGACTTTACAATTTGATAACGTAATAAAGAAATTGGTTTTACTTTAGGTAATCAAATTCTAAATTTTAAGTTGTTAGATTACTGATTCTTATATTTTTTATAATTAAATGAAGTTACATGCCATTTAATTAGTTTTTTACACAATTAATAATATGGATAGCTGTTATAATAGTTAACTTCTTAATAGCCTTAGAGCTTTGAGTAAGTGGTTTTTTTAATTTTATCTGTAAAATTACATGATTTAGCTTTTGCGAAAAGCTAATATTTTTTAATAATTAAGTAAGTGTAGCGCTTAAATCAATATTAGAGTATTAATGAAATTCAATTTAATTATAGTAGATGATCATAAAATGTTTTCTGATGGTTTATTGAGTATTTTTGATAGTAAAGAAGAGTATAACATTTTACTAACAGCAAAAAATGGAAGCCATATTATTAAATATTTAGAAATTAATTCAAATGAAAAAATTGATCTAATCATAACTGATGTTTCAATGCCCGAAGTAGACGGTATTACATTAAGTAAGTATATAAAGGAAAAGAATAGAAGCATAAAAATTCTTATTGTTAGTATGCTCAATAGTCTTGAGGTGATCGAAGAATTTAATAAAATTGGAGTAGAAGGTTATATTCCTAAAAATGCAGAAAAAAAAGAATTACTAAAAGCAGTTGATTTAATTTTAAAGGGTGAAAAATATTTCTCGAAGGAGATTACTGATGTTTATTTAGAAAGTAAATTTCTTGAAAATAAAAAAAAGCAAATAAAATTAACGAAAAGAGAAATAGATGTAATTACACTTATCGCCCAAGAGTATACAACCAAAGAAATCGCAGATAAGTTATGTTTGAGTAAACATACTATTGAGAGTTATCGTAAAAACTTAATAGCAAAATTAGAGGTAAAAAATTTGGCAGGTCTAACTAGATATGCTTTAAAAATGAATTATATTAAATAAAGCTTAAATTTCGTAACTGTATTCCTATTAATAAATTGTAATTCAATTCAAATTTGAAAATAATTTCAACATATATAATTCCTTTTTTTATAATTACTATTTGCTCAAACTTATTTTGTCAAAAAATTGATTTTAAGCACAGTGAAATTGAGTCTAAATTACAAAACTTTAAAGAGCTTGACTATGTAGAGCTGTATAAACAGATAAAACCTATTCTAGAAAATAAAAAAGAACACATTAGAGCCTTGGATTATTTAGGGCGATTTTTTATGGAAAAGGAGGTTTCAGATTCTACTATTTATTATGGTAATAAAATTTATGAATTAGCAGTAAATAATACAGATTCTTTGTCTTATGCTATGCTGAGTAATTCATATAACATGCTGGCTGTTGGTTATGGATTTAAAGGTTTATCGGGGTTAAGAGGTCGCTACCATTTAAAAGGATTGAAGCTTTATGAAGAAGGAGTAATTGATGAAAAAATAGCAGTTCATCATATTAGAGGGATGGCAGATTATTATTTAGATTCTAAGGAATATAAAAAAGCGATTCCTTTGTATGAACAAAGTATTGAAATTGATAAAAACAATCATACCGTTTATTATTCTTATAATAATTTAGGGGTTATTTATACGCGACTAAAACAATACAAAAAAGCTTTAAAATATTTGAAAAAAGCTTGTGAAGCACCTAAGGAGCACAAAGCTTATGGTTATTGTTATGAGAGTATTAGTGCTTGTTTTTATGAAATGGGAAAAATTGATCGGGCTTTAAATTATGGTTTATTAGCAAAACAAGAATTAGAGGACGGAAATGAATATTCCAAATTCATGCTATTAACTAATAATACTGTAGGAAAATCATATTACAAGAAAAAGAAATATAACGATGCTATTTCTATTTTGAAAAGCACTTTAAAGAAAATTAATATAAAAGGCTTTATCGATATTGAAATCAAAGTATTAGAAAGTTTAAGTAAGGTGTTTTTAGCAGAAAAAAATTATAACCAAGCTTATGAGTATATTAGTAAAGGCTATAAGCTTAAAGATTCTCTAGCAAAAATCAAAAAAAATAATGTTGATGCTGAATTGGAAGTCAAATTTCAAATTCTTCAAAAAGAAAATGAAATCACTTTATTAAAAAAAGATAAACAATTAAAAGAAACACAGCTAGAATCGGAAAGAAAAAATAAATGGTTTTTAATAATAGCCTTTTTGATTGTTTTAATTCCTTGTATCTTTCTTTTGGTTTTGTACAATCAAAAATTACTGGCGCAAAGTAAATTAAATAAAAAACAAGAAGAAATTAATGTGCAAAAGATAAGTTCGTTGATAAAAGAGCTGGAATTGAAATTAATAAAATCTTCATTAGATAGTCAAAACAAAGAAATTAAACGCATAGCCCAAGAGTTACATGATAATATAGGAGGAAATTTAGCAGCAATTAAATTGCAGTTTGATGCTTCTAAAAATCAACAAGATGTTTTTGAAAAACCAAAAATGCAAATAGATCAAACTTACCAATTAATAAGGGAAATATTTCATGATTTAAAACCCGAAAAAATTAATCAAAATAAGTTTGCTAATTTGTTAAATGAATATTTAAATACTGTAGGAAATGCACAAAAATTAGATATTACATTTAATGTATTTCCTGAAAATGAAATCAATTCTATTCCTGAAAAAATGAGGATCGAAATTTTCAGAATTATTCAAGAATTATTAACAAACACAATTGAGCACGCCAAAGCAACTTCAATAGATTTACAGCTAAATATGTTAGATAATGATTTGCAACTTTTGTTTGAAGATAATGGGGTAGGTATGTCAGATAAAGTTAAAGAAGGAGTAGGCTTGAAAAACGTTAGGAATAGATTGAAAAAAATTAATGGAGATCTTAAAATTGATTCAGTTTTAAATAGAGGTACTATTTTAAATATAGAAATAAAAAAAATAAGCAAATTAAAATGATGCTTACAAAAAAGGTTAGGGCTTCAATAGATAATAGCGTATTATGTTGGTTAGCTACTGTATCCAATCAAGGCATTCCAAATGTGTCCCCTAAAGAGGTTTTTAAGTATTATGGGGATGATAAAATTATTGTTGCCAATATAGCTTCTCCTCAAACCAAAAAAAATATTGAAAACAATAAAAATGTATGTATAAGTTTTATTGATATTTTAATTCAAAAAGGTTTTCAACTAAAGGGAACAGCTAGGGTAATTAATAAAATGTCTGTTGAGTTTAAGAATATGGAAGCTGAGTTGTTAAAAATAACCAAAGGCAAGTTTCCTTTTTTAACGATATTTGAAATTACGATTACAACGGTAAAACCTATAATAGCTCCAAAATATATTTTATATCCCGAAACTACCGAAAAAGACCAAATTGAAAGTGCTAAGCAAACTTATGGGTTTAGTGGATGATGACTCTTTTATAAACAACTTATTAATACTTACCTTTGCGCTTAATGAATAAAAAGGTTAATTATATAGATTTAGGCTTAAAAGATTATAAAGAATCTTGGGAATTACAAGAAACTATTTTTAAAGAAGTTGTAGCTACTAAAATAAAAAAGTCTCGCGAAAATTTAACCATTGATACGCCTAATTATTTGCTGTTTGTAGAGCATCCTCATGTGTTTACTTTAGGGAAAAGTGGCGAGATTTCTAATCTGCTCACTCCTGCTGAAACATTAGAAAAGCAGGGGGTTTCATTTTATAAAATTAATAGAGGAGGTGATATCACTTACCATGGTCCAGGTCAAATTGTAGGTTATCCCATTTTAGATTTAGATAATTTTTTTACTGATATTCATAAGTACCTACGTTTTTTAGAAGAAACAGTAATTCTCACTTTATCAGAATATGGAATTAAGGCTACCCGAAGTGATGGCGAAACTGGCGTATGGTTGGATGTAGGTACTCCTTTTGCTCGAAAAATATGTGCTATGGGTGTACGCGCTAGTCGTTGGGTTACCATGCATGGTTTTGCTTTTAATATTAATACTGATTTAGGCTATTTTGATCATATTATTCCTTGTGGGATAAAAGGAAAAGGGGTTACTTCATTACAAGCAGAATTAGGAAGAGAGATTCAATTAAATGAAGTTCAAGAAAAGCTATTAAAACATTTTAAAGAATTGTTTGAAGCGGAGTTTGTCTGTAATTAATAAGGCGTATTCAGAGAATAGCCTGATTCTCAAAAATTATACATAAAAAATCCAAAATTTGATAAATTCAAGTTTT
>CANLCT010000104.1 GCA_947489195.1 uncultured Aquimarina sp. | reverse complement strand
CATCTAACATCTAACATCTAACATCTAACATCTAACATCTAACATCTAACATCTAACATCTAACATCTAACATCTAACATAGAAATGGCCGCGTAGTTCAACTGGATAGAATATCAGATTTCGGCTCTGAGGGTTGGGGGTTCGAATCCCTTCGCGGTCACCAAAGCGGAATCTTCACTTTCACAGTGTTGATTTCGTTTTTTTTTTTTTTTTTTTTTTTTTGACTCTTTTTCATTTCCTTTGAAGCGTTTGTACAGGTCTCCATTAATTTCTTCAAAAACGAATCTTTTTTCTAAGCGATCTAATTTTTTATTAATCTCTTTAATTGTTTTTATAGTGAATTCATTGAATCGAAAGCTTATATTCGTTAGAAAACACTAACGGAATTTGGAAATTGTTTCGTTTTGAAAATAACTTTGTAAATGAAAAACAAAGTATAAACTATAGCAACAAGGTTGTTGAAAGTGACGTAATTAGTCTTGGGCTTGTTAAATACTAGTATTTACATCTAAACGCAAATGGGCACGCTTTTATTAAAACGTACCCATAATATATTATAAATATTCTTGAATTACGACAATGAAGTTTTCTGTTTTTCATTAATAGTAAGACCTGCTAAGGTTAGTAATAAACCAATATGAGTTATTAGTACTATCCAAGTTACATTGTTATTACCGCTCATATCTCCAAATCCTGCTGGTATCCAAACTGGAATGTCTAGTTTTGTTGATATAAATTATTAAATGACTAATAATTAGTTCATCCAGAATGTTTTATCTACATTTGCACTTATACTATAAATAAAGTATAGTCAAAATAGTAATCATATCACTGTTTTTTAGCAGTTTCTCGTCAAGAACAATTCAATAAAATTTTCCTTCTCGTTTTTTTTACCCGTTTTGAAACAATTATTTGTTTAACTAATTTCCTTTTTATTAAAAAGTTATCTTTTCCAAAATCAGTAAGATCTGATTTTTCCTCTACACTAAAGTTTCATGTTTCGGAGTGCTTCAAAACTAATCAATTAAGTAAATATGGTAACAGAAGAATGGTTTTCAAAACCATCTTTATGTTTCTGTTATTTTTTACCCTTTTGGGCATAATCATTTCATCTTCTATTACTAATATTCCATTGTTATTTGGGCTTTATATTTTGAGTGGGCTAGGTATGGCTGGAATAGGTATGGGAATAATGCATGATGCTATTCGCGGCTCATTCATTTCAGCTATTTTCAAACACTTTAAAATGCTCCGCGAATTGGGGCGAATGGAATTGGAATCAATTCCTATAAAAAAATAAAATAATAATGAATAATAATAAAAATAGACGGGCAAAATCGTCAAACAAAAGACCTGTATCTCAAATAAACCCTAAGTTACTTGTCAAAAAATCAAAATCAATCACCATTGAACCTTATGTTTCAGCTAGAAAATATGAAGAAATAAATCTGCATAAAGATTTATTAAATAATATAGCTAACAAAGGCTATCAAAGTCCTTCAGAAATTCAGGACAAATGTTTAGATCAACTTATAAAGGGAAAAAATTTAGTGGGTATTGCCGCAACAGGAACTGGTAAAACAGGCGCGTTCTTAATCCCTATAATTCAGCAGATGATGACAAGGGCTAATGTGTCAAGCTTAGTGGTTGTTCCAACTCGAGAATTAGCACAACAAGTACAGGCAGAATTTAAATCGTTGACAAAAAGAACCAAGCTTAACTCCGCTTGTTTTATTGGAGGAACAAGTGTTAGCAAAGATATTTCGTTAGCAAAAAGGAAAAATGATTTAATTGTTGGAACACCAGGAAGATTAAATGATTTAATAGACCGAAAAGCATTGAGAATAGATAATATATCTGTTTTGGTTTTAGATGAGTTTGATAGAATGCTAGATATGGGATTTGTTAGAGATATTCAGAAGCTTGTATCTGGTATGAAACGCAGACAACAAACTATGTTGTTTTCAGCAACACTAGATTCGTCTCAAGAAAAGCTAATTAGTCAAATCGCAGGAGCAGCCATTAGGGTAAATGTAACCAATGGATTAAAATCGAGTGATAATGTGGATCAAAACATTATTCGGGTAAAAAACAATGAAAATAAGTTTGATGTTCTGGTAGACTTGGTAAAGGAATCTTCATTTGAAAAAGTGTTGCTATTTGCAGAAACCAAAAGAGGCGTTGATAAATTAAGTAAGCAGCTGAAAAATTCAGGAATGAAATCTGATGTGATACACGGGAATAAATCTCAGAATTATCGAACAAAAGCCATAGAATTATTTAAGACGGGTAAAATAAAAATATTGGTAGCAACAGATGTTGCTGCTAGGGGGATTGATATAAAAGGAGTTACTCATGTAATCAACTATCAATTACCTCAAACCATGGATAGTTATATACACCGAATAGGTAGGACCGGAAGGGCAGCAGCCACTGGCGTAGCTTACACATTCGTTAATTAATAAAATAAATATTTAAAATAAACAATTATGCAAGAAGGAACAGTAAAGTTTTTTAACACAGAAAAAGGATTCGGATTTATTAAGCCTAAAAACTCTAATGAAGATATATTCGTACACGTTAATGGATTAATTGACGAAATAAGAGAAAACGATGAAGTACAATTTGAAACTGAGCAAGGTAAAAAAGGGCTTAATGCAATTAATGTTGAGGTTCTTGACTAAAAATAGTTTCTATTTTTTCAATCTAAAAAAGACTGTTTTATACGGTCTTTTTTTTGTTTGAATTCACATTTATAAGGTCATTTTCAAGAATTGAATATAATGGTTTTATATAAAAAATTACTTGCTTTAAGGGTTATTACAGAGCTATTTTTTTTAGTTTTCAATTTGATTAATAAATTTTTCTAATTCTAATTCGTTTTTCTTTCCAACAACTGTATGTAGGTCTCCAAGGTATTCCATTCCTAAGTAGTTTGCAGTTTTAGAAAACGGAAGCCAAAAGGCATCACCTAAGTTGTTTCCTATTGAACAACTAATTGCAGCCATATTTTTTCCTCGTAATTTTTGGACTAAGTCTTTTTCAGTATCTAATAAATTAGTTATTCGGTCAAAAAACACTTTCATAATACCGCTCATAGAGTACCAATAAACAGGTGTTGCAAAAATCAGTGTATCATATTTTGCTATAATTTTTCGCATTAATTTAATGTAGTCATCATTTCTATTTTGATATTCATAATCATAGTAGCCAAATTTATAATCGTTCAAGTCTATCAAATCCCAATTAGATTTTTTGACCAATTCAGTAGTTAGAGCTTTAGTGTCTCCGTCATTTCTCGAACTACCTGAAATTATGACTTTTTTCATTATGTATATTGTTTTTATTAAATGTGTACAAATGTATTATTAGTAAATGTAAAATATCATGAAAGCATGGGTACGACTTTTAACTAAAATAATAGTATTAAATAAGCGATACAAATAAAATTTGATAAGGAATTAATTCAGTTTTTAGCATTGTATTTTATAAAAGTACGTTATATGCCAGTTTTCAGTTAAGTGATCGGGTGCCAAAGACTAATTTTTACAGGCAGTTAGCATCGGTTTTGGAAGTTGATTTTTTATACAATCGCACACAGCAATATTATGGTAAAAGTGGACAAAAAAGTATTGATCCCGTGGTGTTTTTTAAGTTGTGTTTAGTAGGCTATTTAGAAAATATCATCAGTGATCGAAAATTGATACAACATCGCGTAATAAAAAGTGGCAGGCAGATCAAGACTAGCGAGTTGGCGCAGGCAATAAAGGGAGCCGTTATACAAGTAACAAAACCCATTATAGTCCAACGGATCCCGATGCGCGTATAAGCGTAAAACCCGGTAAGGCAAGAAAGCTCAATTATCTAAGTCAATTAAGTGTAGATAGTGCTCATCATGTAATAACAGATATCACAGCCTATCATGTAGATGGCAAGGATAGTCAACAGCTTCAGGATATTGTATTACGCACCAAAAAACGCTTATGAAATCACGAATTTGTATGGGCGAATTGTGTAGAAAAATAAATACCATAGGGCTAAAACAAGCAAACAAAGTAATGCATTTATCAAGTGCAGCTTATAATCTAAAAAAAATACCTAAAATTCATTCAAAAAACAGCAAAAAGTAAAGGAAAAGCTCAAGTAATTAAAGCGCTGTTGGAAAAAGCGTTTTATGAGTTGATATTCTCTTTTTTAAGCAAGTTAAATTTTCCAAGTTTAATCTTTAAAGTATAAAATATGACCTCTTAGAATTGCTCATTTTAAAGTTTATTTTGTAAAATTAAGGGCTTGTACAACGGTTACTAGTGTTGCCACACTTAGTTTAATCATAATGGTATCTACATTTTATAATTCTTATCTCATCTTCTTTAACTTGATATATTAATCTATGTTCTCCATCAATTCGTCTAGACCAATATCCTCTATAATTATGTTTCAAAGGTTCAGGTTTCCCAATTCCATCATATGGATGTCTAGCTATATCTTTGATAAGTAAATTAATTCTCTTGAGCATTTTCTTATCAATTTTTTGCCAATACAAGTAATCCTCCCATGATTCATCTACAAAAATATATCTCATTCTTCTATCAAACCTTTAGCGAAAGAATCTCCTTTTTTGAACTTTTCAATAGCAGAATCCAGTCTCTTTTTATTTATTTCAGAAGACATCTCATGTTGAGTTGTAACAAGTGAATTATACTCATCAATAGAAATAACAACAACTCCGTTATTTTTACCTCTATTAATGATTAATGTTTCAAAATTTTCAGTTACTCTATTTAGATACTCTTTTATATCCTTTCTAAAATCAGAAATTGATGCAGTTATCATAATAAATCAATATTTGTACAAAAATACGTACATAATATTTGAAATCAAAATTTTTGTGCTCTATGTGTGGCAACGGGCGCGTGTATGAAAAGTAGGGAACTAATGGGCTCAATACTTTATGTTTATACACAAAGACAAATTTTTTATTTTGGTTTTGTAACCAAAAGTAAAATTTTTGGTGACATCCAAATATGCCTAAAATGTTGGAGTATAACCAGTTCCCCTATTTTTGCATACATCGTGTATGTGCCTTGAATGGTAAATATAGTTCATTTAAAGAATGTCCCAAAGGGTGTGAGTCCCCGATACGAGGAAGTAACGCTCCTAAGTAAAGCAAGTGGCAAGGTTGATTGGGGTGACCCAATGACTGAAG
>CANLCT010000103.1 GCA_947489195.1 uncultured Aquimarina sp. | reverse complement strand
CGGGGTTTTTATTTACATTAATTTACGAAAAAAACCTAGTATTTACAAGGGTTTTGAGTATTCTGAATGGGCCTAATAATTCAAACTTTACTACGAATTTCTAATAATTCGAGTTCGGCATAGTTTTATCCAACTGCCTGAAATTTTCGATTCGAAAAAGATGATTGGCGATATAAAATTCTTACTGAGTTTTATTCGAATTGATATTTTTTTCAATTTCTACAAAAAAAAGCTTATACAGGTTAAAAAAATGAAACGGTATAAGCTTTTTTAATGTTATGAAAGGATTTTTTAATGCGCTTCAAGCCAATTGTCGCCAACACCTAGTTCTACATCAAGCGGTACATTTAAAGTAAAGGCATTTTCCATTTCATGTTTAATAAGGCTTGAAATCGTTTCTAATTCATTTTTTGGTACATCAAAAACCAATTCATCATGTACCTGTAAGAGCATTTTAGTTTTGTAATTACCTTCATTTAGCTTATTGTAAATGTTGATCATGGCAATTTTTATAATATCGGCAGCACTACCTTGTATAGGTGCGTTTACAGCATTTCGTTCTGCAGCACCGCGTACAATAGCATTGGCTGAATTTATGTCTTTTAAATACCTACGTCGACCAAGTACAGTTTGTACAAAACCATTATCGCGAGCAAAATCAACTTGTTCGCTCATATATGCTTTTAGTTTAGGATAGGTCTTGTAGTAAGCCTCTATAAGTTCTTTGGATTCTGATCGTGTTAAATTAGTTTGGTTACTTAAACCAAAAGCAGAAACACCATACATAATGCCAAAATTTACTGTTTTTGCATGGCTACGTTGTTCTCGAGTTACCTCTTCTTGGGCAACCTGAAAAACTTTAGCAGCAGTAGTGGCATGAATATCTTCACCATTTTTAAAGGCTTCCATCATGGCGGTTTCATTACTTAATGCGGCTATGATCCGTAATTCTATTTGTGAATAATCAGCCGCAACAAGTACATGATTTTCATCGCGAGGAATAAACGCTTTACGTACTTGTCTTCCACGTTCGGTGCGGATAGGGATGTTTTGTAAGTTCGGATTATTAGAACTTAAGCGACCCGTAGCAGCAACGGTTTGAATGTAGTCCGTGTGTACGCGCAGCGTATTTGGGTTTACTTGTGCAGGTAAGGCATCAATATAAGTGCTTTTTAATTTGGCTAAACCTCTATAAGTTAATATATCTGCAACAATTTGATGGTCTTTAGCTAGGTAGGAGAGGACGTCTTCAGCAGTTGAGTATTGACCTGTTTTTGTTTTTTTAGGCTTGTCAACCAACTTCATTTTTTCAAATAAAATTACACCTAATTGCTTTGGCGATCCAATGTTAAAGATTTCGCCAGCTTGTTCATAAATACTTTCTTCTAATTTGGTAATGTCTTGATTTAATTCTTCCGAAAGACCATTTAAAAAATCCTTATCTAAATTAATTCCTTCTATTTCCATTGCCGAAAGTACTTTGACCAAAGGCAATTCAATATTGTTGAATAATTCAAGGGTTTTTGCCTCTTTAAGTTCTGGAGTAAAGTGTGCAGCGAGTTGCAGGGTAATATCTGCATCTTCTACAGCATATTCGGTTTGTTTTTCGACAGAAACCTGACGCATGCTTAGCTGATTTTTCCCTTTTTTTCCAATAAGTTCGGTTATAGAAACTGGAGTGTAATTCAAATAGGTTTCTGCCAAAACATCCATATTATGGCGCATGTCGGGATTAATTAAATAATGGGCAATCATGGTATCAAATAAAGGGCCTTTAACTGTTACGCCATATTTGTCTAGTACTTTGATATCGTATTTTAGATTTTGCCCAATTTTTTCGATAGATTCATTTTCGAAAAAAGGAAAAAGCTGAGTAATTAAACTTTGTGCTTCTTGTCGATCTTCAGGAAACGGTAAATAAAAACCATGTGTTTTTTCCCAACTAAAGGCAATCCCAACTAATTCTGCAAGTAGTGGATCAAGACCTGTGGTTTCAGTATCAAAACAAACACTATTTTGTTGATTTAAATTTTGTAAAAAGAGTTGTAGACCTAAGCCAGAATTCTGAACTGTTTGGTAATGATGCTCTGTGTTATTTATAGTTTGTCTTGATGTGGTTTTGGAGGCGTTTTCAGTTTTGCCTTCAACATCAAATAATGAAAATTGCCCAGCACCAGCTGTTGAATTTGTTTTTACCTGAGATGGTTTTACAGTTTCGGTAGTGGCAGGGTTTCCATCGGCATCAAAAAGTTTAAAAAATTGATCTTTCATTCTACGGAACTCCAAATCTTCAAAAATAGAAGTTACTTTTTCGGCATCAGGAGCCGATAATTTGTAAGAGGTAGCATCAAAAGTAACATCACAATCAATTTTAATGGTAGCTAATTTTTTAGATAAAAGACCAAGTTCAGCATTGGCAGAAACTTTTTCTTTCATTTTACCCTTTAGCTCATGTAGGTTTTCAAATAAACCTTCCATACTGCCATAGGCAGCAATAAACTTTTTAGCAGTTTTATCACCTACACCAGGAAGCCCAGGGATATTATCTACAGCATCTCCCATCATTCCTAAATAGTCAATGACTTGTTCGGGGTGGGTTACTTCAAATTTTTTCTGTACTTCGGGTATGCCCCATATTTCAATGCCATTACCCATACGGGCTGGTTTGTACATAAAAATATTTTCCGACACTAATTGTGCATAGTCTTTATCTGGAGTAACCATATAGGTTTGGAAACCTTCCTTTTCGGCCTGTTTTGCTAGTGTTCCAATTAGGTCATCAGCCTCAACACCCATTTGTTCAATAATAGGAATATGCATGGCCTTCAAAATTTCCTGTATATATGGTACAGCAATTTTTATAGCTTCAGGAGTTTCATCTCTATTTGCTTTATATTCTGGAAAAATTTCAGTTCTAGCTTGGCTTCCGCCTTTATCAAAAGCCACGGCAAGGTAATCGGGGCGTTCGCGTCTAATTACATCTAAAAGCGAATTGGTAAAGCCCATTATTGCCGAAACGTCCATACCCTTGCTTGTAATTCGAGGGTTTTTTATAAGGGCATAATAGCCTCTAAAAATGAGCGCAAAAGCATCTAGTAAAAATAGTTTTTTATTGGAATCCATCTTAAAAAAATACAGGAGTTAACTTTGAGGGATTGAAGATACATTAAAAAAAGAAATGCTGCCATAAATGACAGCATTTCGCCCCAAAATAAAATTGATAACAACTAGTTATCAATGCCTTATATATCGTTTTAGTTTTAAAACTAAAGTATTCTCAAAAAGCATGTTAAATATACCACTTTATTTAACATTTTTGCTGTTTTTTTTCAAAAATTAATTTTTTTAGCATTCTAAAAATAACTTGTGTACTATAACTCTATAAAGTGTGTTCTATTGTATAGCAAGTATAAAAATAATAGGAAATATATGATGAAATTTTTAATAGTTATAATAAGTGTTTTTTTAGTATTGGAACTCAGCTTTTTCTTTTTAGCTATAAAAGTGTATAAATTAAATGCTTATTTAATATGGGGGATTGTAATTTATAGTTTATTATCATACTTGTATTTTATATATCAAATAACAGGTTATGATAGGTCAGAAGGGGCAAGTCATAGTTTTTATTGGGCTGTTGGCTTAATGGTGGTACAGGTAGTACCTAAGTTAATAGCAATAGCAATGATGTTAATGAGTTACCTATTAATGTTATTTTTAAAAAGTAACGTTTCTGCAGAAATAATAGCAGGAAGACGCAAATTTTTGGGCCGCTTGGCGCTTGGTGTTGCGGCATTACCTTTGGCAGGAATTATTCATGGTTTATGGAAGGGGAAATACAATTTTAAGGTAATAAAAAAACAACTTTATTTTGATGATTTGCCTGTAGCTTTTGATGGTTTTAAAATTTTACAAATATCAGATCTACATTCAGGAAGCTTTGATAATGCTGATAAAATAAATTATGCAGTTGATTTAATAAATAAGCAAGAAGCAGATTTGTTTTTATTTACAGGAGATATTGTTAATACTAAAGCAGAAGAGTTTCATCCTTGGATAACTACTTTTAATAGGTTAAAGGAGTTTTCTTATGGAAAGTTTTCGGTTTTGGGGAATCACGATTATGGCGAATATGTAACCTGGCCTTCGGGCAAAGCAAAGCAAGATAATTTTGAAAATATAAAAGGCCTGCATAAACAAGTCGATTTTGATTTATTGTGTAATGAAAATAGGAGTATTGAAAAAGAGGGCGATAGAATTCAATTAATTGGTGTTGAAAATTGGGGGAAGAGTTTCAAAAAAGCAGGGGATTTAAGTAAAGCATCTATCGGAGTTTCTAAACAAGATTTTAAAGTATTGATGAGTCATGACCCTTCGCATTGGGAATATGAAGTAAAAGAACATCCTATGAATTACCAGTTAACATTAAGTGGGCATACACATGGATTGCAATTTGGAATTGAAATACCCGGAATTTTTAAATGGAGTCCTATACAGTATGTGTATAAACAATGGGCTGGTATTTATGCCCATGCAGATCGATATATTAACGTAAATAGAGGTTTTGGATTTCATGCGTTTCCTGGAAGAGTAGGGATTTGGCCCGAAATAAGTGTTATAGAGCTTAAGCGAAAGTCTTAATCACAAATAATAGTTAAAGCATAATATTTTAATTGTTAATTCGTTGATATTTGAAGCCTAGATAGGCTTAAGCCAGTTATATTGATGCTTCATTAAAAAATATTATATTTACAGGACTAATTAAATTAATGCTAAACAAATGTCAAAATTTGGAGATTTAATAGATATTTCGTCGCCAGTATTGCTTGATTTTTTTACAGATTGGAGTGAGGCATCTAAAGCAATGCATCCAGTATTAAGAGATGTAGCAGCTGCTATTGGAGATAAAGGAAAAGTAATAAAAATCAATGTAGATAAAAACGAAGATTTAGCAAGTGCCTTACGTGTAAATGGTGTACCTACTCTTATGATTTATAAAAATGGTAAAATGGTTTGGCGTCAAAACGGTGAGCAAGATGCAAATACACTTATCGCATTAATGTCAAAATATATTAAAAATAATTAATAAGTTCAACCAAAAAACAAAAGGGTGAATGCTAAAATTTTAGCATTCACCCTTTTGTTTTTTTATAAAAGAGCATAATAATTTTTTATTTAAAAATAACTTATTTTGAATATCCGTAATTATCCATAATTGTATAAAAAGCCTTATTTTAGAGTAAAAATCAGTTATGAATATCTTCA
>CANLCT010000102.1 GCA_947489195.1 uncultured Aquimarina sp. | reverse complement strand
ACCATGGAAAGGCTTATCATTGCTGGTGTCAATCATCGATGGAATGAACTTTAGGTGTGATTAAGGATAAGCATAATGAATTTTAATGCATTAGTTTTTTATATAAGTTACTTCATTATTACTGCAAAAAATAGTCAAACAAACATTTAGAAAGAAAAAATAATACGATAAAACATAAATTTCAATAAGAAGAAAATGTGCTAATTCGAGTAAAATTCATGTAATGAATTTTATATCGAGAATCGCATTTTTTACATCAAACAGTTCTCGATACATTTTACTTCGCTATCGCTACGTAAAACACTCGAGCAAATACAATTTTAATATTCAATGAAAATCACTTATCTCATACTCCTTTTTTTTACTACACTACTTTCGGCACAAAGTCAAAGGGAGTATGCAAAAAGTGAATTTGTAAATGGGATCTTAAAAGTATACACTAATGATGGGATGTATCGGATTAAAGTGTTATCCAATCAAATTATGGAAACTAGTTTTATCCCTGCTGGAGAAGCTTGGAATCCCAATTCGCACACAGTAATACCTCTTGAAAAGGTAGTAAAAACTAGTTTTAAAGAAACTGAAAACTCACTTTCGCTTGCTACTAAAGGGATAAGCCTTTTAATTAGTAAAAGCCCTTTTCAAGTTCAGTATTATTATAAAAACAAGCCGTTAATTTCAGAAAAGAAAGGCTATTCAAAAACGGATAGTTTGGAGTATATCAATTTTAACTTAAAGCCTAGTGAAATACTGTATGGAGGTGGTGCTCGGGCACTGCCTATGAACCGCAGAGGCTATCGATTAGAATTATACAACAAAGCACATTATGGTTACGAAACGCATTCTGAACTTATGAATTACACCATGCCTTTAGTTGTTTCTTCAGAAAAATATATGCTTCATTTTGACAATGCACCTATTGGTTTTTTGGATTTGGATAGCAAAAAAAATAACACATTGGCTTATGAAACAATTGGAGGGAGAAAAACCTATCAAGTTATAGCGGGGAGTACTTTGAAGGAATTAGTGGTTGAATATACTTCAATAACAGGAAGGCAACCTTTACCTCCTCGATGGGTGTTAGGAAACTTTGCGAGCCGCTTTGGCTATCATTCGCAACAAGAAGTGACATCAGTTGTTCAGAAATTTAAAAAAGATAGTATTCCTTTAGATGCGATTATTTTAGATATTTATTGGTTTGGAAAACAAATGAAAGGAACTATGGGGAATTTAGAGTTTTTAAAAGACTCTTTCCCTACACCTAAAAAAATGATAAACGATTTAAAATCGGAAAACATAAAAACGGTATTAATTACAGAACCTTTTATTTTAAGCACGTCCAGCAAGTGGAAAGAAGCAGTAGCCGAAAATATACTTGCTACAGATAACTTGAATGCTCCGTATACTTTTGATTTTTATTTTGGGAATACGGGCCTTATAGACATTTTTAAACCGAAAGCCCAAACTTGGTTTTGGGATATTTATAAAAAATATACTAAAAAGGGTATTGCTGGTTGGTGGGGAGATTTAGGAGAACCCGAAGTACATCCTTTCGATCTATTTCATGTAACCGGTAAGGCCGATGAGGTGCATAATATTTATGGGCATCAATGGGCAAAATTACTATATAATGGCTATCAAAAAGAATTTCCAAATCAACGCCCTTTTATTTTAATGCGTGCTGGTTATTCGGGTTCGCAACGCTATGGTGTTATTCCTTGGTCGGGAGACGTTAATAGGAGTTGGGGAGGTTTACAAGCACAACCAAAAATTGCATTACAAATGGGCATGCAAGGTTTGGGCTATATGCATTCGGACTTAGGTGGCTTTGCAGGGGCCGAAACCTTTGATGCTGAATTGTACATACGCTGGTTACAATATGGTGTTTTTCAACCTATTTTTAGGCCACATGCTCAAGAACATATTGCACCCGAACCTGTTTTTCATGATCGAAAAACAAAAGTTATGGCAAAAAAAGCGATTGAGTTACGCTATCAATTATTGCCTTACAATTATACACTAGCTTTTGAGAATAATCAAACAGGAATGCCTTTGATGCGGCCACTTTTTTTTGAAGATAATTTTGAAACAGCCAACACTGCTACATTACTTGAATATTCCGATGCCTATTTGTGGGGCAATGATCTTTTAGTGGCTCCCATTTTAACTTCTGGCCTGACCGAAAAAGAAGTTTATTTTCCAAAAGGGGCTAATTGGTATAACTTTTATGGTAATGAAAGCTATAAAGGAGGGAGTACGCAATCTGTGAAAACAAGCATCGAAACTATTCCTGTTTTTGTACGTGGAGGAGCTTTTATACCTATGAACCCAGTAATACAAACTACAGAAGCTTATGCCAATACCAATTTAAAATTACATTATTATTACGATAATAAAACCAAACAAAGCAAAGGACAGTTGTATTATGATGATGGAAAAACACCTGAAGCTTTTGAAAAAGGAGCTTATGAGTTGCTTGAATTTAGTTCTCGTAATTCAGCTAAAAACTTAAAGATTAGTATTTCGAATAGTATAGGAGCGAATTTTGAACCAACTACAAAGCAGGTAGAACTTATAGTGCATAATTTAAGGAATGAACCCAAAAAAGTACGTATTGGAAATAAGCATTTTCTAGTGAATTATATAAAGGAAACACAAACACTTAGTATTCCTTTTTCAATAAAAAAAACTGAAAATAAAAAGGAGCTTACTATAAAATTTTAAAACTTATGAAATTAGTTGTTGTCTACATATTATGTATAGTTACTTGTTTTAGTTGTAATAAAAGGGCTAAAGTTTTACCTGTAAAAGTTGAAGTGCCTTTTATTTGGGAAGCCGCAAATTTATATTTTTTATTAACGGATCGTTTTAATAATGGTGATCAGGCAAATGATATCAATTTTAATCGCACAAAAGAAACGGCAGTATTACGTGGTTTTAAAGGAGGTGATTTAAAAGGGATTACTCAAAAAATTAATGAAGGTTATTTTACAAAATTAGGAGTTAACGCTATTTGGATGACTCCCATTGTAGAGCAAATTCACGGAGGGATGGATGAAGGCACAGGGGTGACCTATGGATTTCATGGCTATTGGACTAAGGATTGGACTGCTTTGGATCCTAATTTTGGAACAAAGGAAGATTTGAAAATTTTAGTAGAAACAGCTCATAAAAATGGAATTCGAATAGTATTAGATGCCGTGATAAATCATACAGGACCAGTTACCCAAAAAGATGCTGTTTGGCCAAACGAGTGGGTAAGGGAAACACCTACCTGTCAGTTTAAAGATTATGATACCAATGTAAATTGTGCCTTGGTAACCAACTTGCCAGATATAAAAACAGAAAGCCAACAAAATATCGAAATTCCCTCTTTTTTGGCTGAAAAATGGAAAAATGAAGGGCGTTTAGAGCAAGAAATAAGTGAATTAGAGGCTTTTTTTAAAAAAACAGGATACCCTAAGGCACCACGATTCTACATTATGAAATGGTTAGCAGACTATATTTTAGATTTTGGTATTGATGGTTACCGTTGTGATACTGTAAAGCATACCGAACCTTATGTTTGGAAAGAATTTAAAGAAGTATGTAATACGGCCTTTGATACTTGGAAAACAAATAACCCAGAAAAGGTGTTGGATGATAATTCCTTTTATTTAGTGGGCGAAGTGTATCATTACAATGCCTCAAAAGAAGTGAGTTATAATTATGGAGATAAAAAGGTAAATTATTATAATTATGGTTTTAATAGTCTGATTAATTTTGATTTAAAAAATGACAAAACAAGCAGTTACGAAAGCTTATTTTCAAAGTATAGCAACTTATTAAATAATGAATATAAAGGTGTTGGATTGTTAAATTATATGACATCGCATGATGATGCACATCCGTTTGATAAACCCAGAGAAAAACCTTTTGAAACGGCAAACAGGCTTTTGCTTTGCCCAGGGACTGCACAAATATATTACGGCGATGAATCTGCACGTAATTTAATAGTAGAAGGCACTATTGGCGATGCTACATTACGATCTTTTATGAATTGGGAACAAATTGAAACAGATTCAAAGACTCAAGAAATTTTAGTCCACTGGCAAAAACTAGGGCAATTCCGTAAAAACCATCCTGCTATTGGAGCGGGTAATCATCAAATGATTTCTGCTCATCCATATATTTTTCAGCGTACTTTTTCTGCAACTAATTTTAAGGATAAAGTAATTGTAGCATTAGATGTTGCTAAAGGGAAAAAAATAATTCAAGTAGGGACACTCTTTCCAAAAGAGACAAGGCTAGTAGATGCTTATTCGGGTGTTGAAACTACTGTGTTAAACAAAATGATTTCGATTACTACTCCTTTTAATATGGTTCTTTTAGAAGAAAAAAAATAATCAATCAATGAAAAAAATAAGCTTATTTATACTTGTCATACTTTTTTTATTTACTGCATGTAAACAAAAAAACACCACAAATTCTAGTGCCAATACCATAGTAAGTACGGTAGTAAAAAAACAATACGCTCCTATAACTAACTCTGATATTGAATCAGCAGTTATTTATGAAGCTAATATTAGACAGTATTCGCCCGAAGGTACATTTGAGGCATTTACAAAGGATATTCCGCAGCTAAAAAAATTAGGAGTAAAAATTATTTGGTTAATGCCTGTTTTTCCTATTTCAACAACTAAAAGTAAAGGGAGTTTAGGAAGTTATTATGCGGTTGCGGATTATACCAAAATTAACCCCGAATTTGGTTCATTGGTAGATTTTAAAAAATTAGTAGCAACTGCACATAACAATGGTATGTTTGTTATTTTGGATTGGGTAGCAAACCACACAGGTTGGGATCATCATTGGATAAAGGAACATCCCGAATATTATACAAAAAAAGATAACGGAGCTATTACCCATACACCAGATACTGATTGGACCGATGTTGCCGACCTAAATTACAACAACAAACAATTACATTCAGAAATGAAAAAAGCCATGCTTTATTGGGTTGAAAACGAAAATATTGATGGGTTTAGGTGTGATGTTGCAGGTATGGTTCCTGCTGATTTTTGGAAATCTACCATTACAGAACTCAGACAAGTGAAGCCTATTTTTATGCTAGCCGAAGATGGAGGAGTAGAGCTTTTGAACAATGGTTTTGATATGATTTATGGTTGGGATACGCATCATAAATTAAATGCCGTTGCGCAACAAAAAAGTACATTAAAAGAGTTTGTAGAGCATTTAAAAACTATGGATAATCTGTTCCAAAGAGACGCGATCATTATGAATTTTGTGACCAATCATGACGAAAACTCATGGAATGGAACGGTTAAAGAACGTATGGGAGCTGCTTCCGATGCCATGACAGCTTTAACGTATTGTTTGCCCGGTATGCCATTAATTTATAGCGGACAAGAATATGGTATGGATAAGCGTTTGCGTTTTTTTGAAAAAGACACCATTCCTAAAATTAAAGGAAAGACATGGCGTTTATTAGAAAAATTAGGAAAACTTAAAAATGAGCATAAGGCTTTATTTACTGGAGCTAATAAAGCTTTAATAACTAAAATTACGACTTCGGATAATTCAAATGTCTTTGTTTTCGCAAGAAAAAAAGAAGATGATGAATTAATTTATATAAGTAATTTTTCAAATAAACCAGTTTTATTTAGTGTAGCGCTTACAGGGAAGTATTATAATTATTTGACCCAAAAAAATGAAGACTTCACACTTGATAAAACACTAAAGCTACAAGCTTGGGAGTATAAAATTTTAACAACATATTAGTTAGCAGTTGTTGGTTGTATAAAATGAGCTAGAAAATTCTCTTACTACAAGAAGCTTAGTGAGGCGCATTCAGAGAATGGCTGATTCTCAAAAATTATACATAAAAAATCCAAAATTTGATAAATTCAAGTTTTGGAT
>CANLCT010000101.1 GCA_947489195.1 uncultured Aquimarina sp. | reverse complement strand
GTAGATTTATGATCTACTATATCAAAGTACTCTAATATCCCTTCTGGTAAAAAATAACGGGCTAATTCTATATTCAAAATGATCTGTTTTTAACTACAAATATACATTTCTCCCCAAGTTTTTAGCTTGAGCCGTTATGAATTTGCAGGTCAGGTCATCTCCAAAGTTACTATCAATAATTTTTCGAAACTCAGCTAACCCTAATTTTAAAGAATCTAGATTAGCATTTTTGAACGCTTCGCTTTCTAATGACATAAATTCTAGACTTTTATTATAATCTTCGCTTAAAAGGGCATCTATAAAATTCTTAGTTGTATCTTCATAAGTAAACATATTACTTATAAAACTACAGCTTACTAAAGCTGATAAAGTAAATACAAGAATTATAGTTTTTTTCATTCAAATTGGTGTTAACGCCAAATATATGAATCGAGGCTAGCAAAGACACTTGAACCAATCGATTTTTCGCCGCATTTTATTTCTTGTGCAATTTATAAAAATCTAGCGCCATTGTAAAAAGGAAATTACCTTTGGATTGACACAAAACTTTGTTTTGATTTTATAGTTGATCTTAAAACCATTTTATTTTTTTTCTTAAGCTGCTCAATTTCAAATTTACATCACACTTATTGTTTTCATAATTTAAATAAAAAGAGTCTTGAAAAAGTACTAGGTTATCCCAATTAGAAAAACTTTGGCTTTTTCAAAATCTTTCAAGGTAGGTTTGTCCGTTTTTTTAATATCTATGCTAACTATTAGGTTTAATCCAAATGTTGTGCTTTTTTTCAGATTCAAGTACAAAGGCCCCACAATAATCTCCATCAGATAGTTAAAAAACCAAACATGTTCCTTTCTCAAAAATAGCGTTCCGAAATGCCTTATTTTTCTTTTTCTAGCACTTTTCTTATCCTCATAAATTTCAAAAAACAGCAAAAAGCAAAGTAAAAGCGCTGTTGAAAAACGCGTTTTATGAGTTGATATTCTCATTTTTAAGCAAGCTAAATTTTACAAGTTTAATCTTTAAAGTATAAAATATTACCTCTTAGAATTGCTTATTTTAAAGTTTATTTTGTAAAATTAAGGGCTTGTGTAACGGTTACTAGTGTTGTGGCTAGTAATTTATTCTAGAATTCTATTTTTCAAATCCATTCGTTGATGTAACACTCTTTCAATTAGTATATAATCAGAATTTATTATTTCATAGAATATTATATGTCTGCCAGATTTAACTCCTAAGAGTTTGTTTTTGACTTGATTGTAAGATCTTCCCAATGTTGGATTTAGAGCTATTTCGTTGAATGCTAAAACTAATTCATTATAGTATTTATCAGCTTGTTTTTCAGACCAACTTCAAATGTATAATCCCATATTAAGGTTAAATCTTCAGTAGCTTTGTTAGTTAATTTGTGTTTATTCATACTTATTAAAGTCCTCTTTTTTCTTTTAAACTTTGTAAATGAAGTATTGGGTCAAAATTTTCGTTGATTCCGCTTTCAATCCCTTCATTGATAGCTTTTTTTAGAATCAAAACTTTACTTTCATCTTCTTCTAATAGTCTTAATCCAGCTCTGACTACTTCGCTAGCATTTTTATATCTACCATTAGATACACTACTTTTTATAAAATCTTCAAAGTGATTACCAAGTGTTATAGAAGTGTTTTTACTCATAATTAGCATCTTTAAATCAAAGATACCAATTTTAGGTATTTTGTGCAAGGTTTGTTTGTTCGTTAAGGGACATAGTTTACACAAGTTCAACAAACATAGTTTACACTTTTAAAGGTTATAATTTGAGATAAAAATCAAATTATCATGCCTTGGAAAACGACCACAACTATGGAGCAAAAAATTGAATTTATCTATGAATGGAGAACTGGAAAATATTCTATCACAGAATTATGTAGGAATTTTAACATTTCAAGAACCACTGCTTATAAGCTTATAAATCGATTCGAAAATGAGTTTTGAGGGGCTAAAAGTAAGATCTAGAACACCTTCTAAAAATCCTAATGAAACAGATGAGAAAATAGTAAACGCTATCCTCAAATTAAAGGAAAAATATAAACGCTGGGGAACTAAAAAAATTAGAATTTTATTGTTGAACGATTTTGAAAGTGAACTAATTCCTTCTGTAACAACTGTACACAATATTCTAAAAAAGAATGGAATGGTTTGCCCTCAAAAAAGACTTAGAAGAGTTAAGCCCATCTACCCCATTTTTGACCCTAAACACCCCAACGAAGTATGGAGTGCAGATTATAAAGGTAAGTTTCGAATGGGCAATAAAATATATTGTCATCCTCTTACAATTGCTGATTCTAATAGTAGGTTTTTTATTCACTGCCAAAGGACATTACAGAGAAGACTTTAAGTCCGCTAAAGCTGAATTTAAAAGGGTATTTAGGAAATATGGAATACCCAAACAAATACATACGGACAATGGAACTCCCTTTGGATCAGTAAGAGCTATACAACGATTTACAAGATTATCATATTGGTTTATTGACCTAGGAATTACGCCTGTATTTTCTGATCCAGCACACCCAGAACAAAACGGAAGACACGAGCGAATGCATCGTGATTTAAAAGCTGCTTGTGCTAAGCCTGCCTCTTATAATATGATAGCTCAGCAAAGGAAATTAAATCAATTTGTAAAGGAATATAATAACATAAGGCCACATGAAGCTTTAGACATGAGAACTCCTGCTAGTGCTCATGATTTTGCTACTAAACCATTCTCTGAAAACATCCCTAAATTTGACTATAATACGGACCTAAAAACACTTAAAGTTACTAAGAATGGTGCTATAAGATGGGACTCCTATTATTGGGTATATGTGAGTGCTGCTTTACAGGGTAAATTTGTAGGAATTAAAGAACATGGAAACGGTATTTGGAAAGTCTTTTACAGAAACGTATTTTTAGGTTTCTTTGATCAAAGAAACCTAAGGAAAAAAGAACAAGCAACAAGATTAGAAATTAATTTAGTGTAAACTATGTTTGTTGAACTTTGTAAGCGATGTGCCTTGAACGTACCGGATTGTGCCTAACGTTTGGTGTAAGGAACGTAGGGCAGAGGATAAGCACTGTCGTTTCAGTTTATTACTTAGCTAAACATAAATATTTTGCTTTTATCTTTTTTACTATAAACTCCAAATTTTATATTTAGCGGACTTTATTAATATTCACTGACCTTTTGGTTTAGCACAAACGCCCTATGTTTTTTATACCGTGTTGAACTAACCCTCCTTAGCAGTCGTGAGCTTTTTACTACCTTGATAGGTCAAATATTAAAATTTGTTATTATGATTTCAAAAAAAAGCAAGGCTAGTTGATGAAGCTTTAGCTAAAGCACCTCATTTTAAAGTATTACATGATAGATTACTTCGAGATTTTACCATTCAAGGTAAGGCCAAGAGTACCTTTAGTAACTACATTCGTTGCCTTGCCCACATGGCTTTGCATTTTAACCAAAGTCCTGAGGGTTTGGATGAAGAAGCAGTCAAAGATTATCTATTTCTTTGTAAATCCCAACATCAAACTCCATCAGAGAGCTTCTTCAAACATACAGTTTATGGTCTACGAACAGCATACAAGGTGTTGGGATTAAAAGACAAGCGTGTTTTTCTTCCTCAGATTAAAGCTCAGCGTGATTTGCCTGTGGTGCTGAATCGCTCCGAAGTGCGATCGTTACTCAAAGCTTCTAAATATCTACGTCACCGATTGATGTTAGGGCTATTGTATGGTTGTGGTCTGCGATCCTATGAGCTTTGCAAGCTTCGTTTGTCCGATTTAGATTTTGAGAGGAAGACGGTTTTTGTTAGAAAAGGTAAAGGTCATCGGGATCGTTATCTGCCATTGAGTGCTCATTTAATTCGAGGGCTTAGGGTATATTTTCAAGAATATACTCCTCAAGAATATGTGTTTATCTCACAGGTAAGTAAAGATGGTAAAGAACATCCTATTACAACTAGAGCCATCCAATGGTTGATAAAAGAGAGTCGATCTAAAGTAAAAACTTCCAAGCATTTCACCGCGCACACCCTGCGTCATAGCTATGCTACTCATTTATTAGAAGATGGGGTAACTTTGTTGCAACTACAACAGCTATTGGGACATTCGTGTATTGAGAACACCATTAAATACCTTCATGTTTGTCAGTTGGAGAGCCCTCTAGCTTTTAGTCCTTTGGATAGCCTTTTGGGAGATGTCAAGGCTTAGGTTACAGGATGTATTGGAGTTTTGTAAAGATTCTTTATTTGATTGGAGCTTTACAGGCTGGCATTACAAAACCCTACAAGCTATCCGAGGTTGTCGTACTGCGGAGCTAGGTGGGCATATCGATCAGTGTACTTGTTGTGATGGGTTGCATTTATCATACAATTCGTGCCGCAATCGTCATTGTCCGCGGTGTCAAGCTCACAAGCGCGAGCAATGGATCGCTGCCCGTAGCCAGGAGTTGCTCGATGTGCCTTATTATCATTTGGTCTTCACCTTACCGAGTGAATTACATCAGATATGTTTATTACATTCCAAAGAGGTATACGGCGGTTTGTTTACTGCTTGTTGGTCTACGGTAAAGATTTTTGCAGAAAACCATCTTGGAGCAACTCCAGGTATGATAGCAGTTTTGCACACTTGGGGCAGTAATTTGAGTTTACATCCTCATTTGCATTGTATTGTTCCAGCAGGAGGAATTGATAAGCAAGGTCATTGGGTAGCACAGCAAAAGAAACGTGGGCATCTATTTCCTGTAAAAGGGATGAGTGTTGTTTTTAGAGCTAAGATGGTAGCGGAACTTCGAAAAAAGTCATTGCCTATTGATCAAAATATATATGACGCAGTTTTTAGTAAAAACTGGGTGGTATATGCCAAGGCTACTTTTCAAGCACCCAAGTATGTGATCGAATATCTGGGAAGGTACTCGCATCGTATTGCTATCAGCGATGGAAGAATCGCAGGTTTAGATAAGGAAAATAGGCAGGTAAGTTTGCGAGTGAAGAATTACCGTAAAGGAGGTGAATTATCAACGATAAGTCTTCCTATCAAGACATTTGTTAATCGCTTTGAGTTGCATATTTTACCCAAGGGTTTTACAAGAATCCGCCATTATGGGTTGCTCAGTAGTACTACCAAGCGGAAGTACCTAAAGAAGCTGCAAGCGACATTGGCTAAAAGTCCACTTAATATCAAAGCAGAAAAGGTCAAGGACAATCACCGTATTTGCCCTAAATGTAAAAAAGGTACTTTGCAAATCATCTCCTACTTTGGGGTACGAGGTCCACCAAAGCGCTGGTTAGACAAGCTAAAGACGACATAGATTTTAAAAAATTCCATAATAGGGGCAGGACAAGTATTGTCCAAACTTAAAGAAAACAGCTCAAAATCAGATTAAAACCCACATAAAACTTATAATCTATAGTAAAGGATTCATTTTTTGCTAGCTAGAGAAGGGATCAAGCAGTGAAGTCTTTTAAAAACGGGCTTGTACTTTTTAAAATTAAGGAGCACCCCTCATCACTTTCCCCATAGATCCACCACCAGGTCAGTCAACAACGCATTCATCTATAGCCTATCGGCAAGACGAATGCTTTATGTGTTAGCCAATCGTTATTTTATTTAATATTTTTCTGAATAGACCTTCACTTTGTTTTTTATTTCTTACTCTTTCCCAGTAATTTTTATCATTTAACTTATTACAACCTAAAGACTCTAATTTTTCGTTCAACCAATTTTCATACCAATCAAAAAATGTCATTTCGCTAAAAATTCCAGCAGGCAAAACCTCAAATTCATTGGTGTCTAAATTCCATATTTTTCCTTTTTGTTCTCCATTTACTATTATAAACGAATAATATGTACAGCCTTGTGTTTGAATTGGTAAAACACCATTAACCGTTTTTAACTCTTTATAAAAAAAGCCGTCAGGATTGTCAGTTTTTAAATCAATTAGGGCTCAAGCTAAAAACTTGGGGAGAAATGTATATTTGTAGTTAAAAACAGATCACTTGAATATAGAATTAGCCCGTT
>CANLCT010000100.1 GCA_947489195.1 uncultured Aquimarina sp. | reverse complement strand
CCATGGAAAGGCTTATCATTGCTGGTGTCAATCATCGATGGAATGAACTTTAGGTGTGATTAAGGATAAGCATAAATGAAATTAAAAAACAATTTCATGAAAACTTTAAAATCCATTACTTTAGCGGCTATTACTGTCGTTTCCTTATCATCATGCGAATTTGTTGATGATTTTATTAACAAAGATCCAATGCCAACACATTCCAAAAAACCTTTGATTATTGCACACCGTGGTGCGCAATCTATTTTACCAGAACACACTTTAGAAGGCTATAGAAAAGCGGTAGCATTAGGAGCTGATTTTATTGAACCTGATTTGGTTTTAACTACAGACGGACATTTAATTGTGCGTCACGAGCCCATGCTATCTGGCACGACCAATGTATCGGAATTGCCCGAATTTGCACACCTAAAAACCACTAAAGAACTTGATGGAAAAATGCTTACCGATTGGTTTGCTTCAGATTTTACTTTGGCTCAAATAAAAACCTTAAAAGCAAAACAAGCTTTTAAAGGGCGCTCAAAAGAATTTGACAATAAATTTGACATTCCTACTTTTGAAGAAGTCATCAAACTAGCTAAAAAGCAATCCATTCTTACAAAAAAAACTATTGGTATTTATCCAGAAATTAAGCATCCTCTTTTCCATAATGAAATTTTTGATTTTAAAATGGAAGATAAATTATTGGAAGCTTTAAGTAAAGCCCATTGGAATCATAAAAATGCCCCAGTATTTGTACAGTGTTTTGAAGTAGCTCCATTACAGTACATCAATTCAAAATCTACCGTTAAACTAGTGCAGTTAATATCTACGTATAACATTAACAAAGACGGCTCATTAGACTACAATGTACCTGCTGGAGATTTTATTTCTTATGGATCCCCATTTGATTTTTATAAAAATGGAGACAGCAGAACTTACGAATTTTTCACTACCAAAGAAGGCATGGAATTTACAGCTACCTATGCCGATGGTATTGGTCCATGGAAACCTTTTATCATTTCGCACAAAACTTCGGATGCGGGTGACATAGAATTATTACCTGCTACTGATTTTATTACATTAGCTCACCAAAACAATTTATTGGTACACCCCTATACTTTTAGAAACGAAAACACTCAATGGAGTGGCGGAAACCCAGAAAGTGAATACCATCTGTTTTTTAATGCCGGAGTTGATGGTCTGTTTACTGATTATACCAATGAAGCTGTACAGGCTGTGAATACTTGGGTGGAGAACTAATTTGAATTGTATTGGGTGGATTCTGTACGATCTTGATGTGGTTCTCGATACATTTCCTCTTCACTATCGCTACGAGAAAACACTCGGACTGTCAATTATTCTAGCTTTTATTAGGTGAATCGAAAAGCACTAGGCTATTCACATAAATTAGAAAGTGTATTTGATTTTAAATACACTTTCTAATTCTAAAAACTGCAAAAATAATTGAATGCTACTCCCTTCTATTTTAAATAATTAAAAAATTACGCAACCTTTTACTTCTGTTCTGTCTATTGGATAAACCAATAAACTAAAAGGAACATGAAAACGAAACCGCTATTATTTTTATCAATACTCGTACTATTTTTTTCTTGCGAAAAAGAACCTTTTGAGTTGAACATTCCAATTACAAAAATTGATACCAACTCAGAGTTATTTATAAATTTAAAACAATTATCCATCACTCAAACCAATGATTCCGAAGTGGTATGCTTAACATTTATATATCCTTTTAATGTGTAGTAAGCTCTTTAAGAATATCTTTTTTGAGCTTACTGAATGGTCTTTTTCCAAAATCTTGTTCAAGATATTCTGCACCAAACACTACCCTGTATATTTCTGTTCTGTCTAAACCTAAATCTTTATAAGTATTAAATAACTCAATAAAATAACGTTCAGAAAATCTGATACCTTATCTCGAATAAATCTTTTAATTCATCTGAATGACCGGACATTATCTTATTTAGCTTGAAAACATCAATAGAATTTTCAATTTTCTTACCAATAACAGAAGTTAAATCATTTATTTCAATCTTTACCTCTAACTTTGGGCTATTGCCGATAATGGAACCTGTTCATATTCCCTTCTGTTGAGATAACATTTTTTATCCTAATCCGAATGTAGAATTTGAAAATTAGTAGTTGAGAGTCCTAGATACGGTCACGACTTATTTATCTCTTATAAAATAAGAATTCCACAATCTTCATTTGTAACGATTACATTTGGTAAAGCCTGGCTAACTAATCTTCTTGTTTCATCAATATTTGGCGTTCCGCTATAGCTTACCAAAGATATTGATTTTAGTGTTTTCAGATTTTGTAGTATTTCTAATTTCTTATCAAAATCTGTATTCCTTGAATCCAAGGATATTGCTATTTTTTCGATACTTGTAAAATAGTACAATAAACTAAAATCAAATGAACATCTCAACAAGTTATTTTTACAAGAATCTCCCAAGTTTTTAATATTTTTCACATCACCATATGTTAACTCTTGACTTCTAGGTAAGTTTGTTATTGATAAGACATGATTATTTAGACAAAACGGAAAATTTAGTCTATCGTTATCCTCAAAAGAAGTTATAGGTTCACAAATTGTAAGATTTGTTATCAAATTTGATTTTGAAATATCTACTATAAATTCTTTTCGAATTGTTCCTGCACCTTCAGGGTCTATTAGTTTTAATTTTGCAGTCTTCAAACCATCAAGAATATCACATGAGGCATAGAATATTTCATAATTTCCAAATTCATCTGTTTCCCTTCTATATACGTTATCTATGCCCTCTATCTCAATTTCAAAATATTTGTTTTTTAGTGGTCTGTTTATACAATCTAGCAAAACTCCCTTAATACTAAATTTATTCTTATTATCAACGGTTGGAGTTGGATCTTTAATCGTGTATTGCCCAGGTGATATAATAGTTTTCTCTACGGTAACTTCCTTTTTTATATCACCACATAATCCATTATCTGAAATATATGTAAACTCATATAAAGAGGGCAGTGCATTAGTTATTTTAACCTCACCTATAAAATTAGTAACTACTTCTTCTTTCAATTTTCTACCATCTATTTCATACCTCATTGTAATTGGAATGAAAGGCAGCCACCTATTAGCCCCATCCAAAAATCTCACAGTAAAATCGAATGCATTGGGGGTTTTATAATCTAAATTGTAACTAGAAAAATGGCTTACTTCAAATTCATATAAATTATTATTTTTAATTGCTACACTGGATTCTACCCAAAGTCCATATGTTTCATTTAGATGCCAAAGGTCTATTTTTTCGTCAGAAGAATTAGAAGCAGGCATTGTAATCTTAACTTTTTTGTTGTTTCCTATATTTAAAGGGTTTCCTTTGGTGTCCATAATATCAACAGTGATCATTCCTTCTGAGATTAGACCAACTTCTTGATTATCTTCTGTTATCCCTGTCAATATGCCTGGCTGTATCCTTTCAAAATTTGGATTTTCGAGGCCATAATAAATGATGTTGACCTTAGCAGTACCTTTAAATAACTTCCCATTTTGATCAATTATAGATTCGGGAGGAAAATTGAGTGTTATATTGTCTTTGATTAACTTACCGCCTACACTTGCTTCTAAGTCTAATTCTGGAACATCTTTGACTAACATTATTTCTGTATAAGTGAGTCCATTATCAGAAGTGGCTACAGTTTTTAAAGCTTCTTCATATCCAGGTTTACTTGCTTTCAATAAAATGTAGTCAGCGTTTACTTCTATCTTTTCAAAAATGGCATAGCCTTTTTCATCAGTCATTTCTTCAGCGTTTCCGTAAGATAAAGTAACCCCAGGCTGCAATACTCCTGAAGTATTAACTACTTTGATCAGTACATTTCTTGTTACTATACCCTGAGATATAACACTAGAAATTCGGTTATTTTCTTCGTCGTTAGATTCGGGAATTTCAATTGGAATAGTTGCTATTTCATTTTGTAAATCATCATCTTTTTTACAGGAAAAGGTCAGGGATAATAAAATGAACAAAAACACTGTTTTTTTTAGTACGTTTTTTAAAGTTTTCATAATAATATTGTTTGATTAATTTTTATAATAATTACATCTTCCTCAATTAATAATCCCAAAACTATTGTACACACATACGAGTTCAATGCACATATGCAGAACTATGCATTAGAAAGCTTTAAATGAAAATAATTGAGTTAGGCGCTACTTATTTCTGACAATAATTCTTTAATTATAGTCGAGTATTAGGACAGTTATTAGTTACATATGTTGGCACTCGTATTATTAAAAATTATTATTGTTATTTGAAAAAATAGACTCTGGTGATTCCACAACTATTCCGCATCCACTACTATTCTTGATTTTGGAATTACTAACGGAAAGTTTTGGTGGGCTGTAACCACTAACTTTTTCCAAACCGATATTACATGTATAAGAACCTGCAATAGGATCACTACCGCCATATTCTACAATGCAATAATCCAAAATATTCCTTACACTACTTTGAAAACGTAGGCCTTTCCAATATCCCGGATTCTTATCTATGGCAGTAAAAACGATAGGTTTTGACGGAGTTCCAGAAGCAATTAACAGCCCATCATTTGGCCCAAATTGATCTTGTCTAAACACCATTTCTTGATTAGCCTCAAATTCGAATATTGCTCCTGGTTCTATTGTCAATTTAGCCTTGACCTCTACTGTTGACGAAACCATATAGCTTGAACCATCATCAAAAGAGGGCCACGTAGTATCCTGCTCTAATCTATCAGCGTAACCTACTATTTCGACTCCATCATAACCATTCTCTCCTGTATAAATAGATTCGCTATCAAGGGCACCTACGGAGCTAGCAGTAACTATTACAGAAGCTTTACTATTATTTTTAAAGCTATTATTCTCAAATTTTCTAAGTATACATTTTCGTTCGACAGCTAGACCGTAACCATCATTCTCTCTAATAATAGAATTACTAATTTTAAGACTTCCGACAAAAGAAGTTGGTTGATAATAAAGAGCTATACCAGCCTTTACTCCATTTTTGATATTTGGAACTATCTCATCACTACCAGCATACTCTACAATAACATGATCCATTTCATTTCTCACATCGTTAGTAAAGATTCTAATTCCTCTCCAAAATCCTTTGATTTTAGATGATCCAGTAAAAACTATAGATTCTGACTTAGTGCCTTTAGCAATTAGAACGCCATTATCAATAATACCATCCACATTAAAACCTGCATTTGCCTCAAATGCAATAACTACACCTGGTTCGATAGTTAAAACTTCATTGATTTTTACAAGATCGGTAACCAAATAATCAACCTTATTAGGATCTTCAACAATATTAGAAAGAGTCTGGTCTTCATTTATATCCTCACTTATTTTAATACTAGACGTAGTTATTTCTGGCACTTCATTATTAATAGTTTCTGGAGTTTCCTTGTCACAGGAAATAAAAACCATAAATACCCAAAACGCTATTATTGTTTTCTTTATAAAATTTCTCATTACTCTTTAATTAAGAAGATTATGTTTAATCAGTCTTGCAAGAAACTTGATTCATGGTAGTAAGCAGAAAAGTTTATGATTGCTACTTATGCTCTAGGTCAAATTTCCCCATTGTTTGTCCAATTTTTCTTCCTTTTCCTTAAGACTTTTTTCGCTTTCTTTTCTGCGTTGTTTTCTTTTTTCTTTTGCATTTTAACAAAACCATCAAGAGTTTAACTTTTGCCATTATCCTCGATTTCTTCTTCAACTTCATCTTCTACGTCTTTATCCTAAAGCTTCTTGCCGAACCTCTTGTTCATCTTCGCTCATATTATTCTCACTATTTTGTTCACTTTTATCTTTTCTTCGGCTGCTCTAATTTTTGCTCTTATTATTTTTCGAGACTCTTCATTTTTAAATGTTTCAGTAAGCCCTCGAAATCGCCATGCATCCATTTCTTATTTGCCCAAAGTAATTATGATGTACTCATAGCTTTTGAACTGTCAGCTGTTTTCTACTACTCGCTTCCAGTCTTTCAACACAATTTTTAAATGTTCTTTGGATACCTTAAAGGTGTTTCTATCGATTTTTTTAGCTGTAGTCCCTATGGCTTCAATAGAAATTAAATCGTTGTAACGAGAGGTGTAATCTTCTATTTTTTCTTGACTAAATAGGGGTGATTGTAAAAAGAAACAGCTAAATACTATAAAAAGTGTTTTTGTTTTCATGACTAAGAAGTTTTATTATTTGCTCTTTAGTCTTCAGTGAAGCAGAAAAGGTTAACACATGAGAGAAAAAAAATTGAATTGATTAAAATTTAGTTGTTAAACAAACGTGAGTTCGATTTAACTTATACCGATATTAGGTAAAAAATCTTGAATTTTAATACCAGGCTTTTTGTCAAGAA
>CANLCT010000099.1 GCA_947489195.1 uncultured Aquimarina sp. | reverse complement strand
TCGGGGTTTTTATTTACATTAATTTACGAAAAAAACCTAGTATTTACAAGGGTTTTGAGTATTCTGAATGGGCCTATGAATAGAGTCGGTATTCATTATTTTAACTCTCTAACCACAATTTAAAATCCTTCACTTTTTCTCGACTTACAATTACCTCTAAAGCATCAAAGTGATAAAATTTTAATTCTAATCTCGAATTTGTATATGAAACCACATCCTTTATTGCCGAAACATTAATAAAAAATTTACGACTCACTCTATAAAAATGAGCTGGATCCAATTCATTTTCTAAATGATCTAAAGTAGTATCCATCAAATAACTTCTGTTTTCATTGGTATGTAAATAAGTTCCCTTATTTTCCGAATAAAAACATTCGATATCATTTACATTAAAAATTTTTAAATGCTGTCCTACCTTACTAGTAAAACGTTGTTTATATTCTTTTTGTTCTGAAAAATTCAGTAATGATTTTAAAGCATTGTAATCCAATTGCACATTCGAAGATGTTAATTGCGATTTAAATTTAAGTACCGCTTGTTCTAATTCATCAGTATCAATTGGTTTTAATAAATAATCAATACTTTTTAATTTAAAGGCTTTTAAGGCATATTCATCATAAGCTGTGGTAAAAATAATCGAGCTATCTACAGTTACTTCTTCAAAAATTTCAAAAGATAGGCCATCACTTAATTGAATATCTAAAAAAACAAGATCGGGATGCGTGTTTGATTGAAACCAAATTATAGCCTCTTCAACTGAATGTAGAATATCTAGCACCTTTAAATCAATAGCTTCAACCATTCGCTTCAATCTTCGTGCCGATGGTTTTTCATCTTCAATTATTAATGTGGTTATTATTCCCATCTGTCTGTTTTTTCTTTTTCCTTTAAAAACTCTTTTACCTTTCTATCTTCCCAATCTTTATTAAAAAAAGGATTGTAATTAAATGCCGAAATCCCATTAAAAATTACTCCAAGTCCCCAACCAAATGCTGGCCAAACTACCCAAGGATACGTAAGCCTATTTTGGTAATAATTAAGCGCCACTAGACCCAATATAACCAAAACATAACTCATTAAATTGTTGTAAAATTTTTTAATCTTTTCTACACGCTCCTTGGCTTGATTAAATTTTTGTTGCTGTAAATTGTCCATAACTTAAAATTAAAAATGATCCTTTTCCATAAACTCTTTCATTTTACGCTCTTCCCAATTTTTGCCTAAAACAAAGTTAGTGTTAAAGGTGTGAAACCCATGTAAAAGCACCCCCAACCCCCAACCAAACATAGGAAAGAAAAACCAATAAAATTGTGGCGATGTGTAGTGATTAAAAATAGCTAAACCGGGTATAGCAATACAATATGCTATTAAGTTGGAATAAAATCCTTTTATTTTTTCTACATACTCTTTTGCTTTTTCATACTCTTGATTCCCCTTGGTTGATGTGGTTATAATTGGCTCCATAACGGCGGTTATTTTTTTGGTTAACATAGGTAATTTAGCTACAAATTCAGTTCTTGTTTTTTGCACACTAAAAACTCTATTGGTTAGTAATGCATAGCGTTGTGTTATATTTGACAGACCCACACCACTTTCTGTTTGCATTACTTTTTTTGGTTGTAAATTATTTACGACATATAAAAAACCTGTCTCTTCGTAAATTTTAATTTTTAAAGGTTTACTTGGCATTACTACATTGTGTTTCACTGTATTTTCTAACAGTAATTGCAATGATAAAGGCACAATTTTGGCTTCCGGATTCGATATATTTTCTGGTAACAAAAGCTCTATACTATCTTCAAAACGCATTTGCAATAAAGACATATAAGTTTTGGCAAAAGCCAACTCATCGGCTACAGAAACTAGATCTTTATTTTTTTGTTCCAGCACATACCGGTATACTTTTGATAATGATGTTGTAAAACCTTTAGCTGCATTGGGGTTTTCTTCAATTAATGAGGTTAATACATTTAAACTATTAAATAAAAAATGAGGATCTAACTGGTTTTTAAGCGCATCAAATTTAGCCGAAGCGGTTCCTGCTATAATTTTTTGATCATTTAATTTTTTTTCTTGGTAGGCTTTATAAAAACCAATAGCTTGAAAAAACAAGGAAACTGCAATAGTAAAAACTAAAGGAAATCCATAATAAGCTATGTTTTCATTAGCTAAAAACCCCTCAAAATCATATTCTTTATTTATAATAGTAATATGTATAATTCGGCATATAAAATACGTAGGCATTACTACAACAATGCTTCCTAAAACTCCCCATATTAAATTTTTAATCCCCTGCTCTTCCCAACTTATTTTTTTATACAATAAACCAAAAAAAGATGCACAGGCTATAGTGATTAATCCACTATACAAAAGCGAAATACCAAAAGATTTAAAACTTAATAATCCTGATAAAAACGGTGCTTTAAAAAAGAAAACAGCATTAATTAGGTGCACAATTAAACCAACTGTCAAACTTATAAAAGCTGTTTTTTTTATTTCTTCCATTTTTAAACAAAATTTAAATCCCTTATATTACTGTTTACTTAACACCCGTTAATTACCACATTGTTTTAATAGCATTTCCAAGCGTTCTTTACCCCAAGATGGTCCAAAAGGAACTGAAGGTGTATGCTTTTCAAATAAAAGTAAGCTTTTTTCAAATTCTTTACATATTGGTGTTATATCTTCTTTAAAAAACTTGGCCGACCCTAATTTCCACTCGGCATAACTTGCATTTACCCTAGGGTTTTCAGGAGCTATTTTTATAGCTTCATTGTAAATTTTCGTGATTTTCGGAGCCAACTCTCTTGACTTTTGAGCTGGATTCTCCATCATTTGAGCCGTATACAACAAGGCTTGTAGTACCATTATTTCTGGATTATTATCTGAAAAAGTACTTGCTAAATTTAAATTATCTTGTGCCTTTTTTAATTGACTATTAATCTTTTTTCGATCTTTAATAGCAAAACTATTCACAATGTTTACATTAGCTACATAATAATATGGCAGCCAGTTTTCTTTTTCTGCAGCAGCAATACGTTCAAACAAGTTACTTGCTTCTGCTGGTTTTTGAGCCCCCCATAATTCAAAGGCTTTTTGCATTCCTTGCTCATAATTTCCTTGTGCTTTTACTGATAAAGTGAGTAAAAATAAACCGATAATTGATAATACTGTTTTCATGATATTCATTTTTAAATTTTATTGTAGTATGCTATTAGTTATTAAGACACTATAATTTATAAGCCCTAATTTTTAATCATATATTAATGATGATGATTACTTTTCTTCATTCATGATTTCTGCAATTTTTCGCTCTTCCCATTCTTTTCCTAAAAACAACTGAGGTCCGAATAGCTTTACTCCTCTAATTGCCAAACCCAAGCCCCAAAAAAATAAAGGATATAAAAACCATAGGTGGTAAGGAGCTGTTTTAAAATTAAATATGGCTAAGCCAGTTATTACTACACAGTATACTGCCAAATTGTTATAAAATTCTCTCATCTTTTTAACATGTGCTATAGCTGATTGATACTTTAATTGCTCGCTGTTTGCTGGTATTGTTTCCATAACTGTTCTATTTTTAAAAGAATATTTATTATTGATTACAGGTCAAATATCCTCACATTAAACAGTGTTTCTATTTTTTAGCTACCGAACTGTATTTTTTTATGGATGAGTTGTAATACTAATTATACATCTCATTAATATTATATAAGTTATAAATAAGAAATTCGTATTGACGTATTGAATTCTATCTACAATACATAAAAAGAATGCTTAAAAAGGTTTTTTATTCAAATACTGTGATATCAGAAATGATTTAACAAAATTTCATTATTCAAAACAGAAGCCATCCCCCAAAATTAAATAGCCAAAAAACAGTTAATTAACCTAAAATCAATTTTAATAAGAATATTCGTACTTCTGTTTTTTAATTTTTTTAATAAAAATTTAACATATTAAAAATTTAAACTCTGATAATCAATAATTCTAACCTTTTGGTTAGTAGTCAGTTTAATTATTGCATAAATGTACTTTATAGGTTAAAAAATGTTACCTATCGATTTTTAGAAAAATTAAATTTCCGTTTTTCATTTATTGAAAATGAAACTAAATTTTTATTGATAGGTTTGTTAAAAATTTTAACCAACTTATTTATATGCGATTATACAAATCACTATTAGTTACGCTTTTTCTGTATTTTAATGGATTAATTTATTCTCAATCTATTGAGTTACCAAATTTGATTCCTGCTTCACCCGAAGTATCATCTTTGATGAAGTATGTACAAACACCTGTTAGTTACTATTCAGGAATACCACAAATTAGTATCCCTATTTATAAAATAGAAAATTCAAACTTTGAAATGCCTATTAATTTAAGTTACCATTCGGGTGGCATAAGAGTTTCGGAAGAATCTGGTTCAGTAGGTTTAGGATGGACTTTAAATGCGGGTGGAATGATTACAAGATGTATAAATGGGACTGATGATTTTGATTTTTATTTAAATCTTTCTAATATTTCTTCTAAAAATATTCCTAAACCTAATCCATCCATAATTAATACAGGTATATTTTATCCTAGTAAAATTTCTAGAGATGAAAATTGTTTTTTTGAATATAATGAAGAAAATTACCCTATCGATATATCTTATAATGATACTTTTAAATACGGTCATGATTGGACTCCAGATACTTTTTTGTTTAACTTTAATGGGTATTCGGGTAAATTTTGGTTAGATAAGCAAGGGAATGTAAAACAAGAAAAGAAATCAGAGTTAAAAATAAAGTTAGTTTCTATAGGTAAAGATTATTTAGATCCAAATAGTAAGGCTTTTTTAGAGTTTATAATCTATACTCCTGATGGAAATATTTATGAATTTCGAAAAAGAATAGAAATAAAAAGCCATTACGTAAATGGAGTTGACGCCCCTTATACTTCATCCTGGTATTTAACTAAAATCACTACAAGTAACAAAGAAATTATTACTTTTAAATACAAACAAAAATACAATATAAATTATACTCCTAGGCCAACCTTTATTCAGCATTACGCCCCTTATCCTTATCCAGGTCCAGCGTATAATAATTTAGCAGGACAACGAGTGTCAATTGATGTTGTTAATTTAGAAGAGATAACAACACCGAAGGAAAAAATTAAATTTAACTACTCGGATCATAATGAAAGAAAAGATTTGAAAAATAATTTCTATGTAAAATCTATTGATGTATACAATAATAATGCTCAGAAAACAAAACACTTAGATTTAATGTATTCTTATTTTGGAGATGAAAATGAAAATGATACTAAATTAAAAAGTAGAATAGGTGGAAACTATAATAAATATGTAGCTTATAGTGATAGTCATCCTTCATTAAGGTTAAAGTTAGATAAAGTTATTGAAAATCAAACTAAACAATATGCTTTTGATTACAATAAAGGACCCAGGAATGCATATCCAATAAAAACTTCTATGTCTCAAGATTATTGGGGTTTTTATAATGGAGCTAGTAACCCTGTCTCATTTATACCTTCAATTTTAGACCCTTTAACACCTAATCCCACTCGTAGTGAAAAAACAGTAGGAGCTTCTAAAGGAATGATTTTAGCTAACAGAAAGCCTAAATCAGATTATGCACAAACTTTTTTACTAAATAAGATAATATATCCAACTAAGGGATATACTGAATTTGAATATGAATCAAATACATTTCAAGGAAATCTTGAGAGAGAAGGTTTGCTAATCCCAACAGAAGAAAATACTAAGAAAGTCAGTCTTCAATCTAGCGATGGACTTTTGTCAAAGAAATTTGGTCCAATATCAAAAAGAACCTTTGGAACTGTTAATGCTTCAGTTGTATGGTTTAAAAAAGGGTTTAGTCACACTAATCTAGGCTCAAGCGACTTATATGTAGAATTATGGGACAATAAAAACAATAGAGTTGCACAATTTAATTTTGATGAAGAACGAAATTTGGAAAAAGAAAAAGGGAAAACTTTTAGTGAAAATCAAACTGTAATAGGTTTTTCAAAAAAAATAAATGTAGAATTGAAAGAAGGGGTTGAATATGTATTAAAAGCTTATGCAGGTAATAAAGTACAAGCTCAAGGAGGTAACACTCCAACATTCAGCTCACAGGCAACTATATCTATAGAATGGTTTGAGAATTTTAGTACAGATTACAAAGATCAATTAACTAAAGGAGGAGGCCTAAGAATAAAAAGTATCGTAGATTACGATTCAGATGGAAAGCAAAAATTAAAAAGAACATTTAATTATCATAATAATTTAAATGGAATAGAAGAAAGCTATGGAAAAGGAAAAAAGTTCCCGCAATTTAAATCTACTTTACATTCACCTGCTTGGTGGGTCAATTTTAAAAGCTTTAAAATTTATCATCAAGTAGCAAGTGCTTCTTCATCAACAGCTATAACCCCTGAACAAGGGACTTATGTCGGCTATAGTCAAGTTGAAGAAAAGTTTTTTTCCAGTACGGGAAATAATAATGGAAAAACTATATATAAATATCATAATGCATTAGACAAAAGATATGAAGCTGTATTTTTTAGACATAGTGAATATAAAGATCTTTTCCCAAAGCTTACTCCTATTTCGAATCCGATAAATGGATTATTATATAAAAAGGAATATTACAAAAATGTTACTAGTGGAGGAAAGCTTATTAAAATAGAAGAAAATGATTACTTGATAAATAAATTACAAGCAAACAATTTTGGAATAAGCTCAGTTTTCAAAAACAAAGATTACATTTTAGGTGGAGTAATGGTAAAAAGATTGTCAGCGTTTCCTAAACATTCAGAACAAGTAATTAGTAATTTACTTATGAGTACGGAAACAAATGAAAGTTTGTGTGCTGATGTTGATTTTATTTTTCATCCATATTATACAAATTTAATACAAAAATTATCTGAAACTACTACTAATTACGATATAGATGGAGAAGATCCAGTGGTTATAAAAACAGACTATCGCTATACTAATAAAGAGTTCCCAACACTAGTAACAGCTACT
>CANLCT010000098.1 GCA_947489195.1 uncultured Aquimarina sp. | reverse complement strand
ATCTAATATTCGCATTTTTATCGCTCTTAAATTAGGTCTAATTTACGAAATTAGGTACTAATACGGATAAGCATATTATTATTTATAAATTAAATTTCACAAAAAAGGTTTCATTTAAAATTTTAAATGAAACCTTTTATACTTTAAAATATTATTACACATGCAAAGCTCTATCTTCAGTAGCAGCTAAAGCAGCTTCTTTGATAGCTTCAGTAAATGTCGGATGTGCATGACTCATACGTGCTACATCTTCAGCACTAGCTCTAAATTCCATAGCAGTAACAGCTTCTGCAATTAAATCTGCACAACGTGCGCCTACCATATGAACGCCTAAAATTTCATCTGTAGTTGCATCGGCTAAAATCTTTACAAAACCATCTAAATCATTACTTGCTCGTGCTCTACCTAATGCTCTAAAAGGAAATTGCCCTGTTTTATAAGCTACACCTGCCTCTTTCAATTGTTCTTCTGTTTTTCCAACTGCAGCAACTTCTGGCCAAGTATATACTACTCCCGGAATTAAGTTATAATCAATATGTGGTTTTTGACCTGCTAAAACTTCCGCTACTAACACACCTTCCTCTTCAGCTTTGTGTGCTAACATTGCTCCTTTAACCACATCACCAATAGCATATATATTCGACACATTAGTTTGTAAATGTCCATTAGTTTCTATCTGTCCTTTTTCAGTAGTTTTAATTCCAACTGCATCTAAATTTAAACCTTTAGTATACGGGCTTCTTCCAACTGAAACTAAACAATAATCCGCATTAAAAGTAACTGTTTGTTCTTTTTTATCTGTAGCTGTAATAACTACTTCATTACCTGTATTTTCAACATTTTTAACACAATGCTTTAAATAGAATTTAACGCCTTGCTTTTTCATTGCCTTCATTAGTTCTTTTGACAAAGCAGCATCCATAGATGGAATAATACGATCTGCATATTCAACCACAGAAACTTGAGCCCCCAAACGACGATATACTTGCCCTAGCTCTAATCCTATAACTCCACCTCCAATAACCAATAAATGCTTTGGTATTTCTTTTAATTTCAAAGCTTCTGTCGATGTAATAATTCTAGTTTTATCAATAGAAGCAAATGATAATTCCGAAGGTTTTGAACCTGTAGCGATAATTGTATTTTTTGCTTCAATTTCAATAATTTCACCTTCTGCAGTAGCGATATTAATATGTGTAGCATCTTTAAAACTACCCATACCTTGAAATACCTCTATTTTATTTTTCTTCATTAAAAACTCAACTCCAGCACATGTTTGATCAACAACAGTTTGCTTACGAGCGATCATTTTATCTAAATTCGCTTTAATATCACCAGAAATTTCAATTCCATGACCTTCAAAATGCTTAGTAGCATGTTCAAAATGGTGCGAAGAATCTAATAAGGCTTTACTTGGAATACACCCTACATTTAAACAGGTACCCCCAAGTGTGCTGTATTTTTCAATAATAGCTGTTTTCATTCCTAACTGTGCGCAACGAATAGCAGCAACATATCCTCCAGGTCCTGAACCTATGACAGCAACATCAAATGAACTCATAATATATATTTTTTGATAATAGTCGTTACAAATTACAATTATAACAACTTATTTTAGTTTATTAATTATTCTGACAAATGTACAAATGTTTTGTTTTCTAAACATCAAAATTAACCAGCTTAATTACGTACAAATACGTAGTTTTTAAAATCTAAAACAGCATTATGTTTAGTCATTTACCAAAATATCCTATTTTTACCAAAAACGTATTTTAATACATGAAATATTTTCACTTTATAATTGCTTTTGTTTGTATACTACTTTGGAGTAGTTGCCGTAAAGATTTTGATACAGATATTGTAAATCCAGGAGGAATTGAATTTTCAACGGATACTATTTTTATGGATACTCTTTTTTCTGGTATTCAATCAAGCACTCAATCTTTAAAAGTATTTAACCGATCCGATAACGATATTACTATTCCTATGATTTCATTGGAGCGTGGTACTGCTTCTAAATATACATTAAGTGTTGACGGATTACCTTTAATTGGAAGTCCACAAACTCCTGAATCTGGTAAAATATTTAAAGACATTGATATTTTGGCAAAGGATAGTATTTTTATTTTTATTGAAGCTACAATTGACGCTAGCGTTGATGCCTTGGACGATTCATTTTACAATGATAAAATCACCTTTTCGAACCAGGAAGAAGATGTTGACTTAATTACTTTAGTCAAAGATGCTACCTTTATTTTTAAAGAAACTACCGAAACAGGCCGTGAATTTGAAACTCGACAAAGAGATGATCAAGGTGATTTTATAAAATTAAATGCCTTTGATTTAACCGATGATGAGTTGACTATGAGCAACGAAAAAGCTTATGTCATTTTTGGAAATGCTGTTGTACCCTCTGGTAAAACTTTAACGGTTGAAGCTGGAGCACGACTACATTTTCATGAAGATTCTGGCTTAATTATCGAAGAAGGTGCTAGTTTAAATATTAATGGAGCCGAAAGCACAGCCGAGGAGCCTTTAAAAAATCAAGTGGTTATTGAAGGTGATCGCTTGGCTGAAGATTTTGATGATTTACCCGGGCAATGGGGATTTATATGGTTTCGTAAAGGATCTATAGCTAATAGTATTACAAATACAACCATAAAAAATGCTACTTTAGGTATTTTAATCGATGGTAATGGAGATGAAAACACGCCTAGTTTAACATTAGAAAATGTTGAAATCTACAACTCTCAAGCAGCAGGTATACAAGCTAATGCCACTAACATTTCTGGAAACAACGTGGTTATAAATCAAAGTGGCCAAGCTAGTTTGAATATTGAAGAAGGTGGTACTTACAATTTTACACACTCAACTATTACTAATTATTTTAGTTTTGGGTTACGTTCACAAACTGCATTAAATATTAGTAATCGCCCGAAAATGGATAACACTATAGCTGACTCTAATTTAGAAGCTGCTAATTTTACAAACTGTATTATTGCAGGGAGCAATAGAGTTGAACTTAATTTATCTAATAGTGACGATGCTGACTTTAATTTTGAATTTAAAAACTGCTTAATTGATTTTAACAATAGAGTTTTAGCGCAAAGTACCCCTGAATATGATTTTGAAAATACTGACCTGTATAACAATTGTATTTTTAATGAAGACCCTGCTTTTAAAAATACAGGTTTAAATTTTATGCAAATTAGTGAAGAATCCGCAGCTAACGGAAAAGGAATAGTTCTTGCAGGAAATGATATTATTGGTACTGCCCGAAGCACTACTGAACCAGATATAGGTGCTTACGAAAGTATTATTTTTGAAAAAGAAGAAGAAGAAGAAAATTAAAACCCCAAAATGCAAGAAAATACTCCCAAAAAAAAGGATAATGGATTAAATAATCTTATTATCAACATTATATTGCCTGCACTTATATTAATGAAAGGAGCAAAATGGGCTACTAAACTTGGCTTAGAGCTTACATCCGTTCATATTCTTTTAATTGCTTTGGCTTTGCCTTTAGGTTATGGTTTATATGACTTATTCATAAAAAAAGAAAAGAATTTTATTTCGGTTTTAGGTTTTGTTAGTATTCTATTAACTGGAATTGTGGGTGTATTTGAACTACCGACTGAATTTATAGCTATTAAAGAGGCCGCTATTCCTTTTATTATTGGATGTGTACTTTTAGTTTCAAATTATACAGCTTACCCTTTGGCTTCCAAATTTTTATATAATGATGATATATTTGACAAAAAAACTATAAATGCGCATTTAAATGATAGTGAAGAATTGATTTTAAAAAAGAATATAAAAAAGGCTTCGTTCTATCTTTTTCTTTCTTTTATACTTTCTGCTATATTAAATTATGCCGTAGCAAAATACTTTGTAACTAGTCCAGCTGGGACCGAAGCTTTTAATAACGAAATGGGAAAAATGAGTTTGTATAGTTATCCTATTATTGTTGTCCCTTCTATGCTAATTATGATTGCAATTATCAGGTATATTTATATGAGTATAAAAAAGCTCACTGGATTAAGTAGCGATGATATCTTTATGTTTAAAAGTTAAATAACGTTTCTTGTTATTTTTGGTATAATTTATGTTTTACCAGTATTCGTACATAATTTTATATAAACACTTAATAAATATAATTAACAGGACATATTGTTTTTTATTAGTATTTTTAATGAAATATCTAAGTCCCAAATCTTAATATAATTAGTATGAAAAATCTATTATTACTTTTAGTTTTTACAGTTCTAGGTGCTTCTTCAATGTTTGCTCAAACAATTACACCTAAAAAAGCTGACCTAGGAACTGCTATTACCCCTAAAGTTGTTTCCTTTACGGAAAATGATTTTGATGAAATGAAAACCAACTATTTAAAAAACCCTGTTTTTATTGAAACGATTAACAAAAGAATAACAAGAGGAGAAAAAAGGGCTTCTGTTTTAAAAGAAATGTTAAACATGAATTTTGAGCAAGCCAAAGAAAAATTTGGTTTAAAAGAAGTAACATCGGCTATAGCCGCTTATCAATATTCTAAAAAACCTTCAAAAGTTAAAAATAAGGATGTACATGTTGAATAACACTACTCTACAAGCATTATAGGTACTACAAAAAATCCACTGCTAAAACAGTGGATTTTTTGTAGTACCTCTTTTCAAAATACATTATCTATCATATGATATATAATACATTATTGTTTAGAAACCATAGATAATAGTCCATCAAAATCAACAACCTCTTGTTCTCCTGTTGTCATATTTTTTAATGTATATTTATTAGTTTCAACTTCATTATCTCCTGCCAAAATAACAAATGGGAAAGCCCTTTTGTTAGCATAATTCATCTGCTTCTTCATTTTAGCTGCATCAGGATATAATTCAGCAGAAACACCCTGAGTTCGTAATTTTTGTATGGTTTGATAACAATACAAAGCCTCATTATCTCCAAAATTAATAAAGAATACTTTGGTCGTTTCTGAAACCTCTGCAGGGAATAAATTCAACTCTTCTAACACCAAATAAATGCGATCCAAACCAAAGGATATACCTACACCGCTCACATTTTTTAATCCAAAAACTCCTGTAAGATCATCATAGCGACCGCCACCGCCAATAGATCCCATGGCAACACCTTGTGGCGCCGCAACTTCAAAAATAGCTCCTGTATAATAGTTTAAACCACGCGCTAAAGTAACATCCAAATCTAAATTAGCTGTTTTTAACCCCAGTTTTTCAATAGTATCAATTATAAATGTTAATTCTTCAACACCTTTTAAACCTTCTTCCGAAGTTTCTAGTAAACCTTTTAATTGTGTCAGTTTTTCAGAAAAACTTCCTGAAAAGGAAAATAATGGTGCTACTTTTTCCAAAGCTTGCTCCGAAATACCTTTAGCTAACATTTCCTTTCGCACTCCATCTTCGCCAATTTTATCTAGTTTATCTAAAGCTACGGTAAAATCAATCAATTTATCTTTTGCTCCAATAACCTCTGCGATACCCGAAAGAATTTTACGGTTATTCATTTTTATAGTTACCCCGTTTAAACCTAAATCGGTAAATACAGCATCGTATAATTGAATAAATTCTATTTCTTGCCAAAGCGAAGCACTCCCAACCACATCGGCATCACATTGAAAAAACTCTCTAAACCGACCTTTTTGTGGGCGATCGGCTCTCCATACAGGTTGAATTTGAAAACGCTTAAACGGAAATTCAATTTCATTTTGATGTTGTACCACGTAACGAGCAAAAGGCACTGTTAAATCATAGCGTAAGGCTTTTTCAGAAATTTGAGAAATTAATTTCTGACTATCCTTATTTGCTAAAACCTCTTCATTAGCCTTTTTTAAATAATCGCCACTATTTAAAATTTTAAAAATCAAACGATCTCCTTCTTCTCCATATTTCCCCATAAGGGTACTACTATTTTCAAAACTTGGTGTTTCAATCGGATTAAAACCAAAGTTTTTAAAATGCATACGAACTGTATTTATAATATAAGTTCGCTTTGCCACCTCTGCAGGTGAAAAATCTCGTGTTCCTTTTGGTAATGAAGGTTTTTGTGCCATAACTTAAATTGTAGCCGCAAATATCCATATTTATTGTGAAACTGCCATGTAGAGACTTTATTTATTAAAGGGGTTTTTCTTGCGAATTACAAGCACTCTAAAAAAATAGCCTCTTTTAATCAACTGACTGCTTATATTTGTGTACTATTATTTATGATATATGAATTACACTGAAATTGAATCGCAAGAAGCTTTACTGCTATTACTAACTACAAAAAATGAAATCTCAAAATATGCTTTTCAAAATTTAAATTTTACCGAATTCACTTCTGCCTTGATCAATATCACATTTAGTGATTGTATTTTTTTAGGCTGTATACTTCCAAACAACTTAGTGTGTGAATTATATACTGATAATTATTTATTTCCAAATTTGAACATGCCATACAACAATTATGTAAATGGCCTATATACAAAGGAAACCTTATATAATAATTATATTTTAAACAAGCCTGAAAGCTATAAAAAAACACAAGACTCGATAGTTTATGAGCATTTTTTAAAAACAGGAAAAGAAGCTAATGATATCAAAGAAACTTTGGGTCGTCGATTGCATGATCATTCGATTACTGACGCTCTCTATGGCTTTTTAGAGCATTATCCCGATGACAAAAAAGTAGCTATAATGGGAGGTCATGGATTATCGCGTGCCGATGAAGGCTTTACCATTGTTGCCCAATTAAGTAAAAAACTAACTGAAAAGGGCTATTTAATGCTTTCGGGCGGAGGTCCTGGTGCTATGGAAGCCACTCATGTTGGTGCTTGGTTTGCAGGTAAAACGGAAGCTGAATTAAATGATGCCATTTCAATTTTAGCTACAGCACCCAGTTATAAGGATACGCTTTGGCTTAATAAAAGTTTTGAAGTACTTGCCAAATACCCAACATCAGATTACGAAAGTGTGGGTATCCCCACTTGGCTTTATGGTCATGAACCGCCAACCCCTTTTGCTAGTAAAATAGCCAAGTATTTTGCCAATAGCGTTCGCGAAGACGGATTACTTGCCATTGCTAAAGGAGGCATTGTATTTACTCCAGGAAGTGCAGGTACTATTCAAGAAATTTTTCAAGATGCTACTCAAAATCATTATTTAAGTTTTGAAGTTTCAAGCCCTATGATTTTTTTGAATTCGGATTATTGGACCAATGAACGCCCTGTTTATCCATTAATTGAAAAAATGAATAACGAAGAAAAATACAGTAATCTATTGCTTTCTCTTTGTGATACCAAAGAACAAGTGATTGAGCAACTTGATACTTTTTCAATTCCTAAGTAACGTGAGTTCGATTTAACTTATACCGATATTAGGTAAAAAATCTTGAATTTTAATACCAGGCTTTTTGTCAAGAA
>CANLCT010000097.1 GCA_947489195.1 uncultured Aquimarina sp. | reverse complement strand
ATCTAATATTCGCATTTTTATCGCTCTTAAATTAGGTCTAATTTACGAAATTAGGTACTAATACGGATAAGCATATAGTTTTATAAGTTTAACCACCGTAGGTTATGGCGATATTACTCCATTGAGCGAGGCTGCCCAAGCATTAACAATGATATTAAATATTATTGGGCAGTTCTATTTAGTTGGTGTAATAGGCGTGTTTATAGGAAAGTATATCAATGAAAAATAATTGAAACAGCGCATAATTATTTATCTTGAACAATAGCGGAGTCAATTTTTAGGCAGGATATCGTTTTGGTATTATAATCTATAACACCTTCTTTTCTTAGGTTACTTAGCACATTACTTACTGTTTGGCGCGATGTGTTTGTTAGGTTGGCTATTTCTTTATGCGACAATAGGTTTTTTGCAATGTATTTTTGATCCTCTTCTTCGCCAAATTCTTTTAAATAATCAATAATAAAGTCTTCAATTCGAGTAGCACTGTCTTTATAGAGTAGGTCAGAAAGTTTTCGTTCTAATCTTTTTATGCGATTGCCATATATTTTTAACACTCCGTTTTTAAGGGACTTATGTTCATCCATTAAAGTTAACATTTGTTTAGAGTCTATGTAGCAAACAATGGAATCTTCAAGGGCGTAAGCAATTTCATTTCCATTGTTTTTGTCTTCAAAAAGAGCCAATTCGCCAAATAGATTCCCCCTTTTAACCAGGTACTTCACAAAACTATTATTTGTATCAACAATTTTGATTGTTCCTTTTTTTAAAAAAAACACTGATTTTTTAGTACAGTCGTTTAGTTTAATTTCTTCCCCTTTGTTAATATGGTCCATTTCAAATATTTCGCAAATGCGCATCATACTTACCATTCCCAATTTCTTGAAAAGATTAAAGTCTTCTAAAAACCAATATTTTGTTGTTGCTTTCAATGTTAGGTGGTTATAAATCAAATATAGACATTCTCATAATCTTAATTTTTTAAGAAATTTCTTACATAAGACACTGATTTTTTAACAGCTATAATTTATGATATAGCAGCAAAAAGTTACTTGATACGACAAATGTTAAAATTAGTAGGGAATGATTTGTAATTAACTAGAAACCTATGAGACCTATTGATAATAAATTAACTCAACGAATAACACGAATTTATGAAAAAATCAATCACACTCATTGTATCATTTTTTATTGTATTAATAGCAACAGCTCAACAAACCGACTATTATGTTGATGATGGATATGTCGTTGAGGGTTATGATGTAACGGAATATTTCAATAATAAAGCTATCGAAGGTAATAGTAAATATGTAGGGACTTATGATGGTGTTAAATTTAAATTTTATTCGCAAGCAAACTTAGATAGATTTAGACAGGCGCCGGCTAAATATGTACCCCAATATGGGGGCTATTGCGCTTACGCTATGGCAACGACAAATAAAAAAGCAGATTCGGATCCGGAGACTTTTGAAATTAGAGGAGGTAAATTGTTTTTGTTTTACAACTCATGGGGAATCAATAATAAAAAGAAATGGTTGGCTGAAAATCCAGATGCATTAAAGCAGAAAGCTGATAATAATTGGAAAAAACTTCAATTCAAAAAGTAATATTTAATACGTAACAATATACAATTATGAGTACCACTATTTCAACGAAAACATTACTTATAATAGGGCTTTTAGCCTCTATATTTGTAGGGATTGGCGAGTTTTTATTACATTTTTTGCCCGAAGGGCCCACAGGTGAAATATCTATGTTGTACGATGTTCCCTTGGCTAGAGCTAGTAAAGGACACTTTTTTGCGGTATATGCAGCTCCTTTTTACTTTGCAGGGTATTATGGTTTAATGCGTTTTTTTAAAGACTCCAATCAATTTTTAGCCACACTATTATTTATTTTAGGAGTGCTTTCATTTGCTTACGGAAGTGTATATGTGTCTTCGCGCTATTTTGCAGCCGAAGTATTACAACGAAGTATGGATACTCCAGATTTTGAATTTTATCTAGCTTCTTATGAAAAGCATTACCAATCTACCGTTTGGGCATTACGTATTCTTATTTTATCAGTTTCGGTAGTGTATGCTATATTGGTAGTAAAGAACAAGATTGGTATGAAAAAGTGGCTGGCTATTTTTAATCCCATAGTACTATTAATTCTTATCATTTCGTCATTAGCATGGGCTAAACCTATTGGAGTTTATATTGCTCCGATCGCTATGAACGCGACTCATTTTATATTTTTTGGAATTATTTTATTCCAACTCAATCGAACAAAATCAAAACTATAACTAACATAAATTATTAAAAAATGAAAAAAATATTAATAGGACTAGGAGTTCTTGTAATAGCCATAATAGCTGTCGTATTAGGATTCTTTAAAACAGATGCGAAAGATCCTTATGCGCAAACCACCTGGGGAAAATTTAGTGGTAAATGCATTGCAGAAAATGTACCGTCTAATGATCATGGAAAAAAGTTTAGTAAATGCGATTATTCTGTGCCAGAAAACGAAATACCAAAATTTAAAAACGCTGCCTTTGATTTCGAAAATAAATTTGATGCTAAAAAGTCATTACCCATAATGGCATCAGCAATGATTGATTTAGATGATGATGGTGTAGATGAGGTGTTTATTGCCGGAGGTGTAACCCAAGATGATGTTATTTTTAAATATGATAACGGAAACTTTGTAAATATTACGGCAGCGGTTAATTTGCCTAAAAAGCCAGCTAACACTACTACATTTGGAGCAGTGTCATTTGATTTAGATACCGACGGTAAAACAGATTTATTGGTAAATGGTGATTATGGTGTGCTATGGTACCGAAATACAGGAACAGGTTTTGAAGTTAAAAAAATAAACGTACCCTTAAATGAAAAGTCTGTAGCAGCCTCATTAACTATTGGTGATATTAACCGCGATGGATTTGCTGATATTTTTGTAAGTGCTTATATCAAGTTAAATAAAATGGAAGGTCAAACCATTTTTAAAGATTTTAACTACGGTTCGTCAAGTTTATTAATGATGAATAATGGCGATAATACCTTTAGTGATGCTACAGAAAAATATGGATTAACTTATGTACACAATACCTTTATGGGGGTATTTGTAGATGTAGATAATGATGCTTATTTAGATTTAGTAGTAGCACATGATACTGGGGAGGTGCGTACGTATAAAAATAACGAAGGAAAAAGCTTTACTAAAAAATCAAACCCAACAACAGGGAAATATGCTTACCCAATGGGAATTGCCGTAGGGGATTATAATAATGATGGAAATGTGGATTTCTTTTTCTCAAATACAGGAACTTCGGTACCGACATTTTTAGCAAGAGGAGACCTAGCTAAAGAAGATGAATTTATAGGTAAATGGATGTTGTTTAAAAATGAAGGGGATTTTAAATTTACCGATACCGCAAAAGAAACAAAAGTAGCTGATTTTGAATTTTCGTGGGGAGCTATTTTTGAAGATTTCAATTTAGATGGGCGTCAGGATTTAGTAGTGGCAGAAAATTATGTAGATTTTCCTCCTCATAAGTTATTTAAATTACCAGGCCGTTTTTTGGTACAAAGACCCGATGGAACATTTTCTGCGGTTGAAGACCAGGCAAATGCTATTAACATGAATTACGGTATAACACCCCTTTCAAGTGATTTTAATCAAGATGGTTATCCAGATATGGTGTTTGCTAATATTGGAAGCCCAATGCAAGCTAAAATTAATAAAGGAGGTGATGCTAATTTTATTGCTTTTCGTTTTGCCGAAAACACAAAAAATGTAGGAGCAAAGGTAATCGTAAAAAAGACAGATGGTAGCATTCAGTCTGATGTGTATGTAATAGGCGAAGGGCTTGTAAGTGATCAAACCTCGACAGTTACTTTTGGTTTAGGAACAATAAAAGAGGTGGCTTCGGTACTTATTAATTATGCCGATGGAACTTCAAAAACCATTGAAAACCCTGAAATTAATAAAATACACAAGTTGTAAATTATCAAATTTTTATAATCACAAAAAGAATTCAGTAGATATCAAATGCTGAATTCTTTTTGTTTTAACTAGCATTTAAAACTTATGAAAAAAACACTTTTTTATTGGTTAACAACCGCAGTGCTTCTTTTTGCTATTTATGGAGCAGGGAGCTTGTCAATTAATGATTTTAACGGAGTAATTACTTGCCCTAAAGTAGTTGGAATTCCGGTATGCTATATCGTTTTGTTATTTTTTGTTTTAGGAATGCTAGCTCATTTTACAACACGAACATGGAGTGCCAAAGCTTTCATTGTTTTAATCGGTATTCCTGGAGTAGTCGCTTTTTTTGCCTCAATAGCCGAGCTAAGTGTACAGCATGTATGTCCTAAAACTGCATCGGGTATTCCCATGTGTTTTATTTCATTGGGTTTGTGTAGTATGTTGTTAGTATTTAAATACGTGTCTTTAAATTAATAAAACCTCGTTGAGCAAAAGCTCAAACGAGGTTTAAAAAAAGAGGACTTCGTTTTTTAAAATTAAATTTTCACAAATTGTTTAGTGAAAACACCTTTGTCTGTAGTGATTTCTAGGAAATGAATACCAGAAAATAATGGAATTACATTTATTAAAGTCCTGCTGCCAAAGAAAAATGACACTACGTTTCCTCCAATATCTAAAATCTTAATAACTTGAAAATTCAAATCTGAATTTTTAATTTCCAAGTTTAAGAAAGCAGAAGTTGGATTTGGGTATATTCTGAAATTTTTATCAAAACTAGAAGAAGTCTTTCTTTCCACTCTTACTACTTCAGTATTTGTTACAATAGCTGGATTAAAGTCAAAGAATATACTGGCTTTGTTTTTAATGGTATTTCCTAATCGTAAGTTCTTTTTAGACCTAATTTTAAAAATTACATAACCATCGTTGTTGTTATCATCAAAAGGAAGATTAATATGATTAAATTGGAATTCTACTTTTTTATTGTCGGTAATTAAAGTGGTAAATTCATGACTTCCTGCTACGGGTTCGAAGGAATCTATATCCAATTTAGTAGTGTCTATATTATCAACAATTCGAACATTTAAAGCAGATGCGGTTCCCAAATTTTCAAATCGAATCATATAGTGCAGGTAGTCACCTACATTATTAGGATGTAAACTTTGTCCTTCCAAACATGTTTTATCATTAGGATCATAAGAATTTCTAACCACTTGGTTTAATACCATGGTATTATTCTCAGGGTTAGCATCTGTCCTCCCACTTTCTATATTAACTGTGTAGTTTAGTATATCTCCATCATTTAATGCTGGTCTACCTTGTTCTGCTATAGGCCTATTCAATCTCATTTTAAATTCAATTTCCCCATCCCTAGTTAGTAGATTATCAAAAAAGCGCCATGTAATCTCACCATCTTCTACCTTTGAAGGTCTATTTCTGAATGATGGTATAAATGTTAAAAGATCATCATCATAATTTAACTTAATTGTTCCACTTGTTGAATGGGTTCCCTTACTTTCATATTTAATTAAATATGATACTTCGAATCCAGGCCTAGCAACGGGATCTATCTGAAAAATAGAAGCTTCTAAATCATAAAATGTCCCTTTTGACCCTATGCAATAATCATTTTTTACATCGGCTATTTCTAGAGGAATTTTGATAGGGTTAAAGTCTATATTATCAGAAAATTCGAAAAAATTTGGATTCCCAAGAATGGGAAGTATACTATATTCACCCTCAGGAATATTAAGATTATAAGTCCCGGTTTCAGAAGGAAAAGCAGAGTAAACTTCTTGTGGGTTATCAACTGAAAACGCCGTGATTTTTACATCTCCTCTAAAAGATTTGGAAAAGTTATTACAACCAGAATTAAATCTATTATAAAAAAAAGTACCACTTATATTGTATTCAGGGGTAGCGTCACAGTTAGAAGTGACTATAGTATCAGTTTGTCCTATTCCATTTAGATGACTTTTTATTCGAGGAATCACTTCATTGTTAGCACAAATAAATTCAAGATTAGGGGTATTACCTACAAAAAAAATAAATCTATTAGGGTCAATTGTTTCTCTTTTTGCATAGATGGACCGTAAATTTGGACAATTTCCAGCACCTAAATATATTAATGAAGTATTTTGAGTATTTATTGTAAATAAAGGATTATTATCGACGTGTAATGTATGTAAATTGATATTTAAAGAAACGTCTAATGTAGAAATGTCATTGGATGCAATATCTAATTCTTGTAATTTTTGATTTTTTGAAACATCTAATGCAGATAATCTATTATTATATAGATATAACCTGCGAAGTAATTTATTTGATTTTACATCTAAAGATGTTAATCTGTTTTCCTCTAAGCGACACTCAAATAAATTTATACTATTTTTTAAATCTATAGAGCGTAGATTATTATTACCTGCATGAAGTCTTTTTAATAGTCTGGAATTAAGTGTTAAACTTAATAGATTATTACCCTGTACCTCTAATTCTTCTAATAACTCAAGGTTCCTTAAGTTTAATATGGTAAATTGATTGTTGGGTAATTCTAATCTCCTTATTTTAGTATTTTGTGATAAGCTCAAAAACCTTAGTCTTGTATTGAAAATTTCAAGATCTGTTAACATAACATTCTTAAATAAACTTAAAGAAGTTAAAGAATTATTACTGGTGAATTTTAGTTTTCTAAGCTCTGTATTTTTTGTTAAATCAATACGTCGTAACTTATTGTCGATTTCAGGGTAGTTATTAGCGTTGATATGACCAACACTTAGCTCTCTTAATTTTTTATTATTTGTGATATCTAAACTTTGTAATGGGCAGTCAAAAATATGCAACCTATTTAGGTTAACGTTTTTAGATACATCAATAGTTTTAGTCTTAGTATCTAAAAGAAAAATTTGTGCAATTTTAGGATTTTGGCGTAAATCAATAGTAGGAAGGTTGGCTCCTTCTATTCTTAATGTAACGGCATTACTAAACTGTTCAAGCCCATTAAGACTAGTAATATTTTTATTGATTTTTTTATCAATTAAAAAAATTCTAAATATGCGATTTGCTTCTGCTTTTGAAATTTCGCCATCACGATTTGTATCAATTGCTGATTGTGAGGGGTGTTTGGACTCTAGCAAAGCTTTTTTAAAATTTGGATCATCAAATTTTAAGAATTGAGCATTAGTCACTGTAGTGACTAAAATTGTCATGTAAAAAAAGAGATTTTTGATTCGATTCATAATATTATGTTAATGTTAATATTTCTGTTAAAAATAAGATTGGTTTTTTTAAAACATAAAATATAATTGTTAAATCGCTGTTAATGTATTAGTTATGTTTATTTTGATAATGTGTTTAAAATTGTTGAGAACCCTGAAACCATAAAATATATTAATTGAAAAATCACTTAAGTTTTTTTTGTTTAAAATTTGAATTTGATGAAAAGCTATTTTTTAGTGGCTAACTAACTCCATCTTGTTTTTTGCAATGTATGGGACAGGGATGTTATCACTTAAGGATGTAAGCGGGATTAGTTATCCGACCTAAATTTGAGGATATATCAGTATTGGTATTAAAATAGCTGCCTTTGAAAAGGCGTATTCAGAGAATAGCCTGATTCTCAAAAATTATACATAAAAAATCCAAAATTTGATAAATTCAAGTTTT
>CANLCT010000096.1 GCA_947489195.1 uncultured Aquimarina sp. | reverse complement strand
GTCCAGATGAGGGAGAAGCTTGGTTTAGGTATCGTAGGGATGGTCAAATTCGTTTTTCGCAAAATAGTAAGCAAAAAAAGAATAAAGAGTTTGCTTATACGAACTATGATCGCCTTGGACGACCAGTAGAGTCTGGTGTTTATAAGGAGAGTAGCCTTTACAGATTTGATAATTCAGGGAGTAAGTCGTTAGGTGATCTTTTGGATAAGGTCTATACCTTTGATCAATACGCTAGTGATAATGATGCTTTAAAAAATAGTAATAGTAGGGAGCAACATTTTACATTATTTGATGTGGCAGATAATGAGGGCTTAAAAGCCGCTTTTGGAAATGACCCTAGAGCAGACAACTATAAATATCAAAATTTTGTAGAAGGAGCGGTTTCCAAAACTTATACCAAAAACCCAACCACTAGCACTACATGGTATAGCTACGATATCTATGGAAGAGTTGCTTGGACAGTGCAAAAAATAGAAGGCCTTGATGGGGTAAAAACTATTGATTATGTATATGATGATATTACAGGTGATGTCAACAGGGTATACTACCAAAAAGGAAAAGCTGACGAACAATTTATCCATAGATATGCTTATGATCCAGATGATTATAGTTTAGTAAAAGTAGAAACCGCTACCAAAGATGCAGGGCCATATACCGAACACGCAGTATATGATTATTACGAAAGCGGAGCGCTAAAACGGATTAATTTAGCCAAAGGTTTACAAGGAATAGATTATGTTTATAACGCCAATGGGAGTTTAAAAGCGATTAATCATCCCAGTTTAGAAGCGGCTAAAGATCCAGGAAAAGATACCAATGATGTTTTTGGAATGTTGATCGATTACCATAAAGGTGATTACAAACGTGCTGGGCTTCATATGGATTCAAGTACATCTGGTACCGATCAATTTAATGGGAACATAAAGGGAATACGTTGGAAAAATGGCGCTATTGACGATACGTCAGCTCCTGAAAAAAGTTTTAGTTACCAATACAATCGTAACAACTGGCTTACCAATGCCACTTATGCTTATAATGGAAAAGTAACTAGTATTATTACTAAAAAAAATGAAACTATTACAAAAAGCATTATTGCTGCTAAAGAAATCATACTAGAACCTAATATAGAAATTATAGGTACTTCCAATACCATAAATCTTGATATCAAAGAAACACAAACGCAAAATACCGATGATTATAAAGTATCGGGGATTACGTATGATGCCAATGGAAATATTCAAAGTTTAAAACGTAATAAACATACCGAAAATGGCTCGAACAAAATGGACGATTTGGTATATCATTACGATACTAAAAAGCCGAATCAGTTAAAGCAGGTACAAGACAAGGTTACTACTACTACCAATGCAGCAGACATCAAGCACCAAGCATCAAGCAATAATTATAGCTATAACAGTATTGGACAGTTGGTAAAAAACACTAGTGAGAATGTAGCATACGAATACAATGCTAGTGGTTTAGTCACCGAAGTCAAAAAAAACGGAGTTACTCGAGTAAAATTCTTTTATAATGATCGAGGGCAGCGAATAAAAAAAGAAAGTTATGCAGACTGGAGGAATACAGCTTCTAATAATATTTTTAATTATCAAACACTATATTATGTTAGAGATTCTGAAGGTAATCCTTTAGCTATATATAAAAGTACTGCTGGTGGAGATCCAAAGTTAGAGGAACATACTATTAATGGAGCAGGCCGTTTAGGAGTGTATAAACGTAGTTCGGGAAATAGTTTATATGAATTGTCCGATCATTTAGGTAATGTGCGTGCTGTAGTTGGTAAAACAGGTACAGGTCAGTCAATAGCTCTTTCTGGGGGTACCGATTATTACCCGTTTGGAATGCCTATGCCAAACCGAAATGTAAAAGGCGATTACCGTTATGCTTTCCAAGGGCAAGAAAAAGATGATGAAACGGGTAAAGAAGCCTTTGAGTTACGATTATGGGATGCCCGTATTGGGCGTTGGTTAACTACCGATCCTGCTGGGCAATACGCTAGTCCTTATTTAGGAATGGGGAATAACCCCGTAAGCAGAATTGATCCTGATGGCGGGATGGATGGAGAAGTAACTGCATTACCACCTTTGGAGGAAATCCTAGTTGTAGGAACACCACCAGAAAGCAATACTTATTGGAATTTTATCCAACAAAATCCTCAATTTGATATGCTTTTAAACCATTTAGCTTTTCATGATGATTTGAGTAAAGAAGTTCTAAATTCAATCGAGTATAGCATATTTTCCGAATACGCTTCTGGTAAGTTTTTAGGAACTAATGAAAATCCTTTTATGGGTGAAGATTCTTTAGAAAAATTTTATCGAGGTTTTGGGCCATTTTTGAAAAAAAGATTAGTAAGTATTAATTCTGAATTGACTGTTGATAATCTAAAAAATATTAGTCAAATAGTTACAGATAGTCATATTTCACATCCTACAAAAAATAGTATAGCTAAAATGGTTTGGGATTTAGCGGGTGCTTTTGGGATAATTAGAGATGTTTCAAAATCGGCGGAACAAACTATATATAACCCAGAAATTATTTCTTTAGAAAAGAATGGTCCAAAGCATTTCAAATATAATCCGAAATATTTTAAAGGAGGCGTAAAAGTAATTTTTCCTAAATAATCCTGTTCGCCCCAAGCTGGCGCGAGCGTCCCGCTCGTGCCATTATAGTAACAAAAAAACAAAATTAGCATTTTCCAGCTAGCCCTCATCTTTGACCTATAAAAAGGCCAGACCCAATAGTTAAGATTTAAATTAATATGAATCAATAAAGAACAATTTCTTGATAAATTTAGGAATTTCCAGATTGTTTTGAGATAATCGAAACACCTAATATAGGTAGAATAAACCCCTGTTTTCAGGGGTTTATTTTTACCCAAAAACAGGGGTTTATATCAAGTATGCACCAATTACCTTTGGATATTATAGTAATGGATTAATCTGTGTTAACTAAAAACACTTTTTAACATCCTTGAAACTAAAAACTAAGTTATGAAACCAATACTAACACTTATTATTTTTACATTCTTCTATACTTCATATGTAAATGCCCAACGCCCAGACAACGTAGATGTTAATTCCGGAAATGGAAAAGGATTCCGTTTTTGGAATGGAAATTATAATTACAAAATTCATATGGGTAATTCTTCTGAATATAAATATGGACCTGTAACCGATTTTAGTATTAAAACGAATATGAACGGAACAACAGGTAGGGGTTGGACTTGGGGAATTGCAGGAAAAACACCTATTGCAGCTTTGAGTAATGTGGGGAATTTTCAAGTGGGAGGGAATATCGGTATTGGAATAACATCTACTGGTGCAAAGCTTAATATTGCTAATTCACAAACTATTGGTTGGGCTAATCCTAGTAAAGCTTCAATATTGCTAGGTACAACCACAGCAGGGATGGCTATAGATAGTAACGAATTGGTCGTAAAAGGGATTGATATGTTTGTGGGTACTATGACCGAGAACAACATTTTTTTTAGAACAGGCGGCGCTAAAAATAGAATGACTATTAAAGGAGATACGGGTAATATAGGCATTGGTACATCAAGTCCAAAAAACAAACTATCTGTAAATGGTACCATTTGGGCTAAAAAAGTAAAAGTACGTTTATCAGATGCGGCAGATTGGGTATTTGATACCGATTATGACCTACCCACTTTAACTGAAGTAGCCGCTTATATTAAACAAAATAAACACTTGCCCGAAGTGCCATCGGCCGAAGAATTTAGAACGAATGACATGGACGTTTCTGCAATGACTAATATGCTGCTTCAAAAAATTGAAGAACTTACTTTATATGCTATTGCGCAAGAAAATAGATTAAAGGATCAAGAAGATCAACTTAAAGAACAAAAAGCTAATCTTGAAAAAACGGAAATCTTGGAAGCGCGTTTAGCACTCTTAGAAAAAAAACTAAATGGCAACTAATATCTTTTTGCTAACTAACCACACAAAGATCTAAACATCATGTATACAGTAAGAACAACGCATAGGTTATTTGCTTTATTTCTAGTATTTACGGTTTTATTGCCTAGTGTAACACCATATAGCCAAGTATGGGCAAATAATAATGGACCAGATGCTCCAGAAGCGGCAAGTTTTGAACCTGTAGATGCTACCGATATGGTAAATCTACTTACAGGTGATTTCAGTTATGTATTACCCATAATGAATGTGCCTTCGCCCGAAGGAGGCTATCCTATTGCTTTAGCCTATCATGGTGGAATTGCTATGGATTTACAATCCAGTTGGGTTGGTTTAGGATGGAATCTAAACCCAGGAGCTATTAACCGTTCAGTTAATGGATATCCCGATGATTATGGGAATACTTTATTGACTGAATATTTTTATGATAAAGGAGATACTAAAGTTTCGCGTAATATATCTGTAGGTTATTCTAATGGGGCAGTTTCACTAGGTGTAGGCTATAACTGGGGTAGCCATCAAAGCTCGGGGGGGTATGTAAGTATAGGGGTTGGTCTTTCTGATACTATAGGCGCAAGTGTTTCAGTAGGCTTTAATCAACCTTCTTCGGTAAGTGTAGGGATACAAACGGGAAGTGGATTGTCTTTTGGAATATCAAGCTCATCAGAAAGTGGAGTATCGGGTAATATCGGTTATAATTTTAATAATAATGGTACAGGATATAGTATTGGAGCATCAACTAATGGAACGTATTCTGCTGGCATATCCCGAAGCAATAGTCAAACAGGAAGAGGCTATTCAGTGGGAACAACTTTTTCGTCCGAAGGTGTGGGTTTAACCGTTGGAGTATCTCAAAAGTATGGCAAAAATAATGAACATACGGGATCACAAAGCATAGGTATTAGTGCTCAAACTGCTTTTAGTAGCACTATAAGTCAAGGGGATTATACGGTAAGACAAAGTGGCTATAATTATGGTATAATTATACCAACGAAAATAGGTGTTTTTAGCTTTTCTTTTGGGAAACAAAAAGTAATTTATTCAGCTCAAAAACAAACAAACACATTGGTTACTGGCCCATTAAACTTTAATCAAGCTATTAATTCAAATAATTATTATTATTTGGACTGCGGACGACCTGGTTATTCTTTTAATAATCGTTATAGATATCTTGACCAAGCTGAAAGAAAGAAAAAAGAAATAAATTTAATTTGTGGGAACTGTTGTGGTAAAATAACTGCAAGAGCTATTGATGAAGCTTTTATGGATATTTATGAAATTCCATTAAACGAAAGCGAAAATAGATATGCAGAGAATTTTAATATTACCGAAAACAATCCCGTATTCCCTGCTTATGATAAATACAATGTACAAGCGCAAGGCCTTTCTGGGAGTATTCATGCCACTTTAGTGGATAATGGAAGGCTGTTTGGCTTATCCAAACAGACTGAAGAAAATGGTACATTGAATTATGAGTTTGATGGAACCGACCTTGTTAATGGAAAACTTCCTCAAAAATTCGATTTTAGATCACGCCCCGAATTTTATTTTGATAATGAAATTTCTACATATTTAGTGGCGCCTAAAGCCACATTCCATAGCATGAATAAGGTCATTTCTGAGAGGTCTATAAAAAAAGCGTTTAGTTCATTAAATGGTAAAGAATTAACAACGAATCGTTTCAAGAAATCAAATCATATTGAGTATGCAACTAACGAAGAATTGTTGAGTAATATACCACAAGACCGAGGTTTTTTAAAGCCTGAAACTCCTTTAAATCGCTCTAATTTACCACAAAATGGTATTGGGGCTTATAAAATTACCGCTGCCGATGGTAAAACCTATCATTATGCCCTGCCTGTTTACAATCATGAAATAGTAACCAGAACTTATGGTATAGTAAAAGAAAGACCGAATGAAAAAGATTCTTATTTAGAAAAAAGACAGTTGGAGCCTTATGCTACGCATTGGTTATTGACGGCAGTGACCGGAGCGGATTATGTGGATAATGGAGACGGAATAGCAGGAAAAGGGGATCTTGGATATTGGGTGAACTTTGATTACGGGTTATGGTCCGATGCCTATGTATGGAGCCCTCACCCCGATAAACCTTACATAGAAGATGAAGAGAGTAATTCTATCAAAACTTGGATAAAAGGACGTAAGCAAGTCTATTATTTAGATAAAATAAACACCCGAACTCATACCGCTGTTTTTATTAAGAGTACAAATAAAGAAGATAAATCTTTGAACTGGAGGTATAGTTCAGTAGCACATAATGGTACCAAACAAGAAAATCGAGATTTTAAAGAAAGATTTAATTTATTACCACATAATGGTGCGAAGTTGGACCGTATTTTGTTGTTAAAGAACGAAGATTTTTCATTGAGGAAAGACGGAGGTGTAGATACTTCTTTAAGTGTGAATGTAAATTTTAACGATTCGAATAAACCTTCACAAAAAGCAAGATATAAACTAAAGCACAATATATATAATGAGCCAGATGATAACTGGAAGTCTTTACGAACAAAAGCATTAAAAGAAATAGTTTTTAATCAAGATTATACTTTGTCAAACAAGCAATTAAGTTTGCAATCTGTTGATTTTAAGGGAAAAAAAGGAGCTAGTGTGTTGCCTCCATATCATTTTTCGTATGTTGAAAATAAAAAATATAACTATAATAAAGAAGATGCTAATGATTGGGGGTATTATAAGGATAATCCTTCATTATGGTCTTTAAATAAAATTACAACCCCGCAAGGAGGTAAAATAGAAGTAGATTACGATTCTCATAATTTTAAAGTTGTACATCCCCATTCTCGAGATTTCGTTCTTGATACCAAAGAATTTAAAAGAAGTAGAACAAATACTTATACTTATGAAATAGATAGCCAATTTAACTTTAAGTCAGGGGCAAAGGTGGATGTAATTATGTATTTTTTTGATAACATAGTGCAAAACAAAAATGCTGCAAGAAATCAAATTTATTCTTATACTTACGATGAAGTGAGGTACAACGGTCAAGGAGTAGTAAATAAAATAGTACCTGCAGGGCCAAGTAAAAATAAAGTTTCTGTAAAGCTTTCAGGGAGACCTAGTATAACTCAAATGCCACCAAGTACATCAACTAGTCCAATAATAACAGATCTTAATGGTCCTAACTCTTATAATGCAATCACCTTTGATACTACAAACAAAGATTTATCTATTCGAAATACAGGAGCTCGTGTTAGAAAAATAACAACAACCGACGGTATTCAAAAATATACTTCTTCTTATACTTATGGAGAAAAAGAGGATGGATTAGGCTGGATTACCTATTTGCCTTATGCTCCCGATGCTCAAGCGGATGTGCCTTATAGTTCAGAATTACCACCATCAAGGCCTATGTACGAGTATGTTACTCATAAAACTATTGATAATCATGGTAAAAGCACAGGGAAAGTAGTGTATCAATTTAATGTACTAAAACACCGAGATAAGAATAAGATCAAATATGGAGATTTTTATGAATTGAGTACGCCCAGAAAAGAATCAAAAACATCAGGAAATAAAAAAGTCTCTATTAATGAATATGTAATTCATGACAAACTAAGTAATATTGGACAATTATTATCGGTATCTACCTACAATAAAAAAGAACAATTATTAAGTAAACTGTCTAACACCTACTGTTCACCTAAAGATTTGCCCAATAAAATGGGAGTAGTACAAGAATCTTATCAATCCTATAAAATCCATTTAAAAGGTAATACGAATTGGTTGATCAATGGTTCCACACGTATCAAATATCCAAGTTTGTTAAAATCGAGTACCGAACTTAGGAATGGAGTAAATTACACCACTACTTTTAGCGATTTTGATTTAACTTCTGGGCA
>CANLCT010000095.1 GCA_947489195.1 uncultured Aquimarina sp. | reverse complement strand
CATTATATCTCTTTTGTTTTTTACAAAACTAATACAGGATAGAATATCTCAAAAGATGTACTTGCTCGGGGGGATACGCTACGACACATATATTAAACGTTACCCAACATAAGACCAACTCATACTCAAAAATGAAATCAATAGGAATTAGAGCTACACCAAAAGAAATATATTTCGCGATTGTCGAGCAAAATGGAGAGGAAAACAATGTTATTACTATAGATAAACTAATTTTACCTCTATCATTAGAAACACCTGACAGACTTAACTTTGTTAGGAAAACCATAATTGATATAATAAATCAATATAACGTTACTAAAGCCGGAATAAAAGTTACAGAAGGTAATGCTCAAAGGTTGAGTATTGAAAGAATATCTATAGAAGCTATAATCCAAGAATTGTTCTCAAGTTGTTCAGTCCAAAAGTATTTCGGAGGAAATATTTCAAAAATTTCGAGATTATTGGGTCTTTCTAACAATGGCGATTTAAAAAAAATTATTAAAGGAGAAAGTATTCCTGAAAATTTAGAATTTCTTCAAGACAATAGTGAAACACAAAGAGAATCAGTATTATCAGCACTTGCTGCATTAAATTTATAAAATGAACATAGGTCTAAGAGAAGCTACCCTAAATTTTGAATTGAAAAATAACATCGGTGCAGAAGGGAAAAACTCAGATGTTTTTATAGCACACGATAAGCAATTTGATGCAGATATTGTAATTAAAAGAATCCCTAAAAAGGATTTTAATTCACCAAATGATTATTATAAAGAAGCTAAATGTCTTTATGCATCTAAACATCAAAATATTGTTACTGTAAACTATTCTTGTGAAGATGATGAGCATATTTACATTGCAATGCCACATTACGCAAAAGGCTCCTTAGAATCATTGACTAATAAAAGGTTTTTAACTGTAAGAGAAATTCTAAAATACTCGATAGACTTTTTATCTGGTTTAAATCACATCCATACAAAAGGTTTAATTCATTTTGACATTAAACCTACAAACATTTTAATTTCGGATTCTAATGAAGCATTAATTACTGACTTTGGCTTAGCAAAATTCACGAATATACATAGAGTTGCTGAACAAGATAAATTTTATACATTACACAAAGCTCCTGAATGTCTTGTAACAAATCAATTCACTATTCAAGTAGATGTTTATCACGCTGGTTTAACTTTATATAGAATTTGTAATGGCTCTGATGTATTCAAAAATCAATTAAAAGGTATAACGAGTATAACAGAACTTAATACTTTGATATCATCAGGTAAATTCCCAGACAGACAATTATTTTTACCACATATTCCTCAAAAATTAAGAAATGTAATAAGAAAAGCACTTTCCATTAATCCATCTGATAGATATAATAATTTAATAGAACTTTTAAACGAACTATCTAAGATTCAAGAAAATTTGGATTGGCAATTAAGTGGAATTCCTAATGGCAATAAATGGGTGTTAGTCGAAGACAATAAAATATATGATGTTTCGTTAATAAATAACAATGGTTCCTTTAATATCGAGACATACAAGACTATGAAAAGTTCTGGAAAAAGGACTAAAGTAAATGGACACTTTAGAGCTAATTTAACAATTCAAAAAGCTACTACGGAACTAAAGAAAATACTGAAGTCATATTAATTATGTAACTTTGTAGACGAGTTTTATCTAAATGAAAATAAATAAAACAACATATAATCCTAATAAAAATTTGACGAGAGGGCAACTTTCAAACCCTTTTTCAAATTCCTCAATTCATTGTAGAATTAAGAAATCTGGTGCTATAGATTTAAGAAACAATTCGTTGTGGACTGAAAAAAACGGATATTCTCAAGTTAAACCGATTGATAAAACGAAGAAACTGAAATAAATTACGTTGGGTAACAATGTATAAAAAATATAGGGCGTTTGATGCTAAACCGAATGCCTCTTTTTATTTACAAAGTCCGCTAAATATAAAATTTGGCATTTAACCCAAAAATAAAAGCAAAACGTTTATATTTAGCTAAGTAATAAACCGAAATATAGTGCTTATCACCTGCCCTACGTTTCTTATACTAACCGTTGTGGGTAATGCCAATCCTTGATTCTAAATTCAGTGTTTTATCCTCAATTTCTGCTTCAAAAAGCTTATTGTAAAAATAATTTGACACACTATTTCTGACCTGACTCTTGTTGTTTTGATGAGATAAAAACTAAATATTTTAAGACGGAACGCACTTGCTTTTGATCAAATAACTATGACTGACATTTCTGAACTGACCCTTGACTTAGTAAACTAAAAAACTGAAGATTGACGCTCGTTGTTTTGATGGAGCAACAAGCCAAATAATCAAGATGGAAAGCTCTAAATTTTCAAAAAATAAATAGCGATGATAAGCTGAATCTGACAAGCTCAATCTGACAAGCTAATCTGACAAGCTCATCTGACAAGCTGAATAAATAGAAAAAAATAGCACACACCCACAACAATATGTAAATGCAATGCTTGGGGGTTGGTGCGGCGCGAAGGTGGTTCTTCTATACCGAGTCACAAATACTTTTTTATTAAGCACTTAAACATTAAATTTACACTTAAACAAAAGTATTTGCTTGTGCTACGGGCGAAGTGCATCGCACTTCTACTCGCACAGACATTTACATTGAGCGTTGTGCATAATAACCAAAATGAGCAAAAAGCAAGAAAAAATAAGCAAATTAATCAGCTATTGGTTAAGACATAAACCTGAAGATGGAAATATTAAACTTGACAGATGCGGTTGGGCTGAGATAAAAGATGTTATAAATGCTCTAAATTCAAATAGTTTAAATTTTACTTCGAATCAATTAATAGAACTTAACAATAGTTTTGACAAAATCCGCTGGAAAATTGATTTGGATACTCAAAAAATCAAAGCAACGCACGGACATTCAATTTCTATTGAACAAGAATTGAATTCTAAAACCCCAAACGAAATACTATTTCACGGAACTGCTTCAAAAAACATAATCGAAATTATAAAAAATGGACTGATTTCAAAACAAAGACAGTATGTTCATCTATCCGAGAATATTGAAATGGCTCGTGAAGTAGGAAAAAGACACGGAAAACCATTCATTATTGAAGTAGATACCAAAAAAATGATTGAAAATGATTGGGAGTTTTTTAAAACCGAAGAAAATGTTTGGCTGACTTCTGATATCGATTTAAAATATTTAAGTTTTAATCCTTGGAGTTTTGAAATAAATGACAAACTTAATAAGTCTATAAAGTCTGAACTCAAAAAAGAAGTACATAGTGCTCATCAACTTTATGGAAAGTTAGATAAACTAAAATTAATTGCAATACATCAGCCAGATGATGATTGTCTATTTTTAGACACTAAAAAAGAAGATGTTTATGTTATTCATCCAACGTGGAGTGGAAAGAAAGATAGTGGAATTTGGCCATCTACAGATAGATATGAAAATTTGGAAGCTTGGATAAAACAAAGATTAATTCCCGACCAAGAAGATTGGTACTTATAAATATTACTATGCACAACACGGTGTATAAAACATAGCTAATAAGTACTTAACCGAAAGGTTTGTGTATATTTAGAAAGTCCGCCAAATTTTTAATTTGGCTTTTAGAACAGAAAAATTAAAAACAAAATATAAAAATTCGGCTCTGTGTTAATCCGAAAAGTTAGTGTCTTTTTAAACGCTACATTTCATACACAAGTCCGTTGTGTGTCATTAAAAATGAACCCTATGAAAATTGAAAAAGTAAAGAATTATAATCAGAAATTATTAGCAATTTTAGGAACAATAGGTGGAATTTGTATAATTATTGCTTTAATTTCATTTATATCACTTCTCATCAAAGAACAAAGAAGATTTGATTATAACGAACCAGAAACTGGAATTTTATCAGAGGAAAAAATTGAGAAACTACAGAAGGAAAATAAGCGAGAACAAGTTATTTCTTATGAAACACCAATTCTTCTTGACTCTTTGAATTCAAAATATATTATTCCTGTATCACATAAAACTTTGGACGAAGAAGAAGATATAAGTGGACTATTAGGACTTACAAATGGTTTTACAGGTTCTGAATCAAAAGAATATGTAAAAAAAGATGAAAGATATTCAAAAAGGATTTACGGAGAATTTAATAACGTTATTGTTTATGACGCAAATAGTGGAATTAACAGAAAGTTATTTGATACCAGAATCAATTTTGATAAAATAAAAACAGAATATTTTGAGAATGAAATTCTAATTTTAATAAAAGCTTCTGAAAAAGACACTTTTAAAGATGGAGTAATTAATCTAAAAGATTTTAGCTCACTTTACATTTACTCATTGAATGAAAAGAAAATGAGAAAAATAGGAATTGAAGGAATGGATGTTTATAGTTTTAATTTTATTAATAAAAGTAAAGATTTAATAGTTGAGCTCGGAATTGACAAAAATAAAGACGGTTCATTTGAAAGTTATAATGAGCCAACTATAATTAAGAAATATGATTTTAAAAATGACAAACTAATTGGAATTATAGATTCAAAAATTAACTCTGATTTACAAAAAGCATTAGAAGGAACGAAAAAATAACGAACACACAACACCGTATAAAATTAATTGCTAGTTTCTAGCCTACTTACAAAAGTCCTCGCAAACTTTCTATCTGTGATTTATTTGCTAAATTTAGTACTAAAACACGCAACTAATCTTATACAACACGTTGTGCTTCATGAAAACAAACCGAAATGATAGCTGAATTTATAGGACAAGGATTAAATGACGACACGGAAGAAAGTGTTGGTAATCACGTCTGCTCAGCCTTGAACAGTTTGCTTTTTAATGACGTAACTTTTTTTACTGCGTTCCTAAGGTCTAAAGCATTAAAAGAGCTAAAACCATTTATCCGTAAAGCTCAAGATAATGGAACCAAATTCACAATTTATGTTGGTATTGATGAAAAAATAACTTCAAAAGAAGCTTTAGAAATGTTATTGGAATTGGACATTGACTCTTACGTCTATAGTTCTAAGCAGTTTATTTATCACCCAAAAGTCTATCTATTTGAAGGCGAATTACGCAAACGAGTTATTGTAGGTTCTTCGAACATGACAAAAACAGGAATGTTTTATAACGTAGAATCTTCATTACTTCTCGATTTCACAAGCGAAGATAAAAGTGGAAATAAAGTCTTAAATCAATTAAAAGAATACTTTGAACCGTTACTTGAATTTAGTAGTGATAATCTTGAAAAATTAACCCAAGATTATATATCATATTTAGTAGATAATCAACTCATTTCAATTGAAAAGTATGAATCCGAAGAGGATTATCTACCAGGAACACATGACAATTCCAAAAAGCGTCTCAAGAATCCAAAAATTGGGGTTCTAGGAAATTTAGAGGTTAGCGAAAGCGGACGAAAAACCAAAAAGTATAAATTAAAAATAACAGAAGAGTATCTAGAAAAGTGGGATGGGATGTTTGAGCGTATGAAAGCGTACAAAGAAGAGTTCGGAAGGACAACAGTGAGTAAAAATCACCCCGACAAAACACTTTTTGGATGGTATTACAAACAGAAGCTTATTTATAATGACCCTGAGTTAGAAATGCCCACTGAACATTTACAAAAGTTGGAGTCAATTGATTTCTATTTTGGAGATGGTAAAGATGAAAGAAGTGATTACATAAGAAAAGGTTGGCTCAAATTATTGCGGAAAGCAATCAAAAACAATGAGAATATAACCCAAGACCACAGATATACTTTTGAAGGGGAAACTTTAGGAACTTGGCTACAAGAATCAAAATCTGACCCTGAGACACGGAAATTGATTGAAGAAACAGGTTTTAGTTATGACAAAAAAAGTAGAAGCCCTGACAATTCAGCTAAGCGGTTCATAAGATTGCTCAAGGATGATTCGAATCCCAAAAAGCAGAAGTATCAATCTATGTTTAATTCAAGAATAAAGCATAGGAAAGATGATATATCCTCTTCGTTAGTTGAAGAATTAAACAATCTATGGAAAGAGAAATTTAAAGAAGAGCGAAGTTGGGTTAAGAAATCAAGAGTACAAGATTATACTCCCGAATGGAAGAAATTCAGATACGATAAGAACCAAAACCCAGAAGGTAAATGGTATAAAGGAAAGTCTCATATGGGAAAAATATATGAGTGGGTTTGGGGTAAAAAAAGACACAAAAGAAAAATGGACTTAGTAATTGATAAGTTCAATGAACAAGAATTAAATGAACTTAGAGCGGAAGGATTTCCGATAGATTAAAAGAATAAAAAACACGAAAGCACAACAATCTGTATAGTGCATAGCACCCTTCGGGATGCTACGACACCATACAGTAAACGTTAGCAAAAATTCAACATATCAGGAACCGATTAATTCCTTGAAATAGCAACCGAAATTTTCACGCTTTTTAAGAACAAGATTTTACAGTTAGTCGAAATTAAAAACCAACCATTGATACCTAAAGAATTATTAAAAAAAATAGAGACCGCACTTGATAAAGTAATGTTGGATTTTAAAAATGATGAAGATTCAATTTTCAATAATCCAGAAGAACAGAAGAAATTTCAATACAGAACAACTAAAGAACTTAAAAATTGGGAGAAGAAGCAAACCTGTATTGTCGAAGGGTGTCTTAATAAAAGTATTGAAAGGTCTCATACTATTCAAAAAACAGGTTCGTTAAAAGAAATTGCTGAAGACGGACATCTTCTAACACCAAGATTTAATAAAGATTTTGGAGCCATTGAAATTATTAAAATAGGAATAAATAAAGCTTCTACATTCCCAGGTTATTGTTCTGAACACGAAAACTTATTCAAAGATTTTGAGATAAATAAGGATTTTAAAAATGGACAGGACCTATTACTACAACTTTACCGAACAGTATGTAGAGAGATCGTCATTAGTAAAAACCAAATTAAAAATTTAGAACATTTAATTAAGCGATATAAAGAGTTTAGGGATAAAAAAATTAGAGAGGCAATTTTAGATGATTTAGGTGAGGAAATATTAAAAAACTCAAGCTTAAATTTTAATGATGTAAAGTTCACTAATCAGGATGCTAGACTATCTATGGGTAATAAAATTTTGAAAGAAAGATATCGTTATTTGAATGATTTCTTAATTGTCTACAGAAATGCTCTAAATAACGACTTGAAAAAGAAAAAATTCCAAAAAACAGCATATAAAGCTATTACATTTGATAGAGTAATTCCTGTCGCTTTAGCTGGTAGAGGGAATTTCAAAATCAAATTAAAAACTAAGATTAAAGAAGTCGAAGTTATTTTTAATGTAATCCCTTTAAAAAACAAAACTTATGTTTTCATCTCAACATTAAAAAAATATACTACTCACTTAAATGCATATATGAGTCAGTTTATTAATCCTTTAGAATTCATTAGTATGGTAGAATGTTGGATGGTTCACGGTTCTGACCATTGGTTTTTGTCTCCTTCAATTTGGGCTAAAATTGACAAAAAGAAACAAAAAGAAATTCTGGAAAGAATTATGGATATCAATTATAATATTGGAAATGAATTTAATATGACAATATTTAATGATTTAAAATCTGAATCTATAAAGTTAATGGATGACAACTATGAGGAACTAGAAAAACATCATATTAAATTATTAGAAAAAGAAAAAAAGAAAATAACTTTTGCTAACAATGTATAAGAAAACATAGGGCGGTTTATGCTTTTTTCAAAGGTTTGGACTTATCCGCTATGTCGCCAAATATAAAATTTGGTGTTTCAATATTGGAGATAAACACAAAATATTATATTTGGCTTAGTTATAAACACTAGAGTTAGTGATAACCCGCTGCCCTACATTTCTTATACTCACCGTCAGACTGTCTAAAAACCTTTTATATCTGCATTAAATTTTGTATTTTAATTATATGAAATTTATAGTAGGAAG
>CANLCT010000094.1 GCA_947489195.1 uncultured Aquimarina sp. | reverse complement strand
TCTTGATTGTAAGTCTTAAATATAACACTGCGATTCATACATTAATTTAAGGAAAATCTAGGTCTTTTCCAAAAAAATGAGGTTGCCTTTTCAGACAACCTCTTAAAAAAAACTCTACTTACTACTATAATTAATCTAAATACACATTCACATTCTAATTATTGCTTTAAAATAATAAACTCGCTACGCCTATTTAATTGGTGTTGTTCTTCTGTACAATCTACTCCATCGGCACAGCCGTTTGTAAGTACTGATTCTCCATAACCTCTACCCGTTAAACGCTTAGAATCTATACCTTTATCTACTAAATATTTTATAGTGCTCTTATTCCTACGTGTGCTTAAATGAATATTATAATCAAAAGGTGCTCTACTGTCTGTATGACTCCTAACATCAATGTACATATTAGGATATTCTTTCATAACTGATAATACTTTTTGCAATTCAATTTCTGCATCAGGACGTATAAATGATTTATCGAAATCAAAATATATTGGATTTAATTGTAATAATTTAGCTAAATCATCTCCTAATTTGGCTTTAACAACACCTAATTCAGACTCCCCTTTACGCAATTGTATAGGCTGATTGTGTTTATATTCAAATTTGTTATTCGATGTAAAATCCACCTCTGTAAATTTATAACCTTCACTTACTGCTCTAATAACATACTCTTTATTACATTCAATAGGCAAACTATACTTGGCATCGGAATCTGCTATAGTACTTGCTATTTTTTGCATATTAGCATCAAATAAAGTAAGCTTTGCATTGGCTAATAAGGCTCTTGTTTCGGCATCGGTTACCACACCACTTAAATATTGATTACAACTGGTGATCAAATCGCCTGTTTGGACAAAGCTATAAATGTCGTCATCTCCTTTTCCGCCATAGCGATTACTAGTAAAAAAACCTATTTTGGTAGCTTCATCAATAATAAAAGTAAAATCATCATCAGGGCTATTTACAGGTTTCCCTACGTTATAAGGATCGGAGAACCCTCTTCTAGTTTCGTTAGGTTCTGATATAAAAACATCCAATCCTCCCAAACCTACATGACCATCACTGGCAAAAAATAAGTTACCACTTTTCGAAATAAAAGGAAAGGTTTCTCTACCCTCTGTATTTATCTTATCTCCCAAGTTTTTTGGCTCTCCATAGCTATTTTCTCCAGTAATATCCACTTCATAAAGATCAGACATTCCTTTAGTTCCAGGCATATCACTAGCAAAATAAAGCTTTTTTTCATTTACCGATAATGCTGGGTGTGCTACCGAATATTCATCACTATTAAATGGAAGCTCTTTTATATCTGTCCACTTATTTTTTCTAAAGGTAGCCTTATATAGTTTTAATTTTGTTGTTCCATTGGCGTCCGACTTACGTTGTTTATTGGTATAATTATTTCGAGTAAAATACATAGTACTTCCATCTTTTGTAACTACCGTAGATGATTCATGTAATTTTGTATTTATACCTCCTTTTAATTCTTCTAAACCTTGAACTGCAATAGATTCTTTTCCTTCTCTAAAAGTTCTGAATAAATCTAAAAAAGGAGCTTCATTCCATTCATGTACAATTCGTGAACCACCAGAAGCTCTTGATGAAGCAAATATAATTTGATCATCTTGATAAAAACTGGGTCCAAAATCCGAACCTGAAGAGTTTATGGATAAATTTACTATGTCAAATTTGCCCGATTGTAATTCAATCAATTCTAAATAGTCACGTTCTTTTTTAAAAAGCTTAACTCTACTTTCTGATCTACCTGTAGCTTGATCAAAAGCTACCATCACTTTATCAGCCTTATCATAATTTCTTACGTTTTTTAAAGTTTGACTATAACGAAATAAGTACTCTGGATCTAAGGATTCTTTATATTCATTATATAACTTTTCATACCAAACTGATGCATCAGCTAATTGGGCATTGAAATAATATGAATCTCCTATCTTCTGATAAATATCTTGAGATGAGTATCCTTTATTGACTACATCAATGTATATTTTTCTTGCATCAATGTATGATAATTGATCATACTCTTTATCTGCCTTTAATAATTGTTTTTCTTGGGCCACTAAACTTGTACTAAACAATAAGCTTAGAATAAGAATGCCTTTATACATGTATATTTTTTTCATAAGACAGCTGTTTTTTAAAAGAATCTTGGAGTAATTATACGAGAATACTTTTTAAATAATTCAAACCTTAACAATAGCTCATAACTTCCATCATTAAACTTTGTGTTTCCTAATTCAGTAGTTTCTCTATCATATGCAAATCCAATTAGTAAACTATCAGATAATTGAAATCCTACCAATCCACTTACAGCAGCACTCCAACGATAAGCTGCTCCCAAAGTAAGCTTATCATATAACAGGAAATTTGCAGATATATCCACTTGTAATGGTGCTCCAAATACTAATTTGGTAAGTAAAGCTGGTTTAAATAATATGTTTTCTGAGAGTGTAAATGTATACCCTGTCATTAAATAATAATTTATACGCTCTTCCGCTAAAAAACTTGCGTTTCTTGATGTGTTTACATTAGCTTCATCAAAATGATTCGTTTCTAATAGGTTAGGGACACTTAATCCTAAATAAAATTTATCAGTATGGTAGTATAACCCAACACCTATATTAGGACTTAATTTATTATCTATATTAGTTTGAAATCTAGTATCATCTTCTGTAAACCTATTTAATTTATTAAAATCAACATTTAATAAATGGGCTCCAGCTTTTAACCCAAAACTTAACTTTCCTTCTTCAGAGGTTGGTATGGTATATGAGAAGTCAATATTCATATAAGTTTCTTCTGCTGGTCCTAACTCATCTTGAATTACAGATCCTCCCAAACCAACTCTTCCCAGACCTATTGGTGAATGCAATGCTAATGTTTGAGTTCTAGGAGCTCCTGGTAATCCTACCCATTGACTTCTATGTAATCCAACCACGCTTAACACTCCTCTAGAACCAGCATAAGCTGGATTTATTGAAATCGTATTATACATATACTGAGTGTACTGCGCATCTTGCTGAGCGTACAGGCTGGTACCCGTGCATATCAACAAAATTAGGATCACTGCTTTTAAATAATATTTTTTCATATCTAAAATATTTAGTTTTTCAGGGCTCATTAAAGAGCCCTGACTTTAAACTCACTTTTAATTGATATATAAGTAACCTGCTCTACTTACTGATTTTCCTGTACTTTCTATTGTATAATTTAATATATAATAATAAGTACCTGTTGGCAATCTATCTTCCTCACTTACAGTTGTTCTACCATTAGAGAAGCCTCTAAATACATTTCCTGTTGTATTGTATTCTTGAGTTTCAAAAACTTTAACACCCCATCTATTATAAATTTCGATGTTATTAGTAGATGTTGCTCCTAACCCAGTGATTATTAAGGTGTCATTATTACCATCGCCATTAGGTGAAACGGCATTAAACACTCCAATACCATCTGCATTATCATTACTAACTCCATTTGGTTCTAAGTAATCTGGAATACCATTTACATCTGCATCTTCAGCGTCAATAGGGTTGCCATCTCCATTTGGATCTGGATTTTCATCAGCAGTTAGAATTTCATCATCATCATCATCATCATCTAAAAAGTTTGGAACACCATCTCCATCTGTATCATCATTTGTTGGATCTCCATCACCATCAACATCTTCAAATTCGGTTAATATTCCATCATTGTCATCATCTACATCAAGATAATTAGGAATACTATCATTATCCGTGTCACCTTCTGATAATTCTGATATAGTTTCAACGCCATCACCGTCATCATCAGTGTCCAAATAATCTGGAATACCATTCATATCTGTATCTTGAGATGCCGTTACATTACCCGCTGGATCTGGGTTTTCATCAGCTGTTAATACACCATCTCCATCATCATCGGTATCTAAGAAATCTGGAATTCCATCGCCATCAGTATCATCATCAGAAGGATCTCCTCCATTATTATTCTCCCCTTCTGTAAGTACACCATCTCCATCATCATCTATATCACGGAAATTAACATCTTCGGTTCCATCTGTATCTAAAGTACTTCTTGCGCCTAAATTAAATGATTCATTTACATCTGAATAACCATCATCCAATACTGCTCCTTCATAATCATCTAGTAATCCATCCATATCATCATCACCTCCATTAATATCTGCTAAAATTAATCCAGCATCAATAGTATCAACAACTCCATCATCATCCGAATCTGTATCTAAATAATCTGGTTGAGCAGTATTATCAGCATCACTGGTATCAACAGGTATTAATCCTACAGAAGCACTTGGATCTGTTGATGTAATATCTGCATCATAAGCATCATCCAACCCATCCATATCTACATCAACTATTCCTGGTGGAATGTAACCTTCTGTTGATTGTGCTTCAATATTATCAGGTAATCCATCATTATCAGCATCCATATCTTGGAAATCAGGAATTCCATCACTATCAGTATCAAATTGATCAACAACTCCATCACCATTCGCATCAGTACCAAAGTCTGTATCTATAAAATCTGGAATACCATCTGCATCAGTATCTCTTTCTGGAGAGAAACCTAATTCTAATTCATCTATAATACCATCATTATCATCATCAATATCCGCACTATCTGGAATACCATCATTATCTCTATCATCAATATCAAGATAATCAGGAACCATATCATTATCTCCATCTACTGAAGGTATTCCTGTATTTGGATCCCCATTCCCATCAGGATCTGGGTCCTCATCTACAGTAGGTATACCGTCATTATCATCGTCGTCTTCTAAGTAATCTGGTACACCATCTCCATCTGTATCTCTTGGTGGAGTTCCTGTATTTGGATCATTATCATTATCTGGATTTGATTCTTCAAATACAGTAAACAATCCATCATCATCATCATCAGTATCTAAGTAATCTGGTATACCATCCATATCTGTATCTTGAGATGCTGGTACATTACCCGCTGGATCTGGATTTTCAAATTCAGTATTTACTCCATCATTATCATCATCTACATCTAAATAATCTGGAATAGTATCTGTTGGATAATCTGGATTATTAACTGGTGTTATTCCATCTGTATTTTGAGCATCACTAATATCTCCATCATTATTTGGATCTGGATTCTCATTTTCAGTTAACACTCCATCATTATCATCATCTACATCTAAATAATCTGGAATACCATCTGCATCAGTATCTTGATCTGTAGGATCCATATTCGTTGAATCGTAGTTTTCAAGTACTGTAGCTACTCCATCATTATCATCATCCGTATCACGATAATCAACTTCATCAATAGTATCAAAATTTGGTGTATCAACAGATCCGTTATCTAACTCATCATTTGTATCAAAGCCATCATTTGGATCATCGCCTTCATATACATCTAACAACCCATCACCATCGGTATCTGTCATTGATGTTGTTGGCATATTTCCTGATTCAACCACATCTGGTACACCATCACCATCTGCATCGGTATTCAAATAATCTGGAATACCATCTGTAGTGTCACCACTATCTACCGGAGTTCCTAAAGGAGTCGTATCATATACATCATCGACACCATTCATATCTAAATCAACTCCACTTGGTGCTACATATCCAATGGTAGGTTGCACTTCTACATTATCTGGAATACCATCATTATCACTGTCAATATCTTGGAAATTAGGAATACCATCATTATCTACATCAAATGCATCTTCAACCATTCCATTATCATTACCTATCGCAGGATCGTTGTCGTCATCATCTTGATAAGCTGGTATGCCATCTCCATCTACATCTGCAAACTCATCTAAACCTGGTGTTTCATTTACATCTAAAATACCATCATTATCATCATCTAGATCTGCACTATCAGGAATACCATCACCGTCATTATCATCTACATCTCTGTAATCTGGTGTACCGTCACCATCAGTATCTATAGCATCGTCTGGAGTACCATCACCATTGTTATCTGGTTGTTCAGTTGCTGTAGGAAGACCATCGTTATCATCATCATCATCGCGATAATCAGGAATACCGTCCATATCAGTATCTTCAGCTTGTGGGTTACTAGGATCACCAGGGTTTACTGGTCCATTTGGTCCATAAGCCTCTGTGCTTGTTAATAATCCATCTCCATCATCATCCACATCACGGAAGTTTACATCTTCAGTTCCATCTGTATCATCCGTTCCTGCTGCTCCTGTATCTAAAGCTTCATTAACATCTGTATACCCATCGTTAATTGTTCCATTTTCATAATCATCTAATATACCATCCATATCCTGGTCACCAGCATCATTTGCTGTAGTCAAACCAGCATCATTAGTATCACTCACATTATCATTATCGGAATCTATATCTAAATAATCTGGAATACCATCTGGAATACTTATTCCTGATTGATCAACTTCACTATCCACTGGAGTTAATCCTGCAGATACAGTTGGATCAGTTGAGGCTGTATCCATATCATAGGCATCATTTAATCCGTCCATATCTATATCTACATTTCCTGCAAGAGGTGCTATATAACCTATTGTTGGTTGTGCTTCAACATTATCTGGAATACCATCATTATCCGAATCCAAATCTTGGAAGTCTGGAATTCCATCGCCATCAGTATCAAATAAATCTACCACTCCATCTGCATTAACATCTGGCCCTAAATCAGTATCCTGATAATTTGGAATCGTATCATTGTCATCATCAGCCACAGGATTTAATGTTGATCCTACTGGTGTTTCATTTTGATCTAAAATACCGTCATTATCATCATCTATATCCACATTGTCTTGAATACCATCCCCATCTTGATCATTCATTTCCAAATAGTCAGGCGTTCCATTATTATCGCTATCCGCTGGATCAATTGTATTTGGATCACCGTCAACATCAGTCATTTCATCAATGGTATCAACACCATCATTATCATCATCTGTATCTCGGTAATCTACTTCATCAGTACTATCCGTATTTTCAGTTTCTTCACTTCCATCATTTAATCCATCATTCACATCAAAACCATCATTTGGAGTACCATCTTCAAAAGCATCATCTAATCCATCTCCATCTTGATCATTTCCAGATAATACAATATCTGGTTGACCATCTTTATTCATATCAAATGCTTCTATAGTATCTGGAACACCATCTCCGTCACTATCTTCCTCTTGGAAATCTGGAATACCATCCGTATTTGTATCCTCAGGATTATTTAATGGTGTACTACCTGAAAAATCAGGATCGTATGCATTGTCAATACCATCTCCGTCATTGTCATTATTAGTCGGTTCAACATATCCTACTGTTGGTTGCGCCTCTACATTGTCTGGAATTCCATCATCATCACTATCAATATCCAAGAAATCTGGACTACCTGTACCATCAGTATTTGGATTGGTTAATGGAGTACCTGTTGTTACTGTTCCTCCTGTATCATCAACACTATCATCCAATCCATCATTATCCACATCTGTCATACTTGTTGGATCGCCAGGAGTTGGGTAATCTATTTCTCCATCTCCATCTGTATCTGTACCTCCTGCTTCTGTAATATCTGGAATTCCATCATTATCCGCATCTAAATCTAAATGATTTGGAACACCGTCACCATCAGTATCAAATACTTCTTCTGTCTCATTATCATCATCACCTACTGTTGGATCGGTATCATCATCATCTAAATATGCTGGTACGCCATCCATATCTACATCAGCATTAGGATCTAAATTCCCGGTTTCTACTAAATCTGGAATTCCATCATTGTCATCATCTAAATCCACCACATCTGGAATGCCATCCATGTCTGCATCCATTACTTCTCTGAAGTCTACCTCTGCCGTGGCTGGGGTATCATCATTTGGTGTATCGGCTGCTCCGCCATCTAAGTTGTCATTTACATCATATGGTGCACCTGCTGCGGTATTGTTATCGTCATAAATGTCTAACAAGCCATCGCCATCGGTATCATCCGTTGGTGCTGCTCCATTATTTAAGTTCTGTCCGCCTTCGGCTGCATCGGTTACGCCATCATCATCACTATCATTATCCAAGTAATCTGGTGTTCCATCTGGGGTTAACTCACTATCTACTGGAGTTAATGGGGTTCCTGTTCCATTCTCGTAAGCGTCATTTACTCCATTGCCATTCACATCACTGTTGGTGCCTGTTAATGGCGCTATGTAATCTGCCGTGGTTTGTGCCTCTACATTATCTGGGATACCATCGTTATCTGAATCAATATCCAAGTAATCTGCAATACCATCTGGTGTTGCTGCTCCGCTTGCATCGGTCTCACTATCTGGAGCTGCAACAAT
>CANLCT010000093.1 GCA_947489195.1 uncultured Aquimarina sp. | reverse complement strand
ATTCAACACTATAATTTACTAAATATTCTGCTTTTTTTGTCTATGTTTTTACTCTTTTTTAAGTCGAACTCACGTTAGTAAACTTAATGATACTGAACTACTGCAACTTTTTAATAAAGTACAGGTATTAAACAAAGAAGATATCACCAGCATAAAAGCAATGCTTAAAGCCTTTGTGTTCCAAAAAGATATTCAAAAACAATTGTCATAAAAAAACCACAACTTTTACATTGTGGTTTTATATACTGGGTAGGGTCACTGATTGAAAATCAGCGTCATCGGGGGGTGTTTAACGTAATCGATGCCTATATTAGGGATTTCAAGACATCTAAATCATATGCTACAAAATAGTAAAGCCCTGCATTGCTGCAAGGCTTTTGTTTATTATTTAGTTAATGCAATAATAGACTTATAAAAAAATATAAATAGCAACAACAAACCGATAACAGCATTGATTATTCCATTTATATAGTCCGCCTGTGATGCCAAATAGGTATAAAGAAAAAATTCCGCTATAAAAATAAGCGTTATCAAGGATATAAATTTAATTAGCCCTTTTACTTTCAACGTAAAATACAATGGTGCTGAGAAAATAATCATACAAACTATCGGCAAAAATAATATTACCCACAAATAGTAAAATAAGTCTTCACCGTTTTTTATACTCCCTATTTCCAATAATTTAGTATTACTGCCCTTAATCATTAATACTCCATAAAGCACAAAGTATTTTACAAGAATATAGAGCAATATATTTGAGAAATTTAATTTAAACATATCCTTCTATTTAATTACGTTCGTAAAATGATGGAGTTGGTCTTCTTGACGTAGTTGTAGTTGTCGTGCTTCCTCCCATTCCGTTATCTCCAAAAATAGTTTTAGAGTCTCTACCGTGTGTAGCCCTAAATGATGGCTGATCATATTTGAATAGTTGAGAGCCGTTTCCTGAAAGTGTTGCAGAGGGAAATACGTCTGTAGCGCCTTTTATCGACAAATTATTGCCTGATAAACTAAATGTTGCTTTCTGTGCTACATTTACAATATCAAAACCTAAAAGATTTAAACCAAATTCTTCAATAGGTGATACACTTGCGTGTTGTTCAAAATTCAAAGTATAAGATGACAAAGTACCGTCTGTATTTTTAGACTGGCTAAATGTAAATTTATTTTGATTATCTCCTAAACCTGAGAAGAAGTCTCTTCCTGTTCCAACTGGTGTAGGTCCAATTTCAATGCTCTTCGTAGCTGCAATACCTGTTAATTCTCCTTTGTTATTTTCACTAGCCGTAAGGTTGATAGTTGATGTGAGTTTATTCCCAGCTGGTCCATCTCCTCCCGGTCCATCCCAAAGGTTTGCATCAATATAACTATTAAAGGTATAATTTAAAGATTTGCCAATATAAGTATCTCCTGACTTCGTTGTCGCTTGGTCATTAGCATTATTATCCCAATATACAGAACCATCTCCTCTTTTAACAAAATCAAAAGGTGCACGACCATCTGGATCAACATATCGTATCGGATTGTTAAAGGTAAAGTTATACGGTGACCAGCTTGGCATTTCGGATGCTAACGGGTCTACATTCATCCAACGTCCAAGTGCAGGATCGTAGTTACGAGCTGAGAAGTCCAACCACTCTAAACCAAGCTCATCATTTTCCTCTTTCCCACCAAACCCATAGTTATGTTTTCTGCCACGGATGGTGTTGTTATAACCTTTATGGACGAGTCCAAAGGGATAATAGTTTACGCGTTTTTTTTAACAGCGGGTCACTTTTTCACGGCATACCTCCTAATAAAACAAAAAAAATGAACGTCCTTACTACATCTAGTCAACTACTCAGGTAAAAATAAGCAATTAACTACATAATCCACGCAGCAGCAATCCAGTATTTTGCTAAGGCAAAAATCCTCTGTATTGCTGCTGCTTCCTTGTCCTCGGTATGTTACATAATCCGAGTTATAGTCCTCTTATAGGGCGCTATAACTAGGTTTATGTAAAATACTCCCGCTACGCCCAAGACTCCCCAACGCGCTGTTTTCGTGTTTAAACCATTGTTTTTTTAAGCAATAGTATACTATTGGAAGTATATCTTAGTGACCTAAAATGCCATTTCTGAGGCTCTAGCAGCCTATTTAGCTAAAAACTAACGCCCTATCGGTTGTTGTATTTTAAAAAGCGAACGATTTAAAAGCACTGCTTTTGTTAGTAAACCTTTCCCTTAATCAATCGTTCGCTTTTTAAAATAGTAGCTCAGTGGCGATTGAACGAAGCTGCGTGCAACGCCCTTAATAAGGCGGAGCCGACGCGTAGAGGGAGCGCAAGCCGTGAACGGAGTGGCGAAGTATGAGCCTGTAGTACACGTGAGTAAAAAGGCTTTTTCTTTCAGTTGAAAATAAAAAATCAAAAGCCTTTTTACGTCTGTAGCGACCAAGCGGCGGAGCCAGATAAGCAGCGGTTTTGCTTAATTTATTTTTTCAGCGCCAGCGTTCCTTATTGTTTTTAAGCAAAAATAGAGCTGCGACGAGCAATTGAGTGGAACAAGGCTATTTGTTTGTAGTGGAACTTGCCGACCGTCAGGCGAGGCAAGTGTAACAATATGGAACAAGGGAACGCAGTGGACTTGTGGAATAACAAAAAATAGCTTGTGGAGCGATTGAGCGAGACCGTTGGCAGCTTTTGGGCAAAGCGCCTTTTTCTGGCGGTGCGCCCTAAATAGTAAACACGAGCCACTGGCGAGTCACCTTTCTATTATTACGATTATTAATTTATAGATATAATCAAAAAACGACCACTTTTTAGTAGTCGTTTTCATTAAAATTTTAAAGGCTTTTTTCGAGCGTATCTTATTTGTACAATGTAAATTATTTTATCGATAATTTGATAAGATATTCGATAAGTATGTTTTTCATAAGCTCTAAAACTACCATCATTATTTTTCCGAAGTTTATCTAGTTTATAAATTTCAGGATTTGTGGCTAGTATTTCTGTGGATTCATATATTTCACTAATAACTCTTGCAGTGGTCTCTATAGATTCAGATGCTTCAAGTAAATATAAAAATGCATTACTCAGCTGAGCATCTGCCTCATGTGTCCAAATTATTGTCCTTTTGCCCATTGCTTAATTCGCATTCCCATTTGTTCGTGAGTATATACATTTCCTTTGGCAATATCGTCTAAAGATTGATCTATTGAAGCGTTGTATTCTTCTATATCAATACTTGAGGTTTCAGTTTTGTTTTTGCGGTATTTTAGCAGGCTTTTAAAAGCTTCTATAAGATTAGGATCTCGAACTTCTTTAAGTTCATTTTGTATCCATTGGATTTCTGCTTGTAAGTCCATAACTCTAGTATTTACATTCATTACAAAGATAGTTTTTATATTAATGTGTTGCATTTTATTAATTTATAGGATGGAAGTTGTTTACTATTTCATGTAAGTTTTCTAAATCACCTTGTACATACCTTTCGGTGGAACTTATGTATCTGTGTCCTGCTAAATATTGAACCTTTCTTAAATTATATTGACCTAACCAATTGGTAATTACACTCGCTCTAATCTGCTTCATATCTTGTACTTTTTGATTGTATTTTTTTAACTTTTTATTAAGCTCATAAACAATTGCATTAAAACGTGCATTGGTTGGAAAGAGCTGTTCGCTATGGTTTTTTAGTTTGTTTTGGATTACTGGTCGAACTTCGTTCGTATATTCCATAAATTCCATTATTTGCCAAGGTTTTAATTCTAATTCTCTGGCATTACTCCGTTTGGTACTTGGGACGTATATTTTACCTTTATTTAGCTGTAAATGTTTTATTTTAAGATTGCCTAAATCGGTTGTGTTTACCCCTTGATAAACAATTAAACCTAATATCACTTTGGCTCTTTTTAATGTGTATTTGTGGTATTCTTCTTGGTATTTGTCAGTTTCAAAACTGTAATATAGATCCTCTAATTCATCGGATTCAAGTAAATTATAGTTGATGTTTCTTTTCTCACCTTTTATGGTTGTATTCTCTATAGGGTTATCAATTCTGCAAGCTTGATCAATTAAGTAATCAAAATATATTTTAACGCTTCGTAACCTGTGATTTATTGTCTTTTTTGCTGTTCCCTTTCGAGTTAGGTATTTAATATACTTTAAGCAATTTTTGTAATCGATTTCATTTGGTGTTGTGCTATTTAGTTTACACCATTTTATAAAATTCTGTGATTCCTTTGCATGTGTTTTTACTGTTGATTCACTATAATTTTGTTTTCCTAAATAGTCTTTAAATGGTTTCAGTGGCGCATCACCACAGACAATAATTTGCTTACTCATTCTCGATAGTTTTTAATAAATGTGTATATATCTGCGTACTTTCCAATGAACTATGACCTAAAAAGGTTTTGATACTTTCTAAAGACACTTCTTTTTGCAGTAAATGCGTTGCGATGGAGTGCCTTAAAATATGTAGTGTAATTTGCTTGTCAATGATATTTTTATTCTCTGTAGCTGCTACAATTACTTTTAATCGATTGCTAAAAGTCATTCCTTGCATTCGTGTTCCATGATGGTTGATAAACAAAGCTTCAATTTCTTTAGATTGGTAAAACTCTGGTCGAGCTTCGTAGATGTAGTCTTCTAATATTTCTGCATTTTTTCGATTGATGGGAACAAAGCGTTCTTTGTAATTTTTTCCTTTCCGAACATACACACGTTCTTTATCAAAAAGGATGTCACTAATATCAAGATGTACAGCTTCATTTCTTCTGAGTCCACAGCTATACAAAATGGTTAAAATGGCTTTGTCTCGTAATCTAAATCGTTTACTATTGTGGCTATAATTACACGCTGTAAAAAGCTCCTTAATCTCTGATTGCGTTAATACATTTACCTTTTCTTCTGTGGGATCGGTTTCACTTTTTAAATGAATATTGAAGTCTTTATAGTTATGATTCTGTAAATATTCCTTGAACTTTTTTAAGGCTTGTTGGTGTTTGTTGAGATAGCTTTTACTTAATGCTCCATGTCGTCTTTCGTTGGCTCTTTCTGTGAGTTCTTTGTAATATTCTTTTATGGTTTTGGTAGTGATTGTTTTTAATTCAGTGTGCCCTTTATTCTCTGCGTAATAAAAAAACTCTTGTAAATGATTTGGCAAGTAATACACTGTACTTTCTGCATAACCGAGTATATCTAACCATTCTTTGTAATTGCTTACGAACATTCTAAAAACTTGGTTTTGTAACTTTAATTTTTTCATCGCTTGACCTTTTTTTGAGTTTAGTGGCGAGGTAGATTCATTTTGCTGCTATTCAGATTGTTAACTTCGCCATTTTAATAGTGGCGAACCTATGACGAAGTAGCGAGGTTTATCTGTACAATACAGTTGTCCAACGATTTTTTAATCAAGGCTTTAAGTTCTTTGTATTCATCAATATTTAGGATTTCAAAATGATAGAGCTGTCCTTTTTTACCTTTCACTTTCTTAATGTAATTCTCCAATAATAATTGATTATTGTAACGTCTTAATGTTGTTTCCTTTACGCGTAGGTTTCTTCTAATTTCAGCGTTTGTAAATGTGGTTTGATTGTTTTGGTCTAGGTATTTTTTTAAGTTCTCCAAATGATTTCGGCAAGCCCCGCTTAAACTATCAGATTTTCTAAGTAATACTTGTACAATTAGCTCATTGGTTTCCGTAATATCTTCAATAGTGGTTTTTATATATTCTTCGCCTGTAACTTCATCATACTGCTTTTGACGTTGGTATTGCTTATAAAAAGTAATCGCTTCTATAAACTGTAAATAATGCGAGTTGGTTCTTCTTGGTTTAAAAACCGATTTTGGTAATTCTAAATATTCTGCAAAAGGATTTATAACTCTAATTGGTTTTAAAACTCGTTGTACATTTTTTAAAAGTTCCCTTGATTCTACTTCTTCCTGCTCATTTAATTTGCCTGCGGAGGCTCTCCGCTGGTAATCCATTATTTTTTGGTCTTGTTCAGCTGATTCATCGATGTATAAAAGGAAGCTACGATTACTATTATCCTCATAGATATATTCCTGAGTGGTACAACCCGCAACACTTACAGGGCCTTCAACCGTTAAATGAATGGTTCTTGTTGTTCCTTTACTGTCTTTATGAACTACCGTTTTTGTAATGCGTTTTTTAGATTGTAATTCTCTGAGTGGATAGAGTACAGATTCTGCGCCGTCTAAATCTTCTATTAATATGAGTTTATGTTGTAATTCAGTTCTATTGAAGTAATAAAAAGCGTTTGCAGATAATACAGTGATTTCTACTTTGTCTTCTTCGGGAATGAGTTCTGCCACTTTACTTTGTAAATGTGTTTTTCCTGTTCCGGAACTTCCCAAGCTGATACAATGTAATGGATTGTTTGTTTTTCTGCTCGTAAAGATTAAAAACATGGTTTGCCTGTTGTGTTCTTCGCCGATTACTCCTGACTTTCCAATTAGTTCGTTTGTCTTTTTTAATACATCTTTTCGTTTTAAAAATGTAATAGCTTCTTTTTCCTCGGTTGCTGTGATTTCTTTAAAATAGGGCTGATATTGTTTCTCATGTTCTTCTAACAATAAAAAACGGTAGTTTTCTAATTCCTTAGTTAAATCCTGCAATGTTCTTCTTGCTATACTCGTTCCTATTTCCAAACGTTCCGCAATCTTTCGAGTAAATTTTTCTACTTGATTGTCATTGTACAGATCAATGTTATGTCTTAAAATATTGTGCTGTTTTGGTTTCTGTATGCTTATCGTTACACGTAGACTCTCTAATTTATTAGTCTTTAAACCTCCTAAAATGTGAATTTCAAGATGCTTTGTAGTGTATTCGTAGTTGTTGGGATTGGAAGTATCTAACATTGTTGAAAAATATTTTACTAATCATATTTGACTACAAATATATAGATTTTGTTTATTTAAAAATATGTAGTTTGATTACTATTTTTAACAACATTGCATTTTATGTCTACAAAAAGTTAACTTTGTAAAGCATTTTTGATGTTTCATTTAGTTAATATTACACTTATGTCATTTGGAGATAACTTAAAAAAAATACGTGCTGAGAAAGATATTTCGCAAGGGGATCTTGCTAAAATGATTGATGTACATGCTACTCATATATCTAGATATGAACGTAATTTAACCTCTCCTACAATTGAGGTAGCCAAGAAGATTGCCGATGCTTTAGAAGTTTCTACTGATACACTTATTTATGGCTCTAATGAGCAAATTATTACTAGTAAACTTAATGATACTGAACTACTGCAACTTTTTAATAAAGTACAGGTATTAAACAAAGAAGATATCACCAGCATAAAAGCAATGCTTAAAGCCTTTGTATTCCAAAAAGATATTCAAAAACAATTGTCATAAAAAAACCACTCCTAATTTAATAGAAGTGGTTGGGTTGTTTATGCCTAGAATTATAAAAATTAGTTTAGAGCAATCAAATCTTTTTTTTTGGGTTTAGAAAAATCAATAACACTTACCGTATCTTTTACAAAAATTTTCTTTTCAAAATAAACACGGTGTTCTCCTTTTATAATACTATCGTCTTCTGTAGGATCTCTTTCAAAAAACTCTTTCATATAGCCTCTTAAAATTTTCTCCCCAGGAGTTTTAAACCATCTCCCAAAAACTGCAGTATATTGTTCTTCATGTCCTGATCTCTCAAAATTAATCTTATTAGTTGTGTCTAATTTCAAATTAGGAAAAGTATCTAACTTAACTTGATCTTCATTTGAAAAATTATAATTGAAATTATCTCCCTCCTTTCCTAAATACATAACAATTTCAGAATTTTTACTACGAAGTAACGGAGTAAAATGACTTACATAAGCTGCAAAAGGCTCATTAATACTAATTGTGTCTTCAGATTGGATATTAAATAAAGTCATATTAGAATTACGAGAGCTTAAAGTATCATCAACAAACTCTTTTTGTTTATAACTATTAAATTTCTTCGCATACCAAGCAGTATCCCCCTTTTTTGTTAAGTAAAACTTTCTATTAATTATACTTTCATTATTAATAATCATATATTCTCTAATATCGCTTAAATAACTATCATTTGTATAACGTTTCCATATTCCTTTTTTTAAACCATTTTTATCTACAATACCAGATTTATATACATTTCCATTTTTATAAAAATATGTTAGACTATCATAATCAAGAAATGCTTTTATTTCAGAATAAAGCTCATTATTTGGAGTTTTATAGTAACTTCTTATTCTTACTGTATCATTGTTACTTAAAAAAAATTCTCTTTTAACTCCATTTTCTTCTTTGAAATAGGATTTAATAACATCATTTTGTTTTTTACTCTGACAATTAATTAAAAGCAAAATAAAAAATAAAGAATAAACTATTTTGAAAATCATATTACTGAACTATTATCATGGTCTATTAATTATAACTTTTATGTTTTCTTTCGAGTTTGCTGCTCTTGTTGAATCTTTTATTGATTGTGTTTCTGAAACTTTTTCAATTGATTTACGTGGTGCAGATCCATCTTTTTTAAAAACAGTTATAGTGTTCGTTTTTTGTTCATTACCCTCTCCATTAACAACTTCATTTAAGATAGTACCTACTTTCACTATTTTTTCTGTAACTCCAATAGTTTGCTTCACAATCTTTTTTGCGTCATTTACTCCGCTTATAAAATTAGATGC
>CANLCT010000092.1 GCA_947489195.1 uncultured Aquimarina sp. | reverse complement strand
TAGAATCTGTAAACGATGTCTTAAAAAACATATGTCAAATTGAACATTCAAGACACCGATCTTTCGATAACTTTTTAAAGATAATCCAAACTGTGATTTAGAATATTGTGACTAAAAAGAACTAGGTTATACAAAAATCCCATTCAAAATACTATTGAATGGGGTTTCTATTATTTTAAAAATAAATGATTTTTATCTACTACTTCAATTAGGATCCACACATTAAACAATCATCACCTTCACCTGCTTTACTTTGAGCAATAATGGATCTCAATTCATCGGGACTTAAGCTTCCTTCGGTTGAAACTGGCGTTATTGCTTTTGCTTTTTCCACCTTAGCTTTTGGTAACGAAGCATCAACAGAAGCATCTACACTTGGTTTTTCAACCTCACTATTTGTTTTTAATGTAAACTTAATCGCATCAACTGCAGATTTGGTACGTAAGTAATACATTCCTGTTTTTAAGCCACTTTTCCAAGCATAAAAATGCATTGATGTTAATTTTGACATAGTAGCTCCTTCCATAAACAAGTTTAACGACTGAGATTGATCAATAAAGTAACCTCTGTGTCGTGACATGTCAATGATATCCTTCATACTTAATTCCCATACTGTTTTGTATAAGTCTTTTAAGTTTTGCGGCATCCCTTCGATATTTTGAATAGACCCATTGGCACGCATAATAGCATCTTTAAGGTCATCATTCCACAAACCTAACTCCACTAAGTCATGTAATAAATGTTTATTTACTACAATAAATTCTCCTGATAGTACACGGCGTGTGTAAATATTACTTGTATAAGGTTCAAAAGCTTCGTTATTTCCTAAAATTTGTGACGTAGATGCTGTTGGCATTGGTGCCATTAGTAGAGAATTACGCACTCCGGATTTTTCAATCTTTTTACGCAGTCCTTTCCAGTCCCAACGTCCACTTAATTCTTCGTCTTTAATTCCCCATAAATTAAATTGAAATTCTCCCTGAGAAATAGGTGACCCTTCATACGATTCATATGTTCCTTCCACCTCTGCCAATTCATTTGAAGCGGTTACCGCTGCAAAATACATAGTTTCAAAAATCTCTTCATTCAATTTTTTAGCTTCATCACTTGTAAAAGGCATACGCAACATAATAAATGTATCGGCCAATCCTTGGATTCCTAATCCTACAGGGCGATGACGCATATTTGAATTTTCTGCTTGTTTTACAGGATAGTAATTACGATCAATTACTTTATTTAAGTTTTTAGTAACACGTTTAGTTACCTTAAATAATTCATCGTGATCAAACTTTCCACCTTTAACAAACATAGGCAAAGCTATGGATGCTAAGTTACATACCGCAATTTCATCGGGGCTTGTGTATTCCATAATTTCGGTACACAAGTTAGACGAACGTATAGTTCCCAAATTCTTTTGGTTTGATTTACGATTTGCTGCATCCTTATATAACATATATGGTGTTCCGGTTTCAATTTGAGATTCTAATACTTTTTCCCAAACTTCACGTGCTCTTACTGTTTTTCTTCCTTTACCTTCTGCTTCATAACGAGTATATAATGATTCAAACTCCTCACTATGTACGTCGTATAAACCTGGACATTCATGCGGACACATTAAGGTCCAATCCTCATCCGCTTCAACACGTTTCATAAATAAATCAGAAATCCACATCGCATAAAATAAATCGCGAGCTCTCATTTCTTCTTTACCATGGTTTTTACGCAATTCTAAAAAATCAAAAATATCAGCATGCCAAGGTTCCATGTAAATGGCAAAAGATCCTTTTCGTTTTCCTCCTCCTTGATCTACATAACGTGCCGTATCATTAAACACACGTAACATAGGAACAATCCCATTTGATGTTCCATTTGTTCCAGAAATATAAGAACCTGTAGCTCTAATATTATGTATAGACAAACCAATTCCTCCGGCCGATTGCGAAATTTTAGCTGTTTGCTTTAAGGTATCGTAAATTCCATCAATACTATCATCTTGCATTGTCAACAGGAAACATGAAGACATTTGAGGTTTTGGTGTACCCGAATTGAACAACGTAGGCGTTGCGTGGGTAAAGAATTTTTTAGACATCAATTCATAGGTCTCAATTGCCGCATCCAAATCGTCAATATGAATACCTATGGACACACGCATTAACATATGCTGAGGACGTTCTGCTATTTTTCCGTTTAATTTTAACAGATATGAACGTTCTAAAGTTTTAAATCCAAAATAATCATAGCTAAAATCACGGTTATAGATAATAGTAGAGTCTAGCTTCTCTTTATTTTCCATAACCACTTTATACACATCATCTGCAATTAAAGCAGCATCTTTCCCCGTTCTTGGATTCACATATTCATACAAATCCTTTACAACTTCCGAAAAAGTCTTTTTTGTATTTTTATGCAAGTTTGACACGGATATACGTGCTGCTAATTGTGCATAATCTGGATGCGCTATAGTCATTGTTGCCGCAATTTCGGCTGCCAAATTATCTAACTCACTCGTAGTAACACCATCGTATAACCCTTCAATAACGCGCATGGCTACTTTTACTGGATCTACTAATTCATTAAGACCGTAACACATTTGACGTACACGCGCGGTGATTTTGTCAAACATTATCGGCTCTTTTCTTCCGTCTCTTTTTACTACAAACATAATGCTAGATTTTTGGTTTTAGCTTACGCTAGAAATAAGGGGTTTGTTTCCTATCCCACTTCTTTCAATGAAAGCTGAGTTTGATGATTTATAATTTATTTTTACTTTTTGATGTATCAAAAAATACACCAAAGGGGGAATTTTATTTCTTAAAAATCGGCATCGAAACTAATTTTCTCTGCGTCCTTGTCTTTATTTAATACACCTGCCTTTTGATATTCAGAAACACGTTTTTCAAAGAAATTTGTTTTTCCTTCCATACCAATCATATCCATAAAGTCAAATGGATTAGCCGTATTAAATTCTTTACTACATCCTAATTCAGAAAGTAAACGATCTGTAACAAACTCTAAATATTGAGTCATCAACTTCGCATTCATTCCAATAAGACTTACAGGTAAAGATTCTGTAATAAATACTTTTTCCACTTCAAGAGCGCCAAGAATAATTTCTTTAATGCGCTTTTCTCGCACTTTATTTACTAAGTGTTTATTGTGCAAGTGCACTGCAAATTCGGTATGCATACCTTCATCGCGAGAAATTAACTCATTTGAAAATGTTAAGCCTGGCATTAAGCCACGTTTTTTTAACCAGAAAATAGAGCAAAATGCTCCTGAAAAGAATACCCCTTCAACAGCTGCAAAAGCAATCAAACGTTCTGCAAATGAATCGGAAGTTGCCCAATTTAAAGCCCAATCTGCTTTCTTTTTTATGGCAGGAAATTCTTCAAGTGCTCTAAACAACTTATCCTTTTCTACCTCATCTTTCACATACGTATCAATCAACAACGAATAGGTTTCCGAATGAATATTTTCAATCATCATTTGAAATGTATACACAAACATTGCCTCGGGATACTGAACTTCATTCACAAAATTTTCACCAATATTATGATTTACAATACCATCACTGGCTGCAAAAAAAGCAAGTATATGCTTAATAAAATAACGTTCATCATCGGTCAATTTAGTTTGCCAATCGGTAAGGTCCTGATGTAAATCAATCTCTTCAGCAGTCCAAAAACAAGCTTCCATTTTTTTGTACCATTCCCACAAATCATTATGCTGAATAGGGAATATTACAAATCTGTTTGGATTTTCTTTTAAAATGGGTTCTACTAAAGTGCTCATTACTTACGTGTTTAATGATGAAAATGAATTGTTGAGTTGTGTAATACAAAGATGTAAAAAAACTTGCTTGTCAGATGTTAATTTTTATCAATTCGAGCAATAAGTTTTTAACAACTTGTTTATTTCTCTAAAATTACCTCAACCCACTAAAAACATCGTAAACACTAGCCTTTCAGCTAGTTTAGGCAAATAAAAAAAAGTTACAAACACCCTGTTTATAACTATCAAAAACCTAGGTTTTTTAAGGATTTAGCAGCAAAAATTCCTATAATCTTATTCCGACAAAAAGTTGTTAAAAACTGTTGAAAACTCTTTAAATTATTTTTTAAAAGTAGCTGCCACCTTTTCCAATTCGGTATACCAATCTTGACCAAATTTCCTAACCAACGCTTCTTTCACAAATTTATAAATAGGCACTTGTAATTCTGCTCCTAAAGTGCATGCATCATCACAAATATTCCATTTATGGTAATTAACTGCCGAAAATTCAGAGTAATCCTGCACCCTAACAGGGTACAAATGACACGAAACTGGTTTTTTCCAATCAATATCTCCTTTATTATACGCTTCTTCAATAGCACAGAGCGCTGTTCCTTTTTCATTAAAAGTTACGTATGCACAATCAGCATCATTTATTAATGGTGTTTCTAAGTCATTATCATTAGTCACAATTGATGTTCCTTGTTCCTCTACAGCTTTTATTCCTTCGGAACGCATAAAAGGTTTTACCTTAGGATAAATATCTTTAAGAATTTGCACTTCTTCTTCAAGCAAAGGTGCACCTGCATCACCATCGATACAGCAAGCTCCTTTACAAGCCGAAAGGTTACACACAAAATCTTTTTCTATAATATCTTCAGAAACTAGTGTTTTCCCTAATTGAAACATACTATGTAATTATGAATTTATAATTGATGAATTACTGATGACAAAATTAAAATAACTAATTTTTAGTTTTATAAAAAACACCATGTTTTTATTAAGTATTTTTGCATAAAACAAGCAATCATGAAATATTTCCTTTACATATTATTAGCTTTATCCACAATTATGGCTGGATTTAATGTGACTCAAATTGATTTTAACGCTCCTTTTTCTGAAGAAAGTAAAGTGGCTTTAATTGCTGTTCTTGCTGCTTTATGTGTTATTACTATAGTTTTTATCTTATTAACCTCAAAAGCAATTGAGCGTAAATATAAAGAACGCAGAAACTAATGTGTGTCTGTTATAAATAATTACTTTTTACTCGGTTTATTACACCAAATACTTTCGTAACTTAAGCTTGTATTGAAATATGGGCTGTTTTTAAGTAAATAGGATACTATTTGAGTACTTATTCGCTTTTCAAAGTCAAAAATGGGTAACACACTATATTGACTATTTACTCAAATCAATCATGTAAGTTAACTGAATATTCTTTGATGTATCCCTATTTTCAAAAGAAGCTGAATCTACTTTTTTTGTTAACCTTTTAATAGATGCTTTGTGGATTTTTATTTTAGCATCGGGTATTGTTTTAACAATACGTTTTATTTTTAATGTAGGCGTCTTTTTTGCAGGTATAGTTTTAGCCGAAACCGCTGTCCCTATGATCAAAAATGTTATTGCAAAAATCCTTTTCATTAAATGTATTATTGTTTACAGCAAGATAACGCTGCATTTTACATAAAATGATATTTAAATCGCTGTTTTAGATATAAACAAATATAAAATCGACGAAATACACACTTTTGCCAAATTTAAAAAAAGAGTACAACAAAAACCTTAACCACTTTTATTACAACTAATTAACTCATCCAAATAAGCTCTTGAATTAGACAATCTAGGCACCTTGTGTTGCCCCCCGAGCTTATTTTTAGATTTCAACCAGTCATAAAACAAGCCTGATCTAGCTACATTAAAGACCAACGGATTAAGTGTAATATTTTGATTTCTTTTAGCTTCATAATCACTATTCAAATACTGCAATTCTTTATCCAAAAGTGCTGAAAAGACATTTACATCCTGAGGGAATTTTTTAAACTCTACCATCCACTCATGTGCTCCTTTTTCACTTCCTTCCATAAAAATTGGAGCCACACTATAATCCCTCACTTCTGCTCCAGTTTGAGCGCACACTTTGCTTAATGCCTCTTCGGTGTTTTCAATAATCAATTCTTCACCAAACACATTTATAAAATGCTTAGTGCGCCCAGTTACCTTTATTCGGTAAGGACTTAAATTTGTAAAACGGACGGTATCGCCTACTTTATAACGCCATAAGCCTGCATTAGTAGTTATAATTATAGCATAGTTTTTTCCTAATTCAACTTCGCTTAATGGAATAACTTTTGGATTATGTGAATGGTAAGTGTCCATATCAATAAACTCATAAAAAATCCCATAGTCCAACATCAATAACAACTCACTACTATTGTTTTGATCTTGCAAAGCAAAAAAACCTTCCGAGGCATTAAAAATCTCATAATATTTAAAACCCGCTGGCATTATTTTTTTATACTGCTCTTTATAAGGTGTAAAACTTACTCCTCCATGAAAGTAAACTTCTAAATTTCCCCAAACCTCTGTTAAGTTTTCCACTCCCTTTTGGGCCATTACCTCATTAAGCAACACTAACATCCACGAAGGAACCCCTGCTAAACTGGTTACATTATCAGAAAGTGTTTCAGCTACAATGGCCTTCATTTTAATTTCCCAATCACTCATTAATGATACCTGGTTAGATGGTGTAGAACTGAACTCTGCCCAAAATGGCATATTATCAATTAAAATAGCCGATAAATCACCATAAAAAGTACCATTTTGTTCATACAACTGCTTACTTCCACCCAAGCGCAAGCCTTTTCCTTTAAACAATTCGGATCCTTCATTATTATTCAAGTACACACACAACAAATCTTTACTTGCTGCATAATGGCAATCTTCTAATGATTGCGAACTTACAGGTATAAATTTACTTTGCGCATTTGTGGTACCACTTGATTTTGCAAACCATTTGATTTCCGACGGCCAAAATATATTTGATTCACCCTTTCGAGAACGGGTAATAAAAGGCTCTACTTCTTCATAATTCCGAATAGGAACCCTTTGAGTAAATTCTCTGTAACTTTTTATTGTTTCAAATTCATACATTTTTCCAAATTCGGTGTTTTTAGCTGTTTTAAGTAAGTTAAATAACAACTCGTGCTGTACCTCATTTGGGTATTTTAAAAATAATTCCATTTGATGGATTCTTTTTTTTAAAAACCAACTGGCTATTGAATTTACTAAAGGAAATGGCATTTGAAATATATATATTTACAAAAAAGAGACTTATTTGGTTCAAATTCTAAATTAAGAAAAATCAACAAACAAATTCACTAAAATTTATGCAATACGCTGGAGTTTTAACAAAAATGCAAACAGAGCACACCAATCCGATCAATTATTACCTAGTATTCAAATCGCATTTTATTCATATAAATCAACTACTTGACAAAACAATTACGCTACAATTTACAGGATATGAATGTTTAGGCTGCGGTTTGAATAAAAAAATTTTTAGACAAGGCTATTGTTATGATGATTTTTACCAACTTCCTAATACTGGAGACTGGATTATGAGACCCGAACTAAGTAAGGCTCACTTAGACATTGAAGACCGAGATTTGGCCTATGAAAAAAAGGTACAACTACAACCCCATATAGTGTACTTGGCAAATTCTAGTAATATAAAAGTGGGCGTTACCCGAAAAACTCAAGTCCCTACTCGTTGGATTGATCAAGGAGCACATGAGGCTATTGAAATTGTCGAAGTTCCTAACAGATATCTAGCTGGAATTACCGAAATAGCACTAAAAGAACATATTGCTGATAAAACCAATTGGCGAAAAATGCTTACGAATACCATCACAAACGAAACTCTCGAAGATAAAAAAGTCAGTTTAAAGCAATTTATTCCTGAAGAAGCACTTCCTTATTTTATTGAAAACAATAAAGAAACACATATTAACTTCCCTGTACTTAAATATCCAGAAAAAGTAAAATCATTAAACTTAGAAAAAACACCTGAATATACAGGTAAACTAAAAGGAATTAAAGGACAATACTTAATCTTTGAAGACAACACTGTTTTTAATGTTCGTAATCATGAAGGCTTAGTTGTTTCCATCAACATAAGTTAAAACGAACTTAAAAATTTTATTTCCTGTAATGGTTACTTGTTTTTTTAGTCTTACTTAAAAATAAATACATCAATGAAAAAATACCTTATACTATCCGTTTTATTTACTGCATGCTACTCTTTATTTGCTCAAGACTTTGCTAAAATAGATCCAAGCCCAATGGATGCTACATATTACCCCGCGAAAGCAGCTAAACGTTTTTTTGAATCTACTCCTGAAAAAATTGAGGCTTTAACTCCAAAGGTTAAAATACTATATTCAAGACCTCAAAAAAAAGGAAGAGAAATTTTTGGCAATCTGGTTCCATATAACAAACTATGGAGAGCTGGCGCTAACGAAATACCAGAACTTATTTTAAATGTTCCTGCCGAAATTGGAGAAAAAAAACTAGCTGCCGGAAATTATTCATTTGCCATACTACCTACAAAAGATAGTTGGACACTTTATATTAATAGCGCTACCGATATGTGGGGCGCATACACTTTTGACGAAAGCAAAAATGTAACCGAAGTAATAGCAAATACAAAAATTGCAGCAAATGAAATCGAAGCTTTTTCTATGGTATTATACCAAAAAAGTGACAATCTTATTCATTTAAAAATAGGATGGGACAATACTATTGCCGAATTCCCCATCACATTATTACAATAGATGCTAATATCAATCCAAGAAGCACTTATGAAAGAGCTATGGCATTGAAGCATTTGCCAAAGTGTACTACTA
>CANLCT010000091.1 GCA_947489195.1 uncultured Aquimarina sp. | reverse complement strand
AACACTATAATTTACTAAATATTCTGCTTTTTTTGTCTATGTTTTTACTCTTTTTTAAGTCGAACTCACGTTAATTAGAATTTTAAATAATTTATTTGTTATAAATGAAAATCCCATTCAAAATAATTTTTGAATGGGATTTTTGTGTAAAGTAGTAGTTCTTTTTTAGTCACAATATTCTAAATCACAGCTTGGATTATCTTTAAATATTTTTAGGATTTGCTCTAGTTTTGATGTTTTACTCAAACTTGAATTGTTGTTAATAGTATTAATTCTGGTTTGAAAAGTTTCACATTGGTTACTACAGTCTTCTGGTAAAGTAAGATTGCAGCATCCAGAAGTATCAAAAACTATATTCTGATCAAAAAAAGACTGAATAGTCTCACAAACTCTAGAGCCTCCTACGTTGTTAAAATAATTGTAAACTATTTGTTGTTTTTCAGAACAATAAGATTCTAAGCCGTATGCGAGATTAGCAGGATTACTATAAAGTGTGACTCCTCCAGCTGGAAAGCTAGGGTGAGTTCCTCCATTAACTATTGTTAGTTGACCACCACGATTGTTTACCACTATAGAAGCAGCAGCAGAAGGAAATGCGCTTATCGATGCTCCTTGACCAGGTATGTTATTTAAAATATTACAACTATTATCCCATTTTACTCTAATTCGTTGAGGAGCTAAACTACGTGTAAATATTTTTTTATAAGAACTATTATTACTTTCAAAAACTCCACCAGTAATAAAAATGTGAATATAAGGTCTCAGTTCTTTAGCAAATGAAGGTATTTCAATATTGTAATATTGTGTTGCTCCAGGCGTTGCGTTTGAACCAGTAATTTTTGAATTGTCTTGAGCTTGGATCTGGCTGAAAGAAAATAAGATTAAAATGGTTGATACTAAAAGTCTAAGTGTAAATTTTTTTTGTTTCATTTTTTTATTGTTAAATAATTAAAAAGTTGATTTAAGTAAAACTAGATAAATATTTAATTGTTTGTAAATGTGTGTTTTGTTAAATAAAATGAAGCGTAAATTTTATCGATTAAGTAGGTGGTTTGTTAGGTGAAATAAGTTGAAGCATTGGATATATGAGGCACTTACCTTTTGGTAGGAAATAAATCAATAGGGAGCTGAATGAATGTGTTGTTTTCTGTATGTAAAAGCAATGTTAATTTTTTTTATTGTAAGATTTAATTGGCTTTTTTTGAGTTTATAATGTTGGTTTTTAACAGTTAGCTAAGCTAGTTGAGAGTATTCTATTGAATAAAAAAGTATTTAAATAATAATCAAGCACACTTTGCGATTAAAGTTTATTTTTGATTCGAAATATAAATAGATAAAAATCTATAGAATAAATGATGAATTGGGAACAACTTCTGTCGCTAAAAAGACAAGGAGATAAAAACAAACGCTTACGTAAAGAGCAGGATGAAACGCGTTTAGGTTTTGAGGTCGATTACGATCGTATTATTTTTTCGTCGGCATTCCGAAGTTTACAAGACAAAACACAAGTAGTTCCTCTGTCAAAAACAAGTTTTGTGCATACACGCCTAACGCATAGTTTAGAAGTTTCAGTAGTGGGACGCTCTCTGGGAAGGATTGTTGGAAAAAAAATTTTAGAAAAATACCCATCTTTAAAAACCATACATGGTTATCATTTCAATGATTTTGGAGCTATAGTGGCAGCAGCAGCACTTTCACATGATATTGGGAATCCTCCTTTTGGTCATTCTGGCGAAAAAGCTATTGGAGAATATTTTAAGTCGGGTAAAGGGAAGCAATATCAAGATCAACTTACACCAAAGCAATATGCAGATTTGGTTATGTTTGAAGGGAACGCTAATGGATTCAAGATTTTAAATGAAGACAGGCAAGGTATTGAAGGTGGTTTGCGTTTATCCTATGCTACATTAGGTGCTTTTTTAAAGTATCCGAAGCCATCACTTCCGCAGAAGCCAACGCCTAATATTGCACACAAAAAATATGGGTATTTCCAGAGCGAAGCTACTTTTTTTAAAGATTTAGTTAGTGAGTTAGGAATGTTAGCAAATGAAATAGATGGAGAAATTTGCTATTACCGTCATCCCTTAACCTTTTTGGTCGAAGCAGCAGATGATATCTGTTATACCATTATTGACTTTGAAGATGGAATTAATTTAGGGTTAGTGGATGAGGATTATGCATTGGAATATTTAATAAAATTAGTAAAAGATAGTATAAATATTAAAAAATACCATGCCTTAACCACCAAAGCAGAGCGCTTAAGTTACTTAAGGGCATTGGCTATTGGGACATTAATTAATGAAGCTGCTGATATTTTTTTAGAGAATGAAGTCGCTATTTTATCAGGAAAATTTACTACAGATTTATTAAATAAAAGTAAGTACAATGCTCAAATAAAAGACATACTAAAAATTAGTATCGAAAAAATTTATCAGAGTAGCGAAGTAGTGGAAAAAGAAATTGCTGGCTATCAAATTTTGAATACCTTATTAGATACTTATTGTACGGCTACCCAAAATTATCATTCGCAAAACCAAACAGCGTATGATAAACTAATACTAAAAGCAGAAGAAGGGTACTTCGATTATAAAAATGAGGATGTATATTTGCGTTTAATTAGTATAAGTCAATATGTAGCTAGTTTAACAGACGGAAGTGCATTAGGGAAATTTAAAAAAGTCAAAGGTTTAAGTGTGTAGTATTATCAACTATTATTTTAATCAATTGAAATAATAGTTTTTTAATAAAATACTAATAGCTGAAAAGTGATATAAAAGTTTGAATTATGGAAAGGGAAAATCAGTACTCAAAATATTACAAAAACAATACGATCAAAGAACTAAAAGAAGTAGTTGTACAAGTACATGATTATGAAGATGAGGCTAGACTAGCAGCTTTTTTAGAACTAAAAAATAGAGGTGAAACATTTACTCAGGAAGAATTGTTGGAAATGGAAACGATTAAAAATCGTTTGATAGAAATAGAGGGAAAAGAAACCAGTAAAAAAGCAGATACAAGTATCTTGGCAGACGAAGTTTCAGAAGAAGCAGTAATTCCTAATTTATATTCGCCAACAGCCATTTTAGGGTTCACTATCCTTTTTTCGGTATTGTTTGGAGGTATTTTAATGTTTCTTAACTTGCGTAAGTTAAATAAAAAAGCCACGGCTATTAACGTATTATTAATTACCGTTGGTTTTATGTTTTTAGGTGGAGTGGTTGCAAAATTCAGTGGCATGAATCAATGGTTGGTTATGCTAGTTAATATTATTGGTGGTATAGTCTTAATTGAGTTTTTTTGGAAAAAACACATAGGCAACCTTACCCAATTCAATAGAAAATCAATTTTAAAACCCGCAATTATTTCAGTAGTAATTACATTAGGGCTAGCATACCTTATTATATTATTATCTCAGTTAAATTTGCAGGGAGGGTAAAAAAAAGTAATTAGTGTCATTTTATTTTAGGGTGTCTTGCTTTTAGATTGTTTATGGTATAGTAATTGTGTGTAGTTTTATAACTAAATTCTAAACATTATGAGAACAAGTATTTTAACATTATTAAGTTTTCTTACTATTTGTGTAACATCTGCACAAAACTCGAATGAGTTGGTTAAGGATCAAAATCCAAACTACAAGTTAGCGATGGATAAATATATGGAGAGCCCTAAGGAATATACTTTATTACAATCAACCACTGTTCAAGAAACCTATAAAGCAATTGATCCATTAGAAGAAAAACGCGAGTTACGTGCACAACGCAGGCAATTTAGAGCGCAACGTCCGTATTGGAGGCATCAAAGAAGGTTAGAGCGTATAAAAAATACACGTTATTATGAAAATAACAATAATGGAGGATTCTATGGAAATAGAGGGTTTTACAATTATGGATACCGTAACAATAATTTTATAGGAAGAAATCAGCGATTCAGAAATTACAATTACTTAGGAGGGGGATTATTAGGTTTAGGGCTGTTAGGGTCATGCTTAATTAACTAAACTCAAAAGCAAATTAATAAACCAAGATATACATTACAAAAACAGATCAATGAAAAAATCAATAATAACTATAGTGGCATCAATATTTAGTTTATCAGTATTTACAACATCATGTTCTCGAAAAATTACACGTGTTGCCACAGATACTACCATTGATATTAGTGGCCGTTGGAATGATACCGATTCTCGCCTTGCGGCAGAAGAATTATCAGAAGAAATACTAACGGGCAATTGGATTACAGATTTTGTACAACAAAATGGGAAAAAGCCAGTAGTAATTGTAGGCTTAGTACGTAATAAGTCGCATGAGCATATTGAGAGCGAAACTTTTATTAAAGATATTGAAAAGGCATTAATCAAACGTCAAAAAGCGCGAATAGTTCAAGGTGGAAAAATGAGAGAAGAAATAAGAGCCGAACGCGCCGATCAACAAAATAACTCATCGGTTTCAACAATGAAAAAATTTGGTTTAGAAACTGGAGCAGATTATATGTTGCAAGGAAATATCAATTCAATTGTTGATGCACACAAAAAAGAAAAAGTAGTGTACTACCAGATAGACTTAGAATTGACACACTTACAAACCAACGAAAAAGTTTGGATTGGAGATAAGAAAATTAAAAAATTCGTAAAAAATTAAAATTTAATTCTAAATCATGTTTGTTAACATGCTCATTTAAAAAAATAAGGGCTTTCTTAGGGAAGCCTTTTTTATAAATAGTAAAAAAAGTTACCAATACAAATAGGGTATTTCTGATGGTTTTAAAATTTACATCTACAGTTTCTTGGGCTTTAATTTTAGTAACTGTCCTGTTCACTAGTAGTTGTGCAACTTACAATACAAAAAGTGAAGCCTTTCAAGCTAAATTACAACAAGGCAATATAGAAGGGGCCATAGCATCTATAGAAAAAAATAAATTTTTGCTAAAGTCCCGTAATCGCTTGTTGTACCTGTTAGAAAAAGGGAAGTTATCCTATTTAAAAGGAGATTATAAAACAAGTAACTTGTTATTCAATGAGGCTGATAATTTAATTGAATCAAATGTCTCTTCTGTAGGAAATCAAATTTTAGGAACATTATTAAATCCAGAAAAAGAAACCTATAAAGGAGAAGATTTTGAAAAGGTGGCTATTCATTATTATAAAGCTTTAAATTATGCCTTTTTAAATCAGTACGATGAAGCTTTGGTCGAAGCTAAACGGATTAATTTGCAGTTACTTCAATTGAATGCAAAGTACCCAAAAGGAAAAAAGAACCGTTATAAAGATGATGCTTTTGCACATAATTTACAAGGGTTACTTTATGAAGCTTCAGGAGATATTAATAATGCCTTTATCGCTTATCGAAATGCTGTAGATTTATATCTGCAGAACAATGGTGCTTATATGGGAGTTGCTGTGCCCGATCAGTTAAAACAAGATGTGTTAAGAACAGCAAATAATATGGGGTTTACGGATCAGGTAATCCAATATGAAAAAAAATTAAACATAAAATTTAAGAAACCTACAAGTAATAATGCAGAGGTTGTGGTTTTTTGGGAAAACGGATTAGTTCCTTATAAAGACCAAACCTTTTTTACTTTTACAGTATTGCCAGGGAATAAAGTAGGTTATGTAACGATTGTTAATGAAGAATTAGGAATCGATTTGCCATTACCCATTGATACAGGCGGAGATAATAAATCTGATTTTTCAGACTTAGATGTATTTACTATTGCTTTTCCTAAATATATACGTCGAAATGCTTTTTATAATAAAGCAACGCTTGAAGTGAGTGGGAAATCATATGCGATGCAATTGGCCGAAAATTATGAAGAAATAGCCATAACAACACTTAAAGATCGAAGATTTCGAGAAATAGGCAAAGCGGCATTAAGGTTAGCAGCAAAAAAAGTATCTCAATATGCACTTAAAAACGAAAATGAAGATTTAGCAGCCCTGTTAGGGATTTTTAATGCCATAACAGAAAGAGCCGATACTCGTAATTGGCAAAGTTTACCGAGTCATATTTATTATTCTAGAGTTCCATTACAAAAAGGAGAAAATACAATAACATTTAAATCGGGGAATTCAGAAATTAACCAACAAATAAAAGTACAGTCAACAAAAAATCTTCAGTTTAAAAAAATAGTCACACCTAAAGTTTATAGGTAGTAACAGACTTTTTATTGCAAATAAATAAAATAGTATTATACATAAATTAGTATTTTTGCAGCCTATGAAAATACTACATTTAGATAACAATCATCCATTACTTCAGCAACAACTTAAAAATGCTGGGTATATAAATGAAGAAGATTACACATCATCAAAGTCAGATGTTGAAAAAAAGATAGGTAACTACGATGGTATAGTTATTAGAAGTCGATTTAATATTGATGCTCAATTTTTAGAGGCAGCAAACAACCTTAAATTTATAGCAAGGGTAGGTGCAGGTCTTGAAAGTATCGATTTAAATTATGCGGCAAAAAAAAATATCCAATTATTTTCAGCGCCCGAAGGAAACAGAAATGCAGTAGCGGAACATACACTCGGAATGATTTTAAGTTTGTTTAATAAATTAAATACAGCAAATAACCAAGTGAAAAATGGGCGATGGTTAAGAGAGGCTAATCGTGGAATTGAGTTAGACGGGTTAACAGTCGGCTTAATTGGTTACGGAAATATGGGCAAAGCTTTCGCTAAGAAGTTAAGAGGCTTTAATGTTGAGGTAATTTGCTATGATATTAAGAGTGATGTGGATGATAGGAATGCAGAACAAGTTGAGTTGGAGGAATTGTTTGAAAAAACAGATGTACTAAGTTTACATACACCTTGGACACCACTTACAAATAAAATGATTAATGCCGATTTTATTTCAAAATTCAAAAAACCTTTTTGGTTAGTTAATACCGCCAGAGGTAAAAGTGTAGTCACCGCAGATTTGGTAGCGGCATTAAAAACAGGAAAAATAAAAGGAGCAGGTTTGGATGTTTTGGAATATGAAAAACTATCTTTTGAAAAATTATTTACAGATCCAGATCAAATGCCCGAAGCTTTTAAAGAGCTATTGAGTTTTGAAAATGTAATGTTAAGTCCTCATGTAGCAGGTTGGACTATTCAAAGTAAGGAAAAGTTAGCTCAAACCATTGTAGATAAAATACTAGCAACATATAATAAAGATTAGTGCAAGTTAAAAATGTTAAGCTTATAATAAATTAAGTATTTCTTCTGTTAATAGAGCATTCTTCTTTGTTAATAGGCTATTGAAAATTGATATCTATTTATTAAATTGCAGTATGTCAGGAGCGATTGAACAATTAGAAACAACACCTAAATCCTTGGATTATTTTGATGAGAACAGAAGGTTGATCTCTGCAATATTAGCCGTATTGGTTGGAGGTCTAGGGATTCATAAATTTTATCTTGGCTATACCAAAGCGGGCTTTTGGCAATTTCTTTTGTTTTTTGTGTTTGGTATTAGTGTTTTAATAGCGCTTATAGAGGCTATTAATTACCTTTCAAAAACAGATGAAGAATTTTATGACATATACATAAAAAATAAGAAGGCTTGGTTTTAATTTTAAAAACAAACAAAAACTAATGATGACAATAAAAGATTTTATAGAAACACTTTCGGCAAATTCACAAAAAGAATTGCTTTTTGAGTATGCGCCAGGGATGTTAGTTGGAGCAAATTACCATATCACTGAAGTAAAAAATATTCATGTAGATAGTGTAGATTGTGGCGGGCAAGCTGATACATGGAATGAAACCATTATTCAATTATGGGAAAGTCCAGAGGAGTTGGGTAAAAAAGATTATATGGATGTGGCTAAGGCGTTACAGATTTTACAGCGTGTTTCTAAGGTTAAGGCATTCAAAATGTCTTCATTCGTTAAAATTGAATATAGTAATGCGCAATTTCATACAGCAAACCTTGATGTTGTTGGGGTAAAGGTTAATGAATCACAATTAATTTTATCCTTGCATGTAGGGTCTACAGATTGTAAGGCAAAAGAATTATGTGGGGTGCCTGAGCCTGCAGCTATCGAAGCAAATTCTTGTACACCAGGTGGGGGTTGTTGTTAATTTATGGATACTCAAGGGATTCAGATACGGAAATTAACACATTTAGATTGGGAGGCCATATCTAAAATATATGAAGAAGGTTTAGATACAGGTATTGCATCTTTTGAAACTGGTGTGCCATCTTGGAAGGTTTGGAATGAAGCACACGATGATCAATGTCGGTTAGTAGTTAGTTTAAATAGTCAAATAGTTGCCTATGCAGCATTGCTTCCTGTTTCAAAAAGGCCACAATTTGTTGGTGTTGCCGAAGTGCGAATATATGTAGCTGCGGGTTATCGAGGTATAGGTTTGGGAAGGAAGTTATTGTATGAGCTTATCCGAACAAGCGAGCTTTTTGAATATTGGACGCTTCAAGTATCTGCTTTTAAAGAAAACAAATCGGCACTTAGATTATGTAAAAAGTTAGGTTTTAAAGAAATAGGGACTCGTAAAAAGCTGGCAAAAAGAAATGGGAAATGGCATGATGTGGATATGTTAGAGCGAAGGAGTCTCGTAGTAGGTGTCGATTAGTAATGTGGTTTTCCTTATTAAAGGAAGTGGTCAATTTAAGGCTTTGTTTAAATATTGGATCATTAAATAGGGTGGCTTTTAAATAAAGTGAGTAAATAAATGTTTTTTGTTGAGTGTTAATAATAAGGTTATCAGTGATTAATAAAAAACTTTAAAAAAAACCCCAAAAAAGATAGTTGCTATAAAGGAAAAGGGTTGTATATTTGCACCCCGCTAGCGAAGCAGTAAGTAG
>CANLCT010000090.1 GCA_947489195.1 uncultured Aquimarina sp. | reverse complement strand
ATCTAATATTCGCATTTTTATCGCTCTTAAATTAGGTCTAATTTACGAAATTAGGTACTAATACGGATAAGCATATTCGTTAAAAATCGAACATATAATTACTCAAATTCTATATTTTAACTAGCAAGGGTATTATTTTTGCATTATGCAAAAACTATTAAATTCAATAAACTCGCCCGATGATTTGCGTAAACTCGACAAAACGCAACTACCGCAATTAGCTATTGAATTACGCGAATTTATCATTTCGGTTGTAGCCACCAAAGAAGGTCATTTAGGTGCTAGTCTTGGTGTTGTTGAATTAAGTATTGCTTTACACTATTGCTTTCAAACCCCTACCGACAATTTGGTTTGGGACGTAGGCCACCAAGCTTACCCTCATAAAATTTTAACCGGTAGAAAAGAAATTTTTGAAACCAATAGACAACTTAATGGTATTAGCGGATTCCCTAAACGTAATGAAAGTGATTATGACGCATTTGGAACTGGACATTCTTCCACATCCATTTCTGCAGTTTTAGGCATGGCTTTGGCCTCTAAAATAAAACTGGAACACAACAAACAACACATAGCCGTTATTGGAGACGCATCTATTGCTAGTGGAATGGCGTTTGAGGCCCTAAATCATGCTGGTGTTGCTAATGCCAACCTTAGTGTTATTTTAAATGATAATGCTATTGGTATTGACCCCAGTGTTGGTGCTCTAAAAAATTACTTAACTAAAGCTAAAAAAGGTATTTTTAATAGACAACCCAACATAATTGAAGCCTTAAATTTTGAATACATTGGCCCCATTGATGGCCATAACATTAACGAATTAATCACTCATTTAGAGCAGCTTAAAAAAATATCAGGCCCTAAACTATTACATATTGTTACTACCAAAGGAAAAGGACTCAAAAAAGCCGAAGAGGACCAGGTACGTTATCATGCTCCAGGAAAATTTGATGCCAAAACAGGAGAACTAGCCCCTAAAACCACCTTACCTACACCTCCAAAATTCCCCGAAGTTTTAGGAACTAGCCTGATTGAATTAGCTACAAAAAACAAAAAAATTGTTACACTTACTCCTGCTATGCCCACTGGTAGTGGTTTAAACGAGCTAATGCAACAATTCCCTGAACGGACCTTTGATGTTGGTATTGCCGAGCAACATGCAGTTACACTGGCCGCTGGAATGGCTACACAAGGTTTAATTCCTTTTTGTGTTATTTATTCTACCTTTTTACAACGTGCTTACGATCAAGTAATACACGATGTTGCCCTACAAAATTTACCTGTTGTTTTTTGTATTGACCGTGCAGGTCTAGTAGGTCATGATGGTGCTACGCATCATGGTGTTTTTGACATCGCTTATTTACGCTGCATTCCTAATTTGATTATTGCCTCTCCTGCCGATGAAATCGCCTTTAGAAATTTACTTTACACAGCTTCTTTAAACTTAAAACAGCCTATAGCCATTAGATATCCTAGAGGTAAAGGCATTCATTTGAATTGGAAACATGCATTCGAAAAAGTTGAAATTGGAAAAGGAATACAACTATCAAAAGGTAATAAGTTAGCCTTTTTGAGTATTGGAAAAATGACGCAACAAGTGTGCAATGCCATTGCTAAATCAACACATGATGTCGCTCATTTTGATATGGGATTTGTAAAACCATTAGACACGAAACTACTTGAACAGGTATTTAAAAACTATACAACAATTATAACTATTGAAGATGGCGTAATTACAGGCGGTTTTGGATCGGCAATATTAGAAGAAGCCCAAACACAAAACTACAAAGGAGAGATCAAACTCATGGGAATTCCCGATCAATTTATTGACCACGGAAGTACCGAAGAACTTTATCAACTTTGCGGCTTAGATGTGGCTACTATTATTCAAAAAATTGACTATTTTTTAAGTTAATACAATTTTAGCCCTTTCATTATTATAGCATTATAGAGCACAAATTTTTTATATAAATCCTATATTTTTATTACTTTGCTGAGCATTAATCATATAAATATAATGCTCCAATGAATAAATTACCTTTTTTTAAAAAAACAACACTTTTTATAACTACCCTAATTACTTTTAGCACTTTTGCTCAACCAAAACCACCTAAAGGAGAATCATGGGAAGTAGTAACCGCATTGACAGATGAATTTGACACTTTTGATGAAACCAAATGGCGTAAAGAACTTTGGGATTACCCTGTTCCCAATAAAATGAAGGCTGAAAACGCGGGGGTTTCCAATGGAAAACTATGGATTAAAGCCAGCTTATCCGCTGATGAAAATACGGATAGATGGTTCGAAACTTCTAGAATATATTCTAAAACACAAATTTCATTTCCAATGTATATTGAGTGTAGCATGAAAACAGCCCATATTTCTGCTTATAATACATTTTGGCTAAATAATGGAAATGCCGAAGGTAGAGATGAAATTGATATTTGCGAAAACATGTCAAATCCCATTAATAATGATCCTGACTTAGCTTATTTAAGACAATCACAATATTTTATTGTTGAAAACGGTGAAGCTGAAAGAAGTAAAGAGGTATTTCCTGAAATTGAAGACAATCACATTAGAATCGCCGATTTTGACAACCGAAAACTTTCTAAAAACAACCCTGCAAAAGGCAAAAAATGGAACGAAGATTTTCAGACGTTTGGTTTATATTGGAAAGATGCACACACTATGATCTATTATATTAATGGAGAAAAATCTGGTGTTGATATTTCCAAAACTGCTTTTACCCGAAAATTAGATGTTATTTGGGATTTATGGACACATAATCACGATGGGGGCATGGAAACAAAAGAGCGCTTTAAATCATTTACTGAAGAAGAGAGAACAATGTATATTGACTATGTACGTACATATACTTATGCTAAAAAGTAATTTAAAAACAACAAGCCTTGAGATCCTAAAAACACCTCAAGGTTTGATTAAAAAAACTCTTGGATCTTCTTTAGAATTTAATTCTGAAACAATGCCAAATACTATAAAAAGTTCCCTTAAAGAAATCGCTTTATTTGAAAATGAGGTTCAACATTTAATGGAATCTCAGCGAAAATTATTTTATAGTAACACCACAAGATCAGTCCTTTTTAGAATTTCGCAATTAAAAAAATTAAAACAACTCATTAAGGATAATGAAGCCCAACTTCATAAAGCCATTTATGCCGATCTTAAAAAATCTGAATTTGACAATTTAACCACCGAGATATTGCCCTTTTATAATGAAATTGACTTTGCCATTAAAAATTTGAAAAAATGGGTTAAACCAAAACGTGTTAAAACAAACCTTTTAAACTTTCCTTCCAAAAGCTATATTGTATCAGAACCTTTGGGAACTTCATTAATTATAAGTGCCTGGAATTTTCCGTATAATTTAGCATTCATCCCGCTTATAGGTTCAATTGCTGCAGGAAACACCAGTATTTTAAAGCCCAGTGAAATGGCTCCAGAAACAAGTGCTATTATAGCAGAACTTATTAATAAAAACTTTCCTTCGAACTACTTAAAAGTTATTCAAGGAGGCATCCCAGAAACTACAGCACTACTTAAACAGCGTTTTAATAAAATTTTCTTTACAGGAAGTCCTCAAGTAGGAAAAATTGTGAATCAAGCTGCGGCAACACACTTAACGAATGTTACTTTAGAGCTTGGCGGAAAAAATCCAGCTATTTTTACCAAAGACTGCTCTCTAAACATGTGTGTTAAACGAATGGTTTCCGCCAAATTTCTTAACGCTGGGCAAATTTGCATTACCCCTGATTATGTACTTGTTCAAAAAAGCATTAAAGAAAAGTTTTTAACACAAGTAGTTGCAGAAATCAAAAAACAAAATTACGCTATTGAAAACGGAAATTTTGTTCAAATAATCAATGATAAAAATTTTGATAGAGTCATCTCATTAATAGATCAAAAAAAAGTATACTACGGCGGAAATTCTTCCAAAAAAACGCGTTTTATTGAACCCACTATACTTACCAATGTATCTACTAATGACACTGTAATGCAAGAGGAAATCTTTGGACCAATATTACCTGTTATTGAATACGACACTATTGACGAAGCCTTTGCCATGATCCAAAAATTTAAAAAACCTTTGTCTGCTTATTTATTTTCTAACAACAATACGATTAAAAAGCGCTTTTTAAACGAAGTTTCTTTTGGCAATGGAGCTATTAACGACTGTATAATGCAATTTACCAATCACAATTTACCTTTTGGGGGTGTAGGCAATAGTGGCACAGGAAGCTATCATGGCAAATTTAGTTTTGATTGTTTTTCGCATTCTAAGTCTATTTTAAGTAAATCTACTTGGATTGAAGCCAACCTTAAATATTACGAACATACCGATGCTAAAATGAAGATTATCAAAAAATTGTTCTAAGCACTAAAAGCTGTTCTTAAGGAAACCTTTGTTGATTAGAATTCCATGAATACAATCACTAAATTTGTAATTCCATAACTTAAATTTGATTCATGTACTTAATATTTGATACTGAAACTACAGGTTTACCTAAAAACTTTAAGGCTCCAATTACCGATACCGATAACTGGCCTAGGTGTATTCAAATTGCATGGCAATTACATGACGAATTAGGAAATTGTATTGAACACGAGGATTACTTAGTACAACCAGAAGGTTTTAATATTCCGTACGATGCCGAAAAAATTCATGGAATATCCACCGAATTAGCAGAACAGGATGGTATTCCTTTAGCCGAAGTATTAGAAAAATTTAATGCCGTATTAGCTAAATCTAAATTTGTTGTGGGTCAAAACGTAGGTTTTGATGTCAATATCATGGGCTGCGAATTTTATCGTAATGGAGTGGAAAGTCCTATGGCAAGTTTGCCTGTATTGGACACCTGTACCGAACATACCGCTAGTTTATGTCAAATTCCTGGTGGGCGTGGTGGTAAATTTAAATTACCTACCCTTACCGAACTACATCAATACTTATTTGGCACAGCCTTTGGCGAGGCACATAACGCTACTGCCGATGTAGAGGCTACCACCCGATGCTTTTTAGAATTGGTACGTAAACAACAATATACTATTGAGCAATTAGATGTAGACAACCAATATTACACTCGTTTTAAAGAAGCGAATCCCGAGCCCTTTAAATTAATAGGTTTAAAACACATCAACCTTAAAAAGGCTTCGGAAAAAATAAGAAAAGAGCTTGAAAAATCACTAATTGATGATAGCCTTTCTGATGCTGATTTGAGTAGCAATCTGGCTTCGCTGGAAACAGCTAATTTTGCCCACTTACACAATCACACACAATTTTCCATATTACAATCGACCATTAGTGTACCCGATTTAATAAAAGCAACAGCAAAACACAAAATGCCTGCCGTTGCCATGACGGATCATGCCAATATGATGGGAGCCTTTCATTTTGTAAATGGCGTAATTAATCATAATAAAGGAGTAAAATCTCGCAACGAAGAAAATCAAGCCCGTTATGAAGCCACTCAAAATGGCACTTTGGAAGAAGGGCAGGATCCTTTAAATGAATTACCCGAAATTGAACAAGAAATTACTCCTATTGTAGGTTGCGAATTTCAGGTGTGTGAAGACCACACCAACAAATCGGTTAAGGATAATGGGTATCAAATTGTCATGTTTGCTAAAAACAAAAACGGCTATTTAAACTTGGCAAAAATGTCGTCAATTGCCTTTGTTTCTGGTAAATATTACGTGCCTCGTATTGACAAAAAAGTGATTGAACAATACAAGGAAGACGTTATTGTCCTTACGGGAAATTTATATGGCGAAGTCCCTAGTAAAGTGTTAAATATTGGCGAAAATCAGGCCGAAGAAGCCTTACTTTGGTGGAAAGACACTTTTGGCGATGATTTGTATATTGAAATAATGCGTCATGGACAAGAGGATGAAGACCGTGTAAATCAAGTATTAATTCAATTTGCAAAAAAACATGATGTAAAACTTGTTGCTACTAACAATACTTATTATTGCGACAAAGAAAATGCACATGCTCATGATATTTTGTTATGTGTAAAAGATGGCGAAAAACAAGCCACACCAATTGGTCGCGGTCGCGGATATCGTTACGGTTTACCTAATCAGGAATACTATTTTAAGGCTTCCAAGGAAATGAAAAAACTGTTTCAAGACATTCCGGAGGCGATTACCAATATTCAGGAAGTTATTGATAAGATAGAAACCTTTACATTAGCTAGAGATGTATTGTTACCTGCTTTTGATATTCCTGAAGAGTTCCAGTTTGAAGAAGATAAATTAGATGGCGGTAAACGTGGTGAAAATAAATTTTTACGACATATTACCTACGAAGGAGCTAAAATTCGCTACGGCGAAATTACCCCTGAAATTGATGAGCGCCTTGATTTTGAACTTAAAGTAATTGAAAAAACGGGATATCCTGGGTATTTCCTTATTGTGGAAGACTTTATTAGAGCGGCTCGAAAAATGGACGTTTCTGTAGGGCCCGGTCGAGGCTCGGCCGCAGGTTCTGCCGTGGCTTACTGTTTATGGATTACCAATTTGGATCCTATTAAATATGACTTACTTTTTGAGCGTTTTTTAAATCCAGATCGTGTGAGTATGCCCGATATTGATATCGATTTTGATGATGAAGGTCGTGGACGGGTAATGGACTATGTAATTGACAAGTATGGTTCCAATCAGGTAGCACAAATTATCACCTACGGTACCATGGCAGCTAAATCTTCGATTCGAGATACGGCACGTGCCTTAGATTTACCTTTAATGGAGGCAGATCGTATGGCAAAGCTGATCCCTAACATGTCCAAGCTTAATAAAATTATTGGTATTGATGAGGCTACGTTAAAAAAGAAGTTCAATAGTGAAGAGCTTTTAAAAATTAATGAACTTGTAAACATTTCGGAAGGCGAAGGTTTAGAGGCAGAAACACTGAATCAGGCTTATATATTAGAAGGTTCGGTTCGTAATACCGGAATTCATGCCTGTGGTGTGATTATTACGCCCGATGATATTACCAAATTCGTTCCCGTGGCATTGGCCAAGGATTCAGAAATGTATTGCACGCAGTTCGACAACTCGGTGGTGGAAGATGCTGGTCTGTTAAAAATGGACTTCTTGGGTTTAAAGACCCTTACCCTTATTAAAGACACCGTAAAAATTGTGAAAGCAAAGCATGGTGTAGAGCTGGATCCAGAAAACTTCCCGCTTGACGATATAAAAACATACGAGTTATTCCAACGTGGAGAAACCGTTGGTGTATTCCAATACGAATCACCCGGGATGCAAAAACACATGAGATCGCTAAAACCCACTGTTTTTGCCGATCTTATTGCCATGAATGCCTTGTACCGACCAGGACCTATGGAATATATTCCTAGTTTTATTGCTCGTAAACATGGTGATGAAGAAATTGTATACGATTTAGATGCTTGCGAAGAATATTTATCTGAAACTTACGGAATTACGGTGTACCAAGAGCAAGTAATGTTGCTTTCGCAGAAGTTAGCCGACTTTAGTAAAGGTGAAGCTGATGTACTCCGTAAGGCTATGGGTAAAAAGCAAAAAGCGGTACTAGACAAAATGAAACCTAAGTTTATTGAGCGTGCCTCGGCCAAAGGGCATGCGGTGGATAAACTTGAAAAAATTTGGAAAGACTGGGAAGCCTTTGCCGCCTATGCCTTTAACAAATCGCACTCTACTTGCTATGCATGGATCGCCTACCAAACAGCTTATTGTAAAGCGCATTACCCTGCCGAATATATGGCCGCTGTACTTTCTAACAACATGAACGACATTAAGCAGATTACATTTTTTATGGAAGAATGTAAGCGTATGGGACTAGAAGTTTTAGGACCAGATGTAAATGAATCATTCCATAAATTTTCGGTAAACGATCGAGGCGCTGTTCGTTTTGGAATGGCTGCTATTAAAGGTGTTGGCGGAGGAGCCGTTACTACAATTGTTGACAACAGAAAAGAAGATGGTCCTTTTACCTCTATTTTCGATTTAGCTAAACGAATCGATTTACGTGCTGCCAATAAAAAAGCCTTTGAAAGTTTAGCTTTAGCTGGTGGGTTTGACTCTTTAGGAAGTACACATCGTGCACAATTTTTTCATGACGAAGGCACTGGAGCTACCTTTTTAGAAAAAGCCATCAAATTTGGTAGCAAATTTCAAGAAAGCAAAAACTCGGCTCAAGTAAGTTTGTTTGGCGAAGCCAGCGAAGTGCAAATTGAAGAACCCATAGTACCGCCATGTGAAGAGTGGGGAACCATGGAAAAATTAGCCAAAGAAAAGGAAGTTGTAGGGATCTATATTTCGGGTCATCCTTTGGATGATCACAAACATGCCTTGAAACATTTTTGTAGTGGAAAACTGCAAGATTTTCAAGATTTGAATGCTGTAGTTAATCGAGAAGTTTCATTTGGAGGCGTAGTCACCATGGTGGATCACCGCACCTCAAAAGCTGGTAAAGGTTGGGCCATGTTTACTATTGAGGACTATGATATGGCCTTTGAATTTCGCGTTTTTGGTGAAGAATACTTAAGATTCAGGCCCTTTTTAGTACAAAACACCTTTGTATACGTTAAAACTTTTGTAAAAGAAGGTTGGGTTCAAAAAGATACCGGTAAACGCGGCGAACCCAGAATTCAATTTAATAGTTTTATGTTACTGCATGATGTTATTGAACAATTTTCGCGCAAGCTTACTTTACAACTGAGTGTAACTGATTTAAATGATGATTTTATTGACCAAATGCACGAAACAATTATTCAGCATGCCGGTTCAAAAAGCTTAAGCGTTCAAGTATTTGAACCTAAAGAAAAAGTACAAATTACCATGCCCAGCCGAAAACTAAAAGTAGCTATTACTAGTGAATTACTGGAGTATTTAGAAAGTGAACAGGTGTATTTTAAGTTGAATTGAGTTGATGGTTGATGGTTGATGGTTGATGGTTGATGGTTGATGGTTGATGGTTGATGGTTGATGGTTGATGGTTGAT
>CANLCT010000089.1 GCA_947489195.1 uncultured Aquimarina sp. | reverse complement strand
AAATACACGCAAAAAACAATAATAAAACTCTGAAAATCAATTAAATAACTCCTTAACTTAATGACATTGAGCTAAGGTCATACTTTAAATTAGTGTTTTGTATAAAAGATACCCATTCAAAATTTAAAAAATTGAACCCTAGTTTGTAGTTGTATTTACTATAAATGAATGATAGATTTGAAAAAATTTTATCAGAAAACAAATGATTCCAACGCAAGTTAAATGTGTTGTTTCCATAATCATTAGTTAGTAGGTTTGCAATTTCAAAATTGTCATTTCCAAAATAACCCGATAGGTAAAGGCGATTATTTTCATTGAATTGATGTGAGATTTTAGCGTTAATATCATAAAAACCTACACGACTATCTATATTGGCAAGCTTTAAAAATAAATTGGCATAAGAAGTTCTTCCGGCAAGTAAAAAAGAACCTTTCTCTTTTTTTGTTGGCCCTTCAACTAATAAACGACTTGAAATTAGTCCAATACCTCCATTAAAATGGTATTCTTTGTTATTCCCATCCTTTTGTCGAGCATCTAAAATAGAAGAAATACGTCCCCCAAATTGGGCTGGAGTACCTCCTTTATATAATTTAATATCTTTAATAGCATCGGCATTAAAAACAGAAAAGAAACCGAATAAATGTGAGGTGTTGTACAAGGGGGCTTCATCAAGTAATACTAAATTTTGATCTGCAGCTCCACCCCGGACGTTAAATCCCGATGCACCTTCGCCACTATTGGTTACTCCAGGTAATAATTGTATTGTTTTTAAAATGTCAACTTCGCCTAAAACCACTGGTATTTTTTTTATGGTTTTAGCACTAAGTTTATTCACACTCATTTGCGGAGTTTTAATATTGGTTTTATTATTTGAAATCACCACTTCATTTAATGAAACGGTGTCTTCAGTTAATTCAATATTTAGTTTGGTGTTTTGATTAAGCTCAATTTGTTTTTTCAATACTTTGGTATCCTAAATAACTTATGCTAACAGTATAAGTGTTTTGAGGAGCGGTGATGGAAAAAAAACCATATTCATTTGTTACAGTTCCTTTAGTAGTGTTATTTAAAATAATGTTTACTCCGTAAAGTGTTTCTCCATTTTTTTGATCTTTCACTGTTCCGCTTATGGTGTATTGCTGAGCCAAAGATGTGGCGAAACAAGAACAAAATAAAAAGATTACTATAAGATGCTGCTTCATAGGTGTTTGTGTTGGTTATTCTTATATTCAAAGAAATACAGAATAATCCAAATTAAAGTCTCATTGCTTCCATTGGGACGTATTATGAGCTAAATGAGTCACAATTGATGAAGTCCTATTTTTTTTGGAAGTTTATTGGATCTTTTGTTATTGAATAAATAAATCAAAAACGTGAGTTTGACATCATTTTATTCAACTGCCAAAATTGTTGATTAGAGTGATTTTTTGATAGAAAACTATATTGAGAAGGGCAATTTTGATACGGAAAAGATAAATTCTCGATATAAAATTCTTACTGAATTTTCTGCCATTGACGTATTTTTCTTTTACTGAACTCACGTTAAAAAGATAGTTGTTTTTTGATATAAAGCGAAATACTAAAATAGCAAGTATCTCACTAATTTTTAATTAGTAAGCAATTTGTGGTTTTATTAGTAGGATGTAATTAGTACTAAAGTATTATTGATTTTTAGTAGTGTATTTTTGGTTATATCGTTTCCAAAGTTGTGTTTGATGACTTTCTAAGCTAATTGAACGTCCCATAATAAATGCCCATTCCAATTGATTTGTACGCATATCTAGTGCATCACCTTTGCTAATAAATAGCGTAGCGTCTTTTCCTACTTCCAAAGTACCTACTTGGTCATCTATTCCTAAAATTTTAGCAGCATTCCCTGTAATAAGTTGTAATGCTTTTTCTTTGTCTAATCCATGAGCAGCTACGGTTCCTGCTTGAAAAGGTAAGTTTCTAACATTAGCACGCTCCATATCTCCTTCATTTTGTATGGCTACTAATACGCCAGCATCAAACAATAGTTTTGCATGTTTGTAGGGTAAATCATAATCGTCATCATCAAAATCTGGTGTAGAATGTACACGGTCTAATAGTACAGCTATGTTATTTTGTTTTAATTGGTCCGCTACTTTATAGGCATCATCTGCATGGATTAATACTGTTTTTTTTATTTCAAACTCTTTCGCAAAATTTATTACATCCAATATTTCTTTTTCGGTAGTAACATTAATGTATAAAGTTTTAGAATTATCGAAAATACCTTTTAATGCCAAATGCGGTAAATTATTTTTATTAGTTGTAGCAATTGATGCTTTGGCTAGTTTCATATATACTTTAATATCATTGACTAATTTGGGGTATTTTTCGTTAGGTTTAATTCCTGGATCTTCTCCCATCCACCAGCGTCCACTTTTAAAAGATCTAGGCCAGTTCATGTGTATTCCATCATCTATTTTTAGTGCGGCATCTTCCCAATTCCAGGCATCAAGCTGTACAATGGATGAACTGCCAGAAATACTTCCCCCTCTAGGGGTAATTTGTGCTACTAAAACACCATTTGGGCGCATACTTTCTACTACTTTGCTTTCTGCGTTATATGCTATGATACTTCGTATATGAGGATTAAATGCACCTATTTCTTTCTCATCATCAGAAGCACGAACTGCATCTATTTCAACTAAACCTAATGTGGTATTTGGCGCAATAAAACCAGGGTAAATATGTTTGCCTTTAGCATTTATGATTTTACCTTTTGCAGTAATTTTATTGCTGCTATTAATGGCAGTAATTTTTCCATTTTCAAAAGTGAGTATACTATTTTCAATACGTTTGCCATTTCCAATGTGAGCTGTTGCTCCTACAATACTAATTGGTTCAGTTTGTTTTTTTGCAGGCGTTTGTTGGGCACATAGGTTTCCAATAAAAAAATATAAGAAAAAAAGGAAGGTTAATTTTTTCATATGTTGAAGCTTAATAAGTAGCATTGGATTAATTGATAGTATATAGTGTGTTACAGTGAAAATGTTGTTTGTCTTTCTTTTTTGGAGCTTGTGTTTTTACTCCTGCATTTTTTGCTTTTATAAGCATGGATACTAATGCATTTTTTTCAGAAGCAAGGTTTTTTCTCAGTGTTTTATCCTGCTCTAGATCAAAATAAAAAGCCCCGTCAATCATGGTTTTTTCTGCTTTGGTATATATGGATAATGGATGTTTAGACCACAATACTAAATCAGCATCTTTGCCCACTTTAATACTTCCAACTCGATCATCAATATGTAATAATTTAGCCGGGTTTAGAGTAACAAATTTCCAGGCATCTTCTTCGCTAACACCTCCATATTTAACAGATTTTGCGGCTTCTTGATTTAATCTTCGAGACATTTCAGGGTCATCACTATTAATAGCAACGGTTACTCCTTGGTTGTGCATAATAGCTGCATTATAAGGAATCGCATCATTTACCTCATATTTATAGGCCCACCAATCTGAGAATGTAGAACCACCTGCTCCGTGTTTTGCCATTTTATCGGCAACTTTGTAGCCTTCGAGTATATGGGTAAATGTATTGACTTTAAAGTTGAATTTTTCTGCCAACTTCATCAACATATTAATTTCACTTTGAATGTATGAATGACAACTAATGAAACGTTCACCATTTAAAATTTCGAGTAAAGTTTCCATTTCGATATCTTTTCGGTAGGGTTTTCCACTTTTCTTTTTTATGTCATATTGTTTAGCTCGCGTAAAATAATCGGTATATAATTGTTCTACTCCCATTCTAGATTGAGGGAAACGAGAGTGGCCTCCCCAGTTGCTTTGTTTTACATTTTCGCCAAGTGCAAATTTTATAAATTTAGGCGAGTTGTTATAAATCAAATTATCGGCAGTTTCACCCCATTTTAGTTTAATAATTGCAGATCGACCACCAATAGGATTGGCAGATCCATGTAAAATTTGGATAGAAGTAACTCCTCCAGCTAGATTTCTGTAGATATTGATATCATCGGGGTCAACTACATCTTCAATAGATACTTCGGCAGATGAGTTGTGTCCGGCTTCATTCACTGCGGCAGTGGCAATATGAGAGTGCTCATCAATAATTCCAGCAGTTAAATGTTTATCAGTAGCATCAATTATTAGGGCTCCTTTAGCAGTAATGTTTTTTCTGATTTCTGCAATTTTTCCATTTTTAATTAAAACATCAGTACCTTTTAAAATACCACTAGTTTCATTAGTCCACACCGTAGCATTTTTAAATAAAGTAGTTTTTGATTCTGGTAAACTTTTAAACCCAAATGCTTTATTAGGGTAAGTGACTGGCATCACTTTTGTTTTTTGGGCATCGGTTTTTCCTTTCTTTTTTGTATCACTCTTTGTGGGCTTATTTTTATAGATAGTAAATGGGGTTTCAACACCATCGGGTAGTATAGCTTTTCCGCTCCATTTATTTGTGTTTTGATCTATATAAGCACTTAAACGTGTGTATGCGATTTTAGTGCTATCAGGATTAGGAATGCTAATATTGACCCAGTTGTTTTTATAATTAATTTTACTGGCTAGTTTTGTGTTCTTAAATTTAATTTCTGCATTTGGTTTAGAAGGTTTGCCCGAAATTGATAAGTCGTAATTTTTATCAGCAATAGTAAGCGAGTATTTTCCTTTAAGATCAATAATATTTATGTCATTAATTACATTTTTAGCGCCTAGCGTCCAATTTTCATAAATTATATTATCATCGTCAAATAAAGCTTTTTCTGTTATTAAAAAATTAGCTAAAGCTCCTTTTTTGAGTGCTCCTAATTGATCCGATTTACCTAAAATTTCAGCTGGGATTGTTGTTAGTGCTGCTAAAGCAGTTTGTTTATCAAGTCCTGCATTAATTGCTTTTTTTAAGTTTTTTGTAAAATCTGAAAGTTTTTTAAGCTTGTTAGAAGTTAAAGAAAATTTAATGTCATTTTTTGCTAAGGTAGCAGGGTTTGTAGCTGCTTGATTCCAGTATCGCATATCTTCTAAACTAACTAAACGTTGATTCATAGGGTCGGAGACATCCATTGCTTTAGGAAAATTTAAAGGAATAATATATGCTGCTCTAGTTTTTTTAATTTCATTTATGCGGGCATATTCCTTACCACTACCAACAAGTGTATATTGTACACCAGAATCGTCACCAACTTTATCAGCTCTTATACTATTTATGCTACTATCTGTAAAAAATAGTTGCGGAAGTTTTTTGTTTTTATTAAAAGCTTCAATAGCTAAATCTTTACTATTTATGTTTCCTTTGGCATACCAATCGGCATCTAAATATAATTGTCGTATCAAAGCCATTGCACCCATTAAAGAGCTAGGGTATACCTGTTTGCTTTTAGTACTTTTTTTAAATGAAAATATTTGCGAAGATCGATCACTTAGTAAGCGTTCAGCCGTATTACCTTGGTTATTTAGTGCTACAAGTAAGCCCGTACCTCTAACAATACCATCGGGCATATGCGTATTTAAAACACCAAAGCCTTCTTGTAAATATGCTTTAGCTTTTTTTTCATCATACTTAAAATGATCTAAGGCATATGTTTCTGGTCGAATATGGTCATTCCAATAGTAACCATTGCGGGTAGGTTTAAATAACAGATTGCCAGCCCATGGATTAGAAAATTTCTCTTTAGGTTTTTCTATTCCGAAATTAGTATATAAGTCAATAAACGAAGCATAAATATGTTTTTCTTTAAGATCAGTAATTATAGCATTTTTGGGAATAGTAATAGATTTTCCTATTGCTATAATTTTTCCTTTTTGAATAACTAAACTTGCTTTTTTAAGGGTGGTTTGAGGGTTGGTATGAATAGTTGCATTAGTAAATACATAATAATTATCCTTAGTGGTTTTTACACCATCATTTTTAGGAAAATATTCTTGTGAAAAAAGATTGTAATTAAAAAAAAGTAAACTTAGAAGTATAAATATTCTTTCCATTATGCAAGCTAAAGTTGAATTATGGTTAATAAAGATAGTCTAAGTAGTAAACGAGGTATGTTTATTAATAGTTTTTTAACATTGAAAGGAATTTAAAACGTTTTAGTATAGCTAGCTTATTTCATTACGTTTGTTGCAGATTTGTTTGAGGTCTTTGATTCCTGTTTTTTATCATCTTGTAACACTACTAATTAATATGAGTTCGACATCATTTTCTTTTACCGAACTTATATTAATTTAAAAAACATTCTACTGAGCTATTGATAGGCCAATAGAATGTTTTAATCGTTTTTGATGTCTAAATTAATTCGGTAACTTTAATTATTCTACAGCAAATACTTTTGTTTGTTTTTTGTCTGCAGTACTAATTTCAATAATATAAATTCCAGAATTTAGATCAGAAATATTCATACTTGAATTTGGAGGTATAGTAGAACCTGTACTTGATTTTACTTGTTTGCCACTCAAATCATAAATAGTAATGACCGAATTGGTTAGTTCAATATTATTTTGAATGTTTATTTGCTCGCTAGCAGGATTGGGGTAAATTGTAAATGAAGCTTCATTTATTAACTTAGCCCCAGTTGATGTAGGTTCATCTCCCCAAACCAGATTTCCATTTTGATACAAAGTTACTTTATCATGTGCTGTATATGAAGTTTTATTAGGGTCATAAGAATAATCATCATTTTCGTTAAAATTACTCCAGTTAGTTTTAGAAAATCTAGTTTGAATATCTCCAGAATCAGAATTCGCATTCAGATTGCCAGCACTAGCGTCAAAAGTAATTTCTAAATAATCCATTCCATTGGCAGTTCCAAAAGTTCCTTGAACATTTCCGGTGCCTAATTGTGCCCAGTCACACCAAAAATTAAGATCATTATTATCTTCAGATGTAAACCAGTAACGAATTGCTAAATCAGAATAAGCAACAGTATTGGTTCCGTTATTTACTATTTCAAAATGAGGATTTATTGCGTTATCCGTAGCATTATCAACTCCATTTCGATAGTTTAATGAAAGCTCACTCTCGGAAGGAGTAGGATCGGTAACAGTAATTGTTATTGATTGAGACGCTTGGCTATTATTGCTACTGGCATTAACTTCTACGTTATAGGTGCCGGGATTTGAAAATATGCTAGAAACTACAGGGCCATTATCAGAATTGCCGTTATCAAAATCCCAAGAATAAATTATAGAAGAAGGTGGAATATTGAAAGCTATTGCAATAGCTTCAAATGATACTTCTAAAGGGGCTACACCTGTAATAGTACTTGCTTCAATGTTAATGGACTCAATTGAAGGAGGTGCGCATGGAAGTGCTAAAGCTTGAAATTGTTGAGTTATAGAATCAGATAATTCGCCATCAGATACAGTTAATGTTACATCAACTGTATCGATTGAGGAATAAGTGTTAGAAACATTTATGCCACTTCCTGTGCTTCCATCACCAAAATCCCATGTATAGGTGAGTGAATCACCATCTGGATCTGAAGAATTGCTAGCGTCAAAGTTTCCAAAACTTTCATTAGGGTTAACATTAACACATGGAATAGTAATACTACCAGAAAAACTAGCTATTGGAGCACGATTAGTAGGAGGTGTTCCGTTAATTACATTAGGAATCAAAGGGGCAAAATGAGGAGATAATACATCCATTTTCCATTGATTAACACTTAACCAATCATCTTGTAAAATACCACCAGTGTCTCCAGAATTAGGATTCATAGTCCAAAATGTCCACGAATATATATCGCCCATGAAATCCATAAATTCTGTAAACCAGGTAAATGCTATACCATTAAAGGCATCTTGATTTTTAATGCCAAATTCACCTATGAATATAGGAGAACTATTATTTTCATATAAAAAATGAAAATGTTCTTCCCAAAGCCCAGGCATATTGTTAGGAAAATTTGAAGCTTCAAACCAATCTTGTTGAGCAACTTCAGGTCCGTATTCATGTGCCGAATACATTAATTTTTCCTGATTTGATAATTGGATAGGGTATTGTTCAGCGCCTTTTAGTTGGCCACCCCACCAGTAGGAGTCGCCTTCAAATTCGCCAACACCTTCAATAATAATTAATACATCGGGGTTTACAGCAAGTACGGCATTTCCACAACGCTCGGCTGCTTTATTCCAATCTGTAGCTGGATTGCTATTTCCCCAGGTCGAACCATGTGGTTCATTGTTTAAATCCATAGCCACTACGGCCGATTTACCTTTGTAGCGCTCGGCCATAAAAATCCAGTCATTAATCCAACGTTCTTCCGAATATTCTGGAGTATACCAAAAAGCTTCATTTAAAAAGCCATCGGCAGCTCGGGAATGATTGTCTAGTACAATTTTCATGTCATTTTCTTGACACCAGTCGACAAAAATATCAAGTAATTCAATAGGAGTACTTACGGTAGTTTCTTCTTCATTCATAGGAGAAACACCACTATATGGATCTGTTCCATATGAATTTACGTTAACTGATGATCCAGGGTCAAGCATTTCATTACACCAAGGGACACGTATAGTGTTAAACCCTAAATCTTTTATTTGTTGTAATACACTTTTCAGATCTCTTGACCATATTCCATGAGGGCTATACAAAGCGGTTTCAAAACCAAACCAGTTGACACCAGTTAAACGAACTTCTTTTCCTGTGCTGTCAAAAAGCTTATTGCCAGAAGTGGTTAAGTAATTTTGAGTTTGAGCATTAAATTGAATAACTACAGTTATTATGAGCAGTAGAGTGATTAACAAACTTTTGAGCGTTGTTTTCATTTTATTAATATTTTAAGTTATAGTTGTTATTACTTAAATATACTAAATAGTTGTAGTTATTTTGCGAATTTTGCATTTAATTAACTGATAATTAGGTATTTGATAAAAATAAATAACAAAAAGTTTATTAACTTAAATCAATGTATTAGCGTTGGTAAGGGTGTTTTTGTACTCGGTAGGGGATTGTCCAGTTTCTTTTTTAAAAATTCTATTAAAACTACTTTTTGATTTAAAGCCAGATTCATGAGCTACACCAAGAATCGTAAGTTTTTCACATTCACCATTTTTTATTTTTATGCTTATCCTTAATCACACCTAAAGTTCATTCCATCGATGATTGACACCAGCAATGATAAGCCTTTCCATGG
>CANLCT010000088.1 GCA_947489195.1 uncultured Aquimarina sp. | reverse complement strand
AATTTTCAACAATTGTATACCCGAATCCTGTAAAAGCTGGAGATAATTTAACTATTGAAAACACTAGTCCAAATGACTCCATTGTTATTACTTCTGTATCTGGTGCCACTGTAACTAAATTGGTAAATGAAGATTTATCAATTGACACTAATAATTTAAGTAAAGGTCTTTATTTTGTTAAAGTATCCAACAAAATAGTTAAGATCATTGTTGAATAACCCTGGTAAAGTTAAAGAATACAAAACAAAAGGGCGAACTAATTAAAGTTCGCCCTTTTACTTTGTATAATAGTTTAATACTAAACTGTAATCTATATTATTTTTAAGCTAACATTCCCATATTAATAACTTCTTGCTTAGTTAACTCTCTCCACCTACCTCTCGGAAGGTCTTTTTTGGTTAACCCACCAAATACTACTCGATCTAAATGATTGACTTTATAACCTAAAGCTTCAAAAATTCGAATGACAATTCTATTTTTTTGAGAATTTAATTGAATACCTACTTCACGTTTGGATGAATCATCAACAAATGAAAGTTCTTGTACTTTAACAATATGATCATCAATACGTACTCCTTCTAAAATTTTCTCAAAATCTTGCTGCACTAAATTTTTATCCAGCTCGACATGATAAATTTGACGAATTCGGCCAGAACTATTCATTTTTCCTAAAAAGGAATCGTTATTAGAAAGCAATAATAATCCAGAACTATTACGCTCCATTTTACCAATAGGTTTTAAAAAGGATTTTGAAGCTGACTGTAAAAGTGCATATATTGATTTTTTTTCATTGCTTGTATTCGCAGCAATAGTATAGCCTTTAGGCTTATTAATTAGTATATACGAATTCTTAACAGGTCTAATTAATTGCCCATCAAAACGCACCTCATCAGTTAACTTTACTTTATAACCCATTTCGGTAACTACCTCTCCATTTACTTTTACACTTCCTGTAGAAATATATAAATCCGCATCTTTTCGGGTGCAAATTCCAGAGTTTCCTATATATTTATTTAAACGAATAGTATCTGATTCTTCAGACCCATCTTTTTTAGACTTTACAGGACGAACACTTTGGGGTTTTGCTATGTTCTTTTTTTGAACACTTTTCCCTTTTCGTAATCCTGATGTTTTTTTATTTCGATTATTCTGAGCTTGACTCATAACTTAAAATTTGCGCAAAGATAAGTTATTATATGCGCGCTTGTCTTTTTTTTAGCACTGAATGATATAAACTTTTATTCGCTATTAAACTCGCTTTATACATTATAAAATCTATTCTATTTGTGATCTACTGAAAGTACCGCTGTAAATTGTATTTTTAAATTTAACTATAACGATACTATACTAAATCAAGAAAATACTAGCATTTATTGTATATCACAACCTCATAACAAAGCGCTAATATTTAAAGTAGGTTAAATGACCTTTTCCTTTAAAATCAATAAAAGCTTTTTAACCAAGTAGGCTCAATTAACATAATGCTAAATACCCCCGATACAATAACAAACTTTAATAAATTATGCAATAACACGTATTGCTTTTTTGTGGTTGATTTTTTTAGTAGCACCCAAAAAATTAACAAAATCCCAGATGTCATCCAAAAAAAGTAATGCATTTTACCCAATGGATATTTATAAATAAGCACCATTGCCGTAATAATACAAGCAATTACTAAACCAATCAATATTTTTTTTGCTAATGATTCCCCATAAATTATAGGCACCGTTCGATTACCTACTGCGACATCTCCTCTTAAATTTTCTAAATCTTTAATTAACTCACGCATAAAAACTATTAAACTTAAAAAAATAGCATGTACAAAAATTACAGCATCATAGTTTTTATAATAGATAAAAATGGCAAAAAATGGCAAAATAGCTAAAAAGGTAGCTACTAAGTTTTTAACCAATAAAATTCGTTTCAATTTATGTGAATACAACCATATTCCGAAAATATAACTAGAAAAAAACAACACTGCTCTAAAAGAAACATAACTTGCTATTATAACAGCTATAAAATTTGCGATAAAATATATAGTCAACTTAGTTTGTTGACTTACCAAACGATCTAAATGGTATTTTTGAGGTCTATTTATTAAATCCTTTTCACTATCGTAAAAATTATTAATGATGTAGCCCGAAGCAATTGTTATGGCTGAAGCAAATACAATGCAAAAAAGGCTAGTATCTAAAAAAACCTCTTTGTATGAATTTTTATCTGATAAAATAAAAATACTTGTAACATATTGTGCCACTAAAACAACTAATACATTATAACCTCGTATGACAGAAAGCATACTAAATAATTTATAAAAAAACCATTTGATTTTTCTAGATAGGTTGGGCATGTATGAATTATTTATGTGGGGTTACACAAATAAAAGTACGTATCTTGATTTAGAAATGATATACTACTTCTAACTGATAGTCTTTCAATGATTTTTGAGCTTTTTCAAAATTTTCGGTAAAGCCTAAAATATATCCTCCGCCGCCAGAACCACATAATTTTAAATAATACTCATTTGTTTCAATGCCTTGTTTCCAAAGTGCATGAAATTGAGATGGTATCATGGGCTTAAAGTGGTCTAAAACAGTGTGAGACAATTGTTTTATATTTGAAAACAACGAAGTTACATTTCCACTTAAAAAATCTTCGACACAAGCATCTGTATGCTTTACAAATTTATTTTTAAGCATATTACGGAAACCATCTTGCTTCATTTTTTCCATAAAGATATTTACCATTGGTGCCGTTTCTCCAACAATACCACTATCTAATAAAAACACAGCGCCTTTATTTTTATGTTGCTTTTGAGATGGTATTCCTGCTGTTTCTACATTATCTTTTGAATGGATTAATATAGGCAAACTTAAATAGCTATTTAAAGGATCCAAGCCAGAACTATTTCCATGAAAAAAAGATTCTACATGAGCAAATATCAATTTTAGTTTAAGCAGCTTATCGCGTGTTAAATTTTCAAGTACTGTTATTTTATTTTCGGCATATTTATCATAAATAGCAGCTACTAAAGCGCCACTACTTCCTACGCCATAGCCCTGCGGAATACTGCTATCAAAATACATTCCTTTATCAATATCATCAAATAACTTTTCTGTATTAAAAACAACAAGATCTGGTTTTTGATTTTCTTTTAAATAAGTAGCTAATTTCAATAAACTCTTATTTGAAGCTGCTGCTTTTTCATCTAAATTTTCAGCTGATTTTAATGCTCCGTTATAAAAGTTATAAGGAATGGAAAGTCCTTTGGAATTTTTTATAATTCCATACTCACCAAATAGAAGTATTTTAGAATAAAATAAAGGTCCCTTCAAAATATATGTATTTACGGTTATCGCGAAATTACATCTTTTTTACTCCAATTCCTAAGTAATCACATATATACTGCTGATTTTGACATTTTTCAGCCAATTCAGTTTTAATAAAATTTAGCACCTGTTTTTTATTTGCCTCTGGGTATAATACATGAACATTGGCTCCTGCATCTAATGTAAAACAAACTGGTACTCCTGTTTGTTTACGATACTTCCAAATACTATTAATTACTTCTAATGTATTAGGCTTCATTAATATAAAATATGGCAATGAGGTCATCATCATAGCATGTAACGTCAAAGCTTCGCTTTCAACAATTTCAATAAACTGATCTAAAGCTCCATTTCTAATTACTTCACTCAACTTTTCTAAATTTGAATTTGCTTGTTCAAATCTGGCTTTGGCATATCGATGCCCGTGCATTAAATTATGACCAACTGTACTACTTACTTGTTTTTCTCCTTTATCAATTAACAAAACGGTATCTTGATAATTTTCAAAAATAGGGTGTACTTTTTGTTTAAAAGGCACCGCAAATTCATTACTTGATCCTTCAATTTTATGGTGCTCTCCCCAAATGGTAACCGGACCTTCGATACTACGACAAGCGCTTCCAGAACCTAAGCGTGCTAAAAATGATGCTTTTTCTTTTCTCTCTTCTGCGCTAAGCCCTGCTCCCAACTCATGCTCAATTTGAACTAAACACATTGCTAAAGCACTCATTCCACTAGCAGATGAGGCAATTCCACTACTATGAGGAAAAGTATTTTTACTATCAATAACAAATTCAAAATCGTGTAAAAAATGACAATATGGAGCTATACGATCAAAAAAAGTATGAATTTTAGGCTCAAAACTTGGCTTTGATGCTCCTTCAAACAAAAAAGTTATTAAAAAATCACTCCCGTTAACTTCTCTTTTTTTATAAACAATAGAAGTTTCTGTTCTACATTCACTCAATGTAAAGCTTAATGAAGCATTTTCTGGTATTTGTATTGGGCGCTTACCCCAGTATTTTACTAAAGCTATATTACTCGGCGCTGCAAAAGCTACCTTGCCGTGATCTTTTTTGTATAAAGAATTTACTGAACTATAAGTCTTACTCAAAATAAAATTTTGAACAAATATAAGTTTTGATTGACCGATAATTAAAATGCATTTCAAAAAAAATAGTATTTTAGACACATAGTGTTAAAAAAATGAATAAAAAAACAATAAAAATTATCATTGCGGTAGTTATTTGCCTTACGGCTGGCGCTATAGGCGCCGCAGCAACGCAAACCTCTGTAAACACTTGGTATACAACACTATCAAAACCCTCTTTTAACCCTCCTAATTATGTGTTTGGACCTGTTTGGACAGTACTCTATATTCTTATGGGAATAGCTGCTGGTAAAATTTGGAACCATGGCTTTTATCATAAATGGGTTAAAACTGCGTTATACCATTTTGGATTTCAATTAATACTAAATACCACATGGTCGTTAGTGTTTTTTGGACTCAATGAAATTTTCGGGGCACTTTTAGTAATTATAGGATTATTGGTATTACTACTTTTTACCTACAAATGGTTTAAGATAGTTAATACTAATGCCGCATATTTACTTATTCCATATATTTTATGGGTATCTTTTGCCTCAGTTTTGAATTTTAGTATTTGGCAATTAAATTAATTTAGATTTGAATAAAAAATCCCTTATCCTCCAGGTTACTCTAGAATTAATTACAACGAAAGGAATTGAAAATACTTCGTTAACTGATATTATAAAAGCCGCCGATGTAGCTAAAGGCACGCTTTATCATCATTTTAAGAAAAAGGAAGAGATTATCGAAGAACTCTATACCATTCTTACCGAAGATTTTGGTACTGTAATTATGCGTAACACTGAAAACACAGAAGATGGTAGAAAAAAATATCAAATAATGTGGTTAAATTTATACCATTATTTTATTGACAATCCTTTGGCTTTTATTTTTTCGGAGCAAATAGGGCGTTCACCCGAAATTCCTTTAAGACTTAAAGAAAAGACGCGAGTTTATTATGCCGATATTGAGCAATTTTTTAGAAAAAGAATTCAAGAAAAAACTTTTCGCCAATTTAACACATTAGTAATGCAAGAATTATTTTTTGGAAGTGTTGTTTCAATTGTAAAAATTCATGAAAATGAACTTGTTGATCTTGAAGAACGCCATATAAAGCAAGCTATTGAAATTTCGTGGAAAGGTTTTTGCAGGCATTAAACCGTCTACTCATTTACTATGGACTGTGCTGCTATATAACCACCTGTCCAAGCATTTTGAAAATTAAAACCTCCGGTAATAGCATCAATATTAAGCACCTCACCTACTAAATAACAATCTTTAAGTTTGTTACTTTGGTAGTTTTTAAAATTGATTTCTTTTAAATCAACTCCACCGGCCGTAACAAACTCATCTTTAAAAGTACTTTTCCCATCAATACGAAAAGTACTTCGAACTAATTGGTTTGCTAAGGCCGTTAACTGTTTTTTATTAACATCTGCCCAGCGTTGATTTTCAAAAATTCCGCTTGCTAAAACCAACTGTAACCACAAACGTTTTGGCAACTCGTATAATGGATTTTTTACTACTATTTGCTTAGGAGTTTCTTCTTTTATATCCTGTAAAAAAGGGCGACAGCTTTCAAAACTATCCAATTTAGTCCAATTCACAATAAGATCAAATTTATAGTCTAACTCATGTAAATCACGTGCACCCCATGCAGAAAGCTTTAAAATCGCCGGACCACTAAAGCCCCAATGTGTTATTAATAATGGGCCTTCTGTTTTTAATTTCGTTTTAGCTATAGAGGCCATTACGGGTACTGCCACACCTGGGATTGAAGCTATTCGATTATCATTAGAATTAAATGTAAATAATGAAGGTACAGGTGTTACCGTTTGCAACCCCAAATCATTTAACTGTTTCCATATTTTAGTTTGGCTCCCTGTAGCAATCACCAATTTTTTAGTCTTAAATTGATCTGTTTTTGTTTGTATTTCCCAACCTGATTCTAAAGACGTAAAATTAGTGACTAATTGTTGTTTTTTGATTTCAATACCTAATTTTTCAGCTTCAGCTAAAAAACAAGTAATAATTGATTCTGACGAATTTGAAACAGGAAAAATACGACCATCATCTTCAATTTTAAGCGGCACACCACGCTGCTCGAACCACTCCATGGTATCGCCTGTCATAAAACTATGAAACGGCCCACGCAATTCTTTCTCCCCACGAGGGTAATTTTTCACTAACTCATTAGGGATAAATTCGGCATGTGTAACATTACAACGTCCCCCTCCAGAAATTCTCACTTTTTGAAGTACCGTTTTAGCACGTTCTAAAATTAAAACCGAAAGTGTAGAATTTAAAGTTGCTACGTTAATTGCCGTAAAAAAACCAGCTGCTCCACCCCCTACAACAATAACATCGTAACTTTTCATGTAATATTATTTAATTTATAACAAATCTGGTTGATCTGAAATAATACCGCAGATTCCAAAAGCCTTCATTTTTTTTATATCTGAAGGTTTATTTACTGTCCATGCATACAGATTTATTTTTTTCAACTTTGCCATACGTACCATCCTGTTCCTCAATTTTTTATGATATATATATAAATTATCATAAGCATTATCAACAGCTATTGCAAAAGCTTTATTTGTTTTAAATTCCGCAATTAGACCTATCTTGATTGCACTATTTCGTGCTTTTACTTTATTTAATTTTTTAGCATCAAAACTAGATACACATAATTGATCATAAGTCCACTCTTTATTAGCTACAACCTCTTCAATAAGCATACATACTGCTTTTGCCGTTCCCTTTCCTTTTAATTCTATATGTAACGTACATTTAGCTCTACAAGCATCAAACACTTCTTTTAAAGTGGGTATTTTATGCATATGCTCCGTTGTTAGCTTTGATAATTCTTTATAGCTCAGATTTGCTACTTTTCCTTTGCCATTTGTTGTACGTTTCACCGTTTCATCGTGAATAACTACCAGTTCTCCTGTACTACACTTATGCACATCAATTTCAATAGCATCTACATCTAATTCAATTGCTTTTTCAATAGAAGGAATTGTGTTTTCATCTACCAAGGCTTTAGCACCCCTGTGACCTATTTTTTGCATAGTAGCTTATTACATTTTTAAATAAAATTTTTGTACTAATTTAATATAATCATCAGTATAAATATGTCTTTCTTTTTCAATAATTAACTGGTTTAACTGCATTTCATTCTTACCCACATTAAACCGAAAAGCAATTAAACTACGCTTAACGGGCGTTTGCTCATTTCCTTTTACATGTGTAATCTTTGCTGGTAATAAATGCATTTTAGCTGCAATACTTATCACTTGCCCCTCTTGATCATAAGGTATAATAAGTGCAAATGTTCCTTTATCTGAAAGTAATTTTGAGGCTCCATAAAGTAAATGTTCAAATGGTAAAGCATCTTCAAAACGTGCTGTATTACGTTGCTCATTTGGAGACTTTTGTGTAGCCGCAAAAAAAGGAGGATTACTTACAATTAAATCATAAGGCTCTTCTATTTCTTGAAAAAATTCTTGAAACGATGCATGATAACAAAACATACGATCTGCCCACGGCGAATTTTCAAAATTCGTCATTGCCTGTTCATAAGCCTCTGTATCAATTTCAATAGCATCAATTTCTGAATCAAAAAATCGTTGTGCCATCATTAAGGCAATTACCCCCGTGCCAGTCCCAATATCCAATACATTAAATGGTTGTTCTTTGGGTTGCACCCAAGCACCTAACAACACTCCATCTGTACCAATTTTCATGGCGCATTGATCTTGCGCTACCGTAAACTCTTTAAACCGAAAAGGTTTTGACATATTATTTTAGGTTACCCTTAGCCTTTTACAACCAAGTTTTATGACTATTGCATTATAGAATGGGAAACAGAAAGTCAACGACAACTCCTATAAATATAAATCTATTAAGCCTTCAGGAGTATCAACAATAAGTAATTTATTTTCTTTATCTAATTTATGAATAAAACTATCATTCATTGGAATAAGAATTTGTTTCCCTTTATTATCAATTTCGAATAAAGCCTGTGATGTAGTATCGTTTATAGCCGTAATTACTCCTATTTCACCTTTAGCAAGGTCTTTTACTTTAAAGCCAATAATATCATGAAAATAAAATTGGTCTTCATCTAATTCTGGAAGTAAATCTAACGGCAAATACAAGGCAGCTTTCATCAAATCATCTGCATCTTGCTCTGTGTCTACATCTTCAAATTTTACTCGAAGTAAACTTGATTTATGTAGCCGTGCTTTTTCAACAAAAAATGGAACCAAGTTATTGTTATAATCAACAAAAACCGATTCCATTTCTTGATAAATCTCAGGGTCATCGGCATCTAGTTTTACTAAAACCTCTCCCCTAAAGCTAAACTTACTTACAATTTTGCCTAAATAGAAACATTTTTCTTTTTGCATTATTGTAATTTAAAAGATTTACTCTTCTTCTTTAGCCGCTTCTTCTGTAGCTTTTGCTGCTTCAGCTTCTGCTTTTGCTGCTGCTTCAGCCGCTTCTACTTCTGCTTGTTGTGCTGCTGCATCAGCTTCACGCTTAGCGTTCACTTCTTTTTCAGCTTCCAATGCTTTAGCTTTTTCTGCTGCTGCATTTTTAGCTAAACCATCTTTTTTTGCATTAACTGATCCTTCTTTTTCAGCAACCCAAGCTTCAAATTTTGAATCTGCTTGTTCTTGCGTTAAAGCTCCTTTTTTAACTCCACCAGCAAGGTGATTTTTCAAAAGAACTCCTTTGTAAGAAAGAATGTTTTTGGCTGTATCAGTTGGCTGTGCACCATTCTGTAACCATTTAACAGCTCCATCAACATCAACATCAATAGTTGCAGGATTTGTGTTAGGATTATAAGTACCTAATTTTTCAAGGTATTTACCATCTCTTTTTGAACGTGCATCAGCTGCTACGATCCAGTAAAAAGGTTTTCCTTTTTTACCGTGTCTCTGTAATCTTAATTTAACAGGCATAAAAATTAATTTTGGAGGTTCTCGACCTCGGTTATAATTAGGGCGCAAATGTACAGCTTTTTCCTAAATTACAATCAGTTATTATTTAATTAACGTGAGTTCGACTTAAAAAAGAGTAAAAACATAGACAAAAAAAGCAGAATATTTAGTAAATTATAGTGT
>CANLCT010000087.1 GCA_947489195.1 uncultured Aquimarina sp. | reverse complement strand
TTCGGGGTTTTTATTTACATTAATTTACGAAAAAAACCTAGTATTTACAAGGGTTTTGAGTATTCTGAATGGGCCTACTTAATTCACTGCCATTAGCATCTTTTTTAATATCTAATTCACTTTAAAAAGTTTGTTTTTATTTTTTTAAAAGAATTAAGAGTCAAGTGTATATAAAATAAATCCAATAAAAGAGCGAAACAGAGGTAGGGTTTAAGCGGTTTGATGCGTTTTATATAAAAGTATTTTACACTCATATTTTATGTTCGCTTATGAAAAAAATTAATAAACACAAAACACAAAACATTTTTACATATACTTTATTTGTATTAATGGGTTCAAGTTTTTATGCTCAAACGAGTATAAATGAATCAAATACTACTCAAATTTTAGTAACCGAAGCTGAAACAGATGAACAAAGAATTAATAATACCTCCGAAACGGCTCAATTTATACCTAATTTAAATACAACTACTAATTTAGTTAGTTGGGCACGTATTACTGGAGCATTTAATAATTTTGAGGTAGAAGAAATTCCTGTAATTGATTTGGGGACTTTGTCAGAAGCTGATGATCAAGATAATGGTACCATTTCAACAGCAACTGTAATTGATTTTGAAAACACCTCACAAACAGTTAAAGGGAATGGGTTTATAGGTGATGGTGCCAATTCATTTGGAAGATCTGGTTTTGGAGACCATGATTATTACGAAATAGTTTTAAAAAAAGGTCAAACAATCAATGTACAAATCGAATCAATAGACCCAGATCAATTGATTAATCCCGTACTTTTTGTTATACCGCCTACAGAGACTTTTTTTTTAGGAAGACCAGTTACTTCATTTGATACATTAGAGCCTAAATCACAAGAGGATAGTTCAAATTCAGTTTCATTGGATTTTACCGCTAGCGATGATGGTATTCACTATGTCACTTTAGGTTCTTATTTAATAGGAGCATTACCAGCATTGTTTCAACCATTAACGGAATCTTTAAATTCATTTTTAACAAAAACGGATAATCCAGAACTTCGTTTTCCTTCTATGAGTGAAGGTCCTTACTCATTTACAATTACATTTGATAATAATGAAATACAATTAGGGGACAATGATTTTTATGCAGTAAATTTAAAAAAAGGAGATGTAATTTCAATGGGTGTTGAAGGCCCTATTGAAACAGTAAAACTTTTTGATCCTAATAATAAATTTTTAATAGGGTTTAACTCTTTTGGAACTTCTCCTTTTGCAGAAGATGCCCCATTAGTACAAAAAAGAATAGATGATAACGAAGGATTATACAGATACTTGTCATATGTTGTCCCAACATCTGGAAGACATACATTTGCTTTTTCCACTACCCAAAAGGGGGATTATATAGCCGAAGTAAACGTTTCAAGACCAGGTCAAGAAATTAACAAAGGACAAAAACAAATTGTTTATCTTGATTTTACAGGAGGTGAATTTACACACGCCGATTATATTGAAGGTTTTAAGGATTTTACTGAAGAAGAGTTAAAAGCAAGAACCTTATCTCCACTTAGTGAGTATATGGAAAATTGGGGTTTTGAAAATACTAAATTAGACAGAATTCAATTAGCATTTAAAATTACAGAAGTTATAAAAGAAAATTTTAGAGATGTTATTGATTCTAATATAAACCCTAATGCGGATATATTATTTGTAAGCGATTATTCAAGCACTTTTTTAGGTAAAAAAATACCAAAAATATTAGATCGTTTTAATATCCCTTACAGTACAATGATGATAGGAGGATCATATGATGAAACTGGTTATGGGAGAACAGGGTCAGGAATTGGAAGAGCAACAATTGTTGATGTTGGGAATTATAGCTTGGACGATTTTGCTTATGTATTATTAGGTAGACTTAGTGCTGATGAATCAGATAATAATTCCATAAATTCAATACCTCTTGCAAAAGGAGCAGATAAGAAAGATCTAGTAGCTACAGTTGTAGGTAACATAGCATCGCACGAGATAGGACATTATTTAGGCAATGATCATACTTTGGATGATAATGAAGCAAGGTCAATAATGGACGCTACAGATAGTATATCTCGATCTGGAGTATTGCCAGGAGATGCTTTTGGAGATGGAAATACTTTAGATATAGATTTTGTAGCCGATGTGCATTCGTCAGCAGATCCATTAGGTTTTATTGAAGGGTCAATAGGGGATCCGGTAAATAATATTGCATGGGGCTTAAATACGGTTTCAAAATATGGGTATAAAAAACTAAATAATAATTCGGAGCTAAGTGTTGATGAACAATTAGTTGATTTGGAGGACGTTGCTCTAAAAGAATTAGATTATGCTATTAATACTCCAAGTGTATATAACTTTCCAAACCCAATGCCTGTTAATGGAGCTACAACCATATATGTTACCGCTAAGAAAACAGCTGAAATAAATGTTAATTTATGGAGTGTAACAGGTGGGAATTTAGGGACCTTGTATCAAGGTCAGATTATTAATAATGAAACAAAAGAAATTCAATTGGAGGGAAAAAGTTTTAAGTTAACTACAGGTATTTATGTATACACTGTTGAAATTAATGGGCAGACTTACACAAATAAATTACTAGTGGAGTAAGTAGATTGAATTACTATTAAAGGTAAATCACAAAAAAGCCTCTATTTTAGAGGCTTTTTTGTGATTTTTTTTTAAAGTGCGGAAGTATCAACTATTATATATTACAATAAGAGAACAGTTTACACCCATGTTAATTTTTGTGTCTTAGTCTATCGCTAAATAATTCAAACTTTTAATGCGAGTTTTTAGTTATAACTCGAATGATAGCAAAAAAGATTTTTTTAAAGTTGCTAAATTGTGTTTGCACAATTTATTTTAGGTTTTTTACCAATCAAAACCCTTAGTTCCCGATTTTTTAGCAGTACCGGCTGTTACACCAAATTCATCTAAAGCTTTTTTATAGGCTTTTTCAAAACGAAATTGTAGTACCCTTAATTTTTGAGTTCGCAATGTCCAATCGTATTCGTAGTATTCGGTATACATTTTTTTGTTGGTATAGTGCTTTAGCAACAATGCTTTTAATGATTCTTTTTGCTCAAAGCTTAGTTTGTTAAAATTATACACCTTACCAGCTTCCACTAAATGATTGTAGGCGTCTCTTTTTATTTGGGTTTGCAATTGATCCTTAAACATGGTATTAAACTGATTTAAGCTAATCAAATTGGCTAAATCTTCTTTAAACTGTCTATTCGCTTCTTCTTTACTGGTCGCTGTATCATGAAAATTTAGCACGTAATTAGCATCGCCTTTCGCCCAAATACTTGGGTATTTGGCTATTTGATCATCACGTTTAGCCACAAGGTGCAATAGTTTTTGTATTTGTTCTTCCGCAAGGGCAGCCTTTTTTGCCATAGCTACCAAATGCTCCATTTTAGGATTTCCTTTTACAGGAATAATTTTTTGAATATCAAAACTTTTCAATAATTCATTAAATCGATCTAAACTATTGGCTGCCGCCGCAGTAGTTTTGGCATAAGCTACTTTTGGATCATACGTATAATACGCCCAAGTGATCATTTCGTTTTTAGTGGTTTGCAAAAACGTATCCTTTACCAATTTTTGCTGTTTTTTTGTAAATGTATACGTAGCTATAGCATCTTCATATTTTGCTGTGGCTTCACGCTGTATGCGCTCTTCGAATTGAAATCCAAATAACTTTTCAAATTCGCGTATAGTTATAAGTCCCGTTAATTTTTTTCTAAAATCTAACAAGGCATCACCTTTCTCTTGATCTTCACTATTTAAATAAAGAATGGTTTCGTCTTGATGTGCTTTTTGCTTCGCGTTAAGCGCAGCTACACGCTCATTATATTCGGCATACAAGGCTTTAATTCCTTCAATTTGTGTTTCGTTAAAACCTACTTGTGTGGCTTTAGCGAGTGTTTTTTGTAATTTTTCGGCATCACTTATTTGTCCATAGCTTGAAAATGACAAGATCAAGACAGCCCCCAGAGTTAAAAAATAGTTAAAGACCACGATTTTAGTTTTTTTATGATTTGCGAGGTAAATATAATTGGATCAGCGTGTATTAAGTCAAAAAAAAGTGATTTTTTTGTTAAAACAAATTTACACCAACTTTTACACAAACACATGGATTTTATGACACGCATAGTTTTTTTCAGAATTCTCATAGGTATTATTAGCTTTAATTCGCTTTATGCACAAAGTGTTGCAGAAACTTTGAAAATGGCTGCAGGAAACAAAATAGAACTCCAAAAAGTATTGGATCATTATAAAAATGCAGGCGATCCGCAAAAATATGATGCAGCTGTTTTTTTAATTAAGCATATGCCTATTCACTATTCGCAAGCCTGTAGGTGGTATAATACATATGAAGAGGATACCAATTTTGAAGACATTGACTACCCAGATTTTGACACCGCTTTGGAAGCCTTTGGTAAATTAACCGATAGTATTAAAGTACACCCCAGACAAGTGATTACTAAAGATATTTACACAATGAAAGCTGATTTTTTAATCCAAAATATTGATTTGGCTTTTAAAATGTGGCGCACTAACCCATGGGCTTCCAGTTATGATTTTATCACTTTTTGCGAATATATTTTACCCTACCGCAGTTTAATTGAGCCTTTGCAAGACTGGAGAGTCGATTACAGTAATACTTTTTTTGAAAAAGCGCGATTGGCAAAAAATAAAAAAGATCCTATGGAAGTACTTGGCCTGCTTATGGACGAAATGAAGATCGATTTCAAGTTTATTTTTAAACGAAAGGAGCCTATTATGGCACTTGGCCCTAAACAATTAACATTGCGGAACCAAGGTACGTGTACCGACTATGCAAATTTGGCTATTTATGCTTCGCGCAGTGTGGGCTTACCTGTTACTTTTGATTATACCCCACACCATGCGGCTTCATCCAACAGGCATTTTTGGAATAGTATTATTGATAGTACCGGGAATCATTTAGCTTTTGATGGCTATCATTACGCTACTAATATTGCTCCAACCCGCAAACGTATTGGTAAAGTAATCAGAACCACGTATTCAATTCAAGAAGGAGCATTAGCAAATCAAATTCCCGAAAATGAAATTCCGCCAGGATTTTTACGCACTAAAAATTATATTGATGTTACTGCCGAATATGTTCCTGTAAGTACCGTAAATTATACGTTTAGCACAAAGACTGTGGCAACTCATGCTTACCTAAATGTGTTTAACAAGTTTAAATGGAAACCAACGCAATGGAGCCGTTTGGATAAAAACGGAAATGCCAGTTTTACCAATATGGGCCGTAATATTGTATACCTGCCTAGTATTTTTAAGAACAATGTTTTTATACTAGAGCGTTTTCCTATTTTAAATAATGCCGATGGTACTACTACGCTACTTTCTCCTAATTTTAAAGATACTTTTGATTGTACCTTGACTAGAGACAATGAAATTGTAAATAATAACGAAGATTACAATCCTTTTTTTATTGAAGATGAAAAGCATTACCAATTACGCTATTGGGATGGCGAATGGAAAGCGCTGGGTGATTTTGTGCCTAGTGTAAATAATAAAGTAAGTTTTAAAAACGTACCTAAAAATGCCTTGTTTATGATGATTGCCCAAGAAGAAATTGACGGTTTTGAACGTATTTTTACCATTGATCCAAAAACACATAGCATTACTTGGTATTAGTTTTGGCGGATGTATTTTCAAAATGCAAGTTCGAGTGATTTTTGTAATGAAATGGAAAAAATAGTATCGAGAACTGCATTTTGAAGAGTCTGAATAAGTGATTAAAAATTAAGCCCTACATCCTACCTCAAAAGCACAGCAGTCTTACGCCATACTCCGAGAAGGTTTAGTTTATTTTAAAATAATGTTCAAAAATTCCTTTAGTTTGGTTCATCCACACATGCCATTCGTGATTGGCACCTTCTTCTCTATTTACTTTTAAGCGATAGTTTTTAGCTTGTAAAATGTTAATCATGGGTACATCTTGGCTTTCGGTATCTTTACCTGTGCCGTAGCTCAAATACATATTGAGGTCTAAGGTTTCTTTAATATTATAATTGGTATAAATATCTGGACACGGATGATAGGCAGGTGACTGCATCATCACATTTTTAAAATAATCAGGAGCTTCCATTCCTGCGAAAGCAGCAAATAAGCCCCCAAAGGAATAGCCCATAATACTACGTCCATTACGCTCTTTGCTCACAGGGTAGTATTTTTCTATTTCTGGAATCAATTCGGTAGTTACAAAATCCACATACTTTTTATTACATAAATAATATTCTTGCCTATGATCAATACTCGGATCTTGGTAATCGCTCGAATCCATAAACACCAAAGCTACTGGCGCTATTTTTTGGTTATGAATTAGCTTGTCTATAGTTTTTATAAATGACTTATCCTTTACATACTGTTGCCCATCGGCCAAATATACTACGGGTAAGCTTTTGGTGATATAGTTTATATTAGGTAGGTAAATGCGATGTTTTAGTGTTCGGTTTAAAAGGTTGCTTTGTACTATATAGTCGCTAGATATATTTCCTTGTATATCCATTCCTTTTTGTTGTTGTGGCGCTCTTTGTAGTAAGTCTTTACAATACTGTTTGTACTCATCCACTTGTGTGGAAAGCTTTTTTATGGGAAAGGCTATAATTTCTTTTGCTAAGGAATCCATTTTTTTAGTATCAAACACCCGTTCGTATAAATAAAGGAGATTCATCCTGGGTTCGTATCGAAAAGCTTCATTCCCTGTGTTAAAAGTGAATAATTCTTCGGCTCTTTTATAATTATGGTCATACATTATATGTGCATTAGCCAATGATTTCCCCAATTTTGGGGCTTTATTTTCGGTATAGCCTTTTTTCATTAATGCCAAGCCTTTTGTTTGATTCCCGCTATTTAACACAAAAAAGCCCTGATTAAATTCAGGATAACCGCGATCGTAATAATTCCCAAATAAATCAGCCAACTCTTCAGTGGTAATTTCCTTTTTTTGAGCAGCTGATAATGCTCCAAAAGCTTTCAATTCTTTTGTATAAAGCATACTTTTAGTTACCAAAACCAACGAAATAATTGATGTAAGCGCACACATAAAACTAAATATTAAATTAGAATGGCCTTTTGCCAATTTGCTTTTAGAACGAGAATAACACAAATGCACTGCCAAAAGCCCAATAAGTATAAAAATGTTTTTAGTAGAAACCGACATAAAAAAAGCGGCTACATATAAACCTATAAGCAAACTAATACCCAACAAAAAATAAGTTGTTTTTTGACTGTAATACACTATAAAAATAAGTAACAGTAATAAACTTATGGGCAATACTATGCCAAGCTCGTAGCCAAAATACAGGTAATCATTAAAGGCATTGTATACGTAATTGCCTAAGCGCACCTGTTCCCATGGTTGTTTAGTTGTTGTAAAGTAGGTTGTTTTTGTGGTATTGTATCCTTTTTCAAAGGAAAATAAACCATGCCCTAGTAAGGGTTGTTTAGCTATTTCGGTACTAGTAATTTTGTTAATTAAAAAACGCCCATCGGCAGAATCTTTTTTAAAATGATACAAATAATACCCCCCGCCCAATACCAAAAAAGTAAGCAAGGTAGCATAGCTTATTTTACTAGTTTTTGAAAGTTTTTTTATATAATTACGAAAGCTTTGGGTACTAAAACTAAGCAAGGTAATTCCAATGAACAGCACCATCCACGAGGTTCTGGAGGTGGACAACCCAATAAGCCCTACTAAAAATAGCCCTAAAACCCCTAAGACTATTTTGTGCCATTTGGCAAGTTGTTTTTTGTGCATTAACAACCAAACAATACCAATAACCCCTAAACTTAATAGTAAGCCTACATAATTTGGCGAATGCAAGGTGCCTGTTAATTTAAAAAATTCATTAGTGGATTCGGCTTTACCTGTATATTGCAAAACGGCTAAAATAGCTTGCCCAACACATAACATCAAAAATGGATAGACTACCCAATGAATTTTATGCTCTTTTTTTAGTATAACCACCAGTTTTTTAGTTTTTATGTAAAAAACAATATAGCCTAGTAATTCTAAAAACCGATCACTTTTGTATAAGGTAAACTCTGACCTGTTAATAAAAAAACGGACGAATAAATAGCCCATCAAGCATGTAAAAAAAAGATCGATATAAGTACGGGTATATGATTGTTTTTTTAATGTAAATAAACTAGTAAGCCCCCACAAACCCACAATAAACACCCACAAGTGATGGCCTTTAAAAAAATAAAATTTTGGAGCCACCGCTGTAAATAATACTAACGAAAAGAAAAACAAATCAACTAGCATGCTTTTTTTGTTATACCCCATGTTAAGCTACTGAATTATATAAATGTTAGGTTTCAAATATAAATGAATCGCGTTAAAATACTATAAAATAGATGCTAACTAAGTGCATTCCTACGCAACCTGTTTAACATATATTTAACTTTTAAAATAATAGTAAGCTGAAAATCAATAATTCTAACTTTTTGGTAAGTAGGTTGCTATTATAATGTTTTAAAAGATATTATAAGATTTCAGCTGCTATAAAAGCATTTAATCGGTGTTTTGACCGAATTTTTTTTTGACTTTTTTGTAGCTAAAGAAAAATTAAAATAAACGAGTTAGATTTGAACCATAAATATTAACCAACTCATATACAATCTATGAAAAAACAATGGAGCAAACTATCCATACTCATCGGATATGCCTTTTTGTTATTTAGTGGGCAAGCACAAAACGAAATACAAAGCTATAGTCAGTTGACCGAAATTGCATCAAAAATGCTTATTGGTACCGATGAGGTAGCTAAAGATGAAGCCGCAGCGATACAATTATTAACCCTTTCGGCCGATAATAACGACCCACATGCTCAATACCTGTTGGGGTTTGCCTACAAACGAGGTATGGGCGTAGCTGTAAATGATACTAAAGCTTTTGAGTATACCGAAAAAGGAGCATTACAAGACCATCCCAATGCCGCATGCGAATTAGGGATGCTGTATCAAGAAGGTGTGGGGTGCAAACTTAATTTTGACACCGCCACCTCGTGGTTTTTAAAAGCGCAAAACTTAGGTAATGACCGCGGAGGTTATTTAATAGGCTATCAGCATTTTAAAGGACTTGGTAGTATTGAACAAGATTACAGTAAAGCCATTGAATGGTTTAGCAATAGCGCTTACCCTATGGCTAACCATTGGCTAGCCATTTGCAACTACTTTGGCTATGGCATGCCTGTAAATAAGGAAAAAGCCATGGAAATTTTACTAACAAACACCTTTGCTGTAAATAGCGAAATTTTGGTAGAACATCTGGATCAGCACCCTAATTTATTGGATGTAGGTATTCAAAAAGATAATACCTTAAAAGCTACCGAGTTTAGTACTACTAAAATTAATGAAATGCTTAGTGCTGCCGACGAGCAAGAAGCCATTGAGGTAAATAAAACCACTTTAGCAGGCGAATGGAAAGGAAAACTAATTGAACTGGATTGGTCGGGTAATAAAATAAACCGCAGCTTTCCTATAACTTTAGATTTTTCGACAAACAAGGACACACAAGATCTTAATTTTAAGGCCAACATCAACAATAAAACAAGTGATAGCTACGGTATTTTTTTAGACGATAGTTTTTATTTTACCGATTTTAATATGGAATTGCCAAGGTTGTATCAAGATGACCGAAGGAAATTTCATTTAGATTACACCGTACTTTCGGCAAATAGCATTGAAATTAAAGAAATCAATAACATCCATTACCTGGTAGCTAATATTGACACCAAAGTATTGGATTGGAGCGAGCCCGGTCCACCAATGTTAGTCGTTTTAGGCAACACCAAAGCCTTAACCGATAACGGAAAGGAAATTGATCAAGCTTTAATTGAAGCCCTAACGCAATTACAAGATGACAGTTTTATCACCTTATATCCCAACCCATTTAAAACTGATTTATTAGTCCAATACGAATTGGCCGAAGATAGCAACACGAGTGTTGAAATTTACACTCTAGATGGTACATTTAAACAAACCATAGTAGCCAACGAGCCACAAAAAGAAGGTAAACATTTATACCATGTAGATGGAGCAAATTACCCGCAACAAGGGTTTTATGTGGTTAAAGTTACTGCAAATAACCTAACACATACCAAGTTGATAATTAAAGAATAAGGTGTCACTCCATTTAACAAAAAAACAATGAAATTAATATTGAATATCCGTAATTATCCATAATTGTATAAAAAGCCTTATTTTAGAGTAAAAATCAGTTATGAATATCTTCAG
>CANLCT010000086.1 GCA_947489195.1 uncultured Aquimarina sp. | reverse complement strand
TTGAAGAGAAACTGTTCGATAGGCTTGTAATTGCTAGTATTACTGGATTATGAGTAAAAACGGATATTCAAAAAAAATAATATCAAAAACCCAGCATCTGACATCAAACACCAAACACCAAACACCCAGCATCAGACATCAAGCATCTGACATCCATCACCCAGCACCAAAACAAAAAAAACAATGAATAAATTAGCATTACCCTTATCAATCATCGCCTTAATCGCAGCAATCGGTACTTTTTTTTATGCGCAATCATCATCTGATTTAGTATACGTAGATGTAAACGAAATGTTACAAGGCTACAAACGCACCAAAATTGTACGTGCCGAATTCGAAAAAAAGGCAGCAACAATGAAAGCCAATGTAGATAGTTTAGTTTCGGGATGGCAAAATGAGTTAAAGGCCTACGAAAAAGAGCGTAGCAAAATGACAAAAAAAGAATTGGAATTAAAGCAAGAGTTGTTATCAAACAAACAACAGCAAATAGGGAATTACCAACAAGCCGTTCAAAAGCAATTAGCCGAAGAAGATAAAAAAGCAACTCAAACCGTAGTAAATGATATCAATGACTTTGTAAAAGAATACGGGAAAAAGAAAAATCATAAAATTATTTTTGGCGCAGTAGGTAACGGAAATGTAATGTATGCAGATGAGGCAACAAACCTAACACCAAAATTAGTAAAGTTGCTAAATGAAGAATTTGAAGGAGGGAAATAGTATTTAGTTGTCGGTTGGCAGTTGTTGGTTGTCAGTTTTTTTGTATTACACATAGTGCAGTAAAACAAATAACACCAAACGATAAAACCACCCAGCACCAAACATCTGTCATCCGTCATCCAACACCCAACAAAAAAACAACATGAGCTTTAAGTTCGAAAATTTAGGTATTTGGAAAAAAGCGATGGAATTTGGTGACGAAATGTATGAATTAGTAAAGCAATTTCCGGCCGAAGAAAAATTCAATCTAAAGTCTCAATTAATGCGGGCGGTAGATTCAATAGCCTTGAACATTGCAGAAGGTTCAATTTTACAAAGTAATGCTGAATTTAAACGTTTTTTAGGGTACTCCATAAGGAGTTTGGCAGAAGTAGTGACTTGTTTGCATAAAGCGAAAAGAAGAAATTATGTGGAAAAAGAGCAATTCGAAAAACAATATAAAGAAGCCTATCATTTAATGAATATGATGATTGCATTCAGAAGAAAATTAATAACATAATTAGTATCAGATATTTTTTAACAAACAACATCCAGCACCCAACATCAAGCATCCAGCAATAAAACAACATCAAGCACCCAACATCAAGCATCCAGCAATAAAAACACCCAACAACACCAAAAAAACACGCCACTTGAAAATAAAATTATCCTACCTCATTCTAACACTTATACTCATCTCATGTAGTACAAAAACTTTTGATACTACCGAGGAGTTGTGGGAGTATATCAAAGACCCCGAAAATGAGTACTTGCAAAGCAAAAGCATCAAAGGAATAGACTTTAAACTGCTGTACAAACCCAATGATTTATTAGTAGATCAAGAGTTAGGAGAGGATGTATCGGATAGTTTGGTAACTAAATTTCGAAATAAGTACAAGGATTATATGTATTTCACCTTGTCCATGTCAAAAAACGGACACGAATTATTAAGTCATGTAGCACGTGACCGACAACGTTTTGGAGCCATGGTCAATGAGTTGGCATTTGGTATGCATCAAAAAGTACATGTATACACCCCAGCAAAAGATACTTTACCTATGACCGATTTTATATACCCACGTATGTATGGCATGAGTGGCAGTACCAGTATTTTATTTGTATACCCAAGGCGTTCGGAAGATTTAAAAAAGGACTACCTAAATTTCACCATCCAAGACCTAGGTTTTTATACCGGCGAAGTAAAATTTAAAGTCCCCACAGCCATTATAAAAAACGAAGTCAAACTAAAGTTTAAATGAGTTAAAGTGTGAGTTGGTTAATTATTGAAAAAGAAAGCAAAACAAAAAAACAACCAACATCAAGCATCCAGCACCCAGCATCAGACAAAAAACACACCCAGCATCTAGCAAAAAAACACCTAGCAAAAAAAACAAAAATGCATCCTACACCCAGCACCCAACATCCAGCATCTGACAAAACACACACCCATCACCCAACATCAAGCAATAAACAAAAAAGTATGAAACAAAAAATAACAGCATTACTGCTCACGTTTACGGTTTTATTACCAAGCATTTCTCCATATGGCAATGTCCTTGCCAATAACAATGGACCCAATGCTCCCGAGGCAGCAAGTTTTGAGCCAGTGGATGCTACGGATATGGTGAATTTACTAACAGGAGATTTTACCTATGTATTGCCGTTAATGAATGTGCCCTCACCCGAGGGTGGTTACCCTATTGCCTTAGCTTACCATGCAGGGATTGCCATGGATCAAGAAGCAAGTTGGGTAGGACTGGGTTGGAATTTAAATCCAGGAGCTATTAATAGATCGGTAAATGGGTATCCGGATGATTATAACCATGCACCATTATCAGAATATTTTTATGATGAGGGGGAAAAAGAAACTCATTATAATCTTTCTATAACATATTCTGCGGGAGCTTCTGTTGGTGTAGGGCTTTCTTGGGGGAGTAATAAAAGTCTTGGGGGACATGTCAGTATTGGGTATGGAATAGCTTTAGGGAATGGATCAATAGGGGCTTCTACTACTATTGGGACAGAAGGAGCTTCTGTAGGAATAGGATACACTTCTTCTTCAGGGCTATCATTTGGTATTTCTGCTAATAGTGAAGGTCAAGTAGGTTATAATGTAAGTTTTGCCGGTTTAAATGGAAGTGGATTTGGAATTTCAGGAAATTCTGATGGAACCTTCTCTGCAGGTGCAAAGGCATATGGGTTATCATTAGGAACAAGTATTTCTTCAGCAGGTATCGGAATTTCGGTTTCTACACCTTTTTCTTCTTATAGCATAGATGCAGATGGCTCACTTTCATATTCGTTTAATGTTGGTCCATTGAGTGTTGGAGGTAATAATAAAGGGGGGGCTTCTGTAGGTGTAGGTATTGGATCATACAGCGGTTTTAGTTCAACGATACAGCAAGGTGATTATACAAGTAACCAAAGTGGTTTTACTATTCCTTTAGTAATTCCTACACCAATAGGAATTTTTTCTCTTTCTTTTGGTAAACAGGAAATTGATTATTGGGCAGCAAGGAAAACAACAACTTTAGTTACGGGTCCAATAGATTATTTAGAAATTAACTCGAAAATTTATTATGTTCTAAGGTGTAATACTAATGACGGGAGGTATAATGGATTTGGAGATGAGAGTTATAGTCGAGGTATTTTGTTAGCAGATAGAATAGGCGGTAATCCATTTAAGACATATAGTTTAGAAGAAGCAGAAAATAAAAGAAATGAGGTAAATGGTTGTAGGCAGCAAGTAGAATTTGAAGAAATATGTACTAGCTGTGTAGTTGAAAGTGTAGTTGATGAAGAATCATATATGGACACTTATGAGATTCCTTTAAGTGAAAATAGCAAGTTTGGAGAGGAATTTAATATAAATGATAACAACCCGGTTTTTCCTGCCTATGATAAATATAATGTTCAAGCACAAGGTTTATCAGGGAGTATCCATGCTAAATTAACCGATAATGGAAGATTGGTGGGGTTATCAAGGTCTTTCGAGAATATTGATATTAAATATGCATTTGATGGATTGTCAGGTAATCTTCCAGAGCACTTAAAGTTTTCAAATAAACCTCAATTTTATTTTGATAATGAAATCAGTACTTTTTTAGGAGTAGCTAAAGCAAATTTTATTAGCCCTAGTAATGCAATAACTAAAGAAACTATAAAGGATGCTTATATAGCTGGGAGCGCTAATTATAATGAAGTAAATCATTTGAAAAAATCAAATCATATAGAATATTATACAAATCAGGAAATTTTACAGTCGGAAACCCCCAAAAATGAAGGTTTATTATTACCTGTAGCAACTGGTTTCGACCGTCAAAATAAACCAACTGATGGTATTGGCGCTTATAAAATTACTACACCAGATGGTAAGACCTATCACTATTCATTACCAGTATATAACTATGCTACTGTAACTAGGATTTGGGGGTGGTCTCCTTTTCATAAGGGGCAAGGACCAGATAAGGCATATCAAGAAAAAAGACAGCTAACTCCTTATGCGACACATTGGTTATTAACAGCAATTACAGGACCAGATTTTGTAGATGATGGAGATGGTATTGCCAATGAAAGAGATTTAGGTTATTGGGTTAATTTTGAGTATGGATTATGGGATGATACTTATGTTTGGAGAACTCCTTATGGAAAAGAATATCATGTTTCAGAAGATGATCCAGATATTAAGTCGTGGACCAAAGGGATTAAACAACAGTATTTTTTAGACAAAATACAAACAAGAACGCATACAGCACTTTTTGTAAAAAGTGAGAGAGAAGATAATAGATCTCCAGAATGGGAGTATCGTTCTGTAAACCATGATCACGGAGAAAAACAATATGCAAGTACATACAATAGCGATAATGGAAATAGATTTACTATACCAGAACATAAAACCTTAAAATTAGATAAGATTATTCTAGTTGGACCAGATGGTCTTCAATATAGAAAAAATAGATCTACGGGTTATGAAGGAAAAGTGGATGTAATTTTCCCTCAGTCAAATGTTGGTTCTAGAGATGCTAAATATGGTAATTGGGGTAATGTATTAGATAATCATGATGATGAAGTAGTTGAATTAGCTCTCAGTCGAGCAATAAAAGTAGTTGATTTAAATTATAGAAATCATTCAGGAGCATTAGTACAAGGAACACCCAATGCGGGAGATACAAATAAATCTAGATTGACTCTGGGGTCAGTTAATTTTAAAGGAAAACAAGGAGCAGATGTCATGCCTCCTTATGTATTTGATTATTTTGGACATTATGGGAATAATCCTAGATTTGGCTATAATGATAAATTTATTAATGAATATGGTTATAATTATTTAAATCCTGCTGCTTGGTCTTTAAATGAAATTAGAACACCTCAAGGAGGGAAAATACAAGTTGAATATGAATCGCATAATTTTAAATCTGTAAATACACATAAAATAACACTAAGGAATAAAGATGTAAATGTAGGAATAAGAGATGTTAATGGAAGAATTACATTTAAAGCTAAATCAATCTTTAATCTTAAACAGAATGATCGAGTACAATTAAATCTTTCTCGTAGTTATGGGATTTATTTATATGAATCCGTGGATGTTAATTTTAACTCAGATATTTTTAAATATGATTACGATAATTATAAAGGAGAAGCTATTATAGAAAAGATTACTAAACTATCTGAAGAAAATGAGTATGAATTAATAATAAAGCCTATTTCAAATATTAAAACAGATGAAAAAACAATAAAGAGCTTTTATTTATCTTCATCTGAACCTTATGAAGAAGGAGGTTTAGTAGAAATCGAATTTAATACTTCAAATAATAATAATGTTTTTTATGGAAATGGAGGTCCTAGGGTTAAAAGTATAAAAACTAAAGAAGGCATAAAGACAATACATACATCGAGATATAAATATGGAGAAAAAGAAAATGGTATAGGTTGGGTTCCATACATTCCGTTTGCACCGGAAGTTGATAAGGAAGCACCCTATAGTTTTGAGTTACCAGCTCCAGTGCCTATGTATGAGTATGTAAAACATGAATCTTTAGATGCTAATGATGATTTAACAGGAAGTACACTTTATCATTTTAAGGTTATTAAAAATAAATCAAATACGAGCATCAATTATGATGGCATGTATAAAATTAATGTTAATAAAGAAGAGTCTGTCTGGAGTGAATCAAAAAGAAGATATGTTTCAGTCAATGAATATGAAATAGAGGATAATCTTAATTGTTTAGGACAATTATTATCTGTTTCCAATTTTAATAGGAAGGGACAATTGCTGAATAAAGTTGAGAATTCCTATTTTACTCCAGGAGAAATACCAAATAATTTAGGAACTACTCAAGAGTCATATCAATCATATAAAACAGCAAGCTATAGTACCCCTGATAATAAGACACATTGGTATATTAATTCTTCTACACGAATAAAGTATCCTAATTTATTAAAATCTAGTACAGAAATTAAGAATGGAGTAAGTTACACTACTCGTTTCAATAATTTTGATCCAATATCGGGTCAAGCTAAAGAAACACATTCGTTTTCAAGTAATGGATTAGAAATAAAATCAGTAAGTGAACCTGCGTTTAGAAAGTATCCAGAAATGGGTAGTAAAGCTGATAATCCAACTAATAAAAATATGCTGAGTCAAGCAGCTTCTACTTATTCTTATTTTAAAAAGTCAAGTGCTGATCCATGGAAATTGTTAGGAGCAGAAATAGAAACTTGGAAAAATTGGGAGAATAATATTTGGCGTAAACACAGAACATACGCATGGAAAGGGCCATTGAATGAAGATGGCAGTTACCAATTCAATGCTGCTACTCATGCCTTTGATTGGGAAAAGGAAAAGAATGGAGAAGCGCAGCATACTAGTTGGCAAAAGCTATCAGAAATTACCAGATATAGTGACTATTCACGCCCATTAGAAACCGAAGATATTAATGGAAACAAAGCTTCGAATAAAATGGGAGATAACTACAGTAAAGTATGGGCGGTATGTAATGCGCCTTACGATGCTATGTTTTATGCCAATTTTGAGAATCAAGAAGATTTTGAAATTCCTAATAATGATGTTTCTGGTGGTTTTGCAACGGTGGATGCTGAATTTATTTCAGATAAAGTACATACCGGAAGTAAAGCCTTAAAGCTAAAATCAGCAGGAAATGCCTTGTATTTAAGACCTAAAATAGCAGGGAATTATAAAGCCTCAGTATGGGCACACAAAAGCAATTATCAAAATATAAAATTAGATTTATTAGGTGAAAACGCATCAGTAAGTTTTAATCCAAATGAGCTTGTAGAAGCTGGTGATTGGGTACAACTAAACTTTTATGTCACTTTAACACAAGAGGGTTTTGTTGTATTAAAATCCACTTCGGGTGATGCCTATATTGATGATTTTCGAATGCATCCTATAGAATCAAATATGACAAGTTATGTATATAATGAATGGGACGAGTTAACTTATATTTTAGGCTCCAATAATTTAGGAACCAAGTTTGAGTATAATGCAGCTGGTCAATTAATAAAAACATCTACCGAAGTATCAAAAAATGGTACAACTGAGGGAGGTTTTAAATTAGTGTCAAAAAGCAAGCTTTCCTATAAAGGAGTAAGTGCACCAGAAAACTAAACATTAAATAAATTGATTATAATCAAAAAGATATAAAAAGTATTAGATGAAAAAAATAATTTTAATAGTACTCGTATTATTGAACATCTCTATTTATGCTCAAGATGATTTTGATGAAGTAGATACAGAAAGGAATGTTACAGAATCGGTAAGTTATGATATCGAGGGTAAAGTTATTTCTAAATCCAAAGCCTATTTTGACGATTTAGGGAAGCCCATCCAATCTCAGACAAAAGATGTTAAAACAGGTAAAATATGGGCAACGCAAACATTGTATGATGCCCAAGGGAGGCCTGCTTTAAGTACTTCGGGAGCACCTATTGGTAATAAATTTGGTTTCAATGCTAATTTTGTTAAAAAAATCAATGGGAATACATTTACCACAAGTGATTTAGGAACTTTAACAAACTTGCCAGCCGAAGTGGGGTCGCAAGCCAATAGCTTAGGACATTATTATAGTACGGCAAATAATACGGCAGAAAATAACAATGAAGCAGGAGAGAGTTTATTAGATGTAACTAAACGCCCTTACAGCCGAGCGTTTTACGATGAGCTTAATCCGGGGAAAACTTTAAAAGTAATTGGAGGAAACGCCATTGATGGTAAATACCCTCAAGGTTTTAGTCACACCATGCAAGCTGCGCAAGAGTTGTATTATGCTTTTGGAGTTGATCATTTGAAAATAAATGAAGTTGATGCTTTGTCAAACCTTATTGAACAGCATAATCCAGCTGTATTAAATACTACTTTTCCTGATAAAAGTTACGACGTAACACAGGTGAATCCAACAACATGCTCTTTTGGTAGTGAGACAAGATTAACCATAAGTGGTTCTAGTGGATTGAGTGAGAGTAGGATATATGAATTAAATGTGGATAGTAGAGTTAGCTACTATTTTATAGAAAAAGCATTGGATTGGGTTGATAATGACAGAGATGTTACCACAGTAGTATCACCGTATCCTATTGGAGGTTGTTCTAAATTAATTAATTCAAACAGAATAAAAAATCTTTACAAAACAGGCAATACCTTTATTAATAATAAAATTCAAAAAACAGTAGCTATTGATGTTAAAGGCGAAGAAGTAGTCTCATTTGCCTACAGCGATGGTCAAGTATTAGCCACAGCACGTTCAGGTCAAGGACCTAAAAAAAGAGTAATGTCATTAATAGGAGATCAATATTATGTGGATATTCATCTCCCAAAAGGTTGTGGAGGGAGCCTTTCTTTTTTAGGGCCAGAAAATGATTATGAAGTATTTGATTTAAAAACGAGTATAAAGTTATCAAGTTTATCAAATATTCAGGCGGGGGTTTATAGAGTAGTATATAAAGGATTTGGAGAATTAAATAATCAAACCTACATTGATAAAACTAATGGCGAAATTAAAGAATCTATAAACGATAGTCGCGGCGTAACCTACGACATCAATTACTACGACTACAGTTTAAATTATTACGACGATGCCGGAAACCTAACAAGTAGCTTGCAGCCCTTAGGTTTTGATAATACGAAATATGCAGCCTATAATTTAACTGGACCAGTACAGCATATTAATGATAATTTAAAATCCACATTTAAATACAACAGTTTAGGGCAGTTGTTAGAAACATCAAGTCCCGATGAAGGTACAGCAAAGTTTAAGTACCGAAAGGATGGGCAAATCCGTTTTTCGCAAAATAGTAAGCAACAATTAGCAAAAGAGTTTTCATATACCAATTATGATCATCGAGCACGACCTGTAGAGAGTGGAGTCTATGAAGAAAAATCAAGTTTTATAACATATGGTTCTTTTCCCTTTGTAAGTATAATTGATTTTGCAACAACATACCAAAACTATATCAATGATACAGATGCTTTAAAAAACACTAATTGTAAAGAACAACACTTTACACTATACGACTTGCCCGATACAGGCTTAGCAGCTGCAGTAAATGCCGATAATACTCGAACTTCGGCTGAAAAGGCAAAATACCATCACCAAGCCTTTGTAGCAGGTAATGTATCCAAAACACATACACAAAACCCAGCAACAAGTACGACATGGTACAGCTATGATATTTATGGGCGGGTGACATGGTTAGTACAAAAAATAGACGGTTTACCGGGAGTAAAAACCATCGATTATGAGTATGATGATGTTACTGGAGCAGTAAATAAAGTATACTACCAAAAAGGCGTAACTGCAGAGCAGTTTATACACAAATATACTTATGATGCCGATGATTATAGTTTAACAAAAGTTGAAACCAGTACCAATGGTACAAATTATATAACCCATGCCAATTACAAGTATTACGAAACTGGGGCATTAAAGCGTACAGAATTAGCGCCAACAGCAGCAGGCATATTGCAAGGGATCGATTATGTGTATAATTTAAACGGAGCTTTAAAAGCCATTAATCATCCAAGTTTACAAGCATCCAAAGATCCAGGAGGTGATGCCAATGATGTATTTGGAATGCAAATAGATTACTACAAAGGCGATTACCAACGTCAAGGGGTGCATATAACGGCAACCAATGCCGGTCAAGACCAATATAACGGAAACATTAAAGCCGTACGTTGGAATAACAAGGCTGTGGATGAAAATACCAGTACCGAAAAAGGCTATTTATATAGCTACAACCGTAACAATTGGTTAACCCAAGCCGAGTTTGGGAGCAGTGATGGAAACCCGCATATGAATGATCATGATCCAATAGTAACACTGGGGGAAAGTGATGTAGTAAATTCGGGGCAAAACCTAACAGAAAATGCGCAAAAAGAAATTACTTTAAAAAATGGATTTCATGCTAAGCAGGGGAGTAATGTATTGTTACAAATAAAACCATCGGGAGCAAGTTTTACTACCACCGATGATTATAAAGTAAGTAACCTAACCTATGATGCCAACGGAAACATCCAAAGCCTAAAGCGTAATAAAAATACGGAAGAAGGATCCAATAAAATGGATGATTTACGCTATTTTTATGATCCCGAAAAGCCAAATCAGTTAAAACGTGTGGGTGATGCAGCAGGAAAATCAAATAATGCTGAGGATATTGGTCACCAAACACAAGGGAATAACTACCAATATAATAGTATAGGCCAGTTATATTATAATACTGAAGAAAAAATTGGTTATATTTATAACGCAAGTGGTTTAGTAAGCGAAGTTTTACAAAATGGAGTAACTAAAGTGAAGTTCTTTTACAATGATAGAGGCCAGCGGATAAGGAAAGAATCTTATACAAATTACTCGGCCAATGGAGGTCCCAATATTTTGACGGATAAAACTTTTTATATTCGTGATGCGGCTGGTACACCAATGGCAGTATATACAAGTAGTTTTATGAATAATAATCATAAGCCCGTATTAAAAGAACATACCGTATACGGAGCCAGTCGATTAGGCGTATACAAACGAGCAAACGCTAAAACTAATTACGAGCTTACGGATCATTTAGGTAATGTACGTGCGGTAGTTTCATGGAGTGAAAGTGAAAATGAAATTACCAAAACCGGAACGGACTACTATCCTTTTGGTATGCCAATGCCATTGCGTAACAGCCTAAGTGATTACC
>CANLCT010000085.1 GCA_947489195.1 uncultured Aquimarina sp. | reverse complement strand
ATCCAAAACTTGAATTTATCAAATTTTGGATTTTTTATGTATAATTTTTGAGAATCAGCCATTCTCTGAATGCGCCTGAATACAGCCACAAAGTATGAACAGCAAATGAACTACAAATAGTTTAAGTAATTGCATAGAGTAAGTTGGTTAAAAAGTTATTTTCAAATAAGCCGCTAATATAGAAGCTTTTGGTTTTATTTTAAGAAAAAGTATGTATGTACTTTCGTACACATGAAGCTTTCTAGGAAGTTTTTATGGCCTTTAGTTCCCTTTTATTATGGGTTGCTTCTCACAAATTAAGATGTTGTAACTGAACTAGCTTAAAAAAACTTATGGATTTCTGTAAATTGATGTTCTACTTACCCACTTAGTTAAAACAATACACAAGCTAATTAATTTAATTTCGAGTGATTTTTAACATAAAACCCCTGTAGAATTTTACTCGGATTGCTATCTTTTTTTATTTGAAACTTGGGTTAACTACTAATCCACCTAATCAACAGCTTCTAATCTTTGTAAATGCATTGCACAAATCAAGTAATTTTTCCCACTTCTATAATTCTTTTTCTTTTCAAAATTTAAGTAGGTTATATTTCCAAAAGCATATTTTTGTTCTAATTCATAGATCAATTTCAAGATTCCGGCGTAGCTTCCTTTTAATGAAAAAATATAGGTAGTAGTTTTACTCTTCGTATTCTCATCAACAAAAATATGTGGGTCATTAAATTCTTGAATTAGTAACTTATGCGTAACAGCTAATACATGCAGCGCTTGTAGCAAATCATTATTCAAAGAATTTTCGGATAAATTCTGTTCTTTTAAAAATTGATTATAGGCTTTATCCTTCCCTCTTAGGGCGCTCATTCGTTTTGGAGCCGACGTGTAAAGCTGTTCCTTAACAGCCAAGCTTTTGTATTGCTTGTTTAAAGCAACTGTTTTTCGGAATGCAAAAAAATAAGAAATCACAAATAATACTACGAGTCCTAAAATCACATATTTTTGTTTTGTCGTCATCTTATTTCCTTCTATTTATCTACAATTTGTAATGAAATATTGAAATCTGCTGATTCTAATGATAAATCCTCAAATTCTTCAATAATCAACTGCTCTAAAAATTCACTATTTTCTATATTTTCTGTCCATTTAAAAAACTCTTTCTTATCATTTGTTCTTCCAGAAACTGTTATCTCCCCTTTGTTTTGTTGGATGTATTTATTTAGCCTAACCACTTTTTTTAAGGGTTGATAAACAACTGATTTTAATAAAATACTTGCTGGTATGGGCTCAATAATTTCATTAATTAATTGAGAGCTATTTGAAAAACCCGTTTGCTGTATACTATTAATTAATTTGGATTTCTTTTCAATGGATTGCTGCATGTTCGAGATCAATTCTTTTTGTGTCTCATATAATTGCTGATTTTCTTGCAACTGCTCTACTTTCTGAAAAATAGAAGAAAACACCCAACTATTAATTAACAAAGCAACTACCAACACACTAAGCATAGCACTTGCTAGTGCTTTATAATACCTACTTTGGATTGTTTTTGAAAATAATTGTTTTTTAAAATCCTGTACATTAGAATACACCTCGGTTTGATTATTCAAAAACTGTAGTCCAAGTGCTATGGATAATATATGTGCTGAATTTATATTTTCATCCCCTAACTGATAGGTTTCAGAAATTCCTTCTTTATTAGGCACAAATTTAATTTCTCCTTCCTGTGTTTCTAATTTTACGGTTTTCGAATACATTTCGGCATAAGGAAGTATGTCTACCAAATTACTTAAATAGGCACTTCCTAAAAAAAAAGAAATCACTTTAGCGCCTATGCTTTCATAATTTTCTATAAGTTCTAAAATTATTTTTTTTCGACAAATACTAACAAAACATTGCGAATTTGTATACAAGCGTTCAATACCAAATTCTTCTTTATTAATATTTGAAAAAGCTAAAGCTATGTCTGCCTCAGATTTTTTATAGCTAGGTAATTTTTTAGTAAGTACCTGCTGCGAAGTTATTCCTAAAACAAGCGGATATTTAAGCAAAGTACTTTCTTTTAGAGCCTCTAAACTATCAAATTCCTCCTTGGCTTCTATTTCAAACCCATCACCAGTCAATCGAAACAAACATGCTGCGATGTTTGTTTGATCTATTCCCGCATCTTCAACTACGACTATTTTTTTACCAATTTCAATATATCGCTTTAGCTCAACTTTAGAAATCATATAACTTTGCTATTAGTAAAATACCGTTGGTTTGATCAAAATATTTAATTTACTCTTTCTGTCCGTTCTGGACCTTTGACTGAATAACCATTTTATAATCGGAATTCTTGACAAAAATGGCACCCCAGATCCCGTATCATTTTTAAATTTTTCCTCTAACCCCCCTAGGATAGCAACATCATTTTCGCGCATACGTATAATAGAAGAAAAACGTCTGCTTGATATATCTGGTGGAGCGCTTTCGTCTATACGAGAACCAAAACTGGATTGTATTACCTGAATATCTAGTGTAATTTGACCATTACCTGAAACATAGGGTTTAAATTCTATAGCCAATTCGGCATCAATAGGCTGAAAATTTGTGATTTCTGTAGATTGAGGGTTCTGTGAGCCTATAAAACTCTGATTGACCACTTCGTAATATGTAGTTTCTCCACTAGACAAATAGGCTTTATGCCCATTAAGCGTACTTAATTTGGGAGTTGAAAGCACCTTTAAATTTCCATTAGACTCTTCGGCTCTAAGATCTATATAAAACCTAGGAGCTAGAGGACCTAAGTTTGATGCACTAAATCCTTTTAAGCCTCCAATAATTTTTCTTAAATCACTATTGGGAGAATTAAATCGATTAAAATCATTATGAGAAAGCCTACCATTTAAACTTGGAAATGCCGTTCCTGATGTTGTTGTATTTTCTTCTCCAATTCCTACTTCTATACCTGTTTCAACTGTGGTATTTTTAGAAACCTCAAGAATCATGACATCTAATAAAATAACCGGTATGGGCTTGTCAATATAAGTAATGAAATTTTTAAACTTCTCAACACGTATCCCTGGACCACTTACAATAAATCCATTTAATTCTATATCTATTTTAACATCTAAGCCCTCCAAAATAGTATCTGGAAATAACGAAGTTATTGCGCCCACACTTTGGGTTTGTCCTCCTCCTTGATGACTATCTCTTTGGTTAGAAAAACTATTGTTACCATTATTAACAGCTCCACCATTAAAAGACCTTGAATTTACACCCGAATTTAAATTGTTATCCGATTGAAAACCACCTTGGTTTCTTCCATTAATAAAATTAACGCCGCTTGAATTATTAAAACTCCCAGATAAACGAGAAGAAGATGATCCCGAATTAGAAGGATCTCCTAACAATTCCACCGATCTATATTGCAATGGAATAAACTGAATACTATTTAAGGTTAATTGTCCTTCAGTTCCAAAGAAATACAAATCTCCTTCTTTTTTAAATGTAAATTTATTACCTGAGTTTTCAAATATTTTAGTTAATAAATCGTCAAAATAAATACGCTCAGATTTAATGGTAGTATTCCCTGCATTTATTATTGGTGATGCTAAAAACATATCTAATTTAAAGTCATCTACCAAAGTATAAATCAAATCAGCAATTGACATATCCTCTACATCAAGAGTCAATAATCGATTTTCTAAGTCTAAGATTTCATAAAAAAAAGTCGCTTTCTTCCTCTTTGGTCTTATTCTGCCTTGTCCGGAATTATTTACTCCATTCCGATTATCGGGTCTGTTTGCTTGCTCTGTAAAAGCACTGTTAAACACATAAAAACCATCCTCCGTTTTATCGAATTCTAGCCCGTTGGACATACTTAACTTATCTATTGCCGTTTCAAAAGAAACTCCTTGTATAAAAGCACTTATTTTTTTTGATTTTAACTGCGGACTATACAAAAGATTCCTTCCGGTTTTTGTCATTATTTCCCGGAAAACTTTATCCAAATTATCATTATCTAAATCTAGATTCAGTTTATTTCCTATATGATCATACGAAACCCCAAATTCTTTTTCTTTTTCCTGAACTACTGGCTTTTCAAAAGGCTTTATCGATAAAATATTCCCTGTAAAATCAATGGCTAAATCGTATTCTTTGGCTAAAAACACGACCAGATCACCAACATTGACATCTGTAAATCCATTTGCCAAAGTGATGTTTTGTAATTGCTGGTCTACATTTATATTAACCTTATGAATTTTAGATACCGCTAATAAAAAATTTGCTAAAGAAGTATTGGCAATATTTACATTCAATTTTTCTTCTAAGCCAGGTACTTCTTGTTTTAAAACTTCTATTTGATTTTTAATCGATAAAAATCTACTAGAAATCGTATCCTTTTGTGCCTGTAAGGTGCTACTAAGCAATAAAACAACACTAAAAGCTATAATTATTTTCTTCATTTTTAGTTTGATATCAAAATCGGATAAACTTCATTAATACTAGTAACTCCCTCTTCAACCAAACGCAATGCATTACCTTTTAGCGTCTGAATTTTTTGAGAACAAATATACTCATCTATTTCCAAGCTATTTTTTTTTATTTCCATTTCCAACTCTTTAGATATAGGTAGTATTTCATATATAGCTTTTCTTCCGGCAAAACCGGTATGGTAACATTGATTACATCCTTTTGATTTGTAAGTTTCATTTAAAGCTTTTGGAATCTGAAATCCCATTGGAAAATCAGATGCTACCACTTTAGATTTAACCTTACAATTATTACAAAGCTTACGTATCAATCGCTGTGCAATACTAACACACAAAGTACTTGCCAAAAGGTAAGATGGCACTTTCATATCAATTAAACGAGAAACCGTTCCCCAGGCAGAATTTGTATGTATGGTAGACAAAACAAGATGCCCAGTTAATGCTGCTTTTATTGCCATGGCTGCTGTGTCATTATCCCTAATCTCCCCAACCATAATTACATCAGGATCTTGCCTTAAAAAAGTACGTAATGCCTTAGGAAAGTCAAAACCTATATCTTCTTTTAACTGTACTTGGTTAATTCCTTCTAAGGTATATTCAATAGGATCTTCAATAGTCAACACATTGGAAACCTCTTTATTTAATTCTTTCAAAGTAGCGTATAAGGTGGTTGTTTTTCCAGAACCTGTTGGTCCAGAAATAAGAATGATTCCTTGTGTATTTTTAGTGGCTTCTCGATAAGCCACCAATTCTTCTTTGGTAAATCCTAATTCATCTAGTGATATTGCCGATGTATTTCTACTCAAAAGCCTAAGCACCATTTTTTCGCCATGCAATGTTGGCATGGAAGACACACGAATATCAAATTCATGTCGTTCACTTTTAAATAAAATACGTCCGTCCTGTGAAAGGCGTTTTTGAGCAATATCTAAACCTGATTGTATTTTAATTTGATTGACCAATTGAGGGTATTCATCCTTTGATATGGTATACTGTGTTTTTAACTTGCCATCTAATCTAAATCGAATCCTTGCTTCTTTTTCTAAGGGTTCTATATGAATATCACTACTCCCAAAATCTTGTGCCGCACCAATCAACTTCTTTAAAAAGTTTGTTTCATACGAAAAGTCCTCAACCTCTTCAACATTCGTTTTTCTGTAATATAAACTTAAGCCTTTTTCTATTTCTTCAACAGAAAAACGCTCCAACATTATATCTTTTCCCAAAACAATTTGCAATTCTTGTTGGAGTAATGGTAAATCTTCTTGATCTGTTTTTAACACTAAATTTCCATCAACCTCTTTGTAGGGAAGAATCCTATAATGATAGGCTTGTTCCGAAGTAATTTGCTGTTTTAAAGAAACAGGTATTTCAAAAGATGCTGACTCCATTATATTACATATAAATTAACAGGTAAAACTACCCAAACTATCATATAAACGACTACTAAAAAAACTGATAATTGCCCCGCTAGAGGAATTGTTACTTCCTTTTGCTTTCTGAAAGTAATTAAACTAATAATTAATGCGGTAATAAAACCAAAACTTAATAAAACAGTAAATGTGTATACAGGAAAGCCCAATGCCATAGCGACTAACATAAACACATCTCCTAAACCAAAAGCTTCTTTAAACAATTCCTTTTTAAGTTTAAATCTAGCATACAACCACAAAATACCTAGTATACCTAAAACAATCAATAGATTAATTAATATGTTGGTAAAATAACGGTTTAACTTTTCATCCAAAAAGTACAAGCCTCCCATACCAATAGCCGCTAAAGGAAATAAAAACGCATATACCTCTCTATCTTTATAATCTTGAAAACAGATCATTAAAAGAAGCATTATCAGTAGTATTTTAATTCCTAAAATCAATCTTTAACAAGTTGTTTTGGTTTTCCATTTTCGTCAATTTCCCAGACATTAAAAACACCGTCTCCATCAAAATCCACAACCGCAGTTGCTCTTGCTTTAAAATTTGAAGTTGTAGCCTCTGTTACTACATAGCTGTAATTTGCTGTTCCACTTTCTTTAACCGTTCTTGGTGCTTCGTAATCTATTTCAACAAAATTGGTAGAATACTTAGAGTTCAAATAACGATATTGAGTTTGCAAATTATGAATATACTTTAATTGTATTTTAGCTTCTTGACTTTTTGCCTGGGTAATCAATGGCAAAAAGTTAGGTAAGGCAATTAATAATAAAATACCTATTAATGCTAAAACAATTAACATTTCTTGCAGGTTAAACGCACTTACTTTAGTGGTTAATTTCTTTTTCATACAAAACAAGTTATAAACTACCCTATAATTGAACTTAATCTAAACATTGGCAAATACATTGCAATTAAAATAATTCCAACAAGTAAACCAACAATAATAGTTAAAATAGGGTTCAATACATCTCCAATTAATTTAGACTGACGCTTTACTTCAAAATCAAATTGCTGATGAAGTTTTTCGAAAATATAAGCTGTATTATTCGTTTCTTCTGCAACTTTTAAAAGTGCTATCATTTTTTTATTAAATAAATATTCATATTCTCCAAAGGCCTCGCTTACCTTTTCTCCTTTCATAATCCGTTCTTCAATAGCAATTAAAGCATCTGCCAAAGGATAAAACAAAATCATATTTGCTCCCATACTTAAACATTTTGTAATATCAATTTTGGCATTTGACATTAAACTTACTGCTTGTGTAAACTGGGCTAACTTTACATTTTTGACATAATTATTAATGATCGGTAATTTCAATATCATTTTTTGCCAAAAACGCATAATTTCTTTGTTTTTTCGCAATCGATAAATCATATAAACACTAAATACAATGCCTCCTAGGGTGAACAAGCTATACCTTTTTAAAAAGGCTGAAGCTGTTACTATAAACTGAGTAATTACGGGTAAATCTACATTATTTTGTTTGAATATATCTACAAAAAGAGGCACAACAAAGTTTAACATAAACCCTACTACTACCAATGCCGTTAGTAACACAATTACAGGATAAGTTAAAGCACCTATAATTTCACTACGCTGCTGCACTTTCCGTTGGTAAAAATCGCTTAATTGTCTTGTTATTTTTTGTAAACTCCCCATTTCTTCTCCTATTTGAATGGCATAGTATTCATATTTGGTAAATGACTTTTCTTTTTTCATGGACAAAGACAAGGTCCCTCCCTCAACTAAATCATTTAATAAATTTTGAAATATTTGCTTTTCTAGTATTTTAGATTGACTATTCACCAACAGCTCTAAGGCGTTTTTTAAATGAATCCCAGATTCTAACAAAACTGACAATTCATCATAAAATGATGCTTTCTTTTTATCATTAAATTTAGATTTCCCAAACTGAATTTCTTTCTGCAATAAAGCATTTAAATCAAAGCTTTTGGAGCTCTTATTTTCTTCTTTGGGTACTATTTGTTGTTGAAATTTAATTGCCATTTTTTAATACTTCCGCTAAATCTTTTCTTTTATATACAAACAACACTTTAGCTACTCCTTTTTGGGAAATGCTTAATTTTATGGCATCTATATCTCCCGAAACAACTTTTTCTCCGTTTAAATAAAACTTCCTTTCATCTATTTTTAACTTAGCTTTTCCTTCCCACGCTTCAGATAAGTCTATTTCTTTTTTTTCAATTGGATTCCGAAAGTTAAGTCTTTCATTTTTAACATCCCATTGTATATTTTCATACTTAGAAAAATGGTGACTCAAATTTTGATGCAGCAAAGTTAACTCATTTTTAGTCTCATAAAAATGTTGTATATCCAAAGTATGCCTTTGTAACATTTTCAAAATACTTAGGGCTAAACCTACTACAACAGTAGTAATAACCATTACAATTATTATTTCTACAATAGTGAAGCCCTTTATTTTATGATACCTGCTATTCATTTAAAAAAAGCGCTCTATTAATTTTTTGCTCCCCTCTTACCCAATCAACTACTAACTTATTTCCTCCTTTGAGTATCAAAGAGATTTCTCCATCCATAAAGTCTTCAAAATAAGGCAATTTAAGTTTTTGATTGAAATATAGATATTCTAATTCATTTAACCTGCTTTCTACAGCTGTTGTTGCATTTGACACTGCTCTTTTAAAAAGATTGTTTATTGTTAGGCTTGAAATTGTAAAAACAATAACTATCAATACACTTGCTACCAATACTTCTACCAAAGAAGCTCCTCGAATTTTTACCTTTTTTTTTAGTACAACCATTTTGCTAAATAATAATCAGTCTTTTTTTCAAATGGCAAGCCTCCATAATGCCCTGTCGGAAATTTATTCACGGTACAATTAAACAAATGATTTATATACTTAGACCCATATGCATTTACTTCCGTAGCAGTGGTATAAATAGATCCGCTAATACCTCCCAAAAACTCGATCGAACCTTCGTTGTATATTTCCCCAATAATTTTCGAACTAGGAGCTACTTTTATTTGTGCTTTGGCATTGCTAACTCTTTTTTTGGTGATCGATTTTAAATAAACCATTTCTCCTTCTAAAATTACTCCTTCTGCTAAATCAATCTTGTGATCCTTTATACTCTCCTCAGTCCTATCTCTATCATCCACAACTAATGATGATGGAAATGATAAAACACTGTTTTTACCTACCTTAATTTGCCTACTGGCTATACATTGAAACCTCCCTTTTACATTCGATTTAATTTCAATTTCAGGAGCAATAAATAGCACATCCTTTATTTCTGCACTTTCTAAAATAGTTATTTTTACATTAGAACGAACTATGATATTTCCTAAAAGGATATTTTCTCCAATGGTAACACTTCCAAAAGCTTCAACAACTAATTTTTCATTCAAAAATGAATTTTTTATTTCTTTCTGCAACGAAACTAATTTCCCTTCTTTATAATTCCCTAGTCTCAAATCTTTTAAATAGCGTAACCATTTTTTATCTAGTTTAGGTAATTCTTTTTGGCTTCTGTGCTTTGAACCATAAATCAATCTATTGCCCTGATAATAATCTCCTTGAATAATACCTGGCCTTACTCCTGAATCTGGTACATACGCATTTCCAGAAATTTTTGTTTTGCCTACCAAAATTAACGACGAATTTGTGTTTTTTAAATAGAAATTAGGTGTTGATCGATCTGTTTTTGTACCAACAAGTCCCATAGCATCTACCTTGAAGGCTTTTTTTTCACTTTTTAGCACAGATTTTTTCCAACACCCATAAAATGATTGATACAACTTAAATTCACCCCCATAAGAATTTGCTTTTACTATAGTATCATTCAATGCCACATCTTTACTAAAAGCACTCAAAAATAATTCTTTACTCGATTTTTGTAGTTGTACATATGTATTCGATTTAGTATTGAAAAAATTATAGGTATAACTCAGTAATAAAACTGCAACTAGTGACAAAGCAGCAATAGTTGAAATTAATAATGCAAAATAAAGTGCTTGTCCGGAAATTTTTTTAGTAAGAAAAGGCATTATCTTTTAGTTCAAATACTTTTTTCTCTTTTTCTAAAGCGATTTTCACTTTTTGATTATCTCCATTCACTAAACGCAGTTTAGTGTTTATCATTTCTCCAATTTCTGTAAAATGAGATTCTCCATTTACATCAATTAAAAACACTCTTTTTTTTGCTCCTTTATCACTTACCAAACCTTTAAAAACGATATCTGGCCATTGAAGTTGTATTTTAAGCTTTCCTTTAGTAGGCTTCTTTTTAATTCTTTTTTTTACATATAACCCACCTAAAAATGGGTCTCTTTCGGGGGTAGCTATTGAAAAAGAAGGTTTTTCTATTGATGATAACACTATTTGATTTGAAGACAATTCATTTTGAAGGTTTTTTTCACCTCCTTTACCAGAAAAAGCAACTATAAGCTTATACCCAATTACACCCCAAATCCCTAGCACAATGACTACTAACAAATAAAGTGTCGTCTTATTTTTCATACCACTACAGCTTTAAAATTGTCTAACAGCTAATTTACTTTTCTTCATTTGTTTTAAATAATTTGAGGAAGTCCCTTTAGGGCAATCACACTTAGTCTTTGCAATATCGACAACTTCTATAGTATGCTTATCATTCTCTCCCCAACATAAAATACTTGATTCTTGTTCAGTAATTGTAAAATCGTTTATAGGAATATTTTTTCCCTTTGAAAACTGAAGGAACGATTCTTTATTTAGTGTTTTAATTTTAGCTGTATGTAATTTTTCTGGCTGTATTACATCTAAATCTTGATGCAATGACCTAAATTTAATTTTAGTAATAACCGCTAATCCAGGTCTTCTTTTAGCATAAGACATTAGTAGTTCATTTTGTTTGATTCTTTTGAGTAATTCTAATTTACTACTAAAACCTAACTCATATTGATACCGTATCGGTTGTTTTCTTTTTTTTGCTAAAGAATCTTTCTTTTTTGTTCTTATACTAAAGGTATCTTTCAGTATAATAACACTTATTGGCTCTTTAAATTCTGCTTTTGCTATTAAATCTAAATCTTTAAATACTACATATTTCGATTTTTTATTTAATGCATCACCTAAACTTATTGTTTTTGCCATAGTTTCCTTTTGACCGAAACAGCACAAGCTACTCATTAACACTAAAAAAAACACCCAAAACAACTTCATTTCAAACCATTTATATTTATGCCGAAATGTAAGCATTTATACTTTTGAAATGAAATTTAATTTACACATGCTACTTACACAATAGCCTCCTTAAAGTTATTTTGAAAATATCTTCTTTTTTTAACCTCATAAGTGGTATTCCATAATTTATTACACTTATGTCATTTGGAGATAACTTAAAGAAAATACGTGCTGAGAAAGATATTTCGCAAGGGGATCTTGCTAAAATGATTGATGTACATGCTACTCATATATCTAG
>CANLCT010000084.1 GCA_947489195.1 uncultured Aquimarina sp. | reverse complement strand
TGATCAAACCATGGAAAGGCTTATCATTGCTGGTGTCAATCATCGATGGAATGAACTTTAGGTGTGATTAAGGATAAACATATTAACGAATAAAGGCAATATGTTTCAATAAGTGTTTTTTAGCTACATTTGATAAAAAAACTGAGCTATGGAACTTATTTTTGATGATAATTATTATATGAAAAAAGCCTTGCAAGAGGCAGAAATAGCTTTTGAAAAAGATGAGGTTCCAGTTGGAGCTGTAATTGTTGTTAAAGATCGTATTATTGCTCGTGCACATAATTTAACAGAGCTGTTAAATGATGTTACGGCCCATGCCGAAATGCAAGCTATAACAGCTGCGGCAAATTATTTAGGAGGCAAATATTTAGGGAATTGTACGCTTTATGTAACTTTAGAACCTTGTCAAATGTGTGCCGGAGCCTTGTATTGGAGTCAAATTTCAAAAATTGTTTATGGTGCTTCAGACCCAAAACGGGGTTGTAAAGTAATGGGGACTACCTTGCATCCTAAAACTGAATTTATAGGAGGGGTACTTGCTAATGAATGTGAACACTTGTTAAAACGTTTCTTTCTCGAAAAGCGAAATTTGAATTAATGCTGCATTAACTTATTAAAAGTTTAATTTGTATTCATTTTTTATAAAAAAAAAGGATGTATTTGGTACTTGAGGGAGACTATTTTTAAACTTAAGGGAGCTGTTTACATATCATATTAATGGATGAGTTGTCTGAATATTCATAGATATTTGACAGTTTTTCTAATCAATAAATCCTTTTAATGAGTATAAAAAAGTACGCCTAAGTGCTATTTTTTAAATTTAAAGCGCTGGTTTTCAATAAAATATTTATTTTTATGTAGTTTTTTACTGCTGTTTGTTAATTTAATCAAGATATTCACTTATTGTGAATTGTTTAGGTTATGATAGTAAATAAATATTTACATGTGGAGCTATTTAGATTTTAAAACTTATTTTTTGCTGTATTTTAGTTTTGCTGAAAATGTGCAAGGGAATGATAAGCGTCAATTAATTATTGATAGTGTAGGTCAATCTAAGTTTGAAGCCCACATGGAACAAATACTCAATGATAAAAATGTAGTGAGCCGAAGGAAACTAAGGCGCTATATTAGTACCAATGAAATCCCAGAGGATAAAATAACAACGCTGTATACTGAGTTGAGGCAATTATTTCAGTGTAATCATTCGCAAACAGCGCTTACTAATCGAGAAGAACAAATTATAAAAACTATTATTAAAACTTATTTTAAAATTGAAGTTTGATGGTGTTGAAACGCCTAATTCATTTAGTTTTTGGCGAAAAGAATAACGTAATTAATGTCAGTTCGACATAATTTTATAAAACTGCCAAAATTGTCAATTTGAGTAATTTTCGATATAAAATTATTGCCGAATTTCACTCGAATTAGTCTCTTTTTTGTATTTCAAGCTCACCTTAATTACATCGGTAATATCATCAAAGTATTCTGCATTTTTATGGATCAAAAAGTATTATTTTTGGTGCATGATTTTAACCGATACCCATACCCACTTAAATAGTGAAGCTTTCGCAGAAGATAGAAACGAAATGATTAAACGTGCTATTGATAATGGAGTTTCTCGTTTATTTGTACCTTCAGTAGATTCTGAAACAGCAAAAAGTTTATTTGAAGTACAGCAGACTTTTCCGAATCATGTATTTTTAATGATGGGCTTGCACCCAACACATGTAAAAGAGAATTACTTAGAAGAGTTAGATTTTGTTGAAAAACAATTAGTACACCATCAGTTTTGTGCCGTGGGCGAAATTGGAATGGATTTGTATTGGGATAAAACTTACTTAAAAGAGCAACAAATTGCTTTTGAAAAGCAGATAGATTTGGCAAAAAAGTACCAATTGCCAATTAATATTCATTGTCGTGATGCTTTTAATGAAACTTTTGAAATTTTAGAAAAGCATAAAGGGGTGGATTTGCAAGGAATTTTCCATTGTTTTACGGGGACTTATGAACATGCCTTGCAAGCTATAGATTGCGGAATGAAATTAGGTATAGGAGGTGTGGCTACATTTAAAAATGGGAAAATTGATCAATTTTTGAAACAAATAGAGCTAAAGCATATAGTTTTAGAAACAGATGCACCTTATTTAGCGCCAACTCCCTTTCGGGGAAAACGAAATGAATCAGCTTATATACGTAAGATTGCTCAAAAATTAGCAGATATTTATCAGCTTCCTATCGAAAGAATAGCTGAGGTGACAACACAAAATTCTAAAGAAATTTATAAAATGTAATTTTAATGCTTTCCCAGATTAGTTACTGTTTTATTTTTTGCTATTTTGATACTTTCTTTAAGTTGATTGTACTTTTAGTTCTAATGTCACTTTAAATTATTTAATGGAACAGAAATTATTACTTGTTTATACAGGAGGAACCATAGGCATGGTTAAAGACAAAGATACAGGAGTGTTGATGCCTTTTGATTTTGATCATTTATTGGCTCAAATTCCTCAATTGGAGTCTATTGAAGCTCAAATAGATGCCATAAGTGTTCCTCAACCCAAGGATTCTGCAGATATGGAACCTAAAGATTGGCAATTTTTAGGCAAACTTATTTACTCTAAATTTATGCAATATGATGGTTTTGTGGTGTTGCATGGAACAGATACCATGTCGTATACTGCTTCTGCCTTAAGTTTTATGTTTACTAATTTAAAGAAACCTATAATTTTTACGGGATCGCAATTGCCCGTAGGTGATATTAGAACTGATGCTTTAGAAAATGTATTAACAGCCATTCAAATTGCATTATTAAACGAAAATGGAGCGCCAAGTGTTAATGAAGTAGGGGTGTATTTTGACAGTCAATTGTTTAGAGGAAATAGAAGCACAAAAATAAGTTCCGATCGTTTTAAAGCTTTCGCATCACCTAATTTTCCAGCATTGGTCACGTCAGGTGTAAGTCTTAAAGTAAATGAGCCAGTACTTTTAAAACCGAATTTTAATAAAGCGACAAAGTTTTCTGAAGCCATAGTCGATAAGGTTTTTTTATTGAAAATACATCCGGGAATTACACAGCAAATGCTAGAGCAATTGTGTGAAACTGTCGATTTTGATGTACTTATTTTGGAAACTTATGGGTCTGGAACAATTTTTAATGCAGATTGGTTGCCAATTTTGTTAGAAAAATTATTAAAAAACGGAAAAAACATTATTAATTGCTCACAGTGTATATCAGGTGTGGTAAAACAAGGAATTTACGAAGGAAGTGAGCGCTTAAAATCCTTGGGAATCATTAGTGCCAAAGGCATGACAACCGAAGCGACGGTGACAAAAGCAATGTGTCTATTGGGGCAAAAAAAAGATAAAAATGAATTTAAAATGCATTTTGAAGCAAATTTTAGTGGTGAGATGTATTAAAAAAACGATTTCTATTTTATAAAACCACCAATTTTTTATTTATTTGCTAAAGTGATTGATCTGTTTTTTTATTTTTAATTTAAAAACATATCTTTAAACAAAATTTATTGGGTAAAACCCCTAATCTATCACAGATTTTAAAAACTTAAATAATACTAGTAAACTTAAGACTTGAACTAATGAAAAAAATCTTTTCAATTTTAGCCATCGCAGCAGCAATGATGATTGGTAACGTTGCAAATGCAAACACGGCAGTAGTAGCTGCTACAACAACCGCGGCAGTATCTTCGGTACAAGAGGACACCGCTGGTCCGGTAGTTAAAGAATCATTTCACCAAGGATTGAAAAAACGTTTCATCGAAGGGGGACCTGAATTTATGGGTATTGTTTTGATATGTTTAATTTTAGGTTTAGCTATTGCTATTGAAAGAATTATTTATTTAAACCTTTCTACCTCAAATTCAAAAAAATTACAAAAAAATGTGGAAGATGCACTAGCAAGTGGTGGTGTTGAAGCGGCTAAAGAAGTTTGTAGAAATACAAAAGGACCTGTTGCTTCTATTTACTATCAAGGTTTAGATAGGGCAGATGAGAGTATAGATGCCGCTGAAAAAGCAGTAGTAGCTTATGGAGGTGTACAAATGGGGCAATTAGAGAAAAACGTTTCATGGTTATCATTATTTATTGCTTTGGCACCAATGCTCGGTTTCATGGGTACGGTAATTGGTATGATTCAGGCATTTGATAAAATTGAGCAAGCAGGTGATATGGACCCAGCATTAGTAGCAGGAGGTATTAAAGTAGCCCTTTTGACTACGGTATTTGGATTAGTTGTAGCAATTATACTTCAAATTTTTTACAACTATATTGTTGCAAAAATTGATACGATTGTAAATGATATGGAGGATGCTTCAATTTCATTAATTGATATTCTTGTTGCTAACAAAAAGAAATAATCAATATTTTGTTGAAAAAGGATGTTTTGTAAAGTGTTCTTTTTGAAACTGATTATTAATAAAGCATTGTTGTTTATTAACAATGTATAAAACATAGAAACAAATGAAAATTTCAAAAATCATATCATACGTAGTACTAGCAGTAGGTGTATTGTCAGGAGTGCTATTGTATTTGATGAATGGTGGCTTTTCAGAATTAATGACTGAGGCTGGTGCTACAGAGGCGAGAGAGCTTCCTTTGGCGCAGTCTACAGCATTAGTATCGCCACTTTATAATTTAGCCTTGGTAGTTATTGGTGTGTTGCTAATAGTAACTTTAGTAACTATTATTGGAGGGTTAATTAAAAACCCTTCTAGTTTAGTAAAAACATTAATTGGTGCCGGTGCCTTTTTAGTGGTTGTAGGGATCAGTTTTGCTTTATCTAAAGGGAAAGAAGTAATCACTAGAGATGGTGTAGTAATTACAGAAGGAACAACACGTTGGGTAGAAGCTGGTATTATAGCATTTTATATTTTTGCAGCGGTAGCTGTTGGAGCAATGCTTGTAGCCGGAATTAAAAAATCAATAAGCAACTAAATTATGGCAAAAAGAGCAGCACCAGAGGTAAATGCGGGGTCTATGGCCGATATTGCATTTTTGCTTCTTATTTTCTTTCTAGTGACCACAACAATTGCGTCGGATACTGGAATTAATAGGAAACTGCCTCCGAAACTTCCAGATGATATTACTGCTCCTAAAATAAAGGAGAAGAATTTATTTACTGTAATTGTAAATAAAGAAAATCAATTGTTGGTCGAAGATCAAAATATGGAGCTGAAAGACTTACGTCAGGCTGCTATTGATTTTTTAGATAACGGAGGAGGAACTGAAGCAAATAATAAATGTAATTATTGTAGAGGTAAAAAGAATTCTGAATCATCAGACAATCCTGATAAAGCAGTAATTTCTTTACAAAATAGCCGTGAAACAAATTATGGAACGTATATAGCGATTCAGAACGAGTTGATGGCAGCTTATGCTTTTTTACGTAATCGCGAAGCGAAGCGTTTGTATGGAATGACGTATCCTGATATTCTTCAAGGTTTAAAAGATGCCAAAAAAGATTCGGATGAAGAAAAGCAATTTCAAGAAAAGAAGGATGCTGTAAAAGATTTGTTTCCAGAGAAACTTTCTGAAGCTGAATCTAAAGACGGATAATTAATCATAAATAAAGATAAGAAATGTCAAAGTTTAATAAAGGAGGGAAAAAAGAACTTCCCGCTATTTCGACAGCTTCATTGCCAGATATCGTTTTCATGCTTTTGTTCTTTTTTATGGTAGCAACTGTTATGCGCGATAGTACTTTAATGATTGAAAATGTATTACCTCATGCAGATCAGGTGGAAAAACTTGAAAACCGTAGTTTGGTAATGTATATTTATGCAGGAAAACCAAGTAAAGAATATAGAAAGTTTGGTACCGAAGCAAAAGTGCAATTAAATGATAAGTTTGTGTCTAACATAAAAGAAGTGCAATCTTTTGTACAAGAGGTAAGAGCAAACACACCTGAAGACCAAACAGGAAAGTTGATGGCAGCTTTAAAAGTTGACAGAAACACTAATATGGGGCTTATAGGAGATGTTAAGGAGCAATTACGAGAGGTAAACCAGTTGAAGATAAATTATTCTACTAAAGCCGGTGATGCTGTTAAAAATGCAAAGTAAGTTTTTAAATACATAAACAAAAAAAATCCTATCATTTTATAATGATAGGATTTTTTTTGTTTACAATAGCTTATTTCATTTGTTGTAATTTCTGCTTGCTTAGTATAGATTAGATCTATTCTTTTTTCTAGTATGAAAAGTATTACATTGGCTAAAATGGTCTTTGTTGATACAATTTTATATCGAAAATCATTCTAACTTTCAACTTTGGCAGTTGAGTATAATTATGTCGAACTCATGTTAAATTGATAATGATCATATAATTTTTATTAGGGATAAAAAAAGACTGTCTGAAAAGACAGTCTCATTAGGGGTATTTTATAGGATTGTTGCTTTGGTTTAGTTTGGTAAAGAAAAGCAAGCTTATTTATATGATTAAAATTTAGTTTCTAATTGAATGTAATCCAAAAGCTCGCGTTTTATGTTTGGATTTTTAAATTGTCCTCCAAATTCACTAGTAACAGTACTGCTTTCAATATCGCGGATACCTCTAGAGTTTACGCAAAGGTGTTTGGCGTCAATAATACAAGCGACATCTTCGGTGCCTAATACATTTTGTAATTCTTGTACAATTTGCATGGTTAAGCGCTCTTGTACCTGAGGGCGTTTTGCATAATGATCAACTATGCGATTCATTTTTGACAAGCCAACAACCGTTCCATTAGATATGTAAGCTACATGTGCTCGACCAACAATAGGTAGTAAATGATGTTCGCATGTAGAATAAAGTGTAATGTTTTTTTCAACTAACATTTCACCGTATTTGTAGCTGTTTTCAAAAACAGAAGCTTTGGGTTTCTTTTTGGGAGAAAGACCTCCGAAAATTTCCTTAACAAACATTTTTGCAACTCGGTTGGGTGTGCCTTTTAGACTGTCGTCGTTAAGGTCTAGACCCAGAGTGTTCATAATATTTCTTACGTCCTCTTTGATTAAAGCGATTTTTTCGCTGTCACTCAATTCAAAGGCGTCCTTTCTTAAGGGAGTTGTAGCATTGGTGCTTACATGGTTATCTCCAATAAAGTCAGCTGATTCCGAATCCTGATTTTCTTTCATTTGTAAGATATTCCTTAACCGAATAGCTCGGTTAATTTTAGCCCACAAAGATACAGCTTTTCAACTATATTTTTGAGGCTTTGGTTTTTGATTTTTTAATGAAATATTTAAGTGCGTTTTTTAAGTTACATTTATATTAATAAGTAACCGTGTGTTTTTAAAAATTAACACCAAGTGTAATGGATACAGCGTCATCTTTTCTGTTTATGGCAGCAGAGTTTTGGAAAGTTTCATTTTCAAAAGGAATTTCATTCACATCTGTTTCAATACGATTGTAGGCAATATCTAGTTTCCATTTACCCCAGTCATATCCTGTTCCTAATGAAAAGCCTTGAGTGTCTCCGGCAATACGGTCATTTTTGTATGGGCTGGTGGCATAATTTATTCCGCCGCGTAAACGCCATTTTTCATATCGGTATTCGCCACCAACTTTTAGTGTATTGACTGCTTGAAAAGTGTTTTTAATTCTATTATTTAGTGCAGTAAAGTCAAATGCATTGTCATCATATTTAATATTTGAAAAATCTTTGCGCGAGTATTGAGCGCTAAATAATCCATTTTTCCCAAAAATATATGCAATACTAGCGGTTACTTCTCCAGGTGTTCTAATGTCATATTCTGGATAAGTAAATACTAGGGCAGGGTCTACATCCCTAACTTCTCCATTTCTAAAAAAGACACTTGTATTTTGGTCTAATTCATTCTGGAGTGTGCTCCAGGTAGGGGTTTGGTAGCTTAAGCCTAATCTTACATTGTTAGTTACTTTGGCAATTCCTCCAAAATTTAAAGAAACTCCATTTCCGTATGTGCGTGAACGTGTTTCAAAAAAAACTTCGCTAATATCATCCGAATTGTTGTTGTTTACTTCGTTAAGTAAAATATTTTTTTCAAGATTGTAATTATGAAAGTTTAAATTACCGCCTAAATAGATTTTTTGATCAATTTCGAAAGCAAGATTAATACTTGTTTTGCTGCTTCTTCCACTTGAAATAATATTTATTATTTGAGAATTATTGTTTCCTGAAATTTCAGAATTATAAGTCAAATCATCAGTATCACTTTCAGTAATTAAAAAAGCTTCTCTGCCTAAAAAAGCCTGTTGTCCTCTTGCTTCAAAATTTGGACTATTACCTATGGCTATGTATGCCTCTTCAAAGCTTTCTCCATCTTGAACAGAAATTTGATTTGGAGAAAAACCATTAGCTTGCCCTACAAAATAGTCGCCAATATTGCCAATATTAGAGTTTCCGTCTAGTTGGAATTCTCTACGGTAGTCATTGTCTCTATTGTATAATAAGCCTAAGCTGATTTTGTTAATGGAATTAGACTCGCTATCACTTTTAAGTATTAGTATGGCTCCAATTTGGTTTAAATTCAAATTCGTGTCCGAAGTTTGGGTAGTGTTATCAAAATAGGTGCTATTAAAATCACTGCCATTTTGAGATAGAGTTGCAGAGCCGTATGAGCTAGTAAAAACAGCTCCACCAGCAGGGTTTTCTGCAACAGCGGTTAAATCTCCGCCTAATGCGCCAAAAGCACCACTTAGGCCATTATATCGTGCAGTACCTAGGTTTTGAGTTTTTGCAATATCAAAAATATCAGATGTAGTTTGAGCACTACTTATGTGGCTTAGTAATAAAATACTAAGTGTTGTAATTATTAAATTCTTCATATAGGCTAATTTTTTTATCTTCTTCTGTAACTACCACCGCTTGATCTTCCGCTTGATCTTGGAGAATAGCTTCTACTTGATGATGATCGACTACTTCGAGGGGTGTAGCTTCTGCTAGATGAGCTACTACTTCTAGGTGAGTATGTTCTTTTGGATGAACTGCTGCTACTACGAGGAGTGTATGTTCTGTTTGAGGAGCTACTGCTACGAGGAGTATATGTTCGATTATTACTTTGTGATCTTGGTGTGTAAGTTCTTGTGTTGGAGTTACGAGCATTAAATGATCGAGAGTTTACATTTGAACCTCTTGTGCCTCTTGGTCGGTATGTGGTGTTGTGGCGTCTTGATCTGTAATAGTTGCTAGCATAAAATGGACGATTAAATCCGTAAAATCCATTGTAGAAACCGCCTCCGTAAAATCCACGGCCATAAAAACCTCCGCCATAAAATCCATTGTAAAACCCTCCATATGGATTATAGAAATTATTGAAAAAAGGACCAGCTCCAAAGCCATATCCATAAAAATTTCTAAAACCAGGATTCCAAAAAGGTTGGTAGTTATTAAAGCCCCAGCCAGAATTTAAATAAATATTGGCATTGGATCCTTGGGTATAATTTGCTCCCCATCCAGGACGTACTTCTTGATTTTGAGTGCTGTTTTCGTTAATGTAGCTTTCGCTGGAATAGTTATCAACATCAGTAAAAACAACGTTTTCGTTATTTAACTGCTCATATTCTTTAAGTTTTTTTGAAAAAAAACCTTCTTCAACAACGGCATTGGTTGCTTTAGGGGCGTTTTGCGTGTTGTTTGAAGTGGTTTGAGATTGCTGGGCAGGCCTGTTTTGAGGTGCTGCATATATTCCATCATCATCGTACGTTACTGCTTGGTAGCTACCACAAGCTGATATACATACAGATAATAATGCAAAAAACAAGGTTTTTCCAGTATTTTGTAGTGAAATTTTTTGAGTTCGCATATCTATATGTTTTAATTGTTGAACAATCTAAATTTAGTTAGTTTTGTGCTAACTACAAACTTTATAAATATAGCACAATAGTTGTGCCAAAATATACATTATGGCTAAGGGTTTAACAAAACGTTCGGAAGATTATTCGAAATGGTATAATGAATTGGTTGTCAAAGCAGATTTGGCAGAAAATTCGGCAGTTAGAGGTTGTATGGTCATTAAGCCATATGGGTACGCAATTTGGGAAAAAATGCAGGCAGAACTGGATAAAAAATTTAAGGAAACTGGGCATCAAAATGCTTATTTCCCATTATTTGTTCCAAAAAGTTTATTTGAAGCAGAAGAGAAAAATGCTGAAGGCTTTGCAAAAGAATGTGCAGTGGTAACTCACTATCGTTTAAAAACAGATCCTAATAATGCATCAAAATTGATAGCAGATCCAGAGGCTAAATTAGAAGAAGAATTAATAGTACGACCTACATCTGAAGCAATTATTTGGAATACTTATAAAGGTTGGATTCAATCTTATAGAGATTTGCCAATTTTGGTTAATCAATGGGCTAATGTAGTGCGATGGGAAATGCGTACGCGTTTGTTTTTGCGTACGGCAGAATTTTTATGGCAAGAAGGGCATACGGCTCATGCTACAAAATCAGAAGCAATAGCCGAAACAGCTCAAATGAATCAGATATATGCAAATTTTGTTCAAGATTTTATGGCTATTCCAGTCGTGCAAGGACGAAAAACGGAATCGGAACGTTTTGCAGGAGCTGATGATACGTATTGTATTGAGGCTTTAATGCAAGATGGTAAAGCTTTACAAGCGGGAACTTCGCACTTTTTAGGACAAAATTTTGCAAAAGCATTTGATGTAAAATTTACAAGTAAAGAAGGAAAACAAGATTATGTTTGGGCAACCTCATGGGGAGTGTCAACACGATTGATGGGGGCGTTGATTATGACACATAGTGATGATCAAGGCTTGGTATTACCTCCTAATTTAGCTCCAATACAAGTGGTTATTGTTCCAATATATAAAGGAGAGGAGCAATTAGCCGAAATTTCTGAAGTAGCAAATACTATTGTAAAAGAGTTGAGAGCTGTAAATATTACGGTAAAATTTGATGATAGGGATACGTACCGACCAGGTGCTAAATTTGCTCAATATGAATTGCAAGGTGTGCCTTTACGTATAGCTATAGGGCCAAAAGATTTAGCAAATGGGCAAGTGGAGTTGGCTCGAAGAGATAATTTAACTAAAACAACGGTTCCAAATGAAAATCTGGCTGGACGTATTTCAGACTTATTGAGTGAAATACAAGAAAGCTTGTATAAAAAAGCCTTAGATTATAGAGATACTCATATAACAGAAGTGGATACTTTTGAAGAGTTTAAAGAGGTGTTGAAAACTAAAGGTGGATTTATTTCGGCGCATTGGGATGGAACTGCGGAGACGGAAGATAAGATAAAAGAATTGACAAAAGCGACCATTCGTTGTATTCCTTTTGAAGGAAATAAAGATTCAGGTAATTGTGTTTTTACAGGAAAGCCATCGTCAGAGCGAGTGCTTTTTGCAAAAGCCTATTAGTAGTCATAAATGATATCGGTTGTAAAGGTATAAGTATTTGTTTGAAATTTAAGCATGCACTTGTTTTAGTTGCTTTAGTTGTAAATTTTTTTTAAAAAAATCTATTAGATTTTTGGGTAACTAAAAAAATAGTGTACTTTTGCATCCGCTAATAAGCTAATGGTCCGTTCGTCTATCGGTTAGGACGCCAGGTTTTCATCCTGGTAAGAGGGGTTCGATTCCCCTACGGACTAC
>CANLCT010000083.1 GCA_947489195.1 uncultured Aquimarina sp. | reverse complement strand
AAAAGAATTAGAAATTAAAATTAATAACTATATAAAAGTCGCTTAGTAATTTATACCAAATTTACTAGGTAGTCCACAACAAAGAAGTATAAAATAAAAACAGTATTAAACGTGATCTACAGGTTTATGATTAACTTTTAATGACAAGAACTTATTAAGCCCATAAAAAGTAACTAAAGTTTTGTGTGAGAATCAAATGTGTGTATTTTCGCACAAAATTTTAAATATGAAACGATTTTTACTAGTTTTAATAAACCTTACTTTGTTGGTAAGTTGCACAGATGATGATTCGAAATGTGGTACCAATGAACGAGAATTAGAATTACCAGATGGAACAACCACATGTATTCCAATGCTAAACACGAATCCTTTTCCTTAAAATTTTAGTCCTAGTAAATGAAAAAAGACATTGAAATTCCAGTAGTCAAAAATGTATACGTAGCCGTGGTAAAAGAATGGAATACCGAATACGAAATGCACGACTGGAATGCCTATATTATAAATGATAATGAAGCGCAAATTGATGCCGTAATGGTAGTGTCACAAGGTTATAGTGCCGATAAAAAAACCTCGAAATTTAGACATATGTTAGGCGCAGTTGCGCCTAAATCAGCTTCTAAAATTGAATTTATACAAGAGAAAGTGATTTCGTTTACTAACGAGTTTAGTGTTACTTATTTTTTAGATAATAAACTGTTCGATAAAAAATTTGTGTTCAGAAAAAATACGATAAACGATAACGCATTACAAGATATACCTAATATGGAAATAAAAGGAGTTTTGGTTAAATGAGGTACTATGAATAGAAAGTACCATAGTTTCCGATATGACTGAAAGTCACTATCTTTTTAAGCATCCGTTTTTGCTATTAGCCATTAGTACTTTGATAAATATATAAAAAGCCAAGAGCTAAAAGCTAACTGCCAATAGCTTTTATATATGTTTAGAAACTAAAAGCGAAATGCACTAAATCGCATAGTTTTAACTACTCATGAGACCAATAAACGGTATAACTTAGTATACTTGCAAGCAACTATTCCAAGTTATTATATAGAAAACCCAAAGGCCACAATGTGGTTTTAAAATAGATTTTCTATTTTAGGAATATGAAAAAGCTACCCCAAAATTTACAATTAAAGCTCGAAACCCGTAAAGAAGCGAGTGCATTACGTGTATTACCAAAGGTATCTGACCGCATCGATTTTCATTCTAATGACTATTTAGGCTTTGCACAAAACCCCAAAATTAAACGTTTAGCACGCAAATTAATAAAAGTACATAGCGTAGCAAAAAATGGAGCTACAGGCTCGCGCTTGCTTTCGGGGAACCATAATTTATATCCTGTAGTTGAGGAGCAGATAGCTGCTTTTCATCAAGTACCCAAAGCTTTATTGTACAATTCGGGGTATAATGCTAACATTGGCTTTTTTTCCTGCATTCCGCAACGTGGCGATGTGGTTTTTTATGATGAGCTTATTCATGCCTCCATTCGCGATGGTTTATTAATGAATTATGCCAAAAATTACAGCTTTAAACATAATGATACTCAAGACTTGCAAGAAAAAGTCACGCGTATTCAACAAGAAAAAGTAAGGAATATTTATGTAGTTACCGAGTCTGTATTTTCTATGGATGGAGATTCCCCCGATTTAATTGCTTTTGCTGAGTTTTGCACTCAAAATAATATTTATTTTATAGTTGACGAAGCCCACGCCTTAGGGGTTTTTGGTATTAGAGGTAGGGGTTTAGTAGATGAATTAGGTATTCAAGATCAGGTTTTTGCCCAAATAGTTACTTTTGGAAAAGCCTTAGGTTGCCATGGTGCTGCTATTTTATGTAGTGACAATGTGTATGACTATTTGGTTAACTTTTCGCGAAGTTTAATTTATACAACAGGGCTTCCGCCAGAAGCTATTGCCACCATTGGTGCAGCATACAATGTTTTAGAAAACCCTCAAAAAGATACTGCTCGAAAGGATTTGCTAAAAAATATACTACATTTTAATGCCGAAAAAAAACGATTGTCGTTAGATAAATTTTCCACAAAAAGTAACTCGGCCATACATTGTTGTATTGTTCCTGGTAATGAAAAAGTAAAGAGTGTTGCCGTAATTTTAAAATCTTATGGTTATGAGGTGAAACCAATTTTATCTCCCACGGTACCCGAAGGGAAAGAACGCCTTCGTTTTTGTTTGCACAACTACAATAACTTTACAGAAATAACAGAAGCTTTAGAGGTGGTAATTAATTGTATATAAATTTTTATGCAAAACTAAATTCCTTTTTTAAAGACTACCGTACATTTGCTATTCAAAACAAGTATTGAAAATGCAGCGTTATTTTATTACAGGTATTGGTACCGAAGTAGGTAAAACCGTAGTTTCGGCAATCGTAACAGAAGCCTTAAAGGCAGATTACTGGAAGCCCATTCAGGCAGGTGATCTTGACTTTTCTGATACACATAAAGTCGAACAGTGGATTAGTAACACCGAATCTAAATTTCATAAAAACAGCTATGCATTACAAACGCCAATGAGTCCGCATGCTGCTGCAGAAATTGATCAGATTCAAATTTCTGCGAAAGCAATAGAAACACCAAAAACGAATAACAATTTAGTGGTCGAAGGGGCAGGAGGGCTGTTAGTACCCATAAATGATAATGAAACCATTCTTGATTTAATTTTGCCTACCGATAAAGTGATTTTAGTATCACGGCATTATTTAGGTAGTATAAATCACACTTTGCTTAGCGCAGAAGTTTTAAAGGCAAAAGGCATACATAATGTGGGTGTTATTTTTAATGGAAATGAGCACAAAACTACCGAGCGTATTATTCTAAAAAAAACAGGTTTCCCTTTTTTAGGAAGAATTAATGAGGAGAAAATGATTAGTACTCAAATTGTTTCGAAGTATGCAAGCCAATTACAACAACGTTTAGCCGAATTTTAATGAGTTTACAAGAAAGAGATAAAGCCCATATTTGGCATCCGCTAACCCAGCATAAAACGCATCCCGATGTGTTACCTATTCACAAAGCTAAAGGCGCTTTATTATATGATGAAAACGGGAACACATATATTGATGGAATAGCCTCATGGTACACCTGTGTTTACGGGCATTGTCACCCTTATATTATTGAAAAGGTATATGCGCAAATGCAGCAACTAGATCAAATTGTGTTTAGTGGCTTTACGCACCAACCTGCAGTTGAGTTGTCCGAAAAATTAATACACATTTTACCCGATAATCAACAAAAGGTTTTCTTTTCCGATAATGGTTCCACCACTACCGAAATAGGAATTAAAATGGCATTACAGTACCATTACAATAAAGGAAATAATCGCAATACTATTCTTGCTTTTGAAGAAGGTTTTCATGGTGACACCTTTGGAGCCATGTCAGCATCGGGCTTATCAGTATATAATGGACCATTTACAGAGCATTTTATAAATGTTGTGCGGATTCCTGTACCGACTATGGATACAATTAGTAGTGTTTTGGATCAGTTAAAACAACTTATTACTAAACATCAAATTGCAGGTTTTATTTATGAGCCCTTAGTACAAGGTGCGGCGGGTATGAAAATGCATGCTGCTAAAGTGCTTAATAGTATTATTGAACTATGTAAGGCTAATGAAATTATTTGTATTGCCGATGAGGTGATGACAGGTTTTGGAAAAACTGGCCCTCATTTTGCTTCAGAGGCTATAGCAATCCAACCCGATGTAATGTGTTTATCAAAAGCATTAACTGCCGGAATGATGCCTATGGGAGTAACCACATGCACCCAACAAATTTACGATGCCTTTTATAGCAATGATATAGGAAAAGGTCTGTTTCATGCGCATACGTATACCGCAAACCCATTAGCATGTACTACTGCTATTGCAGCTATTGATTTGTTGGTTTCTGAAGAGATTCAACAATCCAAAAACCGCATAGCCCAAGCGCATATTGAATTTGCAGAAACATTAAAAAATCACCCAAAAGTAGCCAATGTGCGTGCTTTAGGTGTCATATTTGCTTTTGAGCTTAATATTAAAATGGAACGCTATGGTAAACTACGTGACCAATTGTTTGAACATTTTAAGAGCAAAGGAGTATATTTAAGACCTTTAGGAAGCACCATTTATATATTGCCTCCATACGTTATAACTGTTGAACAATTAAACAAAATTTACCAGTCTATCCATAGTCTTTTAAATAGTTTATAACTTTACGTGTTTAATTAATTCTTTTTTTTTGAATTCACCTATCTCTATTACTGGTTTTGCATCAATTTCTCCTTTGGGTTCATCACCTGAAGAAATTTGGAACACCTATTTGCAATTAGACAAGCACAGTATCAGTTTGCATTATTTTTCTGATGAAGCTACTGCAGTAGCAGCACTCCAAACTAAAGAAAATGAACTTTTGCAGGAAGTTAAAAAAAGTGTTGATCATTATGCTAATGTGGATCGTTCTGTTTTAATGGGACTTTTTGCTGCTCGAAAAGCGATGGAAAATGCTGGGTGGAGTAAAGGAAGTAATTTTGGTATTAATATGGGAAGCTCACGCGGAGCTACTCAATTATTTGAAACTTATCATAAAGAATTCATTGAAACACAAAAAACAAGTACATTAAGTTCTCCTACAACAACTTTAGGGAATATTTCGTCGTGGATTGCTAATGATTTAGAAACCAGGGGCCCCGAAATTAGTCATTCTATTACTTGTTCAACCGCTTTACATTCTGTGTTAAACGGTGTGGCATGGCTTACTTCCGGCTTGACCGATAAATTTATGGTAGGAGGTAGTGAAGCGCCTTTAACGCCTTTTACAGTAGCACAAATGAAGGCCTTAAAAATTTATGCACAAGATACTTTGGCTGATTATCCTTGTAGAGCATTGGATTTAGATAAAAAGAGAAATCAGATGTTTTTAGGCGAAGGTGCTGCCGTTTTTTGTTTAGAAAAAGGAATACAACCAAACGCAAATGCAATTATTACCGGAATTGGTTATGCAACGGAACCATTAACACACAACATTTCAATTTCCACTAATGCAGATTGTTTTCAAAAATCAATGAAAATGGCTATAGGGAATACTAATTTGACTGATATAGATGCTATTATTATGCATGCTCCAGGTACTATTAAAGGAGATAGTTCTGAATATAATGCCATAACAGCGGTATTTGGAAAACAATTGCCTTTTTTAACTACCAATAAATGGAAGATTGGACATAGTTTTGGAGCTAGTGGTGCACTAAGTATGGAGCTTGCTATTTTGATGCTTACACACCAAAAAGCAATTCCAGTACCTTTTATAAAAAATCAACAATCTCCTAAAAAACTGAAAATAATTCTTATAAATGCTGTGGGTTTTGGGGGAAATGCTGTAACTATTAAGATGGAGTTGCCTTAATAATACTATTTGCAGGTATTACAAGCTAATGAAATTAATCACTATAGGAATAATTAAACTTTAGTGATTCTGTTACAGAGCAATCATTGCTGGTTTGCGCAGCCACTTGAACAGTATTTTCACCTTCGTTAAAATTACTTTTGTAGCACGAAAATAGGATAGTATTCGCTTCTGTTTTTTTAATTATTTTTTTGCCATTTACAGTAATTTCATATTCATGAGTACTGTTTTGGGGTTGTTTCCATTGAAAAATATAAAATGTAGCTCCAGATTCAACTTTACGAATCGCTAATTCTTTTTTTAATTTTGGAAACTTAAACCCTCGAACTTTTGTTCTTATTTTTAAATTTCTCATATCTAATTTTTTATAACTTTAATTGCTAAAGTGTTATATAATAAAAACGCAGATATAATAAAAAGGTTGCTTTAAAATATATTATTCTTACAAATAAAAATAATTCGTACTTGAAAAATCACTTAACGGATAAGTCATAACTCTTTAAAGAAAAAAACAGGGGAGTGTTATTGGTAATGACTTGTTCTTATTTATAGCTTGATAAGAAGAATGGTACTTTTAAAAATAAAAACCCCTAGATATGTTTATTTATCGAGGGGTTTTTGCTTAATTTTTTAACTGAGACTAATTCCGTTAAAAAATTAACTAACAAAAGAATAGTTGAATTTTAATTCGTCTGTAATTTTAATATTGTTGTCATTTAAGGTTTTTACAGAAATTATGTTTTCACCTTCGTTAAAATCACTTTTATAACATGAAAAAAGCACTAAAGAAGCATCACTTTTCTTCTTTACTTTTTTTCCATTAATGCTTATTTCATATTCATTAGTTTTTTTATTTGGTTGTTTCCATTGAAAAATATCAAAGGTTGAACCAATAGCAACTTTTTTTAAGCTTAGTTGTTGCTTTTTTTTAGTAAATGCTTGTACTGTTTTTTTTGACTTTAGTAATAATTCCTCCATGGTAATAATTTTTTTTGATTAAAATTTAATAATTTGAAATAGGGGGAAATACATATAAAGCAATATACTTTAATGCATTATGGTCGAAATATATATTTAAATAGTAAAAAAACTTTGACAATCTATTTTTTTAACATTTATAAATCGACAATAAACATAAATTATGTGTTAAAAGGTATTTGAAATTAAAAACTTATAGTGTAAATAAGGTAAAATTATTGATATTCAATAAGTTATTTGTTTTTTTAAATAGAGGAATTATACTAGTTGAAACACTTTATCCATTTCAATCCATTTTTCGCCATCTTTAGCCCAGGGCAAACCTTGTTGGTATTTCCACATTAGTTGTTCCCATTCCTGTACTTTTGGATTGTTAGCATCCATTTCTGCCTTTTTATTAGGATCAAAAGTTTCATCACATTCCATAATCATAAACATTCGATTTCCCGAAAGGTAAATTTGCATATCCACTATACCAGCTTTTTTAATACTCGCTGTAATTTCGGGCCAGGCATTACCAGGAGCATGATATTCTTTATATTCTGCTATTAAATTAGGATCGTTCTTTAAGTCGCAAGTAAGACAGTATCTTTTTGTTTTCATGTTATAAAACTAATTATTGATTATCAACTTTTGAAGCATAAAGCCCATAAAGTGCTACTACCGAAATACAAATTAAAGGCATTATGAATGAAAATTTAACTTCAGGAACACCAGCAATTAGGGTGTCTGCTAGGTTGGAGCCACCGATATCAATAATTAAACCTTGTATGGGCGGAAAAATAGCCCCGCCTACAATAGCCATTACTAAAAATGCAGAACCTACTTTGGCTTCATCTCCCATATCTTTTAGTGCAATTCCATAAATGGTTGGAAACATTATTGACATAAACAAGGAAATACAAATTAATGAAATTAACCCAGGCATTCCTGGCAATACAATAGCTCCTAAGCAACAAACCATGGCTAGAACGGCAAATAGAGTGAGTAATTTTGGTGCTTTTAACTTACTCAATAACGCTGTACCTAAAAAGCGTCCGCCCAAAAAGATCCCCATGGCTATAATATTCATATAAGTAGCATTTAAATCTGTTCCGGCAGATTCATTCATGTATTGTACGTACTGATATATGGCTGTCCAACACATAATTTGAGCTCCTACATAAAACATTTGGGCTAATACTCCTGGGAAAAATGCTTTTTTTGAGAAAACCTTTTTTAATGATTCCTTAAATGTGAGTGCCTCAAATTTTTGAACAGTTGGTATTTTTGTAAAAGCAATAATGGCAAGAATGATTAATACCACCACACCAATCCCTAAATAGGGATAACTGATAATACTTAAATCTTCGGTTTTAATGGCTGCCTTTGTTGCGGTATCCAATGCAGCATAAGTTTCATCATTATAATCAGCCGATTTAATTTGGCTCAATACCACAAATTGTGCAATCATCATTCCCGAAATAGATCCTATTGGATTAAAGGACTGTGCTAAGTTTAAACGTTGTGTGGCAGTTTCTGGAGATCCTAAAGATAATACTAAGGGATTAGAGGTGGTTTCTAAAAGGGCCAAACCACATGTAATCACGTATAGCGAAATCAAAAAGAATGCATACTCTTCATATAAGGCCGCTGGATAAAATAAAAAAGCACCAATAGCATATAGCGACAGCCCCAATAAAATACCTGATTTATAACTGAATTTTTTAATAAATAAGGCTGCAGGTATGGCCATACAACCATAACCGAAGTAAAAAGCGAATTGAACTAAATAAGCTTGAAACCAACTCAATTCGGGCATTACTTTTTTAAATGCCGTAACCATTGGATTGGTAACATCATTAGCAAAACCCCATAGCGCAAATAATGAGGTGATTACAATAAAAGGGAACAATAACTCTTTACTTACAAGAGGAGTTTTTTTGGTATTCTCCATAATAATTTAATTTGGTTATTTTTAACGAAAACGTTTTTTAGTTGTTCTAAAAAAATCCTTTATACTAAAGTAAAAGGATTTTTAAATTTTATTCGGTAAGTAATGAGCGATCTAAATGAACATACCCACCATCAACGGTAATAAATTGACCGGTAGTATGCGATGATTTTTCTGAAATAGTGAATAAACACTGATCGGCTATTTCTTGTGGAGTGGTCATACGGTTCTCAAAAGGAATCTTTTTAACTATAGATTGTAGTTTTTCATGGCCATTTTCTAAGGTTTTTATCCAAGCTTCATAAGCTGGCGTCCAACTCTCTGCTATAATAATGGCATTAGACCGTATGCCAAACTTTATTAAATCAACAGCCCATTCACGGGTTAATCCTAATACACCTCCTTTTGATGCGGCATAACCAGAGGTGCCTCCTTGACCAGTCAGTGCTACTTTTGATCCAATATTTAAAATATTCCCTTTAGCTGTTTTAAGCATAGGTAGACAATATTTTGTCATGGCAAAAAAACTGACCATATTTAATTTTAGCGAATACATAAAATCATCTACCGAAGCATCCAAGCCAGCGCCATCATTAACACCTACATTATTGATTAAAGCATCAATATGTCCGTATTTTTTTTCAATAATTTCAGCGGCGACTTTTATTTGATTGTGATCAGAAAGATCAGTTTTTACAAACAAAGCATCAATTCCTTTGGCTTTTAGTTCTTTTTCATAGCCAAAACCACGATCATTTCTACAAACAATTACTGGTATAGCACCTTCATTGGCTAGGGCTTGTACAATAGTTTCACCAATACTTCCTTTAAGTCCTGCTGCTCCAGTAACGACTACTATTTTATTTTTTAAGTTTAAATCCATGTAAGCTATAAGCTTTAGGTTTTTTGGTGATTAGCCTGTAACCTAATTAGTACTAAAATAAATTTCTTTGGTTCAATTTACTATAATGAATAAAATTCAATAGCATTTTTGCCATAAATTTTTTCTTTTTCTGATGCCGAAAAATTTTCGGTATAGGTATCAATAATTCCTTTTACTTCGCCATAAGTCCATTCAATTAATGATACAGGCCAATCGGAACCATACATCACCCGATCAACACCAAACAAATCCATTACATTATCTAAATAAGGTGTAAAATCTTCTTGTTTCCAGTCTTTCCAATCTGCTTCGGTGACCATGCCGGAAAGTTTACAACTTACATTTTCATGACCAGCAAGTTCTTTCATGCCTTTTTTCCAATCTTCAATTTGCCCTTCCTTAATATTAGGTTTGGCAATATGATCAATAACAAATTTTTGATTTGGATTTTTTTGCACCGTGTACAAAGCAGCGTGTAATTGCGATGGGTAAATTAGAATATCGTAGGTAAATCCAAATTTTTCTAGTTGACTAATTCCATTTTGAAAATTGGACCACATCATAAAATCTACATGTGGTTCATCTTGTACTACATGCCGAAAGCCTTTTATAATTTTTTCTTGAGCAAAATGTTCTAAGCGGCGTTCTACTTTTTTGGCTCTTAAATCAACCCAACCTACAACTCCTTTTATAAAATTGTGTTTTTTAGATTGTTCTATTAAAAAATTAGTTTCAGATTCATGTTGATCTGCTTGAACGGCAACACAACCGTCGATGTCTTTATCTTTTAATTCTTGATATAAATCTTCGGGCAGAAAATTTTTTTTAATAGCCGACATCTGATCATTAATCCAGCTGTGCTTTATTTCGCAATAATGCCAAAAATGTTGATGAGAATCTATTTTCATATGTAAAACTAAAACAAAAAATGGGGTAAGTTATAATTTTCAAAATTCAGTATTTATAAATGGATTACCTACTTCTTATGTTTATTTTGCTACCTCATATTGTTAAGAAAAGAATTTTTAAAGCTTTTCTAAAAAGGAAACAACTCCATTGTTTTCTATGGCTTTTAGCGATTTTTCAATAAAACCTGTTAAGCCTTCATGTTTAGTCAAATCATCGCCAAATATATTTTCATTAGATAATACATTTTCTACTAAATCGGAGACTGTTTGTATTTCGGCATCTACCTTACTCCATTCTTCTTTAAAAAAATCAAGTATCGTTTTGTTATCATTTAATGCGATCGTTTGTCCATTGAATTCTCGCTTGTAAAAACGAATTAAACAAGCTAATGAAAATGCTATTCGTTTTGGGAAAGCTCCTTTAAACTCTGTAAATTGGTTAAAAGCGGGCAATAAACGTGCTTTAAATTTTGAGGTGCTGTTTAATGAAATATCAATTAAATAATGTTTTAGTGTTGGGTTTTTAAAGCGGTCTAAAACGGCATTTATAAACGTATCAATTTCCTGTTCCGAAAAATCAGTTAACGTAGGTTTCACTTCTGTAGAAAGTAGAGCTAAAACATGATGATTAATCAATTCGCTGTCCATACTCTCTTTAACAGTTCGCAATCCAGCTAAATAGGCAACGGGCACTAATGAGGTGTGCGCTCCGTTTAAAATGCGCACTTTTATTTCTCTGAACGAAGAAAGTTGGTCAACAAATTGAACATTTAAGTTTGTTTTTGAAAAAGGCAATTCTTTTTGCATAAAACTAGGTGCTTTAATGACCCAGCTATGGTATTCTTCGCCTGCAACTAATAATGGGTCATTAAACCCTATTTTTTCTTCAATTTCGTTAGCACGGTCTTTAGGATAACCAGAAACAATACGATCTACTAAAGTGCTACAAAAATGATTATGTTCAGTAATCCAATCCTGAAAATCATAACCTAAATTCCATTTAGAGGCGTATGTTAAAATGGTTTTTCTTAGGGCATCTCCATTATCTTCAATTAATTCACAGGGTAGCAATACACATCCTTTATCAGCCGCTCCATTAAAATGAGTAAATCGATGGTGTAGCCATAAAGTTAATTTTGCAGGAAATTCATGTGGAGGGGTATCTGTAATTTGATCTTCTTCAGAAAATTTAATGCCCGCTTCGGTCGTATTTGAAATTATATAACGCATTTCGGGCTGCTCTGCTGTTGCCAGAAAATCTTTCCATTCCAAATAAGGCTGAATAACCCGACTTACCGATTCAACTAAAGTTACTTCTGATATCAATTTTCCATTTCGAATACCATCCAAGGCCACATGAAACAGACCTTCTTGCTCTCGTAACTCTGAATAATCGCCTCGTTTTGTTGGCTTAACTACTACAATACTTCCATTAAAATCAGTTTGTTTATTAAGTATGTCAATCATCCAATCGCAAAATGCTCTTAAAAAATTTCCGCCTCCAAATTGAAGAATCCGTTCTGGGTATTGTACAGGTTTGTTGATTGTGCTTCGGTTTAATGTTTTCATATTGGTTGTGAGTTGTGAGTTGTGAGTTGGCAGTTGGTTGTTGGTTGTTGGTTGTTGGTTGTTGGTTGTTGGTTGTTGGTTGTTGGTTGTTGGTTGTTGGTTGTTGGTT
>CANLCT010000082.1 GCA_947489195.1 uncultured Aquimarina sp. | reverse complement strand
CGGGGTTTTTATTTACATTAATTTACGAAAAAAACCTAGTATTTACAAGGGTTTTGAGTATTCTGAATGGGCCTTTTTAATTCTATCAATTCTAGCTAGCTTTAGCTATTAATCATCTGCAATGTTTGGACTCAACCATTTTTCGGCCAATGACAATTCAATATTTTTACGTGTTGCAAAATCTTTTACTTGATCATCTTTAATTTTTCCAAGTCCAAAGTAACGTGCTTCTTCATTACCAAAATAGTATCCTGATACCGAAGCTGCAGGCCACATCGCTATACTTTCGGTAAGTTCTACCCCTATAGTCTCTTTCACTTTAAGTAACTCCCAAATCGTTAGTTTTTCTAAATGGTCTGGACAAGCTGGATACCCGGGAGCAGGACGAATTCCTTTATAGGATTCTTTGATTAATTCTTGATTCGTTAATCCTTCATTAGCCGCATAGCCCCAATGCTTCATACGCACTTCTTTATGCAAATATTCTGCATAAGCTTCCGCTAAACGATCTGCTAAGGCTTTTACCATAATAGCATTATAATCATCTAACTGCTCTTCAAACTCCTTCGCTTTTGCCGCTGTACCAAAACCTGTAGACACGCAAAAACAACCTATATAATCTTGCTTACCACTTTCCTTTGGTGCTACAAAATCAGATAATGCAAAATTTGGTTTTCCTTTATACTTCTTTAACTGCTGACGTAATGTTCTAAACGTAACCTTATGTTCTCCGTTATGACTTACTTCAATATCATCTGTATTTACCGTATTGGCTTCAAATAATCCAAAAATCCCTTTAGCTGTTAACCATTTTTCTGCTAATAATTGATCTAACATTTCCTTGGCATCGGCAAATAACTCTCTAGCCTGTTCTCCTACTACTTTATCTTCTAAAATATCTGGATATTTACCATGTAAATCCCATGAACGGAAAAACGGAGACCAATCGATATACTCAACCAATTCATCTAAGTTTTGATTTTCAATTACCTGAACCCCTAACTGATTTGGTTTTACTATTTCAGCAATTTCCCAATCAATTTTGTAATGATTCGTTCGAGCATCTTGTAAGGATAGATATTCCTTTTTCTTTGTGCGCTTTAAAAAACCTTCTCTAAACACATCATAATCCTCTTTTATGGCTTTTTTGTAAGCTACTTTAGTATCTGGCTTTAATAAATCGCCCACTACGGTTACAGCCCTTGATGCATCATTTACATGTACCACCGAACCTTCATACTGTGGATCAATTTTAACCGCAGTATGTGCTTTACTGGTTGTTGCACCCCCGATTAACAAAGGCATTGTAAAGTTTTTACGTTGCATTTCTTTAGCTAAAAATACCATTTCATCAAGCGATGGAGTTATTAATCCACTTAACCCAATAGCATCAACATTTTCGTCTATAGCAGCTTGAATAATTTTTTCTGGCGGCACCATTACCCCTAAATCCACTATTTCATAGTTATTACATGCCAATACTACCGAAACAATGTTTTTACCAATATCATGCACATCTCCTTTTACGGTAGCCATTAATATTTTGCCTGCATTATCAGATGCTCCTTCTACTTTAGGGTGTTTCAGCTTTTCTTCTTCTATATAAGGTAATAAATAAGCTACTGCTTTTTTCATTACACGTGCAGATTTTACTACCTGAGGCAAGAACATTTTCCCTTCACCAAACAGATCGCCAACCACATTCATTCCAGTCATCAAATTCCCTTCAATAACCTCAATAGGTTTATCAGCTGCTTGGCGTGCTTCTTCGACATCTTCAACTATAAACTGATCGATTCCTTTAACTAACGCTCGTGTAATACGGTTTTGTAAAGGCTCTTCGCGCCAAGACATATCTAAACCAGCTTCTTTTTTACCTGTTCCTTTTACGGTTTCGGCAAAATCAAGTAAACGCTCTGTAGCATCATCCCTTCTATTTAAAATAACATCCTCGACACGCTCCAATAAATCTTTTGGAATATCATCATACACCTCCAACAGTGCTGGATTTACAATACCCATATTCATTCCTGCTTTAATAGCATGAAATAAAAACACAGAGTGCATGGCTTCACGTACAGGGTTGTTTCCTCTAAATGAAAAAGAAACATTACTAACACCACCACTAACACTACAATGTGGTAAATTTTGACGTACCCAACGTGTGGCTTCAATAAAATCGATGGCATTTAATTTATGCTCATCCATTCCTGTTGCTACAGGAAATATATTTAAATCAAAAATAATATCTTCGGGAGCAAAACCGACCTCATCAACTAAAATACGATACGAGCGCTCTGCAATTTCAATACGGCGCTCATAATTATCAGCCTGTCCTACATCATCAAAAGCCATTACAATTACGGCCGCTCCGTAGCGTTTGATCAACTTTGCTTCGTTTATAAACTTTTCTTTTCCCTCTTTTAAACTGATGGAATTTACAACACACTTACCTTGTACTACTTGTAAACCAGCTTCGATAATTTCCCATTTAGAACTATCGATCATGATCGGTACACGAGCTATATCTGGTTCTGCCATAATCAAGTTCAAATACCTGACCATTGCTTCTTTTCCATCGAGTAACCCATCATCCATATTGATATCGATGACTTGGGCACCTCCTTCAACCTGATGGCGTGCTATATCTAAGGCCTCATCGAACTTTTCTTCCTTTATTAAACGTAAAAACTTTCGTGAACCTGCTACATTTGTTCGTTCTCCAACATTAATAAAGTTCATATTCTCGTTAACGATCATAGGCTCTAGGCCTGATAGTTTAAGAAAGCGTTTATCTTGTACAGTTGATGGATTATTCGACATTATATTATTATTTCAGAAGATTGTTGTTTTTGGTTATCAGTTATCTGTTTTCAGTACTTGTTAAGAGTAAAGATTTGTGATACTTAATGAAACCATTTAACAACTTCTTACATTTATTAATTTCTTTAAATAATGACTTAAATTCGTCATTAGTAATATATTTTAAATCTAAAGCGATAAACATTTGAGTTTCCAATTCAAACAATGAGCCTCTTGAAATATAAAAGAATCTCAACTTATCATTAGGAGTATTTCTCCCACAGCCTTCAGCAATATTTGAAGGAACAGAAACCGCACTTCTTCTAATTTGATCTGTTAAACCAAATCGTTCTTCTGAAGGGAAAATTTTAATTATTGAATATATTTTACTTACTAAAAGTCTTGATTCTTTCCATACATCCAAGTCAAAATATTCCATAACTATATTTTATTTACTGATAACCAATAACTAAAAACAGATAACTATCAACTACCAACCAAAATACGAGGCTTATATTCGTTAGCTAAATCAGCGATTGCTTTGATATGTGCTGGAGTAGTTCCACAACATCCTCCTACGATATTTATTAGATTTTTATCTAGAAACTCTTTAATTTGAGAAGCCATTTGTTCTGGTGTTTCATCATACTCACCAAAGGCATTTGGTAAACCTGCATTTGGATGTGCAGAAACATTAAATTCAGCCTTTTGCGCTAATACCTCTAAGTGCGGTGTTAATTGGTTTGCTCCTAAAGCACAATTAAAACCTACACTTAACATTGGAATATGCGATATAGATACTAAAAAAGCTTCGGCTGTTTGTCCAGAAAGTGTACGCCCGCTGGCATCGGTAATAGTACCACTTACCATAATGGGCACATCGATTCCTCTTTCATCTTTAACTTCTTCAATAGCAAATAATGCGGCTTTAGCATTTAAAGTATCAAAAACTGTTTCTACCAACAAAAGATCAGCTCCTCCATCTAACAAAGCTTCAGTTTGTTGTTTGTAAGCAATACGCAAATCATCAAAAGTTACCGCTCTAAACCCAGGGTCATTTACATCTGGAGACATACTTGCCGTACGGTTAGTTGGGCCTATGGATCCTGCTACAAAACGTGGTTTATCAGGATTTTTTGCGGTATACTCATCTGCTACTTCTTTGGCTATTTTTGCAGATTCATAATTTAATTCATACACCAAATTTTCCATACCATAATCTTCCATGGCAATGGTAGTACCAGAAAAGGTATTAGTTTCTGCTATATCTGCACCTGCTTCAAAGTACTTTCCATGAATCTCTTTTATAGCTTCGGGTTGGGTAAGACTTAATAAGTCATTATTTCCCTGTAAAGGTTGCCCCCAATCCTTAAAACGCTTACCACGATAATCTTCTTCAGTAAATTTATACTGCTGTATCATAGTCCCCATAGCACCATCTAAGATAAGGATCCGTTCTTTTAAAATGTTCTGAATGTTCTTCATACGTTTCTTCCCTATGTACTTTAAGTAAGTTTTATTAGTCTTTACTAATCTAAAAAACTAACTTTTTTTACTCCTTTGTAGGAAATGCAAAGAAACGGCAAAGCCTACTTTTTTGCAACAAAAGTAGGCTTTATAATAAATGAACTTATCTTGACTTTTTCAATTGCTCATAAAATTTATATTTATAAGCTAGCATTATCATTTACATTCTGCAACTATGGCAATACAGAAAAAAATCGAATACTATTTAGAACCTATTTTAAGCTCTATAACTAAAAATCAAGATAAGTTTTATGAATTCACTAATCTTAACCCTTCACTCGAAGGAATTAAATTTGATTACTTAATAACTATTTTTTTACCAATCAATCCACCAGATGTTCCGATATTAAAAAGATAAGTTCCTTTATCTAAGGCTTTATTTAAACTCACTTTAATTTCTTTTCCGCTAACTACATTAAACCCTGTAACAGGAAACTCTGTTCCGTTTAATGAATATAGCATTACATCTTCAACAACAATGTCATTTGTTAATTTTACAGTAAAATCATGATCGATTACTGGCATTGGGTAAATCGCATCGATATTTTGATCAATTTCAACTTCGTTTACACTTAAAGTAGGCTCGGGAAGATCAAAAGGATGTTGAAACCCTGTAACACCCAAACCAGTTATTTGATATAGATTTCTACCTCCGGTAGCAAAAAGAATATCCTTAGCTGTTCCTCCAAAAGTACAGTTAGTAACACTTTCATTAAAACCTGTAATAGTACTTATAGGTGCTAATTGTGAACCGTCGAATACATGGATTGCTGCTTTTGCCGTTACATACAACTTTCCTGTAGTATCAACAGCCATACCATCGGCTCCAGTATTTGCAGAATTATCTGGTAATTCACCAAAAAGTGTTTTGTTACTTAAAGCTCCTGTTGTTTGATCAATGTCATATTTGTAAATGTTTTTACTAAAAGTATTATCCACATATAACGTTAAGCCATCTGGTGATATGATAACTCCATTGGGTTTATCTCTAGTCTCTGGTCTACTTGCATCATTAACTGCAAATGTTTCTTGTATTGATATTTCCCCTGCACTATTTCTGTAATACAATCTATTTTCTGGTTGGTGTGTAAATACAAAATTAGGATCAGTAAAATAAACACCTCCTTTTTTATCAATACATAAATCATTAGGATCATTAAAACGTACACCATTAAATTCAGAAGCTAATACTTCTAATATAGTTCCATCAATTCCACGTCTGGTAACTCTACCTGCCTCACCTTCACATAGTATTAAGTCAAAATTTTCATTAAACATTAATCCATTTGAACGGTTTGTATTTCCAAAAGCTTCTGCAAAAGTATTTGTACTTAATGTATATGACATTACTTTGCTTGCTGGTATGTCAGAAAAATAAATAACATCATCTCCATCCCAAACTGGACCTTCAACAAATTCAAATTGATCAGTACTTAATTTTGTTACTGTTTGAGCATTCAAACCAAGACTTGCTAAAAGTATTGCTGAAATTTTTAGTATGTTTTTACGATTCATTAGTTTTAGTTTAGTTCTTTATTAGTTGCAAATTATATTTATAATACCATTATAAAAATCTAAAATCTAAAAATCTTACAGATATGTTGAGTTACTAATGATAATGATAATTATTGTCGACACATGTACTTATTCATGGGATAAACTTAATTTGTTCATTATTTTACAACAGTGCTGAACTACCGAATTTATTGATTAAAAGCCTTTTTTTTATAAAAATGAATATTTTACAATGACTCATAAATATGTGAAAAAGTCTTTTTTACTGTAAAAACCGATAGTTAAGATTTTTTATTTCCTATTTCCATCCTGCTAAAATAGGAAAGCACCTACAAATATATACCCCTGAAAATAGGGGTTTTTTATTTTTATTGACACCTTGATTTATCCATTCCTCACAAATTATATTTTGATTCATCGTATATCTACATTATTTTAAGACAAGACACGAAATAAATTTAAAGAATTTAAAATCAAATGTTTACGTATAAATTATTTATAGTTTTTTATTTACAACAAAAAACCTCAGCATCTATTTGATTAGATACTGAGGTTTGATTGACTATTAGGTGTTAACTCTTATTTCTTGTTTATTTTAATAGTCTTGCTAATTAGGCCTTCAACATCTTGAATTTGCAGAAAATAAATTCCGGCACTCAATGTATTTAAACCTGTAATTGAATTATCATTGACATCAACTTTTCCTTCTATTAAGGTTTTACCTAAAAAGTCATTAATTTCAAACGCATAAACTGTATTAGGTAATAAACCAACAATAGTAAACGAACTTTGCACCGGATTTGGAGCTATAAAAATAGTGTCGCTTAAATGATCAGTAACTAAAATTTTATTACCTGCTTGGTTATTTGAAAGTTCAAAACGATCCAAATTCCATTCCCAATTCCCTGGATTAGTACCTGCTCCGATTAATCGAATCGTGTGTTCTCCACTTGTTAAATTAACGGGTTGACTTGTTGTTAATGCCGTAAAATTATCCCAGCTTCCATTATTTGGTACATTACTTTTTAATTGAAAAACCCCATCCACTAAAAAGTCTACAGCAGTATTATCTACTGGTGTTGATATATGGTAAGTGATGTAATAATTACCAGTTTCGGGAATAGTAACTGTATATTCCACAAAATCACCTGTTTGATTAAAATTTGTAGCTGTTACTCCATTTACAGTATAGGTTTGCACTCCATCAAAGCTTCCATTAGTTTGAGTAAATGACTCTGCTTCAACATTAATTTCAATATTTGTGACGGGTCTCACTGGGGTTGTAGGACGCACAGGAGTTATTACTCTAGGAATCTCACTTATTTTATTAACTGTAAAAAAGTCCATGTTCCATTCCCAGTTCCCTGGGTTTGTACCCGCTCCTAAAATACGAATAGACTGTTTTCCTTGTGTTAATTCAATAGTTTCTCTTGCTTTCAACTCCTGAAACATGTTCCAATCTCCATTATTTGGCACATTATCCTTTATGTTTTGGTTATTTACTTGTAACTCAATAGCAGCTCCGTTAACTGGAGTTGCTATACTATAACTCACTTCATAAACTCCATCAGATACCACATCAATTTCATATGCTGCCCAATCTCCTGTTTGGTTAAAGTTTATAGCGGATATTCCATTAATAATATAGGTTTGAAAACCTCCAAAAGTTCCTCCTGTTTCTTCAAAGTCCTCTGCCTGTACAATATAAGTATCTTCATTTTGAGGAACTACATCTGGCATAATATCAATAGGATCTACAGGTACAATTACATCTGGCTCCTCAATATTTTCTACCAAATCAAACGGATGCTGTATTCCTATTACTCCTAGTCCTGTTACTTCATATAAGTTTTGCCCTGCTGTTACAAATAAAATATCTTTATTTATACCTCCAAATGTACAATTGGTTGCCTTTTCAGGAAAATTAATCGTGCGTATAGCTGTTAAACGTGATCCATCAAAAACTTGTACTGTAGAACGAGAAGTTACATATAGTTTCCCATCGGTATCCACGGCCATACCATCGGCTCCAGAATCATTTGCTCCGGCTAAAGTTCCGTACTGAATTCGGTTTGATAAATCTCCAGTTGCAGTATCAATATCATAACGATAAACAGCTGTACTTTCTGAATTATCAAGATAAAGATGTTTACCATCGGGAGAAATAATAACTCCGTTCGGTTTACCCCTTCCAAAAGCATCTTGTGCTTTTATATTTCCAAAAGTATCTCTGTAATACAATCTATTTTCGGGTTGATGGGTAAACACAAAGTTAGGATCGGTAAAATAAATCCCTCCTTTTTTATCTATACATAAATCATTAGGATCATTTAATCGAGTACCGTTAAAAGTAGAAGCTACAGTTTCTAATACTTGTCCACTTAGCGTTCTTCTTGTTATTCTACCCGCACTTCCTTCGCACACTAATAAATCATAATCCTCTGTAAACATCAAACCATTTGGGAGGTTTGCATTTATAATAGCATCAGAAAACGTTTTCGTGTTAATATTGTAAGAAACTATCTTATTCGCAGGAATATCAGAAAAATAAATAGTATTTGAACCGTCCCAAACTGGACCTTCGACAAATTGAAATTGATTATTACTTAATTTAACTGGAGTTTGAGCATAAACTCCTTTTATTGAAAAAAATGCTAAAGCACTAATTTTCACAAATTGTAAATAATTCATATAAGTTTTTTGATTATCGCATAAAAGCACTTGAAAAATAGCCATATTATTAATAACACATACTAATCCAACAAGAATTCCTACAAAAAAACTAAGGATTAAAAGTCTATTTACCTTTAATCCTATAAAAAAATGTGAAATCTAATATTTACTGTGTCTTACAACTATTCAAAGACTTCATTCTGCTTACAAAAGAATTACTGCGCTACAATTGCCTGTTCTAAAATTAACCCAAAATTAAACATATCAGAATAAGAACAATACAAAGGAGCTGGTGCCAAACGAATCACATTAGGCTCGCGCCAATCAACAGACACTCCATTTTCCATTAAATAATGAAATACTTTTTTTCCGTATCCATGTAAAAAAACAGATAATTGTGTCCCACGCTCAGTTGGGCTTGATGGAGTAATAATTTCAAAATCTGCACCAATTTTTTCAGATACTGAGTTTAAAATAAATTCCAGATATCCTACAATTAAATCGCGTTTAGCTATAATTGCTTCCATCCCTACGGCATCAAATAACTGTAATGAAGCCAAATAAGGCGCCATACTCAATACCGGGGCGTTACTAATTTGCCAAGCATTAACATCGGGTTCGGGCATAAATTCTGGTGCCATTAAAAAACGTTCTTTTTTGTTATGTCCCCACCAACCTTCGAACCTAGGAATACCCGTTAGACCATGATGCTTTTTATGTACAAAACACCCCGAAGCACTCCCCGGACCACTATTCATGTATTTGTAACTACACCATGCTGCAAAATCAACATTCCAATCATGTAATTGCAATGCCACATTACCCGCCGCATGTGCCAAATCCCAGCCTACAAAAGCCCCTTGGTCTTTTGCTGCTGCAGTAATTGTTTTCATATCAAAGACCTGACCTGTATAGTAATTAACTCCTCCTATTAACAATAAAGCACATTCATTACCCACTTGTTTAATAGTTTTAAGAATATCTTCGGTTCTAAAATTATGTTCCCCTGGGCGCTTTTTTATTGTTACAATAGCCTCTTCGGGTTTATACCCATGAAATCGAACTTGACTGGCAATCATATATTGATCACTTGGAAACGCTTTTTCTTCGCATATAATTTTAAAACGTTTTGCTGTTGGCCTGTAAAAAGAAACCATAAGCAAGTGCAAATTCACGGTAAGTGTATTCATTACCGTGACCTCTTCGGGCAAAGCTCCTACTACTTTTGATAATTGCGCTCCAAAACGCTCATGGTAATCCCACCATGGTTTTTCGGCCTCAAAATGCCCTTCGACCCCCAAGGTTTCCCAGTCCTTTAAAATTTCTTCAATGTAGGTCCGTGCCAATTTAGGTTGTAAGCCTAATGAATTTCCGGTAAAATAAATAACATCTTTTCCTTTATGCTTTGGAAAATGAAACTGAGCACGGTATTGATTTAAAGGATCATTTTTATCTAAATCCTTTGCAAATTCAAGCGAATTTTCGAATCTCATACATAACTTTTTTATACCCCTACAAGGTAATTGTTTATTTGAATATTGCCTATTTGTTAAAAAAAATGTTTCTTATCTAAATTTCAGCACACTTCAAAGAAAGTATCTCTCACAATTCATAAAAATGCTGTAAATTTAATGTCAAATCAATCAATTAACTCATGAAAAAAATAGCCATATTACTCACCACACTATCTTTATTTTACGCTATACCAAGTAATGCTCAAATTTGGGATAAAATTAAAAAACGTGCCGAAGAAAAAGCAGAGGAATTACTTACTAAAAAAAGAGATAAAAAAAGTAAAAAAGAAAAATCTGAGGCTGGAGGTATTTTATCTGATGAAGATTATTCGGGAGGTGTAAATACCGCTCCTGTTGAAGTTTGGCGTAACTATAAATTTGTACCTGGTGAAGATGTTATTTTTTATGATGATTTAAAATATGAAGAAGTTGGGGAGTTCCCATCGCGTTGGGACTTACGCCAAGGGGGTGCCGAAATAGCTACCTTTGATGGTGATAAAGTTATTATTGGCACAGCCAAATATGAAAATACCATTTTACCTTTATTTAACAATAAAAAATATCTGTCGGACGAGTTTACTATAGAATTTGATATTTATGTAGATGAAATGTCGAAATCATATAACAACAACTGGACTAATTATGATATTATACTAAGCAGTAATTCTTTAAACAATCCTAACATTGACTTTACATTAAGATCCGATAAAACTACTGGACAAGTTGGTAGTTATGATTTTCAATTAGAAAATGTTAAGCTGGGTCGTTTAAAAGCCTGGCACCATATTGCCATGTCCTACAACAAAGGAAAGTTTAAAATGTACTATGATGAAAAACGTATTGCTAATTTACCAAGGTTAAATTTTACACCTAATACCTTTGGTATACAAATGGACATTAAGCAAAATAGTTCTTTCCCTGGAAAGGCTTTATATGGTATACGAAATATCCGTATCGCCAATGGTGGCGGACAATTATATAAGCGTATCATTTCCGAAGGGAAATACAGCACTAATGGCATTCATTTTAAATCAGGCGAAGCCGATGTGGAATCACAATCTCTGGGTATTATCAACAAAATAGCTGCTATTATGAAAGAAAACAAAGATTGGGATTTCCAAATTATTGGACATACTGATAGTGATGGTGATAACACCAAAAACCTTAGCTTATCACAAAAACGTGCCGAAGCTGTAAAAAAAGCACTTGTGGAACAAGGCATAAAAAAAGACCGTATAACTTGTATCGGAAAAGGAGAAACCGAACTATTATTTGCAGATGCTAATGCGAGTATTGAAGATAAAGCTAATAATCGAAGAGTTGAATTTCTAAAACAATAAAATCGCTCTCTTTACTTTCTATAAAATTACTATGCGTTAGCGATTCACTAACGCATAGTGTATTTTTGCATAAATTTATTTTAATATGCATTTTATACCCGACGCTCTTGATGATTATGTGGTAGCTCATTCCGAAAAGGAACCTCAATTATTGCAACAGCTTACCCGCGAAACTTATCAAAAAATACTACAACCACGTATGCTTAGTGGTCATTATCAAGGTCGTATTTTAAGTATGCTATCCAAACTTATAAACCCAACTTCTATTTTAGAAATAGGGACTTACACAGGCTATTCTGCTTTATGCCTTTGCGAAGGTTTAAAAAAAGAAGGGACATTACATACCATTGATATTAATGAAGAGCTAGAAGATTTTCAGCGCAAGTATTTTGACAAATCCCCTTACGGGAGAAATATAACACAGCACATTGGTAATGCCATAGAAATTATTCCTGCATTAAATCATAAATTCGATTTGGTTTTTATTGATGCCGATAAACCCAATTATGTCAACTATTTTAATATTATTATTGAAAAAATGAATTCTGGTGGTATTATTTTATCTGACAATGTACTTTGGAGTGGAAAAGTAATTGAAGAGCTACAGCCCAATGATGAGTCAACTGAAGCTTTAATTAAATACAATAAATTATTAGCTGAAGACTCTAGAATTGAAACTGTACTGCTCCCTATAAGAGATGGATTAACTATAAGTCGAGTAATATAATAACCTGACTTGGTAGGCATTAAAAATTAAAAGGCCCATTCAGAATACTCAAAACCCTTGTAAATACTAGGTTTTTTTCGTAAATTAATGTAAATAAAAACCCC
>CANLCT010000081.1 GCA_947489195.1 uncultured Aquimarina sp. | reverse complement strand
GTTGGTTGTTGGTTGTTGGTTGTTGGTTGTTGGTTGTTGGTTGTTGGTTGTTGGTTGTTGGTTGTTGGTTGTTGGTTTTTTTTTGAATTCTTCAAAAAAAAAGTCTCAGAACATCCAACTGCCAACCCGCAACTAATCTATAGTGATACGCCTCGTTTCCAAGGAATAAAATCGTTTTGTCCTTTACTATCTGCTTTTGCTTTTATTTCTCCATTGGCTACTTGTATAATGTATTCCAATACCTTTTCGCCCATAGTTTGAATCGTATCTTCGCCACTAATTACAGTTCCAGCATTTATATCAATAATATCATTCATGCGTTCGTACAAAGCAGTATTACTCGACATTTTTAATACTGGTGTAATTGGGTTCCCTGTTGGAGTCCCCAAACCTGTGGTAAAAACAATCATGTTACAACCACTTCCTGCTAAGCCTGTGGTACTTTCAACATCATTCCCAGGCGTACATAATAAATTCAGCCCTGGTTTTTCAATTTTTTCGGTATAATCCAATACAGAAACTACGGGTGATGTTCCTCCTTTTTTAGCTGCTCCTGCAGATTTCATGGCATCGGTAATTAATCCATCTTTTATATTTCCTGGCGAGGGATTATTTTCAAAACCAGATCCAGCTTCAACAGCTCGTTGTGAATAGGTTTTCATTATAGAAGCGAACTTATTAGCATCCTCACTAGTTTCGCAACGATTAATAATTTCTTGTTCTACTCCATTTAATTCTGGAAATTCAGATAATACAGGTGAGCCGCCTAAAGCGGTCAGTAAATCCGATGCATAACCTAAAGCCGGATTTGCCGAAATCCCCGAAAAACCATCGGAGCCACCACATTCTAACCCCAAAATTAATTTACTCAATGGTGCGGGTTGCCTTTTGATTTTATTGGCTTCGGTTAAGCTAACAAACGTATGTTTTACGGCTTCTTCTATAAGATGGCGTTCACTTTTACTTTGTTGTTGTTCTAAATAGTGTATTGGTTTTTTACAATTTGGATCACGATCAGCTATGGCTTTTTGAAGCATTTCAATTTGTGCATTTTGACAGCCTAAACTAAATACAGTTGCTCCAGCAACATTGGAATTGGTGATATAGCCTGCTAATAGGTTACACAGGGTTTCAGAATCTTGGCGTATACCTCCACAGCCGCCATCATGTTTCAAAAATTTAATACCATCTACATTTGGGAATAATCTGTTTTTAGAAATTTCTTCCTTTGTGGTAATAATATCTGTTGCTAATATCGCTTCCGCAGAAGCGCCTGACTTGTACTTGTCAATTAGAGCAGCGGTATTTACGGAAAAATCCTTTTTTGTTTCATATCCTAATATATCTAACAATGCACCTTCAAGCACATCTACATTTCTGTTTTCGCAAAACGTTAATGGTATAACCAACCAGTAATTACGTGTACCTACGCTTCCATCGTTACGATAAAAGCCATTAAAAGTGCGTTTTTGGAATTTTGAAATATCTGGTGCAGACCAATGGTATTTTTTTTGATCTGCATTATACACGGCTGAAGCATGTTTTATGTTTTTGGTGGTAATAGCTTCCCCTTGCTTAATGGACATTGTTGCATTTCCAACAAGTACGCCGTACATAAAAATTTGATCACCTACAGCAAAATCATGTAAAGCAAATTTGTGTTTTTGTTGTATGTCATGCTTTAGCGTAAAGGTGCTACCTGCAATATCAATAAAAGTGTTTTTAGGTAACGAATGTATGGCTACAATAATGTTGTCCTTTGGGTCTATTTGCGTATACTGTTTTGACATATTTTTCGGCCTTAAGCTACGGTAAGTTATGTTATTTCCAAAAAAAAGCCCTTCTGAATATCCTTATTTAATGTTGAGGATAACCAAAAGGGCTTCTGTTTATGTTTGTTAGCCAATAACTTAGTAAAAAGTAAATGGCAAAAAATCAAATTATCCTCTTACTTTTTTAATTGTTGCAATAGCTTGAGCAACTGTTTTTTCTAGGCCTTTGAAATCGCGATCCGCTAATATTTTTTTACTAATTAATTGAGATCCCATTCCAACGCAAGTTACACCAGCATCAAACCATTCTTGTAAATTTGATTCTTCGGTAGTTACTCCACCAGTAGGCATAATTGATGTCCATGGCTGAGGTCCAACAATACCTTTTACAAATTTAGGACCGTATAAATTACCTGGAAATAATTTTACAATTTCGCAACCTAACTCTTCTGCTCTAGCAATTTCGGTTAAAGTCCCGCAACCAGGATTCCAAGCTACTTTACGTCGATTACATACCATAGCAATATCCTCACGCAATACTGGAGTAACAATAAAGTTAGCGCCTAATGACATGTACATTGACGCTGCTGCTGCATCGGTAACCGAGCCTACACCCATGATCATTCCGGGCAATTCGGCAATAGCGTATTTAGTTAATGCCGCAAAAACTTCGTGAGCAAAATCACCACGTGCTGTAAACTCTAATAGGCGAGCCCCACCATCGTAACAAGCTTTTAATACTTTTTTTCCTAATTCAACATCTGGATGATAAAACAAAGGAACCATTCCTGTTTGTTTCATTACCTGAGCTACTTCTATTCTTGAAAATTGTGCCATATTCTTTATTTTTTTAGTTGCTGGCTATTGTTGTATTCACCAAAACTATTTTGTTTTTTTATAATATAAATTGCCTTAGCGACTTGAAAACTGTTTTATCGATCTACTTTTGCAGAACCGTCACTTGCAATAAAATTTAATACTTCTTCTTTTGATGCTCTGTTAACATCGCCAAAAATGGTGTGTTTAATTACACACGCACCTGTTGCAAAGGCAATTGCTTTTTCTAAGTTATCGGCATATTCAATTAAACCGTATATAAGCCCCCCCATAAAAGCGTCACCTGTACCAACACGATCAACAACTGGAGTAATTTCATTTAAACGTGCACGATACATGTCTCCTTTATTATAAAGTAGGCCTCCAATTATTTGATGAGAGGCATTTAATGAATTTCGATAAGTCATTGCCATTGTTTCCAAATTAGGAAGCATTTTATGTATTTTGGCAAAGCTTTTCTTAGCATCAACATCTACGGTGTAATCAGGATCCATTTTTTCTTCGCCTAACATAAACAAAGCGGTATCTACATCGCCTAAAATTACATTACTGTAACTTAACAATTCTGGCATGACCTCTTTTGGAGATTTACCATAGTTCCAAAGTTTTTTTCTGTAATTTAGGTCTGTTGAAATTGTTAAGCCTTTAGATTTTGCTGCCTTTATACCTTCTAAACATACTTCGGCAGCATTTTCAGATAGGGCAGGTGTTATACCACTCCAATGAAACCATGTAGCGCCATCTAAAACGATATCCCAATCAATATCTCCTTTTTTAATTTGCGAAATGGCAGAGTCATCACGATCATAAACCACGGCGCTATTACGGCCCGATGCGCCGTTTTCAAGAAAATAAAGACCCAAACGTTTTCCTTGTCGTAAAATATGTTTGTGACCAACCCCAAAGCTTCTAATGGTATTCATTGCACAGTCACCAATAGCGTTAGCAGGAATTGCCGTTACAAATTCTGCATTAGCACCATAATTAGCTAATGAAGCCGCTACGTTAAATTCACCACCTCCATAAATTACCTCAAATGAGGTTGCTTGGCTAAAGCGAAGGTTGTTTGGAGGTGAAAATCTTCCTAATATTTCACCGAATGTTATTACTTTATGCATCATAAAAAGTTGGCTTTGCTAAGAATAATTTCAAGTAACACTATTTTTTACTTGATATTTCTTATTGATCAAATATGTTTAAAAAAAACCTTGGCAAATTTCCGAAAATTAATTCGATTTAAAAATCTACAGTAGCTTTAATTACACCAGTTTCTGGTTTTGTCCAACTATCAAAATTAGCAATCATTTCGGTAAAAGAGACATTATGGGTAATAAATGAATTGGTTGGGAATTGATCCAACACATTAATTACATGTTCAAAATCTTCTTTTGTGGCATTACGACTACACATTAAAGTGGTTTCTTTTGCATGGATTTTAGGGTGCGTAAACACTAATTCTCCTTTTGATAAGCCTACTAAAACGTATCTGCCTCCATGAGCCATATAATCGGTACCTACTTCTAATGCTCCTTTAAACCCTGTAGCATCAAAAACAGCAGTAGCCATATCACCATTAGTGATTTCGGAGATTTTATCCTGTGGATTATCAGAAACATTAATTACATAATCTGCACCTATTTCATTTTTTGCATAAGCTAACCTATCATTATTAACATCTAATGCAATTACTTTTGCTCCTGCAATTTGTGCTAGCTTAATCATTCCAATTCCGATTGGACCACAACCAACTATTACAACAAATTCATTTTGTTCAATTGCGGCTCTTCGAATGGCATGTGCACCTATAGCTAAAGGCTCTACAATAGCCATTTGATCGTAGGTTAAATTGTTGGCAGGTAATAATAAATCTTGTCTAACAGTAATGTACTCTTGCATACCACCATCAGAATGTACACCTAATACACTAATATTTGTGCAGCAATTTGTTTTGCCTTTACGGCAGGCAATACATGTTCTGCAACTTATGTAAGGCATGATAACTACTTTGTCACCAGCTTTTAGGTTTGATTCGTTTGCGTCAATTTCAACAATTTCCGAAGCTAACTCATGTCCTAAAATTCTAGGATAGGTAAAAAATGCTTGATTACCAGAATAGGCATGTAAGTCGGTACCGCAAATACCTACTTTTTTTACTTTTAATAAAGCCTCCCCTTTTTTACGTACAGGTATTTCTTTTTCTTTTAATAAAAATTTACCTGGTTGCTCACAAACTATATATTTCATTTAATTAATTTTTTATAATACATATCTGATTCAGATAAGTTTTAAAATTAGAAAAACGCACTCCAAAAAGGAGTACGTTTCTGTGTGTACAAAAACTCAACATAATTTTCTTCTACACGAATTATAATTTGTAAAAATTATAATTTACCAAAATGCTTTTAGGATTACTTGCTAATTTCTAATACATGAGCAAAGTCTCCTGATTTTTCACCAAGATTGCTTACCACTAAGCCTTCAGGGTTTTGTTTGTATTCAATATTAGCATCGCTTCCTAACAAGCGAACATTTTTAATAGTTATATCTTTCGAATATTCGTTTGATTTACCTAATGAAGTAATGGTTACCTTCCCGTTTTTAGGCCAAGCCATCATAATAGCATAAAGTTTATCTCCTTTTTGAGTAAAGCGAATATCTTGCCCCGAAAATGCTTTATTTTTACCTTCAGAATGATGTCCCTTTTTTACTTCTGTTGGACCTTCACCAAAGGTTTTCCAATATTTAGTACCATAAACAGCTTCGCCATTAACCTTTAACCAATCTCCCATTTCTAAAAGAATCTTTTTTTGATCATCAGGAATGGTGCCATCAGCTTTAGGACCCACATTTAATAATAAGTTTCCGTTTTTTGAAACGATATCAACTAAATCATCAATTAGCTGATTGGTGTCTTTTGATTCCCAGTTAGAAACATGACACCATGAATTTTTGCCAATAGAGGTGTCTGTTTGCCATGGTAACTTTCGAATTCCAGGGAGTTTTCCTCGTTCTAAATCATAAATAACAGTCCCTTCAGGAAAAGCTTCATGGTCAAAATTTTTGTCTTGTAGTACTACTTCTTTACCCCATTCAATACCTTTATTGTAGTAGTAAGCTGCTATTTTTGGACGGTATTCTTTAAATGCAGGGCGATCTAGCATAAAATCAAACCATAAAATATCGGGTTGATAATTGTCAATTAAGTCTAGGGTACGTAACCACCATTTTTTCTTGAATGCTTCAGAAACAGGTTCGTTTAAATCTTTTCCTTTTTCAGAATATAAATCGGCATATTGAGGGTCAGTAGTATCAAAATGATCTTTTTTATTATAAAAAGACCAGTTAAAAGCATAATGTGAAGAAGCTCCCATTATTAAGCCTTTACTACGCCCAGCTTTAAACAATTCGCCCAAAACATCACGTTTTGGTCCCATATTCATGGCATTCCAGCGTGTTGTTTTTGAAGCATACATGGCAAAGCCATCGTGGTGATCGGCTACTGGAACTACATATTTAGCACCTGCGGCCTTAAATAAATCAATCCACTCATTAGCATCAAATTTTTCAGCTTTAAACATAGGAATAAAGTCTTTGTATCCAAATTCTTTTTGATCACCATATGTTTTTTTGTGGTGTAAAAATTCTTTAGTTGGGCCTAACTTTCCTGGGTTTAATTGAGCAGAAAAATTTGCTGTATCCATGTACATGTGACGTGGATACCATTCAGAGCCATAAGCGGGAACAGCATAAGCGCCCCAATGAATAAAAATACCGAATTTTTGTTCGTTAAACCAAGCTGGATCTTTATAGTGTTTTTTTATTGATTCCCAATTTGCTTGGTAAAGAGGTTCCGTTTTTACATCATCAATCAAAACTTTTTTGTTCTCCTGTTTGCATGCAACCACTCCTAAAATACCCATCAACATAACGAGTAAAATGCCTTTTACTTTCATAAATATCATAATTTTGATTTCAATGATACGCAAAAGTCGTGATAATACTTGTGTTCAATAGCAACAAAAGAGTTAAATATGTGCAACAAATGATTTAGTAAATGTGTTTTTAAACGGTAAAAACGAGCATAATATAAGTAATTTGAATGAAAATGGCTTCTATAACGATTTAGTTATTATATTTACCTTTACAATTTTTTAATTTTGTGTACAACAAAAGCTCAACATAAAAAAAAGTTGTATGATTTACTAAGTCTTTACAAATGCTCAAAATGTCGATAAGGGTAAAAATTACTTTTAACTTTGTAACAACTATCATTACTTAGTAATCAAAAAAAAGAAGACCGTTCAATTTTTTTTGGACGGTCTTTGGTTTTTATTAGAAAATTCCTATTCTTGGGGGATGTTAAATATTCTTGTTTAAGCATTAGTTAGTTGATACTTTTTTGTGGTTTAACTTAAAAGTTGTTGATATAAGTTGTATTTGCTTGCAATTCTAAAAATGTATTTTTTCTTTTTCAATCCCCGACTTAATTTGAAGTCTATAAAAAAATCACTGAAAACAGGGGTTTATAAAAATTAAACATCTCATACTTTTGACTAATAATTATTTTCCCTCATTAGTCCCTCATAATTAATTTTTTGATCTGTGTTAGTTGATATAGGTTTTAAAATAAGGAGATATAAGCTTTTAAGAGGCTCATATATTCGTTTAGATCATTTTTATAGTTCAAAAATGGTCGTGAATATTTTAAAAACAAAAAAATATTTAGATTATGAAACAAATAATTTTACTCAGAATTACTGCTTTAGCATTTCTTTTTGTTATACAAATTAATGCCCAACGCCCAGACAACGTAGATATTAATTCAGGAAATGGAAGAGGATTCCGTTTTTGGAATGGTAGTAATAGTTATAAAATTCATATGGGTAATTCCTCTGAATATAAATATGGACCTGTAACCGATTTTAGTATTAAAACGAATATGAATGGAACAACAGGTAGAGGGTGGACCTGGGGAATTGATGGGAAAACGCCTATTGCAGCTTTAAGTAATGTGGGAAATTTTCAAGTGGGAGGTTTTTTTACTTCAAAAAAAGTAAGTTTTCTTGGTTCTAGTACTTCTTTAACAGCTACATCTAGCTTAAGAGTCCAGAATAATTATGGGTACTTAGACTTGGGTCCAAGAAACGTTTCATGGTGTCATATATATACAGATATGCCAAAAATTATTTTCAACAAAGATGTTTACACCACCAGTAATGCCTTTTCTTCTTACAATAATGATTTAATTCTTAAAACCAAAGGGACAGAGCGTTTCCGCATTGATGATGTGTCAGGAAATATAGGTATTGGAACTACAAGTCCAAAAAACAAACTATCCGTAAATGGTACCATTTGGGCTAAAAAAGTAAAAGTACGTTTATCAGATGCGGCTGATTGGGTATTTGATACCGATTATGATCTACCTACTTTAACTGAAGTAGCAGCTTATATTAAAGAAAATAAGCACTTACCCGAAGTCCCATCGGCCGAAGAATTTAGAGCTAATGACATGGAAGTCTCTGCAATGACTAATATGCTGCTTCAAAAAATTGAAGAGCTTACTTTATATGCAATTGAGCAAGAAAATAAATTAAAGGAGCAAGCGGTAACACTTAAAAAAGTAGCGGCCTTGGAAGCACGTTTACTACAATTAGAAAATAGTTTAAGTAAGAGGTAATAATTTAGAAAAGTAAGAGTGCAAAATAATACGAAACAAAATAACATGTATACAGTAAGAACAACGCATAGGTTATTTGCTTTATTTCTAGTATTTACGGTTTTATTGCCTAGTGTAACACCATATAGCCAAGTATGGGCAAATAATAATGGACCAGATGCTCCAGAAGCGGCAAGTTTTGAACCTGTAGATGCTACCGATATGGTAAATCTACTTACGGGCGATTTTAGTTATGTGTTACCAATAATGAATGTGCCTTCGCCTGAAGGAGGCTACCCTATTGCTTTAGCCTATCATGGTGGAATTGCTATGGATTTACAATCCAGTTGGGTTGGTTTAGGGTGGAATTTAAATCCAGGAGCTATTAATCGTACAGTAAATGGATATCCTGACGATTATAACGGCACCCAACTAACTGACTATTTTTATGATTATGGTGGTAAACAAGTTACTTATGGAATAGCAGTAGGTTACAAAGGAGTTTCAGTAGGCGTTGGATATTCCAAGAGTAGTAATCAAAGTTCTAGTGGATACGTAAGTGTAGGATACGGTTTGGGAAATGGTATCGGAGTAGAAGCTAGAGTTGGAATTAACCAAGCATCTTCTGTAGGTATAAACATAGGAGTAGGAGGATTGTCTTTAGGAATATCGGCTTCATCTGAAGGGAGTGTATCAGGGAATGTTAGTTATAGTTTTAATAGTAATGGGACTGGGTTTACTATCGGTGCGGCAACGGATGGCACCTATTCTGCTGGAGTATCTAAACATAATGATGCCACAGGAAGAGGCTATTCTTTAGGGACTACTTATTCATCTGAAGGTGTAGGGCTAACTATAGGGCTATCTAGATATGATTCAACAGACCCAAGCAATCCGAAGTGGCATTCAGGAACAGCAGGTATTGGACCCAATTCGGTATTTAATACCACAGTAAAACAAGGAGACTATACCATTAACCAAAGTGGTTTTACCATTCCTATAATAATTCCTACACCAGGTGGTATTTTTAGTTTTTCATTTGGAAAAAAGAAGATTCGCTATTTTTCTGCAAAAAAAACAAGCACTTTAATTACAGGGCCTTTAAATTTTGATAAAGCCATTAATTCTAAAAGGTTTTATAAATTCAAATGTTATGATGCTTATGATGGAAGTCAAGAGTACACATATCCAACTGAAAAACAAGCTCATAAAGGAAAAGTGGATCAGGAAAACGCATATGAAACTACTAGTTGTTCAGACATTGAACTGGTGATAACCGATGAGGCTTTTATGGATATTTATGAGATTCCATTATCCAATGGTGAATATGCAAGAAACTATAATATAACTGCCAATAATCCTGTATTTCCTGCATACGATAAATACGAAGTGCAAGCGCAAGGCCTTTCGGGAAGTATTCATGCTACGCTTGTTGATAATGGAAGACTATTTGGGTTGTCTAAAGAAACTGAAGATAATGAGGAAGTGGATTATGAGTTTGATGGAGTATACAATGAGCAAGGAGAATTACCCCCAGCTTTAAATTTTAAATCACGTCCCGAATTTTATTTTGATAATGAAATTTCCTCCTACTTAGCAGCTCCTAAAGCTAAATTTCATACTATTAATAAAATACTTTCGGAAACATCCATAAAAAAAGCATTTAATTCATTAAGTGGTAAAGAGCCTACCACAAATCTATTTAAAAAAGCGAATCATATTGAGTATGCTACCAATGATGAATTATTGACCGATGGCCCTAAAAAGCATGGTTTTTTAGCACCCGAAACACCATTGGATAGATCAAAACTTCCTAATAATGGTATTGGAGCTTATAAAATTACCGCAGCAGATGGGAAAACTTATCATTATGCCTTACCAGTGTACAATCATGAAACTATAACCAGAACTTATGGTTTGGTAAATGAAAGACCAGAAGAAAAAAAATCTTATTTAGAAAAAAGACAACTAGAAGCCTATGCTACGCATTGGTTGCTTACTGCGGTAACTGGAGCTGATTATGTAGATAATGGCGATGGAATTGCAGGAGAAGGCGATCTAGGGTATTGGGTAAATTTTGATTATGGGTTATGGTCTGATGCTTATGTTTGGAGTCCACATCCAGATAAACCTTATATAAAAGACATTGGAAATAAAGCCATAAAAACATGGGTTAAAGGACGTAAACAAGTGTATTATCTAGATAAAATAAATACCCGAACCCATACTGCTGTGTTTATCAAAAGTGAAAATTATGGAAATAGTTCTTTAGCATGGTCTTATAGTTCTGTAGCACATGATGAGTCAAAGAATTTTGATTATGTACCAAGATTCTTTATCGAGCCTCATACAGGTTTGAAATTAGATCGTATTTTATTGTTAAAAAATGAAGATTTTAGACTTAAAAAAAATGAAGGAACTAATCTTTTGTTAAGTACTAATGTTCATTTTAATGATTCCAATAAACCATCACAAAGAGCAGATTACAGACTAACACATAATGTGTATAATTCATCGATATGGTTATTGGGGGCTGTAGATCCATCTCAAGGAGATGATTGGAGAGCATTAAGAACAAAAGCGTTAAAAGAAGTCGTTTTTGAGCAAAATTATAATTTATCTAAGAGACAATTAAGTTTAGAATCTGTTGAATTTAAAGGAAAGCAAGGAAAAAGTGTATTACCTCCTTATCGTTTTTCGTATAACGATGATGAAAAATATGAATATAATAAGGAAGATGCTAATGACTGGGGGTATAATAAGGATAATCCAAAATTATGGTCACTCAATCAAGTTATAACACCGCAAGGGGGTATAATACAGGTAAATTATGAACCTCATGATTTTCGTACTGTAAGGCCTTTAGAATTTATATATAATAATACTGAATATATTCATCCGAATTTTACCCCTAAAAATACTTATGTCTATAATAATGTAGATTCAAGATTCAATTTTAAAAAAGGGACTACTGTTAGGGTAGAGCAAAGTTATAAAACAAATTTTAAAATTATAAGTTCTAAAGGGGTTTCTGTTACAGAAAGTCAAATTACTTATGATTGTGATCACATAACATATAATGGAGAAGGTATTGTAGAAAGTGTAGAGCCAGTATCTCATCACAAAGAAAGAATGAGAGTTAAAGTTCGTTTAAAAGATAAAGTATCAGTAATTCCTTTTTACAATAATACTGTAATTGCTTCTTATGGTTTTCCATCCCCAGCAGTTAATAGAGGAACTTTAGCTTACAATAGAATTGTAATAGATGCTAGTATAGACGATCATATATATAGGCCTGAAGCAGGAGTTCGAGTTAAAAGTATAACAACAACCGATGGTATTCAAAAATATACCTCGTCTTACACTTATGGTAAAAATGAAGATGGTAAAGGTTGGGTAACTTATGGATTAGAAGATCCTGATCTCGAAGAAACTATTCCGTATAGTACAGAGTTGCCCCCTCCGAGGCCTATGTATGAATATGTTACTCATACTACAACTGATACTAATGGGAAGAAAAGAGAAAAAACAGTGTACCAATTCAATGTATTTAAAGAGAAGAGTAAAAATAAAATTAAATATGGAAATTTTTATGAATTAAATATAGCTAAAGACGAATCTAAGAGATCAGGAAGTAAAGAAGTGTCTGTTGACGAATATGTGATAAAAGATAATTTAAGTAGTATTGGTCAATTATTATCGGTATCCTCTTATAATAGCGAGGGACAATTATTATCTCAACTTTCCAACACCTATTGTAAGCCAGAAGACTTGCCCAATAATATGGGAGTGGTGCAAGAGTCCTATCAATCCTATAAAAAAATCGTATACGATAAGAATACCAATAAAGAAAGTCAGCATTGGATGATCAATAGTTCCACACGTATTAAACAGCCAAATTTATTAAAATCGAGTACCGAACTTAGGAATGGAGTAAATTACACCACTACTTTTAGCGATTTTGATTTAACTTCTGGGCA
>CANLCT010000080.1 GCA_947489195.1 uncultured Aquimarina sp. | reverse complement strand
GAACTACAACCAAACTAAAAGTAACTAAAAATCAAAGGGATGCAATATAGAAAAAGCTTAACTTAATGACATTGAGCATCGTTATGGTTAAATCAAAAAATGCAGCGAAGCGTTTGATTTTGTAGAGATTTCGATACGCAGTAGATTTTTTAATACATAATTCGGGTTTAATAGTATCGATTCTTTATATTACTACCCAATCTCAATTAAACTGGAGTAAAAAACAAATACACTAATGGCAAACCTGATTAAGGAACAACAAGATATTTTAAAAAAATTACACATTGACACGCTAAACCCAATGCAGGAAGCTGCTAGTCTTGCCATAGAAAACAATAACAACACCATTATTCTTTCGCCAACAGGAACAGGAAAAACACTTGCTTTTTTATTACCTACAATAAAAACATTAGACCCTGATAGTGATGAAATACAAGCGTTAATTTTAGTTCCTACCAGAGAGTTAGCCATACAAATAGAACAGGTAGCACGTAATATGGGTACTGGTTTTAAAGTAAATGCTGTTTATGGAGGGAGACCAATGTCTAAAGACAAAATTGAAATAAAACACAATCCAGCTATTTTAATTGGAACTCCAGGTCGTATTTTAGATCATTTTGATAGTGATCGATTTACTAAATCAACTATAAAAACCTTGATTTTAGATGAATTTGACAAATCCCTAGAAATCGGTTTTGAAGCAGAAATGAGTGCTATCCTTTCTGAATTGTCTGGTATAAACAAACGTATATTAACATCTGCTACACAAGGAACTACTATTCCTAACTTTGTCCAACTAGATCAACCCAAAGTGGTTAATTTTTTAGATAAAAAAGTAGTTTCGAGATTGGAAATAAAAACCCTAGCATCTCCAGACAAAGACAAATTAGCCACTTTATTAAATTTGATATTACATTTAGGAAATCAACCTGGTATTGTTTTTTGTAATTTTAAAGATAGTATTGCTATAGTTAGCACTTTTCTTGAAAGAAACAGGATTAGTCATGGGTGCTTTTCTGGCGGAATGGAACAAAAAGACAGAGAACGCGCTTTAATAAAATTTAGAAACGGAAGTAGTCAACTATTACTGGCTACAGATTTAGCCGCAAGAGGAATTGATATCCCTGAATTAAAATTTATAATACATTACGAACTTCCGATACATGCAGAAGAGTTTACTCATAGGAATGGAAGAACCGCAAGAGTAGATAAAAAAGGAACTGCTTATATTTTGCAATGGAAAAATCAAAAGCTACCTGATTTTATCAAAAATACATCGGAAGCAAATATTACCAATAAAGCCCCACGTGAACCACAATTTTGGCAAACACTGTTTATTTCAGGTGGCAGAAAAGATAAAATTTCTAAAGGTGATATTGCTGGGTTATTTATTAAACAAGGTAATATGAGCAAAGAACAACTAGGTGTTATTGAATTAAAACAAGATTGTGCGTTTGTTGCCGTGCCAATAACATTAGCAAATAATTTAATTGAGAAATTGAATAATAGTCGCCTTAAAAAGAAAAAAGTCCGTATTTACGTACTTTAATCTACAACTGCCATTTCATCAAATTAAAGCCCCCTTAATAGGTACAATAAAAGTTTAACTATCTTTGTCGGTAATTGATAAATCAAAAATATGCACTAGATTTTCTATTGCATATTTTAGGTTAAAATCAAAAGAAACCTTCTCGAATTAATCATTGATAAGGTAAATTCCATAATATGGATTAAAACAAAACACACGTTTAGTACTATCATTTTATGAGTAAAAACTCCCCTAATCAAGAAATTGAATCTTGTATTAAAACACTTCAAAAATTACTCAATGATACCAATCAACTATTTGATTTACAGGAAGAACAAAGAATTGAATTATTAAAAGTAACCGGAGCGCTTTCGAGACCAAATCGTGACGAATTTCAGCGTCGCAGAAAAGATGCTAAAAAGGCAGCAAAGCGAAAAATGATTGCGCGTGATAAGCACGCCCGTAAAGAAACCGGCATACGATCTGCCAGAGAAGCTACTATTTTTGAAGCTCCTAAACTATTAGCACCAAAAGAAATAACTAAAGAAACGCCAGAATTAGAATCTCCAAGAAATTGTTATGTCTGTAAAAAAGTATATACAAAACTGCATCATTTTTATGATACTATGTGTATCGAATGCGGAGATTTAAATTACATGAAACGTTTCCAAACAACCGATTTAACAGATCTGGTTGCTGTAATAACAGGTTCACGCCTCAAAATAGGCTATCATATTTGCCTTATGCTGTTACGTTCTGGTGCCACCGTGATTGCAACGACTAGATTTCCTGCCGATTCGGCCATTCGTTTTGCTAAAGAATCCGATTATAACAATTGGTCTGATCGTTTACACATTCATGGACTCGATTTAAGACATATTCCAAGTGTAGAGATTTTTTGCAATTATATAGAACAAAAATACGATCGTTTGGATATTTTAATTAATAATGCCGCTCAAACAGTACGCAGGCCCTCTGGGTTTTATTTTCATTTAATGGAAAATGAAAAATTACCCATTGAGCAGTTACCAAAAAAAGCGCAACTATTATTAAATAATCATGTGAACTGTTTGCAGGAATTAGCTGATGTGAGCACCAGTATTGCGGCAAACAAAAACATGCCTGTAACCTGGCATGGTCCCGAACCTGCCATTGGTTTACGTTCCTCTGCAGCGCTTTCGCAAATACCTTATAGTTTTGATAATTCATTACAAGCAGCAGAAGTTTTCCCTGAAGGGGAATTAGATGCCGATTTACAACAGGTGGATTTACGAAAAACCAATAGTTGGCGATTGACATTAGGCCAAATTGAAACGACAGAAATGGTCGAAGTACAATTGGTAAATTCAGTAGCTCCTTTTGTTTTATGTAATCGTTTATCAAATTTGATGAAAAAAGAAAACACAGGAAAAAAACATATTATTAATGTTTCGGCTATGGAAGGAAAGTTCCATCGCTTTAAAAAAGAAGATCGACACCCCCATACCAATATGGCAAAGGCCGCTTTAAATATGTTGACACATACTGCAGCAGCTACTTTTGCCAAATCGGGTATTTATATGAATGCTGTGGATACGGGTTGGGTAACCGATGAGGACCCTGCTGAATTATCAAAAAAGAAAGTAGAAATTCACGACTTTCAACCTCCACTAGATATTGTTGATGGAGCGGCCAGAGTAATGGATCCTTTAATTGACGGAATTAATACAGGAAAACATTGGTGCGGTAAATTCTTAAAAGATTATTTTCCTATTGATTGGTAAGCGACAGTATCCTTAATTTTATTCAACTATCAAAATTGTCAATTCGAGTTATTTTCGATAGAAAATTATATCTAGAAGAGCAATTTTGATACTGTCAAATAAAAGGGTTTTCGATATAAAATTCTTACAAAATTTCAATCGAATGGATATCTTTTCTTATATCGAACTCTCGTTTGGATTCTTATCTAAATATCACCTCCCACTGGTAATTTTGAAGGTACAGATTCTGGTACTACTTTATCAAAATCATCATCATTTAATGAATTCAAAAAAGACTCAATTAAATTAATATCCTTTGCGGTAATGGTTACTTTTTTAATTAAAGTATCTAAATCCTTAATCGCTACATTGGGGTTTTTTATTTTTTTACCTGCAATTTCTTCATAAAACTCCAACACTCTTTTTATACTATTAAACTTACCATTATGCATGTAGGGCGCAGTAAATTGTAAATTCCTTAATGTTGGCGTTCTAAATTGAAACTGATCATTTGCTCCTTTATCTGGTGCGGCTAACTTTTCATTTTCAACCATTCCTAAAGTGTGTAATTTGTAATCGGAAAACATGGGCCCGCTATGACAATTGGCACAACCTACCCTTTTAAAAGTTTCAAAACCTTCCTTTTCAGAAATAGAAAGCACATTATCATCACCTCTCAAAAATTGATCAAAACGAGAGTTTGGTGTAATTAAACTGCGCTCAAAAGAAGCTATAGCTTTCCCTAAATGAATGGCTTCAATTTCTTCAACCTCAAAAACATTTTTAAATAACTCTTTATATCGTTTATTTTCATTTAATCTTAAAACAATCGAATCTAAAATAACTTTTTCTACTATTCTGAATCCACGCATTTCTTCTAATGATTTTATAGGCTCTAGTGCTTGGGTTTCCAAACTTTCCACCCTGTTATCCCAAAACATGGGAGCTTTTTTGGACACCATAGTTCCTTCAACAGTAATACCATTAAAAGCCGTATTTAAAATAGTATGTGCATTTCTTTTTACAAACGGCAGCATACTATCCATTTTAATCATTTTTCGATGTGCTCCAAAACCTTTACCATTTACTCCAATCGAAAGATCTCTAAATTCGGCATACCCATTTTTAGGGTGGTGACATGTAGCACATGCTACATTCCTTTCTCCCGAAAGAATAGGATCAAAAAACAATAATTTTCCTAAGGCTATTTTTTCTTTTGTGGTTTGATTATCTATAGGCTCTATTATTATTTTTGGAAGCGGCAGATAAACTTCCTCCTTTTCGGAAATTAAAGTAAATTCTTGTTTCTTTTTACAACTTACTATAAGTAATATCGGAGCTAAATATTTTATACACTTTACAAATCTCATTACTCAAAATTACGTTAAGAAACGTAAATAGCATAAAAAAATAAACACACATGTTTGCGAGTCTATTTTAAATCGATGTTGAAATGAATTCTAATTTTATTTTTTTCTAGTTTCTATACAGTGACAAAAAACAAAAAAGGCTACTCTTTGTACAAAAAAGCAACCTTAATTTTTATGTTTAGATACTTACTCTAATTATACTCATAAGTACCATAAGTACTCTTGATCGTTAATTTTTTAGTTTCAGAAGCTTCAACACGACCTACTATTTGCGCGTTTACATTAAAACTTTTTGAAATGGCTATGATATCTTCAGCTACAGCTGGATTTACATATAATTCCATACGATGCCCCATATTGAATACCTGATACATTTCTTTCCAATCGGTTCCCGAATTTTCTTGAATCAATTTAAATAGAGGTGGTACATCAAAAAGATTATCCTTTATAATATGATGTTGATCTACAAAATGAAGGATTTTAGTTTGCGCACCTCCGCTACAATGTACCATTCCATGTACATCGCTACTATTGTATTTTTCTAAAATTTGCTTAATAATTGGCGCATAAGTTCGCGTAGGCGAAAGCACTAATTTACCTGCATCAATTGGAGCCCCTTCAACCATATCGGTTAATTTTGTTTTTCCAGAATACACTAATTCTTCGGGCACAGCAGCATCAAAACTTTCAGGGAATTTTGAAGCCAATTCTTTATCAAATACATCATGGCGTGCAGATGTTAATCCGTTACTTCCCATTCCGCCATTATATTCACTCTCATAAGTCGCTTGACCAAAAGATTCCAAGCCAACAATAACATCACCTGGTTGGATATTTGCATTATCAATAACCTCAGCTCGCTTCATACGAGCAGTAACCGTTGAATCAACAATAATAGTTCGCACTAAATCACCTACATCTGCAGTTTCTCCGCCTGTAGAGTGAATAGTTACGCCATGTTTTTTCAAATCTGTAAGCAGTTCTTCGGTCCCATTAATAATAGCCGAAATAACTTCACCTGGAATTAAATTTTTATTTCGACCAATGGTAGAAGACAACATGATATTATCGATAGCACCTACACACAATAAATCGTCGATATTCATAATTAACGCATCCTGTGCAATTCCCTTCCAAACAGAAATATCGCCTGTTTGTTTCCAATACATATAAGCCAATGATGATTTTGTTCCAGCTCCATCGGCATGCATAATCAAACAATGATCATCACTACCTGTTAAATAATCAGGTACAATTTTACAAAAGGCTTTAGGAAACAGCCCTTTATCAATGTTTTTTATTGCACTATGCACATCTTCTTTAGAGGCAGAAACACCTCGTTGCGCGTATCTTTTACTAACTTCTTGACTCATAAAACAGGTATTGGTTTGCAAAGATACTATAATACAGAAATGTGTAAAAACAATAAATGTATTATATGTTGATGCAATAAATAAAAATCAAATTAACTTGGATCATTATTTAAAAAATACTTCTCGATATAAAAAATGCTATAAGTCATTAAAAATGAATAAATGGACAAATCAATTTTTGAAAAAAAAATTAACATTTAGCAAAAAGACTTGCTTTTTATTGTGATTATTAAAAAAATAAATGGCTTACTTAATTTGAATAATAAAAATTAAGTAGTAATACGTAAATATTTCTATATTTGCGCTCCAAGAGTAAAGTTTAATTGTTTTATATACTATTATGAGTAAAGCTAAATTAGAGTATATCTGGCTAGATGGTACAAAGCCAACTGCTAGTATGAGAAGTAAAACTAAAGTTGTTGATGACTTTAGCGGAAAATTAGAAGATTGCCCAATGTGGTCTTTTGACGGAAGTTCTACTAACCAAGCAGAAGGTGGAAATTCTGACTGTTTATTAAAGCCAGTTGCTATTTATCCTGATCCACAACGTAAAGGCGGGTATTTAGTTATGACTGAAGTTTTAAATGCTGATGGTACTCCACATGTTGACAATGCACGTGCTACTATTGAAGATGATGATAATGATTTCTGGTTTGGATTTGAGCAAGAGTACTTCTTATATGATGTAGAAACTAATTTACCTATTGGTTTCCCTAGAGACCAAACTCCACAAGGGCAGTTTTACTGTTCAGTAGGTGCTAAAAATGCATTTGCACGTGATATGGTTGAAGAGCACTTAGATGTTTGTTTAGAAGCTGGATTAAATGTTGAAGGTATTAACGCAGAGGTTGCTGCTGGACAATGGGAATTCCAATGTTTTGCACAAGGAGCTAAGTTAGCTGGGGATGAAATCTGGGTTTGTCGTTACTTATTAGAGCGTATTGGTGAATCTTACGGTTTACAAGTTATATGGCACCCTAAGCCACTTGGTGATACTGACTGGAATGGTTCTGGTATGCACGCTAACTTCTCTAACACTACGTTAAGAACTTGTGGATCTAAAGAAACTTACGAAACTATTTGTGAGGCTTTCCGTCCATTTGTAAAAGAACACATCGAAGTTTATGGAGCATACAATGACCAACGCTTAACTGGTAAGCACGAAACTGCTGCTATTACTGATTTCAGTTATGGAGTATCTGACCGTGGAGCTTCTATCCGTATTCCAATTATTACTGTGGAAAAAGGATGGAAAGGATGGTTAGAAGATCGTCGTCCATCTTCAAACGGAGACCCATACAAAATTGCTGCACGTATTATCAAAACTGTTAAAACTGCTAAAGTTTAATCAGTACGGATAATCCATATATTAAAAAGGCTTTCATTTATTTGAAGGCCTTTTTTTACTGATACATTTCTAAAAGCTTTACAAAACTTTTCTGAGGTGCACGATAAAACAATGGATAAAGTAAACTCTTAGGTAAAGGCAAATTCACCATTACCTTAGTTGTATTTCTTACTTCTGTTAATTGAGGTGTTATTTTTTTTAATTCCCAACTACCTGAGATTCCAATTACTTCTTCACATGTTACACAAAACTGTTTATCTGTAACTCGAACTCCCTGCATTTGATAATTTACATAACCTTCCGACTTTTTCTTAGTTAATTCAACTTGAATTTTTCGATTTCTTAATGGGAATGGTGCTAGTATTTTTGCCCTAAAAACATAGGTGTCTTCCAAATTTTCTAACACTTCTGCAAGCTCATATTTATACAACCAGTTTGGATAATTAGGAATATTTTCTAATAATTTCTCCAATACAGCTATCGGAGCCTTTACTTTAGTTGTTGCTCTAAAATGATATGTATCATTTTTAGTTTTATTACTTTTTTCAACAAGCACTCCTTTTTTCTCATCAACCACTTTCCAGCCTTGAGCAAAACAAGTACTCAAAGAAAAAAATAAAATAATAAATATCAACTTAAAATCCACAAGCATACACACTATTTATAATAGTATAATATACTCATAATCCATCAATACAAGTCTAAAGCCTATTTATATTATGGAAAACTTATTCATTACGTTGCCTTAAAACCAAAATGTTCAAAGCGGATAAGAATTATGCCAAAAAGGTTAAGGCTATAAATGTAATATACCCTAAAAAGATTATTCCTCCTTTTAACCTATTAATTTCATTCCTTTTAGGAAGTAATGTAATTGGCAGAAGAATCGCTGCAAAACCTAACATCCAAAAAATATCGTTAGTTACAATTTGCATACTTTCTACTTTTATTGGTTGTACTAAAGCGGTAATTCCTAATACTGAACCGATATTAAAAATATTTGACCCTATTAAGTTACCGATTGATATTGATTTTTCTTGTTTCATTACTGCTATAACTGAAGCTGCTAATTCTGGTACACTGGTTCCTATAGCTATCATTGTAACAGCAATAACACGCTCACTAACTCCCATTTGAGTTGCTAAATCGACAGCTCCTTTAACCAATAATTCGGACCCAAAATACAGTGCTGCCGCACCTATTAATAACCATAATGTTATTTTAAAAAACGAAACACTCTCTAAATTTTCATCTACCTCATCACTTACCAGCTCTTTTCCTTTTAAAGAAGTCCTTTTAGCACTCCTTATTAAAACCACTAAAAAAACTATAATTGACAGCAAGAGTATAACACCTTCATAAAAAGACAATACATTATCATTAACTAAAAATACATATAGCAAAATCGAAAAAACCATCATTGATGGCCAGTGCATAGTAAAAAAATCACGCTCTACATACAACGAACCTAAAATTGCTGTAATACCCAAAACTAACCCAATATTAGCTATGTTTGAACCAATTACATTTCCTAATGATATGGATGAATATCCATCCATTGCCGCTTGTAAACTTACCAATAACTCTGGTGCCGATGTAGCAAATGAAACTACTGTAAGCCCAATAACCATTTTAGATATATTGAATTTAAAAGATAATGCTACTGATGAACGCACCAGGAATTCCCCTCCTATTACCAACAAAACTAGCCCAACAATAATGTAAAAAACACTCATAAATTCTATATTTAGAAGACACAAATATAGAAAAAATATACCCAGACCTAACCAATAAGCACAAAGTAAACTCCTTCAAATCTTATATTGAATAATGAAATTTTTAGTACTCATTTTAATATAAAAATAGTTTTACTAAAAAGACACAGAAGCAAATACGAATAAATTTTGCTAAAAAAATTGTCACACGTTTTCTACTTATTCGTATATAAATTACAGAACAAAAAATTACTGAACCATGAAACGATTATGCCTATTAATTTTTAGCACCTGTGCTTTTTACAGTAGTTATGCTAATCCAGAATTAATTAACAATACTAATTTTACTCAAGTTGCTTTAGATGAAGTTACTGGGGTTATTTCTAAAAATACGACCGAAAAGCAATTTGAAGATTTAATTGCTTATTTTAAAGAACATGAGATAAAACTTGATATTTCTGAGGTAAATTACAATGAGCAGGATGAAATTACTGGCATTAAAATTTTACTCCAAAAAGAAAATCAAAAAAGCCGTTATGCCATGTCATCAAATGTTCCTATTGCTGATTTAGAATTAGGTAGTAAAAATGGTTCGCTTTTCATAACCACTAAAACTAATTTACAATCGGATAGAATAAGTGCTATTATGAGCGAATTTGAAAAAGCTAACGAATCATTTGATAACTTTTTATCGGAACACCCATTCTCTTTCTCTTTTAGTAGTGATCAATTGAGAGACCTACTAAACAATGCCGAATTTAATTTTGAAGAATTTGCTAATGGTTTTATTCATAAAAATGAAGAAGACGATAAACAATCTAATTATACGAAATCACAAAAAAAATCAAGGAATTCACTACCTAAATATAATTTTATAAACAACCCAAATATCAATAAGCTCATAATTATTGACGGTAAAGAAACTGATTTTAGAACTTTAAATAAACTTGCCAAATCGGATCAACTAGACGAAGTTGATAATTTAAAACCTGCTACCGCAATTAGCATTTATGGAAAAAAAGCTAAGGATGGCGCTATAATAGCAACCACAAAAAAATAAAAATTCACAACACAATGGTAGCGTATCAATTTTTTAAATATATGCTACCATTTCTATTTTTAATCTTTTCACAAGGTTGGGCTCAACCCTCAAATAAAGCAAAAGTTTTAACTGGTCGAATTACGAATGCTCAATTTAATGTTTCGGGGATTCATATTATTAACAAAAACAGCTCAAAAAACACAATAACTGATAACAATGGCCAATTTGAAATTTTAGTACACCAAAACGATTCTTTAATTTTTAATGGTATTAGTTATAAAAACAAACTGCTAGTTATTAACGATTCTATTTACCATCAAAATTATATTACAGTAAAACTAAAAGAACGCGTTACTGAACTAAAAGAAGTTACTATAGGTTCACACAATCTTTCTGGCAACTTAGAAAAAGACATTTCAAAAATACCTTATCAAAAACAAAGAACCGCTAAAGATATTGGTTTACCTGTATATGAAGGCATCCCTCAAGAGCAGATACCAACACTACTCGAAACATTTAATTACGGTTTATCAATAAACCTAGAAGCTTTACAAAAGCATATTAACGGTTACTACAAACGCCTTAAAGGAAAACGGAAATGGGATGCCGATACTAAATTAGCCGAAGACGTTATTTATTTTTATAAGAAAGATTTTTTTTTAAACACCTATAATATCCCCACTGATCAAGTACTCACTTTTATATATTTCTGTATGTTAACTGATAAAAACTTCACCTCAAATTTCAGAAATAAGAACCACGAACTCATTTTAAAAGTCTTTAAACACAAAAGCAAACTATTTTATAAATAAGCCACGACCACAAATCATAGACTACTTTTGTAAGAAATTTAGGTTTATTTTATAATTTTGCAAAAAAAAGATCATGTATCAATTCCTTGCAAAAATTAACAAACTCCTTCTCCCTAGCTTTAGCAAACGTCAATTAGACCTTACTAAAGCTTCGAAATTTCAATTAGCTATTATAGGATGGAGAGCTTTTATTACTAAAAAGGCAATCAATCAGTAGGTAATTAAACTTTTAACAGGCACATTTAATTTTTCTGCTCCTTTTAAAAAACCAAGTTCGATAATAAAATTACACTGTACAATTTCACCCCCTAGGCGTTCTACCAAATTACATACTGCCTTTGCCGTGCCTCCTGTTGCTAAAACATCATCATGTATTAATACTTTATCTCCTTTATTAATACCATCAATATGAATTTGCAATGTATCATCCCCATACTCCAACGCATAAGCCTCTTCAATAGTAGCACTAGGTAATTTTCCTTTTTTACGTACTGGAACTAAACCTGCTTGTAGCTTTTCTGCCAACAAACCTCCAAAAAAGAACCCCCTTGCATCTATGCAGACCACTTTATCTATCGGCTGTGTTATCATTTTCAATAAACTTTCTGCACAATGACTAAAAGCTTTGGGGTTGCCTAACATTGGAGTAATATCCTTAAAAACAATTCCTTGCTTAGGAAAATTAGGAATATCACGGATGTATGTTTCTAAATTCATATTAGTATTTTATTTTTTTGTAAAAATATGCACAAAAATTGTTTTGTAGAACTAAAAAAAGAAACTATATTTGCACCCACCAAAACAGGCCTCGTAGCATAACTGAATAGTGCACTTGATTACGGCTCAAGAGGTTGCAGGTTTGAATCCTGCCGAGGTCACAAACAAAAAGAGTTAATTCATTTACTAATAATGAGTTAGCTCTTTTTTTATTTTATAAATATTCTTATTTGTAACAGATTTTGTAACAGAAATAACCCTTCTTTTTATTTTAAGTGCATTATATATCAATAAGTTACAAATAAAACGGTGTAGATTCATAATATTAGTGAATATAAAAAAGCACTATCTTTTATGAGTAAAAAATACACTTTAAGAAACGTTAAGTTAGACGATTTAATCTTAGACAATAATAACCCAAGATTTGCAGAACTCTATACTGGTAGCAAAAAAGAAAGTGATATAATTGAATATTTACTTTTTTCAGAAGCAGCTAAAGAAATAGCTGAAGCAATTTCAACTGCTGGAGAGTTTTATGTTGATAGACCTTTATGGGTATTTGAAGAAAAAGGCAAATATATTGTTAAAGATGGTAATAGGAGATGCTCGGCCGTAAAAGCTCTTCAAGTTCCTAATAAATATGAGTTAGATGTAGCAAGGTGGAATGTCTAGTTTTGTTGATATAGTTTATTAAGTGATTTTTTAATAAATTACGCATTATGACCAGACGCAAATT
>CANLCT010000079.1 GCA_947489195.1 uncultured Aquimarina sp. | reverse complement strand
CTAAATTTACACTTTTTACATTCGTAACTCCATTTATCCTTCTTCCAATAATGATCTAAGCCTCCACATTTCTTACAGGTAATACCTTCTTGATCTCGAATCTCTTTAAATTTAAGTTTACAACTTAACTCATCTGGATATTCTTTATAAAAATCTAATATTCACATTTTTATCGCTCTTAAGTTAGTTGTAAATTACAAAATTAGGCGCTAATAAGGATAAGCATATAAATATATAAAAGCAGGATAGAGGATTAGTGGTATTTTATCGAAAACTTTCTATTACATTCTAACTTTTTGTTATCAGAATTGAATTTTTTTGGCATAACAAATAAAACCAAATTTTCCCTATGCTATTATAAATTGTATTCTTGAAGCATAAGTTTCGATGTAAGTTTTTTTTTATTAGAGAGACAAAGGTTAGAAAAAAAACACTTAAGTATTTTATGGCCGACTATTTACCAATATCTAAGTATCAGAGAAAATTTTTTTACGAATGGAGTTTAAACCCAACCCAGAGCTCATATAATGTCTCATTTATTTATAGGTTGCGAGGCATTTTAGATAAAAAAGCTTTAAAACTGGCATGTGAACGTTTTGTTACTAGGCACGATATTTTTAAAGCGATATATAATAAGGATTTGTTACGATGTTATAAAGGGAATTTTATTATAGATGATTTTTACGAAGAAACTATTTTTAATTCGCATCAATCTCTAGATAAACAAATAAAAAAAATAGTAAACCGTCCTTTTGACATCACAAAAAAATGTCTTAGGATTGTTCTTATTACTACTGATAAACCAAATGATTATGTTTTTATTCTACAAGTTCATCACATAGTTTCTGATGGAATCTTTGGTTTAGAAATTTTAAAACAAATCAATCATGATTATAATGCTATACGTAACAATAGATTAGAAGAAGAAATTATAGTTAGTAAATACTTTAAACAAGCTATAGAAAAAGAAACACAATTATTAAATAAAGATTTTAATGATACGGCAAGAGAATTTTGGATAAATTATATAGATAAAAGACCTTTACAAATAGATTTCCCTTATAAAAGCAATATTAATATTTCTGAAGAAGTATTGAATAACAAAAAGGGGGGCTTTATTTATTTTGATATACCTTCAAGTAAGTTAAAACTTCTAAGAAAATTTGCTAGAGAAAATAGGACAACTACTTTTATCATTATTTCAGCAGTTTATGGTTATGTTTTATATAAGTATTCTAATCAAACAAAATTTGCAATAAGCTATCCTGTTGATGCAAGGCCAAAAAGCTTTAAAAATGTTGAAGGCTGTTTTGTTAATAATATTCCCTTATTATTTAATTTCGAAGAAGTCGAAAATATTTTTGATTTAATTGTATCTTTGAATGAACAGCGTAAAGCTGTAAAACCTTTTCAAGTATATCCTACTTCTAATATCATCAATGATCAGAGACAATCTGGTAATGATATTTCTAATCCGCTTAATGTAGGTATATCTCAAACAACTTTAAATGAGACCTCATTTAAATTAAAAGGACTGGAAACGGAATCTATTAACATTCCTTGGGGAGAAGATATAATTAGTGAATTTACTTTACTTTTTGATGAATATTCATCTAAAGATATAAAGTTTAGATTCGAGTATCGAAAATTTCTCTTTGATGATTATTTGATTTCAGCATTTATTGATTCTTTTAAAAATACGATTGATCTTATATTATCAGAAAATAAACCCTCCCTAAAAAATAATTCCATTTTGAATGCTTCAGATTACAATAGAATCATTCAAGAATGGAATTCTACTGAAGTAACATTTTCAAACAACTTAACAATACCGGAGAAGTTTTACAATCAAGTACATAAAAGTCCATATGCCACGGCATTAGTTTTTGAAGGAAAAGAAATGTCATACCGAGAATTAAATGAAAAAAGTAATCAACTTGCTCGGTATATAAGATCATCATATCAAAAATCGACTGGAGATCTCTTTCAATCAAATACTTTAGTAGCATTATATCAAGATAGAAGCTTAGAAATGATCATATCTGTCTTAGCTATCTTAAAATCCGGAGGTGCTTACGTACCTATAGATCCTTCTTATCCTAAAGAAAGAGTAGATTATATATTAAGCGACACCAATGCTAAATTAATTTGTAGTTTAAAATATATTGATCAAAAACATGTAGCATCTACAAATGCGGAATTACTTTTCGTGGATTTAGATGCAGATTTTTATATACATAACGATACCTCTGATCTTCCAAATTTTTCTAAACCAGATGATCTTGCCTACATAATATATACCTCAGGAACAACAGGTTTCCCAAAGGGAGTTATGCTAAATCATTCAGGTATTATTAATAGAATTGAGTGGATGCAATCGATGTACCCTTTAGATAAAAAAGATGCTGTATTACACAAGACACCGTATGTTTTTGATGTTTCTGTTTGGGAATTATTATGGGGTAATTGGTATGGTGCTAAAATAATAATTGCTAAACCTGAAGGACATAAGGACAATATTTATTTGCAAGAGTTAATAGAAAGGGAAAAGATAACTACTCTTCACTTTGTGCCCAGCATGCTTGATGCTTACAACAACTACTTGATTGATACTAATCAATTTTTTCATAATTCTGTTACACAAATATTTTGTAGTGGCGAGGAACTTTTGAAAAGTATTGTAAATGAATCCTACGAAAATGCATCAAATCCGAATTTTAAACTACACAATCTTTATGGTCCAACAGAAGCATCGATTGATGTCACTTATTATGAAACAAAGCCAAATGCTAAAGTATATATAGGTAAACCTATTCAAAATATAAAAACATATATATTGGATAAAGACTTTCAACCTGTTCCTATTGGAGTAAAAGGAGAACTATTTATTAGTGGAGTTGGTTTAGCAAAAGGCTATCTTAATAAATCTGAGTTAACTCGAAAAAGTTTTACAAAAAACCCTTTTAATTCTTCAAAAGATTACGATAGACTATATAAGACAGGTGATGTAGTTCGTTATACTAAAAATGGTAATATCGAATATATAGGAAGAAATGATCATCAAATTAAAGTTAATGGTCATAGGATAGAATTAAAAGAAATACAAGAATCTTTAAACAAAATAGACGGTGTTAAACAAAGTTGTGTAATTGTAAGTAAACGAAATAATACTTCAAAATTAAGTCAACATATACTTGCTTATTATGTGCCAGACACTAAATTATTTCTAAATTATCGGGATGAAATATTGAACAAATTATCAACCACGTTACCTGGTTATATGCTTCCTAAATTTCTAATTCCTTTAGAGGAGTTACCTACAACCAATAATGGAAAATTGGATAGGAAGTCACTTCCAAAACCTGACTTGGAATTAGCTAATGAATATGTAGCGCCATCAACAGTTGAAGAAATCCAGATATGTGAGTTGTGGAAAGATATATTAGGAGTAAATAAAATAGGTGTAACTGACGATTTTTATTCGGTTGGAGGAGATTCAATATTAAGCATTCGTTTAGTCTCGCAAATGAGAAAAAAAGGATTTGATGTTTCTGTAAAAGATATTCTTGAATTCAAAAACATCCAAAACATCTTAAAAAATACTACTTATAATTCTGTTGTTTATAAAAATATATATATCCCTTTTTCATTAATTGAACCAGAAATTAAAAATGAAATTTTAACATCTAGAAATAATGATGTAGAAGATATCTATCCTGCAAGTTATTTACAAACAGGAATGTTAATAGAGTCGTTTAAGAACATAAATAAAGACGTATATCATGATGTTTTTGTATATGAATTTTTCAAGGAGTTTGATTTAGAAAAATTTTCAGCTATTTGGCAAAAATTTATTGATCAACACGAACAACTTCGTGCTTCTTTTGAAATTCATGATACAGGTTATGTTAATATAATTAGTAAATCGTATCCAGTAAGTTCAAAAATTAAACTTTTGGATGCTGAGATTGATATTGAGGAATTTGTGGAAATGGAAAAAAGTAATGATTTTGAAATAGATATTTCAGGTTTATTCAAATTATTCATTGCTCCAGATCGTAAACAACAGAAATTCACTCTTATCTTTTCATTTCATCATTCGATAACAGATGGGTGGAGCATTGCTTCATTAATTTCTGAATTTGTGGAATCCTATTTTGATCAAGTCCCTAGTGAAATCAAGAATAAAGTTTCTTATGCTAAGTTTATTCAATCAGAAATAGAGACCATTAATCGTTATGATACCAAAGAATTTTGGACAAAATATTTAGACAATTATCAAGCTGATTTACATACCTATAAAAAAGAGGAAGCTTCTTTTTCTAGTGATGAATTCAAAGTCAACTATACATTATCATCAAACTTAAGTAGCCAAATACTTGATTTAAGTTTAAAACTCGGTGTTCCAAGTGATATTATTTTCTTGTCGATATATGGTTTGGTTCTTTCTAAATTTCAAACTAAAAATGATTTAGTAATTGGTAAAGTTGAAAACAATCGTTTAATAGAAGAAGGAGGAGAACACATATTCGGATTACACCTTAATACCATTCCTTTTAGATTTACAATTGATAGTAACAAAAAAGTATCCGAATATATTTTAGATATTTTTGAGAAAAAAAAGGCTATAGAACCTTACAAGGGGTATCCTTATGGAAGGATTAAATCTTCTTTGAATTTAGTGGATGATATTTACCAGTATGCCTTCAACTATATTCATTTTTACAAACTACAGGAACAACATTCAAATGATTTTGTCAATGTAAAATTAATTCATGAAAAAACAAACATTCCTGGTACGCTAAACGTCCAAAGGAATTTAGAAAACTTTCAGTTGGATTTTTCTGGGAAAAATAATTTCATTAGTAAAAAAAATGCTTGCAGAATCCTTCAGTATACTGAGGATTATTTAAAAAGTCTTGTTGAAAATCCTAAGCAAAAAATTTCAGAAATAAAAGTTGTTAATCCTATAGAAGAGGAGCAAATATTAAAGGAATTTACCCCCAATAATTTGGAGAAAATTCCAGAAAATATAACCATACTTGATTTATTTAAACAACAAGTCCTTTGTAATCCCAATAAAATAGCACTTGTATATAATGATGAATCTCTTACTTACGAAGATTTAGATACTAAATCTAATGAATTGGGTCGTTATTTGATCCACTCAGGAATAAAAACAAGAGGTGTTATTGGTATTTGTTTACCTAAGTCTTTGGAGATGGTAGTGACCGTTTTGGCTGTGCTAAAATCAGGAGCAGCATATGTGCCAATAGACCCTAATTATCCATCAGAAAGAATTGATCATATCATAACAGATAGTCAATTAGATGTACTAATTACAGATCGAATAATTAAGAATGAAAAAGGAATAAAGGTTTTAAACCTAAAAGAATCATATAATAGTATTGCAGATAAAACGATTGATGAAGTATTTCCAAAAATTTCACCTTCAGATAGTGCTTATATTATCTACACTTCTGGATCTACAGGCAAGCCCAAAGGAGTAAAAGTCAATCACAGAAGTCTACTTAGTGTAGTTATATGTTGGCAAAAAGAATTTGAATTGGATCATACTACCAATTTACTACAAATGGCAAGTTTTGCCTTTGATGTATTTATTGCAGACATGTGTAGAAGTATTCTTTTTGGAGGAAAATTAGTTTTGTGTCCAGAAGATACGCGATTAGATTTTGATAAGGTTTACCATCTAATGACTACGGAATCTATTAATCTTATTGATCTTACTCCTGGTTTTGCCATTCCATTTATGGATCATATCTATAAAAAATCATACAAGATATCATTTTTAAAACTATTGATTTTAGGTTCTGACCTATGCAAGGCTTCAGACTTTAAATTACTATTAGAGCGTTTTGGAGATGAAATGCGTATTCTTAATTGTTACGGTACTACAGAAACCACCATTGATAACTCATTTTATGAAGCGAAGAATGATGAAGATTTAGATAATTTATTTGCAGTCCCCATTGGTAAGCCGCTAAAAAATTCAAGATTCTACATTTTAGATGAACAACAGAAATTAGTACCAATAGGTGTTACTGGCGAATTGTATATTGGAGGACACAGTCCATCCGAAGGATATTTAAATAACAAAACACTTACAACATCTAAATTTATACCTAATCCTTTTGAGCCATCTGAGCTATTATATCGAACAGGAGATCTTGCTAGTTGGTTAGCTGATGGTAATGTTTCCATATTGGGAAGAGGTGATGATCAAGTTAAAATTCGAGGATACCGTATCGAATTAGGAGAAATAGAAAATAGCTTAATTAAAAATAAATTATTGAAAGAATGCTGTGTAGTTGCTTTAGAGGATCCTCGCACAAAAAACAAAAGATTGGTAGCCTATATTGTTGTAGATACAGATAAAGGTAATACGAGTAACGAAGATATTTTAGAATACTCAAAGAAAGTTTTACCTGATTATATGATTCCTGAGTTTTGGATTGAAATAGAGGAACTCCCTTTAACAACCAATGGTAAAATTGATAAAAAAGCATTACCTATACCAGATTTTGAAACATCAACGGAAGGTATAGGATATATAGCTCCATCTACTCCAGAAGAAATCGCGATTTGTAATATTATTGCAGAAGTATTAAACATAGAAAATGTAGGTATTCAAGACGACTTTTTTATGCTTGGAGGGGATAGTATTCTAGCGGTTCAGATAGCACATTTAATTTCCACATCACTTGACATTGAAATTAATGCATCGGATATATTAATACACAAAACAGTGTCAGGAGTATTATCAAACACAACACATAAGTCACTTATAAAGATAGCTATAGATGATCATGGCTTAGAGGAAATTCCACTATCATTTTCGCAAGAACGATTATGGGCTATTGATCAGTTAAATGGAAGTTTGGAATATCATATACCAGGAGTTTTCAGAATAAAGAAAGGTACTATTGATATTGATAAATTGACACTTGCAATACAAAAAATCCTGAAAAGACATGAGGTATTACGAACAATAATCAATTCTCAATTTGGTATTGGTTATCAAAGCGTACAAGAAGAAACTAATTTTAAAGTCTCCGTAAGAAGTGTACAAGAAAAAAATTTAGAATCAGAAATTTTGGAATTCATCAATAAAGCTTTTGATTTGAGTACAGATTATATGATTCGTACTAAAATCATTAACTTAGAATCAGGTGATCAAATTATCATTTTCGTGATGCATCATATCGCGTCAGATGGATGGTCTATTCCGATCTTCATTGATGAATTAACTTTATTCTATAATGATTTAAAAATAGATATTCCTGCTCACAAAGTTCAATACAAAGATTATAGTATTTGGCAGAGAAATATATTAAAAGATGATCTTTTAGAAGAAAAATTAGTATACTGGAAAAATAAATTAACAGGCATACCTTTATTGAATTTGCCTACAGATTTTCAAAGATCATTAGAGCGAAGTACACTAGGTGAAAATTATACTTTTGAAATCCCTAAAACAATTACCGATCAGCTAAGAGAAATTAGTAAGCAATATAAAGGCACTCTATTTATAACCTTATTGAGTATTTACAAAGTCTTATTATATAAATATTCTGGTCAATCAGACATTGCTGTAGGTACACCTGTTGCCAATAGGCCTATAAGTCAGGTTAAAAGCCTGATAGGCTTTTTTGTTAATACCATTGTATTACGTAATCAAATTAAGGATCAGCCATTTGTAGAATTCTTAAATATTGTAAAATCTAATACATTAGAAGCTTACAAGTATCAAGATGCACCCTTTGAAAAGGTAATAAATACAGTAGATCATGATAGAGATTTTAGTACTACACCTCTATTTCAAACCATGATTAATCTTGTGAAAGATCATCAAGATGCAATTAATTTGGGAAATCAAAAGTTATTACAAGAAAATCATAAAACCACTCATGCCGCATACGATATATCAATTGATTTTACCGAAAAAATTAATAACTCACTATCAGTAGATATTGAGTACCGTAGTGATTTATTTAAAAAAGAAAGTATTAAGAGGATTGCAGATAGCCTGATGGCAATTATTCAATCAATTATAATCAATCCTAAGCAAAAAATTTCAGAAATAAAAGTTGTTAATCCTATAGAAGAGGAGCAAATATTAAAGGAATTTACCCCCAATAATTTGGAGAAAATTCCAGAAAATATAACCATACTTGATTTATTTAAACAACAAGTCCTTTGTAATCCCAATAAAATAGCACTTGTATATAATGATGAATCTCTTACTTACGAAGATTTAGATACTAAATCTAATGAATTGGGTCGTTATTTGATCCACTCAGGAATAAAAACAAGAGGTGTTATTGGTATTTGTTTACCTAAGTCTTTGGAGATGGTAGTGACCGTTTTGGCTGTGCTAAAATCAGGAGCAGCATATGTGCCAATAGACCCTAATTATCCATCAGAAAGAATTGATCATATCATAACAGATAGTCAATTAGATGTACTAATTACAGATCGAATAATTAAGAATGAAAAAGGAATAAAGGTTTTAAACCTAAAAGAATCATATAATAGTATTGCAGATAAAACGATTGATGAAGTATTTCCAAAAATTTCACCTTCAGATAGTGCTTATATTATCTACACTTCTGGATCTACAGGCAAGCCCAAAGGAGTAAAAGTCAATCACAGAAGTCTACTTAGTGTAGTTATATGTTGGCAAAAAGAATTTGAATTGGATCATACTACCAATTTACTACAAATGGCAAGTTTTGCCTTTGATGTATTTATTGCAGACATGTGTAGAAGTATTCTTTTTGGAGGAAAATTAGTTTTGTGTCCAGAAGATACGCGATTAGATTTTGATAAGGTTTACCATCTAATGACTACGGAATCTATTAATCTTATTGATCTTACTCCTGGTTTTGCCATTCCATTTATGGATCATATCTATAAAAAATCATACAAGATATCATTTTTAAAACTATTGATTTTAGGTTCTGACCTATGCAAGGCTTCAGACTTTAAATTACTATTAGAGCGTTTTGGAGATGAAATGCGTATTCTTAATTGTTACGGTACTACAGAAACCACCATTGATAACTCATTTTATGAAGCGAAGAATGATGAAGATTTAGATAATTTATTTGCAGTCCCCATTGGTAAGCCGCTAAAAAATTCAAGATTCTACATTTTAGATGAACAACAGAAATTAGTACCAATAGGTGTTACTGGCGAATTGTATATTGGAGGACACAGTCCATCCGAAGGATATTTAAATAACAAAACACTTACAACATCTAAATTTATACCTAATCCTTTTGAGCCATCTGAGCTATTATATCGAACAGGAGATCTTGCTAGTTGGTTAGCTGATGGTAATGTTTCCATATTGGGAAGAGGTGATGATCAAGTTAAAATTCGAGGATACCGTATCGAATTAGGAGAAATAGAAAATAGCTTAATTAAAAATAAATTATTGAAAGAATGCTGTGTAGTTGCTTTAGAGGATCCTCGCACAAAAAACAAAAGATTGGTAGCCTATATTGTTGTAGATACAGATAAAGGTAATACGAGTAACGAAGATATTTTAGAATACTCAAAGAAAGTTTTACCTGATTATATGATTCCTGAGTTTTGGATTGAAATAGAGGAACTCCCTTTAACAACCAATGGTAAAATTGATAAAAAAGCATTACCTATACCAGATTTTGAAACATCAACGGAAGGTATAGGATATATAGCTCCATCTACTCCAGAAGAAATCGCGATTTGTAATATTATTGCAGAAGTATTAAACATAGAAAATGTAGGTATTCAAGACGACTTTTTTATGCTTGGAGGGGATAGTATTAGTGCTATAAGAGTAGTTTCAAAAATAAATGAAGAGCTAGACATTGATATTACTATATCAGACATCTTTAGCTACAAATCAGCTAAAGGGTTTTTAGAAAGTAAAAAAGAAAACCAATCAGAAACAGATATCGCTGAAATTGAGGTCGCAGACTATGAAGTTCTAACTGATGATTCAACTTGTAACATTAGGATAAAATCTAATTTCATTTTTAAAAGCACACAAAATCATCAGATTCAAACAAAGGATTTAAGTGTACAAGAAAAAGTGCTTTCTCTTGAAAAAAAATACTTACATCAATTTAATGAAAGTATAGTCTCTTTTAAAGAGTACAGAATGACACCTATTCAAGAGATCATACTAAATTATACTCCTAATTTTCAAAACAATAATTTATGTATTTATTTGCCTTTTCCAAATAATGTTGATAAAGATCAATTTAATAGCAACTTTAAATCGCTTATTAATAGGCACAGTATTTTCAGAAGTATTTTTGATAAGAAGAATAAAAATATAAAGGAGCTTATTCTTGATCCTAATAAAGAAATAACAATTCCCGTATATGAATTATCTGAATCAGATGATTTTATAACATCCAAGAATTTCATACTCGAATCTTTTTTTAATGCTTTTAGTATTGATGATAGTCTAGCTTATAGAATTTTGTTATTACGAAATTTTAAATCTGAATACAGTCTCTGTTTAGTAGCGAATCATTTAATTTTTGATTTTACCTCTTTAGAAATTATATACAAGAGTCTAGGGATGTGTTTAGAAAATACATTTCCTGTGAAAGAAAATTTTAAGTTCAATACTTTATATGATTATAATAAAGAAATGAATCAGAAAAAAATGACATTAGAAGGAAATAGTTTCTATCAAGATTTCATTGATAAATATAAAAAGTCTATAAGAATAACAGATGAAGAACTAAAAAAAAGACTGAGTTTTTCAAAAGATAAAAAAGCGAATAATTATAATTTTAGTTTCGATAAAGATGAGATTAAAATAATTCATAATCATTACGAGTTAGATGATACGAATATTCAATTCTTTTGGTATTTAGTATGCTTGAAATACTTTGCAGGGATATTAGATAGTATAGAAAATATTCCTTTTGTTTTTCCAAATCATGGACGATATTTCAATAATGAAGAAAACTATTTTGGAATAGTTGCTGATTTACATGATATAGTTCCTATGTTTTTAGAAGTGAGTGAAATAACATCTTTAAGAACATCTTTAAGTCATTTTAAAGAAAGGTTAGAACTAATAAAATATGGTAAGTTGAATTATTTGAATTTGATGCGAGAATATTGTGAAATCAATGAATTAGATCCTCCTAATCCAGCATTTAGATTACGTTTTCATTTAGATCACGATTTTGAAAATGACGATAAATTATACCAAAGTTTGGAAATTGTCCATCCTGCTTCAAATGATTTCTTTTATAGTTTAACATTTATAATTAACATTACTTACAGTAGTTCTAAAGGAATATATATTAATATAAAAACACCCTATAATCTAGAAATTAATAAAAATGATTTTAATAAGATTTTAAACATACCTCTAATAGCATAAAATTATTTTCTTAGAAATAATTACATAGATAAGAATGAGAAAAATATATGTATATATATTATTGCTATCAGTATCTCTAATGGGTACTAGGCTAACAGATTTTGTACTGGGAATATGGTTACTGGACTTAGACAAAAAAGGTGTCGCATTATATTCGTTAACTTGGTTTTTTTCACTGGCGCCATCGATTTTGCTTGCTCCTTTAATAAGTAGTATAGTTGATCGGTGGGATAAAAATAAAATAATTTTTTTCGGACAGCTTATAGCTGGTATAGGTAGCTTAATTTTGATGATCCTGTATTATTTTAATGCATTATTACCATGGTATATTTTTATAATTACAATGATAAGTTCTATATGTTTTTCTTTTGTTTTTAAAAGTTTCAATAGATGTATTCCAGAAATTGTTCCTCAAGAAAAACTAATTAGAACCAATGGTCTAATAAGTTCAATTTATGAAGTTATTGAGATAGGGGTGCCAATTGCAGCCCCTATTTTTTATAAAACAATAAGTTTAGGTAATTTTTTTCTAATAGATTTTTTAACGTTTATTATTCCAGTAACCTTCTTCTTAATGATAAAATTCCCTTCAACTACTAGATCAAATCAAGCTTTGAATTTACTTGTAGATTTTAAAATTTTCAGTGATTTTATAAATAGAAACAAAGAATTAAAAGGACTTATACTATATTCGATGTTCACTGCATTTATTATAGGAATGTTAAATATTTTATTCACTCCTTTAATTCTAGATTATTCAAATGAATATGCTCTTAGTGTTATATTTATCTTTTTAAGCTTAGGTGGACTGTCAGCAGGCCTTGTGTCAATTGGAAAAAACAGGCTTAGTAAAACACTAAATCCTATTAGATTAAATATTAGGATGGGATTCATGATAAGTCTAATTCTTATTATATCATCAATATATTTTAGCATATACGCGATTGCTTTGGGCGGTATGTGTGTTCTTTTTCTATTTAATTTTAGCAGCATTATAAAAAAATCATTTTTTCAAACTGTAATTCCTTCAAAAATTCAAGGAAGAGTCTTAGGCTATATATCAATTTTTGTAGGAATTTCAGAATCTTTAGCGTATTTGATTTCTGGTTTTATTATTGATTCTTTGGGGGGATTTTTAAAAAATCAAAAACTAAGATTCATTCCCAATTATACAGATACATATATCTCAGCCGCTATTATTTTATTGTTTTTATTAATGGGTATTTTCCATTTTATAATATCCGCTTTGATAAATAAAAAGAAAAAAATTTCCGTACTTGATAATTTATACAAACAGCATATTCTTTAAAAAAAAAAGTTTTTACTGATAAGTGGAGAGGTTATCAACCTCTGAAAGAAAAGTATGATATTACTCAAAAACAAAGTAATGGTGGGCGAAACTTTTCTGAACCACATATTGGCTAAACAACAAGTAAAATCTTGGCTGCGTATCATACCAACTCATGTAAGTAAAAAACATATTCAAGCATGCTTTGATGAATTTGTATTTAGGATAATAGGCCCATTCAGAATACTCAAAACCCTTGTAAATACTAGGTTTTTTTCGTAAATTAATGTAAATAAAAACCCC
>CANLCT010000078.1 GCA_947489195.1 uncultured Aquimarina sp. | reverse complement strand
ATTTGCGTCTGGTCATAATGCGTAATTTATTAAAAAATCACTTAATAAACTATATCAACAAAACTAGACATTCCACTTTCCAAAGAAAAAGAAATCCATAAAAGAAGAACTCAAAAAAATATTTTTGCTGGGGTTGGAGTATTTGCATTATTGATAATTATAGGTACCCTTACTAGATTAAATTATATAAGAAAATCAAAAGCTATTTTACAAATAGAAAAAGACCGTTCAGAAAATTTATTACTAAATATTTTACCAGAAGAAATAGCGGAAGAACTTAAAGAAAATGGATATGCTGAAGCCAAAAATTTTGATTTCACTTCTATATTATTTACGGATTTCAAGGGATTTACGAAAACATCAGAAACTTTAAGCCCTAAAGAATTGGTTACTGAATTAAATTCATGTTTTAAAGCATTTGATGGAATAATTGAAAAATTTAAAATAGAAAAGATTAAAACCATAGGAGACGCTTATATGGCAGTTGGAGGTCTCCCTAAACCTTATGACTTTTCAGTAAAAAATACGGTTCTTGCTGCTTTGGAAATGCAAGAATTTATAATCAAAAGAAAAAAAAGAAACGATTTACTAAAATTACCTTCATTCGAAATGCGAGTGGGTATACATACTGGCCCTGTGGTTGCTGGAATTGTTGGAATTAAAAAATTCCAATATGATATTTGGGGGGATACGGTAAATACAGCTTCAAGAATGGAAAGTAACGGAGAGGTTGGAAAAGTAAATATCAGTGAAACCACATATAATTTATTAAAAAATGATCCTGATTTTTTATTTGAACACAGAGGTAAAATAGCTGTTAAGGGAAAAGGAGAAGTAACTATGTATTTTGTCGAGGCAAATTGACCTTTCAAACCGAATTAATCTGGAAGGTGACCACTGAGAAAAGCGACCCTAAAAAATCAATAAATCCTAATTTTTAACTATAATTGCAATACCTCTTTAAGTGGCGCAGTTTGACTGAAATCAGTAGCATGGTTACTCCGAAATAGCTAATTATTACTGGAAACCTGGAAAAAAAACCTGGAATATCTTCAGAAGAAAAAAAGTCTATGCAGAAATCAAATTTGAAAACCACGGCTCACAAGCTGATAGTTTATTCACTTTAGTGCTGGAGAGGCGGAAGGGGGTTTTACGGAGAGTTTTGGGGAAATAGCATAAATAGAAAACACCTTATTGTATCCTATTTTACCTAAATAATTGCCAAAACGAATTCAAAAAAGTTATTAAAGCATTTAAAAAGACTTGAAAAACGGGCAAATTCTTCTAGAAACCAAAAAAGAGCTACGTTGATAAAACGTAACTCTTTGATTATTAGCGTGGCCCCACATGTTTTAGCTATAAAACAGTGCTGTGGAGTAATACATAGTGCTATACAGTGATTTCAGATTTTAATATTTAAAAATACAGTGTCATAGAGTAGGGTGAATGCTCAAAGGTTTAAGCATCGATTGTGATTTCAATTAAAGAGTATTTATAAAATCGAAAACACTATTAAAAAAAACAATTTTTAATCTAACAATCAGTATTTTATGATTATTTTGATTCTTTAAATCGACAGTTTAAGTTTTTTGTAATAAAATCTGTTAATAAGCGATTATTGTGGTTTGAATGAAGAAAATCAAAAGATAATGAAGAAACTCTTTTTACAACTTTTTGAAGCAAAAACAGAAAATGAAATTTCTGAAATAGTGAGTAATAATTCGTCCATATTTAATAATCAAAATTGGAAGCCTTTAGGGGGAATAGAAAGTAATTATGGAATCATAGAAAATCAACAATCATCCCCTATTGCAGCCCTTATTGAAAAAGTGACTAATTCGATAGATGCTACATTAATGAAAAAATGTTACGAAACAGGTATTGATCCCGAGTTAGAAAATGCTCCTAGATCAATGAATGAAGCTGTGTCATTGTTTTATCCTAACAACTATTGGGACATTAAAACTAATCGGCGCAAGCAAGCTGAAGAAATACAAATTATAGCTGATGGCCCTACAGATGATACTGCTGTAATTATCTATGACAACGGAGAAGGACAACCTCCTGAAATGTTTGAAAAAACCTTTTTGTCACTTATGAAAGGTAATAAAAATAAAATTCCATTTGTACAAGGAAAGTATAATATGGGTGGTAGTGGTGCTATTGTTTTTTGCGGTAAAAACGGCTACCAACTAATCGGTTCTAAACGTTACGATGGAACAGGAGATTTTGGTTTTACACTTGTTAGGCAACATCCTTTAACCAAAGAAGACAAAAAAATAATTAAAAATACGTGGTACGAATATTTAGTAATTGGTAATAAAATACCATCCTTTATTATTGACACACTAGACCTAAAACTACACAATAAAAAATTTACCACAGGTACTATTATAAAGCTATACTCTTATCAATTTGGTAATAGATATGGTTTTGCTCAAGAACTAAATCAACATCTAACAGAATATTTATTTGAACCTGCTTTACCTATTTTAACAAAAGACACTAAAGAAAGATATCCTAATAATAAAGTTTTAGAAACTGATTTATTTGGATTGAAAAGAAGACTCGAAGAAGAAGAAAAAGACTATTTACAAAAAACGTTTGTTGAAGAATATACTGATGATCTCTTTTCAGGCACAAAGCTTATAGTAACGGGTTATATCTTTAAAAATAAAGTAAAAAACTTCAGTATTGCTGACTCTAAGAAAGCTATCAGAAGGCGTTACTTTAAAAACAATATGTCTGTTTTATTTTCTATGAATGGACAAGTACACGGACATTATACTACCGAGTTTATTACAAGATCTTTACAGTTTAATTTGCTTAAAAATCATTTGTTAATCCACGTAGATTGCACACACTTAGATTACGACTTTAGAAAAGAACTCTTTATGGCATCTAGAGACCGCTTAAAAGATGGAAAAGAGACTAAAGCACTTCGCAACTTTATTGCTAAACAATTAAAAAAGAAAGGTGGTGTATTATATGAACTTAATCAAGAACGCAAGAATTCTATTTCTTTTGAATCAGGTAGCACAAACGATTTACTAAAATCGTTCACAAAAGATATTGGAATGGCTCCCGATTTAATGCGATTGTTAAGCCAAACCTTTAAACTCGATTTTAAAACGGACACAGCTAAAAACAAAAAAGACAAGAATAAAAGCAGTAACTCAACAAAACAAGAGGTTTCTTTTTCCCCTCAGCGTTTTCCTAGTTTCTTTAATCTTAAAGGAAAAGGAAATACAAATGCTATAAGTTTACCGCTTAATGGCGAGCGACAAATACAATTTGCTACAGATGTAGAAGATAATTACTTCCATAGAACTGACGAACCGGGCGAACTAGAAATTGCATTAGTTACCTATACAAAAAATCAAGCAGAAGGAGGAGACCAAAAAGGAACTACTACTGAAATAAGTGAAGTATTTAATATACAGAAAAGTAGTCCGAGTAAGGGTACGATTAGGGTTGATTTTAACACCGAAGGAAAAGTAGACCTTTTAGTTGGAGACGAAATAGAAGTAAAAGTTTCTCTAAGTGGTAACGGCCCTTCTTTTGAAGAACTCTTATTAATACGTGTAGCAGAACCAAAACAGCAAAAAGAAAAATCTCCTAAAAAAGAAGAAGATTTTGAGAATCCTGGATTACCTGAGTATCAATTGATTTATAAAAACAAAGTTGAAGGAGCTGCTTCTTGGGATGAAGTAAATGCTGTTTTACCCAACGAAGTAGATGCCAATATGGTAATGTATCCTTTAGCGCAAGGAGAACAGTTAGAAAAAATCTATATCAATATGGATAGTAATGTGCTTACCCGTTTTAAAGCAAAATCAAAAAACATAAACGAAGAGCAGAAAAAAGCTAAAGAAACTAAATACATATCTACTGTCTATTTCCATACTCTATTTTTATATACGATTACTAAAAACAGAAAATTTGAAATCTCAAAAGAAGAAAATGGAACTACTGATAGTAAAGATGTTTCTGAATACTTACAAGATATATTTGACAGCTACTATACTGAGTTTATTATTAACTTTGGAGATAAAGACCTTATAGAAAGTTTAGGAGATTAAAAAACATATTACGGAAATAGACAAGATCAAATATCTAAATAGTAAGGAAACGATGAAAGAACTTAAAGTATCATCTTGCGATTTAATGCATTTGCGTACTTCAGGAAAACTGAAATTTATAAAAAAGGGGAATGCTTATTTTTATGAGAAAGAAAATTTTTGATAGACAGTGATAGTATCCAAAGTTCTTGAGTTAATATCAAAAAATATCAGCAAGTTCTCCAAATTTAACTTCAATAATTTTTAATTTATCTTTCAGGGTATATTTATATAATTTTAAATATCACTTGAGGTAAAATTGAAAGACTTGTATGTTTCTTTATCTTTTGGTGATCTCTTTATTGGAATTCCGATTTTTTCCATTATCAGATGATAAACATATTTTTGACGTTCAGTGGTTGTTATAATTATATTAGCTTCATTGTCCCATAGAACCTCTTTGAGAACTTTAGATTCTAAGTTGAATTCAGCTTTTTTGAAATAATTGAATACTTCTTTAGACTTTCCTGTAGTAATGCCTGCTTTTAAAACTTTGAAAAATATCATTTGACCAATAGGACGAAAAATTAAACTAGTTTTAAGATCATTACGATTTATTGACTCATTTAATTCCAGCATCTTTTTTAATTCAATAAATGTTTCAGAGGTTTTGTCAAAAATATCTGTAAGTTTTTTATAAAATTTATTTAAATCTTTATCATCAACTCTAGTTGTAGTAAAGTCTTTTTTGTCTTCTCCTGAAGTTTTAAAGACACTTGTTATCATGACATTACACAATAAAATAGTTACTATATCATAAAGTTGAATAATATTAGTGAATGCATCTGTGTTATCTTTATTCATTGACTTATTTCCATTTATCAATATCTTATCTGAGAATTTCTCATATTTTTCAACTAACCTTCTTGTCAGAATAGCACAATTATCGTCTTCACTTAAAGCTATTATTTCTTTAAGATTTACTGGTTTTGCATATCTATTAAGTGTCGAAAAAAGCCTTCTTGTTCTTAATTTTCCTTCATCACTAGGTCTATGAGCTACAAAAATGGCACAAATTTCATCTTCTCCCATATCTTTGTTCGCTATGACAGCTTTTCGAATAGATCTTGCTCTATGTTGACCATCAATAGCAAAAATTGATTCATCACCATTTAATGTGAGTATTCCAAAAGTTTTCGAAAAGTATTCTGTATCTTCTTCATTTTCATATAATGAAGAAGTCTTAACCTCTACTTCTCTATAACTAGGCTTGCCATCATACATTCCGAGGATAAGACTATTAAAAAAACGTTGTTCTTGTTTTTTTAAATACTGTACAACATCATTTATTCTTTTTTCTTCTAAGTCCCTCTGAATCCAATCTCCAAGTTTTAAATCTTCTTTGGTTTTATATTTTTTGTCTATTTCTTCAGGTAAAAAAACTCTCTTAGCAACGTCATCAAACTTTAATAATGTTACATAATACATCCAATCACCCATTTTACCTCTAAGACAGGGTAAATTAATTTTGTTAGTTTTCATAAATGTATTTTAATTCAGGTTTAATTTTAGCGTCGGGTATAGAGGTATTTACATGAGGAATAAAAGTATTTAACAGATTCTCTTCACAAACATCAACATCACTTGAATTATTTATCTCGCAATAATAGAAATATAAATTATCTCCATACTGCTTTATCATCTGAAATACCTTGGGTCTCGGTTTTCCTTTTCCCTTTTTATCAGCAATGTACTCAGAAAATCGAACTTTTAATGTTCTGTTTGTTTTTCCTATATAAAACAAATAATTCGTCTCAAAAAAATTTTCAACTTTGGGCTCAAGCACAAATGCATATAATCCTTTATTAGTTGGTATTTTACCTTTATTAAATTCAGAAAATTTGATTTTTTTCCAAATTAAATTTATTGGAAGTTTATTTCTAGAGTCTATCCAAAATTCAGGATGTAAAAAGAATTTTTTTATATGAAGAAGGTTTTTCCCTTTTTCATATAAATCTAAATCATATGACATATTTAGTTATACAAATATTTATTATAAGAATGTTTAATGGCGAATAACCTAGTTAACAGCCAAAATACAAAAACCAATTAATCATTTCTTCACAAAAGCAATAATTATTTTTCTAAACATAATTATGTTAATTACTCATATTCAAAAAGCAGAAATCAATCCTAAATAACCTTATTTTTGTAAAGACAAATAATGTCTTTAATTTAAAATTCTCGATACCTAAATGGAAACATTAGGAGAATATTTACGAATGCTACGTGAAGAAAATGAGTTGCCTATACGGAAAGTAGCTGCAGTAGTAGATGTAGACCAATCTACTATGGGTAAATATGAACGCGGAGAACGTCTTCCTAAAAGAGATTTACTTGATAGTTTCGCTACATTTTTTGACGTTCCTATTTCAGAAATGGAAAAGCGTTTTTTAACAGATAAAGTAGTTTTTTCATTATTAGATGAAGAAAATCCAGAGATGATATTAGACGACTGTAAGCAGAAATTGGCTTATTTGAGAAATAAAAAAATGACACAAGGAGAATTCAAATTTCAATGAAAGAAGCACTTAAATTTTCAGGACACGAGACTTTCCATTGTAGGCATTTTTGGCTAAAAAAGGGCTATGACTTTATTATAGAAGAAAACAGTTTTTCAGATCCTAACGCTGTGGTTGCGCTCGGTGTTGGTAAAAATATGGTTAGCTCTATTAATTTTTGGATGAAAGCATTTGGTCTAAAAGACCAAGAAGAAAAAATTTCAGAACTTTCTCACACCCTTTTTGAACCGAGGACAGGAGTAGACCCTTTTTTAGAATATGAAGGCACATTGTGGTTATTGCATTATCAATTGTTAAAAACAGAAATAGCTTCTATATATCCTTTAGTTTTTAAAGATTTTAGAAAAAGTAAAATCAATTCTCAATTTACAACTGCTCAGTTATTAAAATATTTAAAAAAAGTTAATGGTGGTGGAAGTGAAAATACACTTCATAATGATATTAAAGTATTTTTGAAAACGTATTATAAATCTAAAAACACAAGTGTTAAAAATCTTGAAGACGAGTTATCTTCTATTTTTATAGATCTTAATATTATAGATGTTATAGATGATGGTTCTACGGAAAATGTATATCAATTAAAAGTTACAGAACGTGAAGAAATTCCTGAAGCAATATTTTTATATGCCATTCTAGATATCTTTAAAGATGAAGTTTCCATTTTGTTTGACGATATACAAGAGCAAGTAGCGGATGTTTTTGCCTGTAATGCAGAAGGGCTTGAGCTAAAAATAGCTGCTATCTGCGATAATTACCCTTTTGCTATTTACAAAGAAGATGCAGGGAGAAAGCAACTACAGATTAAAGGAAAGCAAAATAAATTACAGATTTTAAAAGATTATTATAATGCTTAGGTTTACTACATCAACTAATATAGAAAGAGATGTCGTAAACGACATTCATTATATAACAACCCCTAATGCTTTAGAGGTTTTTGATAGAATTATACAAGGTTACAAGTCGGGTTATCATTCTTTTAATATTATAGGTTCTTACGGTACAGGTAAATCTAGTTTTTTATGGGCTTTAGAAAAAAACTTAGTAGAGAATAGAACTTTTTTTGCTCCTCTTAACGGGCAGTTTAATGGCATTCAGAAATTTGAATTTGTAAAATTAGTTGGAAGTTCTTTTTCTTTCACAGAAGCTTTAAAGGAAAAATTCAACTTAGAATCATCTGCATCTGAAAAAACAGTATTAGAAAGTATAAAGCAAAAAGGATTAGAACTTGCAGAGCATCAAAAAACGCTTTTTTTAATAGTAGATGAGTTTGGTAAATTTTTAGAGTTTGCTACAAAAAATAATCCTGAACGAGATCTTTATTTTATACAACAACTTGCAGAACTTACAAATGATCCGAATAGTAATATTATTCTAATTACCACACTTCATCAAAATTTTGGATCGTACGCTAAAGGTTTATCTAAGATTCACAAAAAAGAATGGGAAAAAGTAAAAGGGCGATTTATTGATATCTCATTTGATGAGCCTGTAGAGCAACTTTTGTTTCTCGCATCAAAACGTTTAGAAGAATTTAATATTTCTATTAAAAAACCAAAAGAGTTTAAAACATTATTTAAAAAAATTAATGATAGTAAGCTAGTTTCAAATGCTACAAATCTAGATTATGAGTTATCCAAGCAACTCTATCCTTTAGATTTTCTATCTATACATATTCTGACGCAAGCTCTGCAGCGTTATGGGCAAAACGAACGTTCTTTATTTAGCTTTCTGTCCTCAAATAGAGAAGATAGCCTTGTTAATTTTCAAAAGACAGAAAAGAATATTTTTAATATTGCTGATGTCTTTGATTACTTAACCAAAAACTTAAGTAGTGAGCTTGAAGATAAAGATAGTAATCCGCACAAACCGTTGTGGCGAACAATTTTAATAGCAATAGACAAAGCGGACTCTTTAAATACAGATAATTTTGAAGACATTTCAAAAATTATAAAATGTATAGGATTAATCAATATATTTTCTAAACCTCTTGGAAAATTAGATAGAGATTTCTTAAGTACTTATGCCACGTATGCATTAGGAATAGAAAATTCAGATATCCTTATTGATCGATTAGTAGAGCAACGCATTATTAAATTTTTCAACCATAAAAATAAATACTTTTTTATTGATGGAACTGATATAGATATTGAGGAAGAATTAACAAAAGCTTCTGTAGCCATAAGCCCTTCTATTGATATTAAAGAACGTCTACAGTATTTTGTTGACCTTCCTATTTTGTCTGCTAAAAGCATTTATTATAAAAAAGGAACACCTCGCCTATTTGAGTTTCAATTCACAAACGATTTAGAGACTAAAACTCCTAAGAATGAAATAGATGGCTATGTGCATCTAATTGCTAATGAAGCCATAACTAATAATCAAATTTTAAAAATAAGTACAAAAGGAACTCCTCAGGTTTTTGTGTTATTAAAAAACATAAATGAACTAAGGACTGCTCTTTTTGAAATTGAAAAGTTAGATTATGTTATAAAACAGTTTTCAAACGATAAAGCCGCTAAGCTTTTGTTATCAGAAGAAAAAAGATACGAAACCAATAAAGTTGAAAAACTGATTGATACAGATCTTTTTGATGTTTCAAAAGCTACTTGGTTTTACAATGAGAGTGAAGTAAGTATAGCTTCTAAGGCAGATTTAAACAAATTGCTATCAGAAGTAGCTAAAGCTTCATATCCAAATACGCCTAGATATATTAATGAAATGGTTAATAGGGAATATCTAACAACTCCTGTCTTAACTGCTAGAAAATACTTAATTAAAGATTTATTAGATTCTGCTGAAGACTCTAATTTAGGCTATGAAAAAGATAAGTTTCCGCCTCAAAAAACAATCTATCTAAGTCTTCTTAAAGAAACAGGAATTCATCAAGAAGAAAACAGTCTATATTCCCTTGGAAAGCCAACTGATGAGAGCTTTATGCCGTTGTGGGATCATTGCTTAGGCTTCTTAGAAGGAGCAAAAGTAAGAAAGCGAAATATTAATACATTATATGAATCTCTTGCTCAACGTCCGTTTAAACTTAAAAAAGGATTTATAGAATTTTGGGTGCCTATCTTTTTAATTATTAAGAATGAAGATTATGCATTATTCCATAAAAGTGAAGGGTATATACCATATTTAACGAGTGAGATATTAGATTTAATTCATAAAAAACCAACCGATTACGAAATTAAGACCTATCAAGTTGAAGGGCTGAAGCTTAATCTGCTCAATAAATACAAAGAGATTACAGATTTACAAGAAGGGTCATCACAAGTAGAAAGTTCACTTATAGCTGTTTTTAGTAGGTTTATGGCTTTTTATAGAGGATTACCCGACTATGCAAAAACGACGAATAGACTTTCGCCCGCTGCAAAAGGATTTCGTGACGCTATTGCTCAAGCAAAAGATCCTGAAACTGCATTACTTACAGAAATTCCACAAGGTTTAGGGTATAAAGAACTCAATCTAAAAGAAGAAAGTACTGAAACTCTAAATGATTTTATAAAACATCTTAATGAAGCTATCTACGAGATAAGAACCTCATATGATATGTTGCTTAATCGTTTTGAAGAGCATATTCTGAAATCTTTAGCTGTAAAAAAAGTAGGTTTCTCAGATTATAAAGCAATTATCCAAAAGCGTTTTAAAGGTATTCAACCTCATTTATTATTACTTAAAGAAAAAACATTAATAAACAGGATTTTTTCTAAACTCGACGATAGGGATTCTTGGTTAAAATCATTAGGAGATGTTATTTTAAGTAAAAGTCTTAACAAAATTAAAGATGAAGAAGAGGCTTTGCTTTTAGATAATACTTCTAAAATGCTTGCTAATCTTGAAAACCTTGTTGGTCTTCATAAACTAAAAGAAGAACGTAAAGAGGATGATGTTATTCAATTTCAACTCACTCAAACAGATGGTAAAACACAAGTTGAAAATGTGGTCATCTCCCAAGACGACCAAAAAGAATTAGTATCTTTAGAGAAAGAAATTGAAACTCTTTTAAAGCAAAATAAAAACCTTAGAACCGCAGCTTTAATACGATTATTACAAAAAAACAACTAATGAGCGTAAAACACGTTTTAGGAATTTCAGGAGGTAAAGATAGTGCCGCACTAGCCATTTATATGAAGGACAAACATCCTGAACTTGATGTTGAGTACTATTCTTGTGATACAGGAAAAGAACTAGATGAGACCTATGAACTTGTTGAAAAGTTAAATAGTTATTTAGGTAAGAAAATCAAAGAAATTGTTGCTGTAAAGCCAGGCGAAGAAACCCCTTATGAAACGACGTTTGATCATTTTTTAGCTGAATATGGAGGTTATTTACCTTCATCTACTGCAAGATGGTGTACTAAAAAATTAAAGTTAGAGCCTTTTGAAACATACATAGGAGAAGACCCAACCATCTCTTACGTTGGAATAAGAGGAGATGAAGATCGCGAAGGTTATATCTCAAAAAAACAAAATGTACAGTCTATCTTCCCATTCAGGAAAAATATATGGAGCGAAGATGTTATTAGGGAGGTATTAAACAATCGCAATATTTCTCAATTAGTTGTTTATTATGAAAGCATATCTTCAAATAAAGAAACACTACAATTAGCAAGTAAACCTATTTCTTTAGAATTCACGTTAAAACAAAAACTAAACACACTATTAGATATTGATATAAAGTTATTCAATAAAGTAGTTTTTGAATATCTAAAAACTACAGATTATCCAATCGGAAAATTAGACAGTTTTCCATTAATTGATAATGATGAAATTATAGTATTAGCTGATGTATATAGAATTCTTGATGATAGTGGGGTAGGAAGACCTGCATATTATAACAAAAAAGAATATCAAGTAGAAATAGACGGAGAACTTAAAACAGGGTATTATTCTCGAAGTAGGTCAGGTTGTTTTTTCTGCTTCTACCAACAGAAAATAGAATGGGTATGGCTTTATGAAAATCATAATGCGTTATATCTAAAAGCAAAAGAATACGAAAAAGAAGGATATACTTGGATGGAACAAGAAACCTTAGAAGAGCTATCTCATCCAGATCGCATTAAAGGGATAAAAAAAGAACACTATACAAGAACTCAACGTTTAAGTAAAAAAAGAAAGCCTACTACTTGGAAAGATGAAATCATTGAGGCCGAAGGGATGGGTTGTGCTAGTTGCTTTATTTAGATTATACTTAACAGATACTCTATATCAGAAATTTTTGTTTCTGAACCATAACTAACTCTTATTGAGGAATCACACTCCTTTTTATTTAAACCCATAGCTTTTAAAACGTGGGAAGGTTCAATCACTTCAGAATTACAAGCAGACCCTGTAGCAATAGCAATTTTATTTCTATTCTTTAAAATGAAATCATCAGCTTCTTGCCCTATCAATTGAATATTGGAAATATAAGGGCTTCTGTTATTTATAGAAGCATTAATGCGAGCTTTGTTTTTATTTAAAAGTGTATTTTCAAACAGTTTTTGTAACTGCTTAATACGATTGTATTCTTTATCAATCTTTTCTCTAGCAATTTTTGAAGCCATTCCTAACGCCACTATTCCAGGAACATTTAAAGTCCCAGATCTTAATTTGTTTTGATGTCCTCCACCGTGCATTTGCATTTGTAATTGGACACCATCTCTAACATATATACCACCTATACCTTTGGGAGCATAAATTTTATGTCCACTAAAGCAGAGTAAATCAATATTTTGATTTTGTATGTCTGTGTGGATTTTACCAAACGCTTGAGTTCCGTCACTCATAAAAAGGACATCGTTTTCAGTACATAGATTTCCAATAGCTTCTATATTTTGTATAACTCCAGTCTCATTATTAACATACATTATACAAGCTAAAATAGTAGTCTCTTTAATGTTTTTTTCTAATTCGCTAATGTCAATAAGACCTTTTCTATTTACATCTAGATAGGTAATATCAGCTCCAATATCTTCTAAATATTTACAGGTATCCAAGACTGCTTTATGTTCAGTTTTTACCGTAATCATATGATTACCTTTATCTCTGTTAGCAAAATAAGCTCCTTTTAATGCTAAATTTATAGATTCTGTCGCTCCACTAGTAAAGTAGATTTCACTTGCATTAGCTCCAATTAGGCTAGCAATTCTCGACTGTGCTTTAAGAATAGCTTTTCTTGCTTTATCTCCGTATAAATGAGAATTACTTGCAGCATTTCCATAACATTCACTAAAGTATGGAAGCATTTCTCTAACAACCCTCTCATCAACAGGAGTAGTAGAGGCATAATCTAAATAAATTGATTCTGACATAGTAATATAGCTATTTAAGCAAAGTAATGAATAATGATTATAACATATTTATTTCTGCCATAAAATCTTTAAGTTAATGTCCAAACAAAGGGGTTAACTCTATTAGAAAATTAATAAAAGCTTTTGTGGTGATCCTAAATTTATTTTAATCAAAAAAGTAGCTACGGCGAGAGAATAAACATAGTAAGGTTATCTGTTTGTAGTGGAACTGATCTATTTCATGAAAAATTTAAGCATATATTTCAGCTCTATACTTTTTAATTTTTACACAACGCTTATTTGTAGAGGTCTTCGAACAAATTAAAGTGGTCCTTTGCGAACCAGGGGATAGTGTTTTAGAACTTTAATCTATGATTTTACTGGACTACCTAGTAAATTTGGTATAAATTACTAAGCGACTTTTATATAGTTATTAATTTTAATTTCTAATTCTTT
>CANLCT010000077.1 GCA_947489195.1 uncultured Aquimarina sp. | reverse complement strand
CGGGGTTTTTATTTACATTAATTTACGAAAAAAACCTAGTATTTACAAGGGTTTTGAGTATTCTGAATGGGCCTTATAAAAGACTAAGGATTATAAAGCAAATTACATTCCAATTTAATTCAAGTTTTTTTTTAGATTAAAGCTTTCAGTATATCTTTAGGATCGGCTCTTTTTTTATAATCTGCTTTTACAAAATCATAAATTATTTTACCCGATGTATCAACAACATATGTTGCCGCTATAGGTAACTTTCGTTCCTTATTATCTTGACTCTTTTCAAGATCAATTCCAAAGCTTAAATAGATATCATTTAATTCTTTAGGAATTTGATATACTAAATTAAATTTTTTGGCTAACTCATTATTTTGATCTGTTAGTACTTCAAAAGTAAGTTTATTTTTTTCTATTGTACTCAATGAATTATCAGGTATTTCAGGGGTAATCGCAATTAAAATAGCATTATTAGCTTCAAAATCAGGCAAAAACTCTTGTAAAGCCTTTAATTCTAAATTGCAATATGGACACCAGCCTCCGCGGTAAAATGCCAAAATTACTTTTTTACCACTTGCCAAAATTTTATTTACCGAAACTTGTTTTTTAGTCGCATTCGGTAATATAATATCTGGTATTTGTTTTCCTTTATTGAGCGAAGATTTTTCCAATTGGCTTTCTTCTAACTCATTTATGGCGGCAAGCATTAATTCTAATTTATCCTTTGGAATTTTTAATGCACTTTGATCTGCATAATCCCTTAAATGTTGTGTTAATGACATGTGTGTAATATTTTCTGGTTTATAATTTTGTCGGTTAATTATGACTAAAATAACAGAAAAAAGATTAAAAAATTAACAATTACACATAGTTATTACATATTAAAACATTAAAAAATTATAATAATTTGTTATTTCTTAAATAATTTATGTAAGATATTACATGTTAATTTATTTTTAAATTAATCACACACAAAACTTAATCGGTAAAAAAAACAAAAATAACCATGAAATACACAATATGATATATTAATAAAAATTATACTATATTATCAAACAGTTTAACTTTATTGTCAAATAAATAATTATAAAAACAATTTAAATGCTACTTTTAAAATTATAAATCTTGGGCATTAGCTATCATTTCTGCTATATCCATTATTTCAACAGCCCCTTCTTTTTTACTGTTTTTAACACCATCGGTCATCATTGTATTGCAAAACGGACATCCAGCAGCAATAATGGATGGGTTAATTTCTAATGCCTGTTTAGTACGTTCAATATTAATGTCTTTTTCTCCTTTTTCAGCTTCTTTAAACATTTGAGCTCCTCCTGCTCCACAACACAAACCATTACGCTTGCTTTTTTTCATTTCAATAAGAGCTACTTCAAGTTTTTTTAGTAATTCTCTAGGAGCTTCATATATATTATTAGCGCGCCCCAAATAGCATGGATCATGAAAAGTTATTCGTTTTCCTTTGTATTTTCCTCCCTTTATACTCAAACGCCCTTCATCGAACAACGATTTTAAAAATTGAGTATGGTGGACCACCTCGTAGTTTCCTCCTAAATTGGGATATTCATTTTTAAGTGTATTAAAACAATGAGGACAAGCGGTGACAATTTTCTTAACCTTATAAGCATTCATAAGCTCAATATTGGTCATTGCTTGCATTTGAAATAAAAATTCGTTTCCAGATCTTTTTGCCGGATCTCCAGTACAACCTTCTTCGGTTCCTAAAACTGCAAAGTCGATTCTTGCTTTATGAAGTAACTTTACAAAAGCTTTAGTAATCTTTTTGGCTCGATCATCAAAACTACCAGCGCAACCCACCCAAAATAATACTTCAGGCAATTTACCATCTGCCATATATTGAGCCATTGTGGGTACTTTTATTGCTTTGCCCATAAGGTTAAATTAATTTTATACAAAATGCATGTATCATAAACTAAATACTTTACACCAATCCAGCAACCTTAATTTGACTATTCTAACTCTATCAAATCATCAATGTATTTATCATGATATCCTAATAAATAAAGCACTCCATCCAAGCCTATACTTGATATAGAACTTTGTGCATTATCTTTTACCTTAGGCTTAGCATGAAATGCTATTCCTAAACCGGCAAGATTAAGCATCGGTAAATCATTAGCTCCATCTCCTACTGCAATAGTCTGGTCAATAGCAATACCCTCTTTTTGAGCAATTTCTTTTAAAAATTCTGCTTTTTTATTTCCATCAACTATTTCTCCTATATACCCCCCTGTCAATAAACCATCTTTAATTTCTAATTGATTAGCATGAACATAATCAATCCCTAATTCTTTTTGTAGGTAATGGCCAAAATAAGTAAAGCCCCCAGATAAAATAGCGGTTTTATAACCATAACTTTTTAAGGTATCAATCAATCTTCTGGCTCCTTTGGTAATTGGTAAATTTACGGCAACATTTTGCAACACTTCTTCACTTAAGCCTTTTAGTAAAGACATGCGTCTTTTAAAGCTCTCATTAAAGTCTATTTCTCCTTGCATTGCAGATTCGGTTATAGCTTTTACTTGTGCACCTACTCCTGCTAATTCCGCTAACTCATCTATAACTTCAGTTTGGATTAATGTAGAATCCATATCAAAACAAACTAAACGTCTATTTCTTCTGTATATATTATCTTCTTGAAAAGCAATATCCACATCTAAATCTCGGGATATTTGCATGAATTTTTCAGTAAATTCTGTCTTATCTTCTATTTTTCCTCTAATTGACAACTGTATAGATGATCTTGGATATTCATCTTTTTTAACAAGCGATAATCTACCTGTTAACCTTTTGATCGAATCTATATTCAATTTTTTTTCTGAAACTACTTTAGTTACGGCAGATATCTGTTCTGCAGACAACTTTTCTCCTAAAAGGGTAACAATGTATCTATCTTTACCTTGTAAGTCCACCCAATTCTCATAGTCTCCAGAACTAATTGGCTTAAACTTTGCATTTATTCCTAGTTCATAAGCCCTAAAAAGTAAGTCTTTTAAAACAGCAGCCGACTTTTTTCCTGATTCAATCTCAAATAAAATACCTAATGATAATGTATCATGTATATTGGCTTGTCCGATATCTAATACTTTGGCATTATATTGAGCTAACACATCTGTTAAAGCAGATGTTAATCCCGGTTTATCTTGTCCTGAAATATTTAAAAGGAAAATTTCTTTACTCATAGTTAAAATTTGTACAGCCAAAAAAGTTAATACTATTATTTTATTTGGCTTAAAAAAGTTTTTCCTTCTTTTATTGAAGAAGAAAAAATTACTTATTAAAATTATTTATTGAAAACAAAAAAGGCACTAATATTAAGAATTAGCAATTAATTCTGCAATATCCAGTACCGAAACTTCGGCCTCTTTTTCTTTATTTTTTATACCATCAGTTAACATTGTGTTGCAATATGGGCAACCTGTAGCAATAATATGAGGTTTAGTTTCTAATGCATCTTCTGTTCTTAAAACATTAATGTCCATAGCTCCCTTTTCGGGTTCTTTAAACATTTGCGCTCCTCCAGCTCCACAACATAGGGCAGTTTGTTTATTACGCTTCATTTCTATGATATTAGCTTTGGTACTTGCTAAAACATTTCTAGGCGCATCGTATTCATTATTAGATCTCCCTAAATAACATGGATCATGAAATGTAATTCGCTTGCCTTTATAAGTATCTGCTTCTATTTTTAAACGCCCAGATTTTATAAGCTCGTCTATAAATTGAGTATGATGTAATACTTCGTAACTTCCTCCCAGTCCAGGGTATTCATTTTTTAAACAGTTAAACGAATGAGGGTCACAAGTTACAATGCGCTTTACTCCATATGCATTTAAAACTTCTATATTAGTTACTGCTTGCATTTGAAATAAAAATTCATTCCCAGCTCGCTTAGCAATATCTCCCGTACAACTTTCTTCTGTTCCTAAAACAGCAAAATCCACATTTGCTTTATTAAGAATTTTAACAAATGCTCTTGATATTTTTTTTGCTCGATCATCAAAACTTCCCGCTGATCCTACCCAAAATAAAATCTCAGGTTGTTTATCCGCAGCAAAACAATCTGCCATAATTGGCACTTTTAATTCTTCACTCATAATAGTAAATGTTGATTAAGAAGATTATTCGTTTACCCAATTCAAGCGATCCATTTGGTTATACGGCCATGGAGCACCATTATTTTCTATATTAGACATCATGTTATTAAGCTCTGTTGGTGCAGCACTTTCTTCCATAACAAGATACCTACGCATTTCATTTATTATTGATAAAGGATCAATACTAACAGGACAAGTTTCCACACAAGCATTACAGGTTGTACATGCCCATAATTCTTCTGTAGTTATATAATCACCTAATAATTGTTTGCCATCATCTTTAAACTCGCCATTATTAGCATCTATATTTTTTCCAACTTCTTCTAACCTATCTCTGGTATCCATCATAATTTTACGAGGAGATAATTTTTTACCAGTTAAGTTAGCAGGACATTCACTTGTACATCGACCACATTCGGTACAGGTATAAGCATTCATTAATTGTATCCAATTTAAATCCATAACATCAGAAGCTCCAAATTTGGCTACTTCTTCTGTTTCGGCAACTGGGTCGGGAGTTGCGTATGGGTCAGCATCTGGGTCCATCATCAATTTTACCTCTTTTGTAACAGCTTCAGAGTTTGTAAACTGTCCATTAGGCGTAAGTTTTGCAAAATATGTGTTTGGAAAAGCTAATAAAATATGTAAGTGTTTTGAAAAATATAAATAATTCAAAAACACCAATATTCCAGCAATATGTAACCACCAAGCACTACGCTCTATTACAATTAAAGCACTTTCTGATAAGCCATCTATAAAAGGTGCAATCATCCAACTACTTACTGGAAAAGCACCGGCTTTAACATAGTGAGCTGCTTCCAATAATTGAAGTTTATAATCTGCAGCATTCATAGTTAAAAACAGTAACATTAATACTATTTCAAAATATAAAATATTATTCCCGTCTGATTTTGGCCAACCAGTCATTTCTGCACTAAAAAAACGTTTGATTTTTATTACATTTCTTCGTATCCAAAAAGCTATAATGGCTACTAATACTAATAGAGCTAAAATTTCAAAACTTCCAATAAGTACGTTATAAGCCTTTCCTAAAGGAGCAAAAATACGGTGTGTTCCAAAAAGTCCATCAATGATAATTTCTAAAACCTCTATATTAATAATTAGAAAACCAACATATACTATTATATGTAAAAAACCAGCTATAGGTCTACGAACCATTTTGGTTTGACCTAAAGCTATTTTAGCCATATTTTTAAAACGAATATTCTTTTGATCTTTCCGATCTACATCCAAACCTAAGTTTATATTTCTAATTAACTTACGGATATTCATTGTAAAGTAACCAACTCCACCAACTAAAAGCAACAAAAAAAGTATATTAGGTATATATTGCATAAAAAAAAATTTATTGTAATGAATCGTTAGGTTTATTGTATTCTTTATTTTTTTTACCAAAAACAGAAAAATGAACATAACGTTTAGGGTTCAATTTCATGTCTTGTAATAACATTTCTAATTGACGTGTAGCTCTGTCAAGATTATTATAAACATCATTATTATTTAAAAATTTACCCGCAGTGCCTTTTCCAGATTTTAAATTGGTTGCAATAGTTGAAAATGTGTTTACAGTGGCATCCAATTCAGTTATTAATTCATCTACAGGCGCATTTGATAATTTAGTTGACAATAATTTAATCCCATTAGAAGCTTCACTAAAGTTAGTAATTGTTTGCGACAATTTAAGCTGATTCTCTGATATTAACGATTGTGCAGTTCCTGTAGTATACTTTAAAGACTGTAATGACGATGATAAATCTTTTAATGATTTACTAATAACTGTTGTATTCTCTTCATTTAACACTTTGTTTAAAGAAGTAATTAAAACATCAGTCTTTGATAATACTGTTTCAACTTTAGCTTGTAATGGTGATAATTGATTTTTTAATGAATCAACCATACCTAATTCTATATTTGATTTCAGAAAATCATTACTTTGAGCAAACTCAGTAGGATTTTTTTCAGGAACAATAGCTAGGCCATTACCTTCAACAAAACCCATACTATAAATTTTAGCTGTACTATTTTTTCCAAATTTAAATTTATTGGATACACTAAAAGTTACTTTTAAACTACCCTTAGCATCTGCAAACTCAATTTTGAGTATTTTTCCTACTTTGAAGCCGTTTATTGTAACTGGAGATGATGTAGATAAGCCTTCAACATTATCATACATGGCATAAAATACACGATCGGTTCTCAATAAGTTTTTTCCACTTAAAAAACTGTAACCAAAAATTAATAAAGCAATAGCTGAAAGTACTAATATTGATGCTTTGACTTCTTTTGTAATTTTCAAAATTGATTTTTGTTTTATGAATCCAAATTTACTAAATTAAATGGGACTTAATTGTAAACTTACTAGATGTCCTTTTTAATTTTTAATCAGTCCAATTTATTTTACAAACTTATCAAATTGTTTTACTTTTAAAGCTATTCACTTTAAATAAATAACATAAACTTGTCACATTAATAAATAATTTTGATAAAAATATTAGAAGTCGATTGCTTCAGATAATGGAATTTTTTCATTGTTTTTAAAAGCCACAATAAAACATGATGTAAAACCTTTTTGAATAGCTAACTGTTTTACCTTTTTAATTTCATTGTAATTTTTTTTTGCTCCATAATAATATTTAAAAACACCATCATTTTCTTCAAAATACACATCTGCTAATCCTTTGAAATTCAATGGATTGGTTTCTATTTTAGTAGAACCTGCGGCTAATTGAATTCGATATTCAATAATTGAATCATCATTTGTTTTATCTATTTTTTCGTTTAACTCCTTATGCTTATCCGATTTAACCATATCATCTTTAATAAGTTTATCTATTTTTATTGGAGTCTCCACTGGTTTTATTTCAGAATTAGAATCATTTTTTTTACTCTCCAAACCATCTAAACTGTATGATTCAACCACTGCTTTTTGATAATTTTTTATAGCTTTTGAAATCGAATTGGCCATTTCAAGCTTACCTTTTTTAGAATTCAAATACCTACCTTCATTTTTATTTGTTAAAAAACCAACTTCTACTAAAACACTTGGCATAAAGGTGCGATGTAATACTATAAAGCCTGCTTGTTTAACTCCTCTATTATTTCGCTTCAATTTTTTTGTGAAACTATTTTGAATTTCTCCGGCCAACACTAAACTTTGATCCAAATATTCTTCTTGCATTAAAGTTAAACCGATTACAGATTCTGGTGAATTTGGATCAAATCCATCATAATTTTTTTGATAATCATCTTCAAGTAAAATAACTGAATTTTCTTTTTTAGCTATTTTAAAGTTGCGCTCATTAGCATGCAAACCCAACACAAAAGTTTCTGCGCCATAAGCATTACTATTATGTGCATTACAGTGTATTGAAACAAATAAATCTGCTTTGGCTTTATTGGCTATATCGCCGCGCACAAATAAATCGACAAACTTATCTGTCTTTCTGGTGTATATTACCTTTATTGAAGGATCTTTTTCTAAAATTGCCCCAGTTTTTAAAATAATTTCTAGCGCAATATCTTTTTCAAAATATCCATTCCCTCTATTTCCAGAATCATGTCCTCCATGACCAGCATCTAAAACAACGACAAAAGGCTTTTTGTTATTCAAATCTGTTTTAGCAATATTTAATGGTCTAGCTGCTGTAAATAGAAATGCTGATATTACAGATATAGTAATAAATAAATAATGTATTTTAATCATAGATAGTCTAAATTTACTAAAAGCTTTACTATATATTTTATTTTTTCGTAACACATTTATCAGTTTTGCGTCCATTGGTTACATTTAAGCTAAAAAACAAAACAAAAAGGAATTCACTTTTTTGATACAATAACAATACCAAGCTGAAAAATAAATGTATTTTAGCTCGCTGAATTAACATTTTTTTTTAGACTACAAAAATAAGTTTATAAGATTTGCAAACAACATTGCGCCATATATTTTTTTTAATCCTTTTGTGGTGTAGTGTCTTTACTACTGTTGCACAAACACTTCCATTTACAAAAAGTAAAAAGGAAATAAAAAAAGAGGTCTCAGATTCTTTAAACACCCCTATTGAACTCAACCTTGCAGAACAAGATTCTATTTCAAATGACAGTATAAAAAAGAAATCTTTTTTACAAGGAAATGTGGTATACAGTGCTAAAAATTATATGCGCTTAAATCGTAAAAATAATAAAATGTATTTATACGATGATGCAAAAATAGAATATACCGATATGGATATTGAGTCGGGAAGCATTGTTATTCATCAAAGTAAAAAAGAAGTGTATGCGCAAGGTATTATTGATACTACGGATACATATACTCAAACTCCAATTTTTACACAAGGTCAAAATGTTGTGGAGCCCGATACTATTCGTTTTAATTTTGATACTAAAAAAGCTTTAATTTACAATTCTAAAACAAGTCAAGGAGGATTCAATATTATTAACGAAGTTTCTAAGCGAGAAAATGATTCGGTAGTTTATATGAAAAATGTTCGATTTACCACTTCAACAAATCTTGAAGATCCAGAATATTATTTCTACGCCCGACGTATAAAGTTTGTTCCCAAAAAGAAAATTGTATCGGGATTAGTTAACATGTATATTGCAGATGTACCTACTCCCCTTGGACTCCCTTTTGGTTATTTCCCTATGAAAGAGGAAGCTGTCTCTGGTTTTATAATACCAAGTTTTAATGATAGTAATGATCGTGGATTTACTTTACAAAACGGAGGATACTATTTTGCTATAAGCGATTATTTAAATTTAACCCTTGTAGGAGACTATTCTACCAATAATAGTTTTGCCGTTCGGGCAGATTCTGACTATGCTAAACGCTATCGATTTACAGGGAATGTTAGTATTCGTTTTGAAAATAATATTACTAGCGAACGAGGCTTTTCCGATTTTTCAAAAGCCACAAATTACAATATACGCTGGTCACATAGCCAAAGCCAAAAAGCAAGTCCTAACTCACGTTTTTCAGCTAGTGTTAACTTTGGTAGTAGTCAATTTTTTCAACAATCAAGAAACCTTACTAATGTTGGATCACGCTTGAATAATGAATTAAGTTCCAGTATCTCTTATTCACGTACCATTCCCACTAATCCACAGGTTAATTTTGATACGGCATTACGAATTAGCCAAAATACGCAAAGCCAACGAATTAACATTAACACTCCATTAAATGTTACTGTAGCTCGTATATATCCATTAGCACCTAAAGTAGGCGCGAAAAAAGGAATTCTTCAAAATATAAACCTACAATTAACCTCAAGGGCAGAAAGCAGAATTAATACTGATGATGATAATTTTTTATCTTCTGAAATGTTTCGTGATGCCGATGTTGGTGTTCGACATAGTATACCGTTAAGTACGAATTTTAAAATTTTAAAACATTTTAGTGCATCGGCAAGTACAAATTTTCAAGAAAGTTGGGTGTTTGAAACCATCAGACAAAGTTACCAACCCGACAACCCAGAAAGTAATGAAAGAACAGGGGTACTAAATGATACTATTAATGGTTTCGATAGCTTTAGAACCTATAATTTTAGCACAAGTTTAGGTACAACAATATATGGTACAAAAGAATTTAAAAAGGATGCTAAAATAAAAGCAATCAGGCATGTGATTCGCCCTAATATTAGCTATAGTTACACTCCTGCATTTGATCAGTTTTTTGATGAATATGTGATTCCAGCAGATAGTACTTTAGATAGAGAAGCCGAAACGGTCTCTTTTTCTAGATTTACTGGTGGATTTTTTGGTGCTCCTGGTAATAGAGAATCCAGTTCTATGAGTTTTTCTATAAATAATGTGTTGGAAGCAAAAGTTAAAGATAGAGATACGACCAAAATTGAAGCTAAAAAGATAAAACTACTAAACTCATTAAATTTTAGTAGTGGCTATGATTTTAGAGCAGAAGAATTTAAGCTCCGCCCTGTTAATGTTCGAGGTAGTATCCCTATTGTAAAAAAGTTGACTCTTAATTTTGGAGGAACATTAAATCCTTATGCATTGGATAACAACAATAGACCTATTAATCGTTTGAATATTGATAATGGAGGTAGCTTATTTAGGCTGACTAATGCAAATTTAAATTTCGGTTATTCTTTTTCAAGCAATGATTTTAAAAAGAAAAAAGAAAAAGAACCTAAACAAACTGATGTTGATGATGAAACCTTTAGAAATGGTGGTCGCCCCGATGATCTGTTTGGAACTCATACCGATTTTAGAGATGGTAGTCTTTTTGAAGAAGAATCTGATGAGAAAAAAGCTGAAAAAACAAATGTAGATTTTTATAATTACAAAATGCCTTGGTCACTCCGGCTTAATTATTCAGTTAATTATTTAAATACAGCTCGACAAGATCAAATATCGTCCCATTCCCTTTCATTTTCTGGTGATATTGAATTAGCTCCTCGATGGAAAGTCGGTGCCTCATCTGGTTATGATATTCTAAATAAAGGATTCACTTTTACAAATTTACGTTTTCAACGTGATTTAGAAAGTTGGAGAATGAGTTTTAACTGGGTACCGTTTAGCACAATTACTTCGTGGAATTTCTTCATCGGAATTTCATCTTCAGTACTAAGTGATATTAAATGGGATAAACGACGACAGCCAGATAGAAGACAGTAATAAATAAACATACACCATGAACATAACTGTTATTGGAGGTGGTAATATGGGATTAACCTATGCCCTTTCTATTCATAAAAATTTCAAAAATGCTAATATTGCTATACTTGAAAAAGATGAGCAAAAAATTATTGAGTTAAAAAAGAATACTCCTTTTGCTATTTACACCAATGGTAAAGACTGTTTACCTGCTAGTAATATGGTTTTATTAGCCATTAAACCACAAGCAGCACCAGACGTTCTTAAAAATATTGCTGATTTGATTACCTCTAATCAAGTAATCATTTCAATAATGGCTGGTGTAACAATGAAAAGTATTGAAAAAGGCTTAAATACGTTTAAAATTGTTCGTGCTATGCCCAATTTGCCTGCTCAAGTAGGAAAAGGAGTTACAGGCTATATGATTTCAGATTCCATTTCTATTGAAGAAACTAAGCAAGTACACGATATTTTAAGTGCCACAGGCAAAGCAATTCGTGTTTTAAAAGAAGATGACATCGATGCCATAACTGCACTATCTGGTAGCGGACCTGCTTATGTGTTTTATTTTATGAATGCAATGATGGAGCAAGCTACTAGTTATGGTTTTTCTGAAAATGAAGCTAAAGAAATTGTACTACATACTTTTTTAGGTACTGCGACTCTATTTAAAAACTCTGATGACAATGCCCAAATATGGATTGATAGAGTTACTTCAAAGGGAGGAACTACTCATGCCGCACTAACTAGTTTTAAAGGTGATATTATTGATCAAAAAATAAAAAAAGGAGTTGAACAAGCCTTTAAAAGAGCAAAAGAGCTAGCTAAAAATTAAAAAAAATGTATTCCTATACAACAAATCTAAGACTTTTTGAGTTTAATGATTTAAATTTTAACTAAACAAATTATATGGAAAAGACGGAGACCTCTAGTTCATCATCTAAAATACAAAAGATTATAATTGGTGCCTTAATTCTATTAAGTATTGGTGCCCTTTATTTTGCCTTTTCTAATTACTCTGAATTAAAAAAAAATCAACAGTTTTTTGAAACTGAAAAATCTGTGCGTATTGCAGAATTAAAATCATTACAAAAAGAATATGATGATTTACAACTGAATGACTCCATACATCAAGATGAAATTCTTGAAATTAATGAACGATTAAAAATTGTACTAGATTCTGTTGAAGACTTAAAAGCAAACACAGCTCTTGTAAATGATTTACAAAGGGTTAAGCGTAATTTATTGGCTAAATTAAAACGCTTAAAACTTGAAAATAAAGAGTTAAAAGAAAAGAATGCCCTTTTGGCTATTGAAAAAGATAGTATTTCTTCAGAACTATCTAATACATTAGTCGTTTACGATTCTGTAAATGAAATAAAGAAAAACCTTGAGTTAGTGGTTGCTAAAGCTCAGAAATTATTTATTTCTGGAGTAAACTCAAAGGCTGTAAAAATTAAAGGTTCTAATAAGGTAAGTACTGTAACTAAAGCAAAAAAGGCTTCAGGAATCGAAGTATGTTTTGACGTACAAGCAAATACTGTTGCTGAAGCTGGTGAAAAAAGCTTTTATATTCAAGTAGTTTCTCCTTCCAAAAAAGTAATTGGAGGTCGTTATTACATGAATGAAGAAGACAACAGATCTATTAATTTTAGTAAAGTAGCAAAATTCCGTTACAAGAAAAAAGCAATGACAGTATGTGATTTTGTTGAGCCTTTGGAAAATGAAACTTTTCAAAGTGGGAAATATACTGTAAATATATTTGATGGTGTAAATTTGGTTAGCTCATCTAATATTAATTTAAAATAATTTCTTTTTAGATAAAAGGGAAATAGTAAAATCTAAGTATTAGCCTCATTTTAATTTTTATTAAAACGGGGCTTCTGCTTTTATTAAGAATAAGTAATTGTGTTAATTTAACGTAAGTCATACGATTTACTAACAAAAATTCCGCATATATGTCGTTTCTTTCTCTACTATTCTTGCGTTAAAAAATGTATCGAGAAGGGCTATTTTGATACGAAAAAGATATTCTCGATATAAAACGTTCACTCCAATTCACTTCTTTTTCTTATTTCTAACTCATGTTAATTTATATTTTATCATAATATTTAAAAGTAATATCGTAGCGGTTCATTTAATTGATTTCAGGGTAGTATATTTGTTATTTATATTTTAACTATCATAAAAGATAGTTATTTACCTGAATTTATGCCTTTTAAAAAATTACATCCTCATTTACAAGAAAGATTACATTCATTTGAATTTACATCACCTACTAATTTTCAAAATAAAAGTATTCCTGTAATCAAAAGTGGAGCTAATGTGTTTTGTACAGCTCCTAAAGATGCAGGAAAAACAACAACTCTTATACTTACTACTTTACAAAAATTAAAATGTGAAGCTGTTGGAAATGCGCCAAGAGCTGTTGTTTTAGTAGAAAATAAAGAAAAGGCTCTAGAATTATACGATGCTTTTTTTAAATACACCAAACATACTTCGTTACGTGTCTATGCAAGCTATGAACAACTACACATTGATGTTCAAAAATCTGAAATTTTTATGGGTATTGATATTCTTATCTCTACACCTAAAACTATGAAAAAATTATTTTTATTAAACGGTGTTAGTGTTTCTCAATTAAAGATTTTTAATATTGATGACGCTGAATTTTTAGTTCCAGACTTAGCCTACACGGCACTTCTTTCAATTACTCAAAGTATTAAAAAATGTCAGTTTGTATTATACTCCGAAAAAATACCTCCAAAAATAGCACGTTTTAAATCATACTTTATGGAATATTCGAAAACAATATCTGTCTAGGCCCATTCAGAATACTCAAAACCCTTGTAAATACTAGGTTTTTTTCGTAAATTAATGTAAATAAAAACCCCGA
>CANLCT010000076.1 GCA_947489195.1 uncultured Aquimarina sp. | reverse complement strand
TATTTTGAAGAGAAACTGTTCGATAGGCTTGTAATTGCTAGTATTACTGGATTATGAGTAAAAACGGATATTCAATTGATTTAAATCCTTATTCGATTTTAAAATTCAAATTCTCAATATTTTTCTCATTATTAATCATTTGAGTTACAAAATTATAACCTCAAACGATTTTTATTATCATAAATAATGATATTTTAGCTTTTGTTTAAAAAATTACACACAAAACTATGGGGATAATTTCTTTTATTGGGTTTACAGTACTTGTTGCTATAATTGCATGGTGGTCAACCCGAAGTACTGATGAAAATTCATCAGACGGCTACTTTTTAGGTGGGCGAAGTTTAACTGCTGGTGTTATTGCCGGATCATTACTACTTACCAACCTTTCTACCGAACAAATTGTTGGATTAAACGGAGACGCCTACTCTAATGGAATATTAGTAATGGCCTGGGAAACCCTAGCCGCAATAGCCATGGTAATTACCGCAGTATACTTACTACCAAGATATTTAAAAGGAGGGATATCAACCATACCTACTTATTTAGAAAGAAGGTTTGATGTTACTACCAAAGCCTTAACCTCTGGTTTATTTTTAACTGGATATGCTATTGTATTACTCCCTATTGTGCTTTACACTGGTTCTGTGGGAATTAGTACTATGTTTGATTTTCCATCATTATTAGGTGTTACCGAAATGCAAGCCATTTGGATCACCGTATGGGGTATTGGAGTTATAGGATCTATTTACGCTATTTTTGGTGGCTTAAAAGCCGTAGCGGTTTCTGATACCATTAATGCCATTGGGTTATTAATCGGAGGTCTTTTAATTCCTGTTTTTGGATTAATGTCCATTAGCAATGATGGAAGCATATTAAATGGGATATCAATACTAATGACTGAACACCCCGAAAAGTTTAATGCTATTGGAAGTAATGAATCTGCTATTCCTTTTTCAACCATTTTTACGGGTATGATGTTAGTACAACTTTTTTATTGGGGTACCAATCAACAAATTATACAACGTGCGCTTGGTGCCAAAAACTTAATCGAAGGACAAAAAGGATTGATTTTAGCTGCTTTTATTAAAATTTTAGGCCCTATAATTGTTGTGCTTCCTGGGATTATTGCTTTTCATAAATATGGCGGAAATTTAAGCAGCTCAAGTTTGGCCTATCCTAAACTTGTGGCCGATGTACTCCCAACAAGTTATGTTGGTTTTTTTGCTGCTGTTTTATTTGGTGCAATTTTAAGCTCATTCAACTCTGCCCTTAACAGTTGTGTCACTTTATTTGGTATTGATATTTACAAGCAATTTATAAACAAAGAAGCTACAGAAAGACAAGTCGTTAATAAAGGAAAAACTTTTGGAACCGCATTAGCAATTTTTGCTATGTGTATTGCTCCTTTTTTACATTATGCAGGTAGTATTTTTGGTTATTTACAAACTGTAAACGGTGCTTATAGTATTCCAATTTTAACGGTTATTGTTATTGGCTTTTTAACCAAACGTGTCCCGGCAATGGCTGCAAAAGCTGGATTAATTTTTGCTTTTTGCTTTTATGTAATTTACATCATTCTTTCCAAAGGTTTAGAAATGGAGTTGCCTCACTTTTTACATATTCAAGCCATTACTTTTGTTTTAACTGTTATTATTATGCTTGTCATTGGTAAATTAAAACCTAGAGATACCGACTACATTCAACAATATACAAAAGATGTCGATTTAACTACATGGAAATATGTGAAACCTGTTGGGTTGACTATTTGTATTATCGTAATTAGTACTTATGTAATTTTTAGGTAACACTTATTATTTTTATAACAAAAAGAAGACTGCTTTAGGAGCAGTCTTCTTTATTACATCTCATTTATTAATTACATTATCAAGCAAATTTAACACCTAATTTTACATGAGTTCGATACAAGAAAAAGAGGTTAATTCGTCCGAATTTCAGTAAGAATTTTATATCGAAAACCCTCTTTTTTATATTAAAACTGTCCTTCTTGATACAATTTTCTATCAAAAATTATTTGAATCGAAAATTTTAGCGATTCAATAAAATTATGTCGAACTCACATTTATTTATATTGACTTTTGCTTTAACATATAATATTGATGCATCCACACATTTTTTTGATTTAATATACTCTTAACTGTTTGAAAATAAATAAATTTTACTTTTATTTATGGTGTGCCAGCAAACTAATACACTTATTTATGATCCACATCCAAAAAGTAACCAAACAATACACGCTAACCAAAAAGCAGCAAAAGGAATTACAAACAAATACAAACTCCATAAATGCAGTTAATGAGGTCTCTATTTATTGTAAACCAGGTCGTGTATTTTCATTATTGGGTCCAAATGGTGCTGGCAAAACCACACTTTTACGTATGGTCGCTACTATTTTAAAACCTACTTCGGGTTCTATTTTGGTGAATGATAAAAATACCGTTACTCAAGCACAAGGCGTACAAAAATCAATTGGCTTTTTAACTGGCTCTACCAATTTATATGACCGGCTTACTCCTACGGAAACCGTAAGTTATTTTGGTCAATTACATGGCATGCCCAAAGAACAACTTAAAAAACGCACTCAATTATTATTTGACCAATTGGATATCCATAAATTTTCCGCCAAACGCATTAGCCAGTTATCTACAGGTATGAAGCAACGAGTATCCATTGCTCGAAGCATGATTCATGATCCCGATGTAGTCATTTTTGACGAACCCACATCTGGACTTGATATTGTGAGTGCCAATAGCATTATAACACTTATTAAAGAATGTAAAGAAGCTGGAAAAACAATTATTTTTTCATCACATATTATGAGCGAAGTCGATTTACTTTGTGATGATTTGGCTATTATTAATCACGGTAAAATCATTTACAATGATACCATGGATAGTTTTAGAGCGCAAAATACTGGACAATCACTTACCGAAGCTTTTATCACAACTGTTAACGCAAATTAAGTCACTCAACAACATAAAACCAACTTATGAAAACCATATTTACTGTACTTAAAAAAGAACTTACTTGCCAGTTACGTGATAAAAGAACATTGAAAAGTATGCTTATTTCTGCATTAGCTATTCCATTAATACTATTTGCAGTATTTAAAATTCAAAGTAGTTTTATTAACAAAGAAAATAATAAACAATTAAAAATTGCCTTTGTGGGAACACATACAGCAACTTTAAAAAAAGAATTTACTACCGAAGCTTTTAAAATAAAGAAAAATTACAACTTAGTTTCAGCCTTAGATGCCTTACATAAGGATAGTTTAGATGCTGTTATAGAAACCAATGCCGATTACCTAAAAAATATAGATTCCTTAAAAACAAGCACGATCAATCTCTATCATAAATCGGAATCTCCTATTGTATTTCAAAAAATTTCGCAACAGATAGAAGCCTTAAAAGCTACATTACTCAGCAAAAGACTCACTCAACTAAACATAGATCAAAAAGTATTACATCCGATTGCTATTAAAGGTGTAGACCTTACCTCGAACCAAGAAAAATTTGGACAACTAATAGGCGGTTTTCTCCCATATATATTTATTATTATTTGTTTTTTGGGTTGCCTATATCCTTCTATTGACTTAATCACTGGCGAAAAAGAAAAAGGCACCGTTGAAACCCTATTAAGCTCACCCGCATCACGATTTTATATCCTTTTAGGAAAAATTTTATGTATTTCTTTAATGGGATTAACCTTGGCCACACTTTCTGTTACAGGAATATTTATTGGTATCAAATTTATTAATGAAATCCCTGTAGAAATTACCGAAATGTTACATCAAATTTTAAGCTTTAAGTTTCTTGCAATGCTATTTGCCATGCTGGTTCCGTTAAGTCTATTTTTTGCAGGTTTACTCTCTGCACTCATTGTAAAAGCAAAAACCTTTAAAGAAGCCCAAAGTATTGCCACCCCCGTAAATATGCTAGTAATTTTCCCTGCTATGATGGCTTTATTACCTGGTGTTGAGCTAAATTGGAATACCGCTTTTATACCCATCCTTAATTTAGCTTTAGCTACCAAAGAAATAATTGCGGGCACTATTCAAATCCCACACTATTTTGCCATACTTTTGTCGCTTATTATTTTAGCCTTAGCAGCGCTTTATTATAGTTTTAAACAATACAATAAGGAATCTATGGTGTTGTAATAAATCATAAATGTTTACACCAAAAAAATCAACCACTTACCCAGAGGCTAAAAAGAAGCTTGAGCATTACTGTGCTTATCAAGAACGCTGCCATTGGGAGGTGGAACAAAAACTAAACGAGTTTCATTTAATTCCAGAGGCTAGAGAAAAAATTATCATCCACCTTATTGAACACAAATTTTTAAATGAAACGCGCTTTTCTAAAAGTTTTGCACGCGGAAAATTTAATCATAAACATTGGGGAAAACTTCGCATTACTCGCGAGCTAAAGCTACGCCAAATTTCTGCTTACAATATCAAAAAAGGCCTGCAAGAAATTAATGAAACTGACTACCTCAACTCATTTTCTACGTTAAGTAAAAAAAAATGGAAAAGCTTACAAAACGAACCTATAACTAAAGCAAAACAAAAATTTATTAGTTATATGCAATACCGTGGTTGGGAAAGCCACTTAATTTTTGAAAAACTTAACGAACTGATAAACAATAATAAATCAATATAATTTTATTTATTTTTAAAAAAAATTTGCAAGGGTAGGGTAATTATAGATTCACCTGTTTAAGGTGTAAATCAATTAAAAATAATTACTATGAAAAAAATTGCAGGTATTAACAAGTTAATCGGAATCGTATTAATAGCATATTCTATTACTTTTGTTTCATGTGAAAACGAAGATGATTCTAATACAGAGGCCATTGAAAAAGAAATCGTAAATGAAGTTGTTGATCCAGAAGAAAATTCGGAAGAAGCAACAGATACACCTGAGAATACAGATAATGAATCTTCCGAAAATCAGGATGAAAATTCAGAGGATAAAGAAGATGGAGACAATGATCCAAATGAAGAACAAGGCGAAACGGATCCAAATGCTAACGAAACTCCAATGGAAGATACTCCAAACGAAGAAGAAAGTGAAGCTAGTGCAGAGCAAGAATTTGTTTTTAATATATCCAGTGAAATAAGCACAATAAGTGGTAGTGAAGGTACTGAAACCTCAAACTGCCCAATACCAAAAATTACAGTAACTAAACTGGGAGAAAATGAATTTAGATTCACCGGTTCGGTAATTGAAAATTTACAATCTGACACAGAATTTCAATGGGTAGTTGCTGGCAATAAAGTTGGAGGCACTATTGGTTCTGGTACTTTTGATGGTGAAAAAAGCTTTTCAACAACATTTAAAAGCAGTTCTGTAAATGCTGAAGGTCGTTTTGCGGTTTGCTTTGAAGTAAGTTCTCCTTCTTGCACAAAAAGAAATTCTATTTCGGTAGCTGTAGCGCCTGGTTTAAACCCTGAAGCACAAGCTGCTTGTTTATTTATTGATGTTACAAAAAAATAATACGATTTACTGGCATCAAATAAAATTATGCCCAAAAACTGTGTAGGTATAAAAATGGCGGGATTTTAAAAAATCCCGCCATTTTTTTAAATATTATTTTAGAGGTCAGTAGTTAATTACATATCAATTCTGATTGATTTATTTTATCAGCTATGACCATTTTTGTTATTAGATTATTGAATATAGTGGATTTGCTCTGTGATCTATTTATTCTAAAACAGAATTCATTAAAATATCTGTTTAGATTATCATCACTGACCCAAGAATATGTTGTTCTTATCCACGATTTCACTTGATGTATCATTGTGTGAAGTGCTTTAAAGTTGAGTCCTTTATTACTTTCTATTTGAGTAATATCATAGGCTTTAGCTATAGGTCTATATCCTCTCCACTTATCAGTTGTTACTTTAGCATCTCTACTTATGTGGTTTACAAATATGTATTGTAAAGATTGTGCAGAGAAATCCTCAATTCTCATAGCATACATTCTCTTAACCTTTCCATCTTCAGTAAGTTGTACAGCTGTTATGGCTTTCTTTTTCTTAGTATCATAGCTCCTTTCTGCTTTACCTTCATCCTTTCCTCCAAGGACAAATTCGTCCACGTGGACATTCCCATCCATAGGGTTATTACCACTTGAAGACATTGCTTCTCTAACCTTATGCATGAAAAGTCGAGCCGTTTTTTCTGTGATACCATAACGAACAGACATATAACTTGCTGATAAACTTTTAGTAGATGTAGCCATTTCAAAACAGATAAAAAATGCTTTTCTAACACCAAATTTCACTTTATGAAATAACGTATTAGCTGTAGCAGATTCAATATGGTTACATATATTACAATGTCTAGCAAAACCCTTGCGCTTTTGATATGCAGTATGATTACATCTAGTACATACAAAGTCACTTTTTGACTTAATTGAAGCTAGATATTCCTTGCAATCCAGATCCGTCTTGAACCTATCAGAGAACTCTAGAAGATTTTGACCTTTAAAAACATCCATAATAAAACATATTTATTAACCTTAAAGATATGTATTTAAATATCTACCTCTATATTATTTTTATTATGGGCGATTTAAAAACTCTATTTTATCACTTTAAACACCTCTTTATTTGCTCCCTTATATTTTACTTCAAGGAAATAAACACCATTTGATAATTGATCGGTTTCAATGATATTCAAATCATTTTCTGGAAGTGATTTTGCTACAACATGCCCATTAACATCAATGATATTAAAAGCCGTTATTTCTTTATTCTTTTGACCAGATACACTAATGTTTATTTTTTCATTAAATGGATTTGGATAAATGATAATATCATTTTCTTTTGTTTTGTTAAAACCTTCAACACTTAATGAATTATCACAACTTACACTTGCTATAAGGCTAATTCCACCATCAATATTTACTACCGTTGAATTAAAATTTTTCCCTTTTTCGGTCATATAAATATTTAAGCGGTAAGCTCCATTTTCTACTAACTCTTTGTTTGATTTTGTATCAATAGTAACTTCCCCTTTGCCTGTTACTGTAATTTTTGATTTCCCAACACCTTTAAAATCCGATAAATCTTGAATATCAATATGTATATCCCTTTCAATACCCGTAGCCGTTTGATAATTAAGCTTAACTACTCCTTCTCCATTAATTCCTATACATGATAATGAATTTTCAATGGATAATTCTTCAGGCACCGCTTTTTTAACTTCTAAAAAAGCAACTTGTTCTGGACTTAATTTTATAGCATTAGAAATTTCTGTTCCCTTCAACAAATCAATAATTACAATTTCACTAGAGCCAAAATCACGTACTGATAAATCTACTGTTGCTTCTGTTATTCCTAAATTAATTAAAGAAACTATTCTTTTTCCTTCAGAAGTAATAATCGATCTATGTTGCACTCCCTTAAAGTTTACTGCCTGCTCATTTGTTTCAGTAACTTCAACAGGGTTAGTATATCCTTTGGCATTAGCTTGTGATAATATGGTGTTTGTTACGTTTGAAGAATTTACTCGTATAATTACTCCCGAACTTGCATTTAATAGCTTTGTATGAGCGCGCCCATATTGATCCTTTTTTAAACTAATCGCGTCCAAAAGAATTGTCCCTCCATTATTTAAATACAATTGCAAGGCATCTATTTCACTTTCTAAAACATATTCACTGTTTGTTACAACTACAACTCCCCAATTATTAGCTTGCTTTTTTATAATATTTTCTGTCACAAAACCTAATCGATGCCCATTAAAATAAACACTTTCATACAAATCCTGAGTTTTACTCATATAATTAGACATATTGATTGCCGATGTTTCAGAATAATAAAATCTAATTGGATTATTTTTTTCTTGTAATTCAGACATTTCTAAAGCGTATGAATTGATATCCATAACCGTGGCATGAACTTCATTTAACACTCTAGGTTGTTGAGTAACCACTCCTCCATTAGGAAAACTAGCATTTGCAGCGGATCCATCAGCTGCTCTTCTCCATGCCCAAGTAGTGCTCACATCCATTCCATGAATTGTAGCCAACCAATGTGAAGCTCTTACATATTCTGGCGCTAGAAAAGCATCACTAAAACGCCCCGTAGAAAGCACATGACTTTCTGAATTATAATTAATTCCTGTAGGATTTACCGAATGCATAAAATCATATGACATAGCCAAGCTAATCCAATCCATTGCATAAACATCTTGCCAAGGAGCCGTTCCCCACAACAACGAATCTACCATTGATGCATCATTTCCAATAATTTCGGTAAGTGCGGTTAAAGCTTCAAAATCCAATCCAAAATGCCTACTATTTCCAGACCAAAGTCCAGGTATTAATTTTATATGCGTTTTCATAGTAGGCGCATTACTTTGTATTTCATCATGCAAAAATGTAAACCAATCAGTAATTCGCACTTCGTTAAAACGCATTAAATCGTACCAAAAAGCATTGCCTCTATTAGCAGCATCAATAGGAAACTCTACTGAATTTGCAGCTTCTTGAAAATTACTAAATGATTTGTTCCAGCGTGTGTTTAAAGTAGTAATAGCCCCATGCTGCTCATTCAACCATGTTGCTAATTTGTTTCGTGTATTTTGCGAAAAATCAGATGGCGACCAAGTACCCGAAATATTCCAATGCGGTTCATTGGTCAACATAATTCCTAACTTTCCGCTATTCTTATCCTTAAAAGTAGGTATGATTCCCTTGAACAAGGCTTTATGTAATTTTCTAGCTTCGGGATGATCAACATCAAAACCCGTAAATTCTGAAGCACCATCTTTAATATTTGGTATATCCTGCAAGGCTTGTGGTACTCCATTTTGACCTAAAAAAGGTGTTCCAAAATTCCCGGTTGATAAGGTGGCTAATTTATCTACCACCCATTTTTTTAATTCGTACCCACCAGCTCCATCTGATTGAACAAAATTTGGATGAAAATAAAATCCACTAAGAGATCCAAAAAATTCTCTAACATTATACGGTCCAGCTGTTGCAGGCTTTCCATTCCAATCATACCCAAATATTGGCCTTCCATTTTGAACTACTCTAGCGCCTTCAATATTCATTTTATCCCACTCTGGAGCTACAAGCGCTTTCCTAACAATATTTCCATCTAGTAATTGTTGTAACGTAGCTTTGGCGTTATCCAAAAGCAATATTACTTCTTCGCGCTGTAATGTTGGTATATATTCTGCTAATTCACTAGCTGTTCTTTTATTTTGAATATATGTCGGTTGAGGATTGTTTTTTTTATAATCTTCTTCATTTACAGCTATATTATTCTCATCCCAATTGGCAAACAATAAAAAAACCTCTGCGGTACGCACACTCATTTCCTCTTTAAGAGTAGTAATTCCTTGGGATTTAGCTTGAGTTATCAAACTATTCAATTCAATTATTTTAGTCTCAGCCGTCTCCTCTAATGATTGAGCAAAAAATTGAAAACTCACCAATAATGTGAGTAAAATAGAAGTATAATTTTGCATAATTTTAATAATATAGGTATATATTATTAAACCTTATTATACTAAATAAATTGTAGTATTTCACCTAAGTAAACATACATTTTTCAGAATCAATGTCAAATAATCAAATAACCTGTTAAAAAGCAGAAAAAAGTACAGATAGTCTAAATTTAGGATTGCTTTATATTTTCTTAAACTTCAACCACAAAGGCATAAACACCAATAATATTTGCTCAAAATAAGTTTTTTAGCACCTAACAAGAACTTTAAAAAGTGTAAACTTAATCTTTCAATATTTTTTTAATTACTTTGTTTAAACTCAAATTAACATCTTATGGCAACTCGCGAAAATGGAAGTTTATATATAAAAACCGAAAATGGTATTGGCAGCATCACTTTTGGACATCCGTTAAGTAATTCCCTTCCGGGAGAATTATTACAGCGTATTGCTAAAGGTATCCAAGAGTTAAGCGAAGATAAAAACACAAAAGTTATTTTAATTCAATCTGAAGGTGAAAAGGCTTTTTGTGCCGGTGCAGCCTTAAACGAATTAATCGCTATAGAAAACGAAACTCAGGGCAAAGCCTTTTTTATGGGTTTTGCTAATATTATAAATGCAATTAGAAGTGCTACTAAATTTGTTGTTGCACGTGTACAAGGTAAAGCTGTTGGAGGCGGTGTTGGTATTATTGGCGCCTGCGATTATGTTTTTGCTACCGAAAATGCTTCGGTTAAACTAAGTGAAATTAGTATTGGTATTGGTCCTTTTGTTATTGAACCTACCTTGAGTCGAAAAATAGGTGTTGCTGCCACTAGTCAATTAAGTATTGATGCCACCCATTGGCAAAATGCTTACTGGGCAAAAGACAAAGGCTTATTTGCTCAAGTATTCGAAAACACCAAGGAAATGGACAAATCCTTGTTTGAATTGCTCGAAAAATTAGCTGCATACAATCCGAATGCTATGTCTGCGTTAAAAGAAAGCCTTTGGAAAGGCACCGAACATTGGAATACATTATTAAAAGAACGTGCAAAACTTTCAGGAAGCTTAGTGCTTTCCAACGAAACACAAAAAGCACTACAAAAATTTAAAAAATAATATTTTATGGAATTTATGAACTTTTTAGCCGGAAATGGTCTTTTTTTAGTCTTAGCTGTTATACTTGTTGTGGTTTATTTTGTAAATAAACGTAAGCGGTAAGCCATTGTATTTGTCCTTGGCAAGAGATAAAAAAATAAAAGAAGCTCTTAAATCTTTAAATTTGTTGTCCAAATAAAGGTACTAGTTCCAATACTACTTACAACAAAAAGACTATATAAATTATAGAAGAAATTGAAGCCTTAGAACCTAGTGTAAAAGATAAACTATACTTTTTGGTTAATGCTGTTATCAGAGATTACACAACTCAAAAAACCTATAGCGTATAAAAAAACCGAATCCCTAACTAAAGAACTTCGGTATCACTAATTTGTATATTTTCTCAACTATAACTGCTGATAAACTCTATTCCCAGAAGAATTAACCCTAGACTCTACATGGATAACAGGCTTGCCATTACTGCCATTTAAAAAATCAAAATTACTCTCGATATTAGAGATATAGGCATCCGCTTTTTCTTCAATAACATATTTCCAAATTCCATTCTCTTTATGAAAAATAGCATATCTAAGACCTTTCGAAATTACCTCACTTTCCATATCCGCCTTTAAATAACTAACTACAGAATTGATATCACTGGTTGAGCTACTATTCAAATTAAAGAGGTACATTCTCATATAATCAATAAAAACAAATTCTTCTCCATTAATTTTTAAATACAACTCTCCAAAAACTACAGATTCCCTACACCCTGCTAAGACATATGCATTAGCATCTCCTTTAGCAGCCTCATTAGTACTATAACTTCTTGATCTATTTAAAATAGTAGGTTCAATATAATAAGCTTGTTGACTTGGATTTGTACGATTGTAATAGGAGTTATCAATACTTAAAAATTCAGATCTAGTGGTAAGATATGTATATGCTTGAGATACATTACTAAATACTCCGGCACAGTTTAAAAACTGAAACGCATTATACCAATTAGGTTGTGTATTCTCACTAGTAACATTTCCGTTCTTAATAATAACGGGGGTTTCATTGATTTGATAGTACCATTGTATATTACTATTTGTGGGGTGTTGCCTGTAAAAAGTAGGGTTTTGAGCGATAGTATTGCTCACACTAATTAGAGATATTAGTAAAACTATATATGATTTCATGTTGTGTCTTGTTAGTTACAGTTATTAAAATTTAAAGGAGGTAGATTATTCATATCTAATGGTACTTTTTGTACCATTGGTTTTCTACCACGTTGATGTTGCAGAATCCATTGAGCAGCCAACCCTAATCGTGCCTGAATTTGATCGATACCAAACTCCAAAACTACATTTCTCCTAACAGCAACATCTGCTTCATCAACACCAAATGTATCAAAGATAGCTACTTGTAAATTACCATTTCCTCCTTTAGTAACTTCTATTCCTTGCGTTCCACCAAGTTGTGAGAACAATCTAGGATTTTGGAATCCAAAATTAGGTCTAGTTATGTTTTGGATGCGGTCGGCTATGTCTTGTTGATCTACAGGAGGACAAACTTCCTCATTGGCTAGATTACATAAATTTTCTTGAATGTCTTGAAGCATATCATTTACTGTTTGACCTGATCTTCCATCATTCGGTTTAATAAGTGTTCCAAGAATATTATTTTCAAAAACGCCTCCTTGTCCAGACATAAAATGATCCATAATAGCATTTGCAGAATTTCGTGCGTCTGTACTTGTATTTGCTCCTATAAGTAAAACATTTCTTAAAATATTACCTAGTCTTTGATTTGATTCATCAAATAAATCACTACTTCTATCTCCCGTATTTCTATTTCGTCTTCTTTGAGCAATATTATCACCTCCACCAGCTGTAAACCCAGGAATACGTCTAAAGGTTTCTCTGTTTTGAGGTTGCCTAACAGGTACTCCATCTGTTCCTCCAAAACCGGATTGTTCATCTCTTCCCAGACCAGGGTTTTCTGAGTTTACACCAGTACTGAACAATAAATCTCCCGTTTGCATTTGATTACCTTGTACAAGGTTTTTTACTTTTACCTTTTCCGTAACATTTGAATCATCATCATCACAATCTTCTGAATTACTTACGTAACCTAAACTTGACTACCACCTTTTTTCAAAAACTATTTTCTTTTCCTTATTTATAAAAACCATTAAAAAAGATTCTCTAAAATTATTAAATATTGTATCGATTACATTTTTTTCATCTAAAATTTCAGAATTAAAATATCCAGTTCCAGCTTTTTTTATTTTTGGTACAAACTCTTTTTGACTTTTAATCTTATTCTTAATTGACAAAAACTCTTCTACGTTATCAACATATATAATTGCTGCCTCTAAACCATCATTTATACCATTTGTAAAGTTCTTATTCAAAACCTTTCCTGATTTAGGGAATTTAACTTGAGAATATTCTTCAAAAACAAATATTAATCTTTTATCATCTGGCTCTTTTGTTTGAAAAGTACTATTTAAAAAAAAGAAAAAAGAACACAACACAACTAGGGATATAACCCAAACAGCAGTTTTATATAAATTATTCTTTTTATGTAATTTCATGTTATATATCCAGCTAAATTAATTATTCTAAGTCTCCAATTATATTACGATACAAATCAGTTATTTCACGTTCTGTATTGCCTGCGTAAATTTTGTCTAATTTCTTGTTTAAGAAAAAATTAATACTTTTAGTTTCTCCTGATAATCTATATGATACTATGGCAATAATGTCTGAATTATGACCATTTATCATAGGATTAGTATCAGGATTAGCATTTTCATCAAAAATAAAACTACTGTTTAAGATTAACGTTTCTTTGTAAATGTAAAATAGAAAAGATGTTGATTGGTCTAATGTAGGATCATAGCTTTCTTTATTTAAATTAATCTGAGAATCAAAAAAACTATATATATCATTTTTAATAATATTATAATTTGATTCATTTTTGAGATAAACATAACTAGCTGTTCTTGTTTGATTGACTGTTCCTTCTTCTAGAAGCATGTCTTGACCAACTTTGTGAAAGGTTTGAGCTAAACAAAAGGTACTAGTTAAAAGCATCAAAATATTAAAAAAGGTTTTCATAATTTTATTACTTAATTGTTACTTCAATTATTGAGTTGGAATTGAAATGATTAATAAACGGTGCGTAATTTTTACGACCATCTCTAGGAATTCTTTGTAATATAAACCAGGCCCAAATTCCATCTAATTGTCTGGCATTTTTGGATGACGGTGCTGTGAATAAATCTGCATCATCTAGCCCAAATTGATCATAAACATCGATGTCTATACTTCCTTTCAATTCAGCACAATCTAATGTAACATTCTTAAAATTCACATTGATTGGACTACCTAGTAAATTTGGTATAAATTACTAAGCGACTTTTATATAGTTATTAATTTTAATTTCTAATTCTTT
>CANLCT010000075.1 GCA_947489195.1 uncultured Aquimarina sp. | reverse complement strand
CGCAAAAAACAATAATAAAACTCTGAAAATCAATTAAATAACTCCTTAACTTAATGACATTGAGCTAAGGCTATGCTTTAATTTTTTGCCTTAGACTAGCGAAAAATAAATCAACCTATGTATACGAAATTCTTATCTGTAAATCGTATTATTTCTTTTTAGAGGGTATATGTTTGTTTTTTTTGTAAATAAAAAGGGGTATACTTAATTGTTAATCAATCTGTTAAAACTGTTAAACTTAATGAAAAAGGCCAAAATAACAGTTGAATCCAATGTAAGTTTAAAACTTAATTTAATCAATTAACAAAAAGACTTATGAAAAACAAATTTATTGCTTGTACTAGCTTGGCTATTGCTTTATTAGGGTTTACATCATGTGAAAAAGAAAACGAATCATTAAAGCAGTCAACAATTGAGAGCGCTCAGGACTTTAATGCGAGTGTGTCAGCTTTAAGATCCACGACACCCGATGCGACTAATGACTTTAGTTATAAGCTTATAACTTTTGTGCCTAATATAACTGTAGCAGCAAACCTTAGTGATGCTGTTTTTATTGATGGAAGTTCGCTAGTATGGGAGCAAGATTCAACACCCAAAAGAAATGCTGATAGTTATAAAGAAAATGAGATTTCAAAAGTAGTTATAAATGGCAAAGAAGTGAATTATACAAAGGAATCTTTACAGCGAGAAAGTGATGTAGATGTATCAAAAAAAGAGATCACTAAACTAAGTAATTTTATAGATAGAAGTACAGGAACGCGAATAAACACTATTCAAACTTTTGTTATCAATTACAGGCAAAGACATGATTATTTAATTTCGCAAACACCAATCGAAAAAAAATATGGCATTAAAAGGCGTTATGTAGGAACTGCTAGAAACCAATCATTGAGTAACTAGTTATTGAAATCAGTTCTTTTTTAATATAATAAGCACCATTCAAGGTTCATTTATTGAATGGTGCTTATTTATTGTTTTTTAACAAAAGCCTTGTTGAAATTTTAAAAAACGGATTAAATACTATCAATAATTTGTGTTAGACCGATAAAATCAGCAACAGATAATTGTTCTGGTCTTTTTTTAAATATAGGATTATCTGTTATTTCTGTTGTAAGTTCGTAAGATTTTAAGCTGTTTCGCAATGTTTTTCGACGTTGATTAAAGGCTAATTTGACAACAGACTTAAATAACTTCTCATCACAGGGTAAATTATAGTCTTTTTTCCTGATTAATCGCAATACTCCACTATCTACTTTTGGAGGAGGATTAAAAACTTCGGGGGCAACGGTAAATAAATATTCAGCGTCAAAATAGGCTTGTGTAAGTACCGATAGAATTCCGTAGGTTTTACTACCTTCCTTTTCGCAAATACGTTTAGCTACTTCTTTTTGAAACATGCCAGTAAATTCGGGTACTAAATGGCGAAACTCTATAGCTTTAAAAACAATTTGAGATGATATGTTATAAGGGAAATTTCCGGTAATAGCAAAAGGGGCTCCGTTGAATAATGTACTTAAATCAAACTTTAAAAAATCTGCTTCAATCACTTTAAATGAAGCCATATTATTAATTTTTGAAGCATGCTCAATAGCAAAATGTTCATTCAAATAACGAATAGATTCGGTATCCAAATCTAACGCAATTAAATGCGTAGCCTTGGTTAAAATATATTTGGTAAGTACACCTGTACCTGGACCAATTTCAACAACATTACTATATCCATTTCCAGTAAGTGTTTCGCCTATGCGTTGTGCAACGGCTTCATCAGTCAAAAAATGCTGCCCTAAGTGTTTTTTAGCTCTTACTGGAGAAGCATCTACTTTTTTAAAATCATCTTTATGATACTTTTTTTTCTTTTTAGGTCGATCCATTATTGTTCGCTTATCACTTTTAATGTAGTATTAAAATCAACATATTGCCCTCGAAATTTAGTGTGTTTTTGAATAATTTTTGGTTGATCTTCTTTAAAATAAGCATTCAATGTAGCCTTGCTATCTGTAAAATATTGAGTGCTGTAAGTAATACCCCCCATTTCTTCATCAACTTCAACTTGTGTCATGAGTGCCTTGCTAAATTTTTTAGTGGCAAGCATAGCAGGAATAAAGGTTTGATTCATCCATAAAATCCAATCTTTTTCAATTTCTTCAGAAATATTTGTAGTAATGTTAAAAATGTACATATAAGCTGATTTTGTGGCAAAGGTAAGCAATTGTAAAGCGTAAAACACTAAAGGGTATAAATGGTATTTTTAAGAAATAGTGTTATTTGATGTAAGTTAAATACGAGCAATTCGAACTAAACGTTGTGAAATAAAAATGAAAACACAAAAAAAAACGCAATGAAAAAGATACTTATATTAATTACATTATTTGTTACACAATTAGGGTTAGCTCAGAGTAATACTGCCTTTTTTAATAAGGCAGATGCCTTTTTTAAAACTTACGTAACTAATGGTCGTGTACATTACGATAAAATAAAAGCAGATAGTTCGTCTTTAAATGAATTAATAGAAATGATGGGCACAGCTAAAGTGTCAAAATCGGATACTAAAGATTTTCAGGCTTTTTATATTAATGCCTACAATTTGTCTGTTATAAAAGGAATAGTCGATAAATACCCTACAAAATCACCTTTGAATATTGGAGGTTTTTTTGATAACAAAAAATATACAGTAGCCGGACAAAAAGTAAGCTTGAATGGCATTGAAAAAGGTATATTGTTTAAAGCATTTCCTAATGAAGCTCGTTTTCATTTTGTATTAGTGTGTGCAGGTTTAGGCTGTCCTCCAATAATAGCAAAAGCATATAAACCAGCTACATTAGAAGCTCAATTAGCAAAACAAACCAAATTGGCTTTAAATGATCCTAATTTTATTAGAGTAGATGGTAAAAAAACGAAAATCTCTCAAATTTTTGAATGGTATGCTAAAGATTTTAAATCTGCTGGCGGAGTATTCAAATTTATAAATAAATACAGAGAGAATAAATTACCAGAAGGCTCAAAATTATCATTTTACACCTATGATTGGGCTTTGAATAAAGCTTAAAACCTCAAATTAACATATAAAAAATTAGATTATGAAGCTAACACGAAAAATGCTGGCACTGGTAAGTATTGCCTTAATGTCAGTGGCAGTAACAGCACAAGAAGAGGAGGAGCAATCAGCCTCAAATATACAAACATTTACTCCTTCAAAATTATTGAAGAAAGGGCAGTGGGATATAAAGTTTTTTAATGGTTTATATACTCAAACCGAAGAAGCTAATGAAGATGGAGATAAATCAGATATAATAAGAGAAACTTTTTTTACTAATACTAATGAAATATACACAGGTGTCAGTGAAAATTCAAGAATAAACATAGGTTTAATTTTTCAGATAAGATCTAATTCACGAGGTGGACAAGGTCCTTTTGAAGTTTTTAGCTTTGAAGATAATGGAAATGATAGAAGATCAGGTTTAACCACAATAGCTCCTTCGATTAGAGTGCAACCATTTAAAAATATTGGTAATTTCTCCTTTACAAGTTCATTTTTTATACCTGTGTTTGAGGATAAAGCAGACACCGTAGATGATGGGATTGGGTCTTTTTTAGATCAGAGAAGTTTTGCTTGGGAAACTAAATTCTTTTATGATCGTACTTTTGGAGCTAATAAATGGCAACTATTTACAGAGCTAGATTTTAAGTTCAATTTTGGAGAAAAATCGTCTGAAGCTAGTGCAGATAGTAATTCAGGTGAACGCTTTGCAAATAATAGTTTGTTTTTACCAGCAAGTGTATTTTTGAGTTATTTTCCTTCGTCAAAATCAACAGTATTTATAAATGCACAGCAAGCTTTTTTAATTGATTTGGGGAATGAATTTGAACAAAATTTTACTCAATTAGGTTTTGGGGCAAAATATCAAGTTACTAGAGTTATCAACTTAGAAGCTTCGTATGGTAAATTTGTTAGAGGTAATAGTACGGGTTTAGGTCAAACATTTAGTGTAGGATTAAGAGCTTTGTTTTAAAAAATAGATTTTAAGTTTAGTTATTAAGCCATTTTGTTTTACATTTAATGTAAGTAAAATGGCTTTTATGTGACTTTCATGTAAAGAAAATTTTATTTTCTTTACATTTTAACAGTAATACCGTTTAATAAATGCTCAATACTTCAAAAAAAAAATGAAGTACTTTATATAGAAAAGCCATAAAATTATGTATTTAAAAAAAAGAGCAACTATTATTTTAACACTGTTATTTTGTTTTTTATTGCAAGGACAAACAGACCTGGTAACAGGAGTTGATTTTATTGGTAACAAAAAAACAAAGTCCTCAGCTTTGTTAAAAGTGATTCGTACTAAAGTCAATGGGAAATTTGACGAAACACAAGTAGAGCAAGATAAAAAAAGGTTAATACGCATACCTGCAGTAGCAGATGTACAGTATAAAATCGAGAAACACGATAAAGGTTACAATATATTTTTTACAATAACAGAAAATTTCACTTTAATACCCGGTGCTAATGTGTATACTACCGATGAAGATGAATTTGCGTTTAGAGTAAGTTTATTTGAATTTAACTTATTTGGAAACAATATTACAGCAGGAGGGTGGTACCAACGTGATATTTATGATTCGTATGGAGCTAGCTTTAGAGCCCCATTTTTATTTAATAACCGATTAGGCTTAGCGTTAAATTATAGTAATTTAACAACTCAAGAGCCCGTTTTTTTAGATAATGGTACGGCGCAATATAAATACAACAATACTTCTTATGAAGTTTTAGGTTTGTATCAATTTAATTTCTTTAACCGTATAGAATTAGGCGTAAACTATTTTAATGAAGATTATTTGTATCGAAGTGGAGCAACAGCTCCAGACGTTCCTACAGATTTTAATGTAGATAAATTATTGTATAAGTTGATTTATGAGTATAATAATTTGTCTTTTGATTTTCAATTTGTATCTGGATTTAAAAGTTTACTCAACTTTCAATATGTGCAAAGTACCGATGGTGTGCTACCAAGTTTTATAATCGGTTGGAATGACTTTTTTTATTACCGAAGAGTGAGTAGTAAAGGAAATTGGGCATCTAGATTGCGTATGGGCTTAGCAACAAATGACGATTCTCCCTTTGCTCCCTTTGCTGTAGATAATAATATTAATGTACGTGGTGTTGGTAATACTATTGATAGGGGAACAGGTGTTATTGTGCTAAATACAGAATACCGACATACTTTATACGAAAAAGATTGGTTTGTTTTACAAAGTAATGTGTTTTTAGATGCAGGTAGCTGGCGAAATCCAAAAGGTGATTTTAGCGATTTTACGAATTCGGATAATTTTAGAATTTACCCCGGTGCTGGTATTCGATTTATTCATAAAAAAATATTTAATGCCATTTTTAGAATCGATTATGGTTACGGAGTATCTAAAGATGCCACTAATGGTTTTGTTTTCGGAATTGGACAATACTTTTAATAAAACATACTAATATCGCTATTAGGAAATATTACTTCATTTCCCCCTGGATAAAAACCATCCATTGATGGCAATGTTTTTAATTTTTTGAATAGCTTTTTCTCTTCAATTTCAAAGCTTTCTTTTTCGCAATTTTCTAATGCTATTTTATAATCAATTTTTCCAGTAGATAAATTATAATCAAAAGTTTCAAAATAATTACAAGGAGTACCAAAATGAGTCGTTACACCAATTAATTGCCAATTGTTATTTTGATGTCGATATTTGTGTGTATAGTTCCATTTTTGTTGGCTTCCACCAGAGTGGTATATTACAATACAATTTCTTTCTATTGAAATACCTTCAAAGGGATCTCCCATCATACCACCGTGTTGACTAGGGAGTACAGGGCCAATTGATTTTTTCCATAATATCCATTTGGAATTGACTTTTTTTAGAATATGAATCTCCCTTTCCGTTCCAAAGTCAGTTTGGTTACCATTATCATAAACCATCACTTTTTCTGCAATTTTATCGTTATTTAAGTCACCGATGGATTGATCTAATAGAGTTAAATTACTTTTTGTAATCGAATCTTTAACTAGGCTGGGATTTGTTTCGTTTTGCGGTATTTTTTGGTAAGTACTAGTTCGTTTTTTACAGCATATTACAGAGGAAAATAACACCGATAAAAAAGTCAAGAAGTGTTTTTTTTTCATTGTGTTTAAGTATTAATTCTTGATCTATAGAATGATACTAGTTTTTTAAGCTATATGTAATAATTAATTCACAATATCATCTCCTCTTAATTTACGGTATTTTTTACGGGCATCAACATAATAAATACTATCGGCATGATCAAAAATGATTTTTTCAAATAAGCTTTTGGCTTCAGTATTTTTTTCTAATGATGCGTAAAGGTTTCCTAAAGCGAAATAAGTATCGTCAATTAATAAACTATTTGGAAAAAATTGAATGATTTTTTCGAAGTTAGCAATAGCTTTATCGGTTTTGTTTTGTGTTAAAAATAAGTTGGCTTGTTTAAAAAGGGTGTCGTCTTCAATTTCATTCCCCTTGTGATTATCTATAATTTTTTGATAGGTGTCAATAGCTTTTTGAGATTGTTCTTGAAAGGTGTATAATTCTCCTTTGGCATATAATTTTAAGGCAACAATAGATAATGAGTCATCTTCTTTAGTGTTATCTTCAATGGCAAGTGCTAGTTGCATAGCATCATTGGCAATAAGTTGAGTAGTAGAAGATTTTAATACATTTAATTGTGTTTTTGCCCAGTCAAAATCCCCTTTATAATAGCTGGCTTTGGCTATTTTAAAACGTGCTTCCTGTGCCAGCTTATCTCCTTTAACTCTTTTTTCGGCTCTAGTATAATGTACTAAAGCTTGATTAAATTTATTATTTAGTACCAAAATATCAGCTAATAAAATTTCGGTTTCAGCTTTTTGTATATTTTGTAAATTTCTTTTTAGTAATTTTTTTAAAAAACTAATAGCTTCGATTTTTTTATCTTGTTTAAAACCTAAAAAACGAGCATAATCGAGCAATATTCCCATGTTGTATCTGCCATTTCCATAAAGTTCAATAAGTGCTAGGTATTGTTTATTGAGCGAAGGGTAGTTAGCAGTTGCACTGGTTTCGGTTTTAATTTGCATTAATTCTCTGTGCGCATTTACTTTAAAAGATTCGATTTCGGTATTTTCAATAACAAAATTTAAAATTTCTTCAGAAATTTTATAAGCTTTTCCTTTTCTGGCGGTTAAAGCTAAGCTAATGAGCTGAGGTATGCCGTTATCCGTTTTTTTATAAATTGCTTTTTCTTGTAAAAAAGCTTTTCTAAATTGTTTTTGTTGTACAAATAACCAACTCAATAATTCATTGTATAAAATATCGGGTTCTATTTGGTTTTTTTTAAGTAGCGTTCTTTTAAAAATAATATTTGTTTCATTTTCGGGATCTTCGGTAATAAATTCATCCATTCTGCGCTTTATTAAACCAATATAATTGGGCTTTTTAAGCATATAATCTAGATAACTTGAAAACATATTACTAAAATCACCTAATTCGCCATGCATACGTCCAATTTCCAAATCGTATACAAAATTCGGGTTTTCTTCCATAGCAATTTTGTAGCATGCAATAGCAGGTTTTAATAAATTGTATTGTTGTAAAGCATTACCAATGTAGCTCCCGCTTCTAGGGTTTTCTTGTAATAATGCAATTATTTTATCAAAGGTTTCTTTTGTTTTTTCCTCTTGACTGTTTAGGTTGTAGGTAGCCCCTAACTCGACTAAATAGATTAATTGTTTAGGATTGTTTAGATGGCTTTTGTTTAGCAGTATAACAGCATCATTGGAACGGTTTAATTGGCGGTAACATTTGGCTAATCCAATAACAGCTTGTGAATTTGAAGGGGTTTGTTTATGGATAATTTCATAACTAGTTAACGCCTTTTCAAATTTACCTTGCTCGTAATAGTTACGAGCAATTTGAATATTTTGACCACAAATAAATTGTGAGCCTAAAAAGAAAATAAAAACAAAAAAAATACGCATAAAGCTAAGATAGCAAAATGCGTACGTTTTTTTGTGTGAATATCAAATCAATCATTAATTAATCATATCAAAACCACAATAAGGAATCAAAACTTCAGGTATTTTAATGCCATCTTCAGTTTGATAGTTTTCTAAAATACCAGCTAATACTCTGGGTAAAGCTAATGAGCTTCCGTTAAGGGTATGGGCTAATTTGTTTTTACCATCGGTATCTTTAAAACGTAATTTTAAACGATTAGCTTGAAAAGTTTCAAAATTTGAAGCAGAACTAATCTCCAACCAGCGATCTTGGGCAGTTGAAAACAATTCAAAATCATAAGTAATCGCAGCCGTAAATCCTAAATCGCCACCACACAAACGTAAAAGGCGGTAAGGTAATTTAAGTTCACGTAAAATATCTTTAATATGTTCCACCATGCCATCCAAAGCAGCATACGAATTTTCAGGTTTTTCAACACGAACAATTTCCACTTTGTCAAATTGATGTAAACGGTTTAAACCGCGTACATGGGCGCCATAGGACCCAGCCTCTCTACGAAAGCAAGGCGTGTAACCTGTATAGGTAATCGGTAAATCACCTTCTTTAACCAACTCATCGCGAAACATATTGGTAATAGGCACTTCGGCCGTTGGAATCAAATAAAGATCATCACCAGTAACATGGTACATTTGACCTTCTTTATCTGGTAATTGTCCCGTACCGTATCCACTTGCTTCATTAACCAAGTGTGGTACTTGTACTTCTTTATAGCCCGCAGCCGTATTTTTATCTAAAAAATAGTTAATTAAAGCACGTTGTAATCTAGCTCCTTTACCTTTATAAACAGGGAAACCCGCACCACTAATTTTAACCCCCAATTCAAAGTCAATAAGGTCATATTTTTTGGCTAATTCCCAATGCGGCAATGCGCCATCATGCAATTTAGGAATCTCACCTTCGGCAAAAACCTCTTCATTATCTTCGTCCGTATTACCAGCAGGAACCAATTCATTAGGAATATTCGGAATAATATACAATAAACTATTCAATTCTTCTTGAATACTAGTGAGTTGTTCTCCTAATGATTTGGTAGCTTCTTTTAATTGTCCCGTTTTTTCTTTTAAAATGTTGGCTTTTTGTTGTTCGCCACTTTTAAATAGCAAGCCAATTTCTTTCGAAAGTTTATTAGATTCAGCCAATTTTTCGTCCATACTGGCTTGGGTACCTCTTCGGTTTTCATCTAATAATAGTACTTTTTCAAGTAAAGGTTTGGCGTCTATATTTCGTTTTTGAAGCGCTTTAATGTAGGCTTCAAAATTATCTTTAATTAATGCTACTTGTAACATGCTGTTTTATTATTTGGGCGTATCCCTATCGGGCCGGGTTTTTCGCTATATCTTTTTTAACTTGTTTATTTTACTACGTTTCATAAAACAAATTAAAAAAGGATGCCGCTGCAACCCCTTACGCGATGTGGAGCAAATTTAAACAAACCAACTAAAAAACGAGAAATTGTATTTGTCAATTTTATAAAAATGTAATGTAATCGAATTTTTGGAGTCATATAGTAAATCAAAGTAATAGATATTGATTAATTTTAATGTGAAGTTTTTTAGGACTAATCACAGAGGTAACAGCTTTATGTATTAGAAAATAAGATCTCTAGGGATTTAGTTTTTTGTATTTTTGTAATGTAATGAAAAAAGTTTTTCAAAAAATAAGTGCTTTATTATTAGCTATGCTAGTATTGTTGGCGACCAGTTCGCTAAGCTTGAGTACGCATTTTTGTGGCGAACATCTAATTGCATATAGTTTTACAGATACGGTTAAAACATGTACAGCATCAATAACTTCAAAGGCTATTAATGAGCATATTTCGGTATCAAAAAAATCATGCTGCAGCAATAAACATATAGTTAAAAAAGCTCAGGATGAGTTGCTTCAAAAAAAGAATAAAGCCGATTTTGATATTGTAAAGTTGGTGCTAAATACTCCTTTTTTTATTGCTAATAGTGATTTTGATTATGCGATAGCTAGTACCAATACTCCTTTTTTAAATTATTCACCTCCATTACTTCTTCAGGATAGGAGCGTGCTTTTTCAAGTGTTTCGTATTTGATTTGTTGTTAAAGGATTTGTCTTTCTTCTCCTGTAAAGGTGGAGTTTAATAAAAATAGAATCCAATAAAGTCATCTTAAAACAACAATATCAATCCAATAGTTTGCATTGTTAAAAAAAAAATAGGGAATTGCTATTTTCTGTTTTATAATAGTAGTCGATTTAAACTATTATGGATTTGTAAAATGCTTACATAAATGAAAATATATATAATAATTGTTTTTGTGTTATTGCTGGTTAAAACAGCTTTAGCGCAAGGGCCACCTATTACAGCTGATAAACCAATCATGCTCGGAGGAAAAAGTTTTACAGTTAAATCATTAACCGAAATTAGAACTACCGAAAGAGGAACAAGTACTTATGTACCTGTAATGATGCATTATTTGCCTACCTCTAATTCACTGGTTGCATTACATATCCCTTTGGTGAGTTATAATTTGGATGGTTTATCTAGTGGAACTTCATTAGCAGATATCCAATTGCAAGGGAAATACCAGTTTTTTAGAAAGGATCAAACGGGGAAAACCTTTAGAATGGTAGCTAAAACATTACAGACCTTACCTACAGGAAAACGCATCGATTTAATAGGACAAAGTACTAAAGAATATCAAGGCTATTATGGCTTGGTGGCAGGTTATGAAACCTTAAAATATGGTATTTCGAGTGAATTGGGATATAATTGGTCGCCAAATGCGGATTTGGATGAACTCCGAATGAAATTGGGTTTTGGATTGCCTCTTTTAAAACCGCAGTACCCCAATAAACAGCTTAACTTGTATTTTGAATATACCAATAGTTGGTTGTTAGATCGAGATTGGTATCAGCTGTTGTATGCCCAAGGCGTCCAATATGCATTAAAAAATATTACCTGGGAGGCGGCAGTACAAATGCCATTAGTTAATGATGTTGCCCAAGGGCGAAAACTAGAATTTAGTGTTTTTTTAGGAACACGTTACACCTTTTAAAAAATTAGAAATGATGAAAAAAATAATAAGTAGTTTGCTTATAAGTATATTGTTTATACTAACAGCAGTAGCTCAAAAACCTATGGACAAGTTTGAAATTCAGGTAGATGGATTAGGTTGTCCATTTTGTGCCTATGGATTAGAAAAAAAATTCAAAGAATTTAAGGGAATTAAGCAGGTTCAAATTGAAATTCAGACAGGGGATTTTAAATTTGAGTACCCATCTGAAAAGCAATTAACAATGGATGCTATTGTTAATCAGGTTAAAAAAGCAGGTTATACACCAAAAACAGCAAAAATTATACGCTCAAATGGAGGAGTAGAAGCTTTAGAAGTTCCTTTAAAGTCAAATACGGATAGCGATCAATTAGTTACAGAAATAGTTAATGTAAAAGGAAATTGTCAAATGTGTAAAGCGCGTATTGAATCTGCCGCTTTAGCCACTAAAGGTGTTGATAAAGCTATTTGGGATGTGGAAACTAAAATGCTTGAAGTAGCTTTCGATAGAAAACAAATTTCCGTTAAAAAAATTGCTAAAAATATAGCTTTAGCGGGGCATGATGCTGCAAAAATAACAGCTCCCAAAGAGGTTTATGAAGCCTTACCGGTATGTTGTTATTACAATAACCCGAATTTAAAAACACATTAGAATGATACGAATCATAAGTTGTTTTTTGCTCAGTATTGTTTTTGTAGCATGTTCAAAAACACAAAAAGATTGGCAGTTAAAAAAAGAAATTAAATTGGATGATGTATATCCTATTGGCTTAGCAGTTTTAAATGATCAATTGTGGCTTTCGGACGGAGATAATAATAGGTTAGTGCAAATTAATGAAGATGGAAAAATAGAAAAAGAACTTGTTGACTTTGAACGCCCCATGCATATTGGTTTATCAAAAAATACGCTTTTAATTCCAGAATATGGAAGAGATACGATTTCGACATATACCGGAGGAAAGAAGGGTTTTTTAAGAGACATTCCTAAATTAGATGCCCCAGCAGGAGTTTTTACATTAGGAAAAGAAGTGGCTATAGCCGATTTTTATACCAATACAGTACATTTTTTTAATGGATCTATTTGGTTAAAAATAGGCGGTAAAGGAACCGCCGAAGGCAAGTTTAATTATCCCACAGATGTGCATTTATCTACAGGATTCATTTTTGTAGCTGATGCTTATAATCATAGAGTGCAAGTATTTGATAAATCAGGTCGTTTTGTAAAAGTGTTAGGGCAAAATTTAGGCATTAATGCTGCTACGGGGATTTATGTTGCAGATAAGGAGCTGTTTATTACTGATTTTGAAAATAGTCGCGTATTTGTAGTTTCTCTTGAAAATGAGCTAATTCAAGAAATAACACAAGCTATTGAAAAACCTACCGATATGTTAATTTATAACGAACAGCTTTATGTTGTTAATTACAAATCTGGAATAGTTAGTGTATATGAGCGATGATTTGAATTAATGAATAAAGCGGGGTTAACATTATTAAAGCCTTTATCAGGTATATCTAAATTTTATGTAACCCTATGATTTCTTAAATTATATTTAGAGAACTTCATAACAAAAGAGATTTTCTATTACATAATTCTTGTTAAATTTACATATCATCATTTTTAAACTATGACACATACTTTAGAGGAGTTAAAATCAGGACAATTACAGGGAATAAAAAACTTAAAATTGGCCTGTGGCTTAAAGGAATTTCCTGAAGAAATCATTAGTCTTTCGGAAACTTTGGAAGTGCTAGATTTATCAGATAATAAATTAACTACATTACCAGATAGTATTGCTAAACTTAAGCATTTAAAAATCATTTTTTTTGCTCATAACAATTTTACCGAATTTCCTACGATATTAAAGGAGTGCTCTAGCTTGAGTATGATTGGTTTTAAATCCAATCAAATTCAAAAAGTACCTGAAAATGCATTCCCTCCATTATTAAGATGGTTAATTTTAACCGATAATAAGGTGCAAAAATTACCAAAAAGTATAGGGAATGCGCGGTTACTTCAAAAATGTGGGTTAGCAGGTAACCTAATCGAAGAATTACCTGCTGAAATGGCGCAATGCGTAAATTTAGAATTACTGAGAATTTCGGCTAACAAATTAAAGGAGATTCCTAAGTGGTTATTTGAGTTGCCTAAGTTGTCTTGGGTAGCATTTGAGGGGAATCCAGCCTCTCATCAAATTCAATTGTCAAATGATTTAGAAGCATTTGATTGGGAAGGTTTTACTATTAAAGAACGCATAGGAGAAGGGGCTTCAGGATTGATATCGAAAGCAAGTTGGAATTCAAAAAAAGAAGATGTTGCCATTAAAGTTTTTAAAGGAGATGTAACAAGCGATGGATGGCCCGAAGACGAAATGCAGGTATGTATTTCTGCAGGATTGCATAAAAATTTAATTCCAATTTTAGGAAAAATTAAAGCACACCCTGATAGGAAGAGTGGTTTAATAATGAAATTGATACCCACCGATTATGTAAATCTGGGTAATCCGCCAAGTTTGGAAACTTGTACTAGAGATGTGTATGATGAACAATGTGTTTTTAACTTTGAGGAGTTGTTAAAAATAGCGAAAAGTATTGCTTCGGTGTGCGTTCAGTTGCACCAAAAAGGAATTACCCATGGGGATCTTTATGCACATAATATATTAATAAATAAAAAGGCCAATTGCCTCTTAGGTGATTTTGGAGCCGCTTCTTTTTATGATGTTAATTCAGAGCTGTCCAATACTATTGAGCGTGTTGAAGTAAACGCATTTGGATGTTTGTTAGAAGAAGTATTAGATCTTGTTAGTGAAAAAGAAAGCAATACTAATTTACATAATAAATACCTGGAATTGATTGTCAATTGTACCAAACCAGAGGTGAAACAGCGTCTTAGTTTTTCTGAGATTGTAGGCGTATTAAACGAGTTTTAAGCCAGGAATAAGATGGTTTAATTTGCAAAAAAGTAAGAGGTGTAAGAATTGTTTTTAAATTCTCCTATTCATATGCTAAGTCTGTATTATCTCATTTATTTGCCAATAGTGTGAGTATATTATAAATACTGTAATAATACGATTTACTAACAAAAACTTTGGATATATGTCGTTTCGTTTCTTTCTCTGCTATTCTTGCGTTAAAAAATGAAACCGTAGCTAAGGCTCAATGTCATTAAGTTAAGGAGTTA
>CANLCT010000074.1 GCA_947489195.1 uncultured Aquimarina sp. | reverse complement strand
AATTTGCGTCTGGTCATAATGCGTAATTTATTAAAAAATCACTTAATAAACTATATCAACAAAACTAGACATTCCACATTCCACACAGCAAATGCTTTAGAAATAGGCAAAAGAATCTAGAATAGTCAAGTACAGCTGGCCGCCTAAATTTAGAAAAAAACAAGAGCTCTTGGGATTACTACGTCCTGTCGGTATTGAAATCAATATTTCTAATCTAAAATGACCTAAAAAGAAAAAACCAAAACTTGAATTTCTCAAATTTTGGTTTTTTCATGTATAATTTGTGAGAATCAGGCTATTCTTTGAATACGCCCAAAAAATCCAAGATCTGAAGCTATCAAATCTTGGATTTCTTATATTATACATTAAGCTCTAGATAAGCAAGCATTGAAAATAAAATTCAAAAACCCTTAACTTATGTAAATTTCATAAAAAACAACTTATTTTTTATGATTTTTTAAATATCTTTTTGTACCATTTTTCATCAATCTCTTCTCCATAACCATAACCATATTTTGTACCATAACCTAAGTTATTTTCTTTAACATCATTAATTACAAATGCTAACCCATTGAGCTTATTTTCTTCTTTTAATTGCATTGGGTATTGTAACAATCTTGTATCTGTAAACCCTGCTCTAGTAACATATAATGTAATATCTGCTATTTTGCTTATTAATAAGGTATCTGTCACAAGCATAGTCGGTGCAGTATCTACAATTATTATATCATATTCAGCACTTACACTTTCTACTAATTCTTGAAGTCTACCATTATTTAAAAGCTCTGTTGGATTAGGTGGTATTCTCCCCGAAAACACAACATCAACATTAGTTTCATTATGATTTACATTGGTAATAACTTCATCAACTTGAACTGAATCATCATAAAGGTACTCTGCCAAGCCTTTAGCCTTTTTTAATTCCGGTTGTTCAAACCTATGCAACTGAGGATTTCTAATATCGGCGCCAATTATTAAAATTTTATTTCCTGCCTCAGCTAATGATAAACATAAATTATAAGACACAAATGTTTTTCCTTCTCCTTTAATTGTTGAAGTCACAAAAACATTCAAAGATTTACCATCAATATGTTTACCTTTAGAAAAATAATTCAGGTTAGTCGTTAGTATTCTAAATGATTCTCCTAAAGGAGTTCTATCATTACGACCAATTACATCTTTATCATTCCTTTTTATTCTAGGTAATTCTGACAATACAGGAATACCCACAGCGAATAATTCTACATCTGATTTTGAATGAATTTTAGTATCCAATAAATCTTTTAAATAAACTATACTAAAGGGTATAAGTAATCCAATAATCAATGCTGCTAATAGGATAATTTTCTTTTTTGGGGCCACAGGATAAATTGAACTGTAGGCTCTGTCAATAACTTTAGCTACAGGCTCAGTTACTGACATTGAAATAGAAGTTTCTTCTCTCTTTTTTAATAAAAACAAGTACAACGACTCTTTTATTTGTTGCTGCCTTTCAATCACTCTAAAACCTTTTTCAATTGAAGGGATAGATGATATTTTGTAGTCAATCTTAGATTGTTGATTTAAATAATCTTTTCTTGTTAACAAATAATTGTTTTTCTGATTGGTTAAAGCTTCTAGTAAATTTCCTTTAAAACTTGTAATTTCAGCATTTAAATCAATAACTAATGGATTTAACTCTGTCGAATTTTTCAACAAACGATCTCTTTCTAACACCAATTTATTATGCTCATTTATTAAGCTATTTATTGCCTGATTATTTAAGCCAATATTAGGCGGTAAAATATCTGAGTCTCTATCAGTATTAGACAAATATGAAATCATGGATTTTGCCAAGTCTAATTGCGTTTCAATATTTAAAAGCTTCTTTTTAGACTCACTCACATCACCAACGAATACCTCCGATTCTGCTTTTATATCAGTCAATTTATTCCCTTTCTTGAAAACTTCCTTTTGCAATTCAACTGACTCCAATTCTTTTGAAATAATAGCCAACCGGTCTGTTATAAAATCAATGGTGTTTTTAGATAACAAATTCTTATCATCTATAGCCTCTTGGTTGTACAAATCTATTAAACTATTTAAGATAGCTCTTGCTTTCAATTTATTAGAAGATTTCAGAGAAATATCCATAATACTACTTCGCTTTCCTTTTCTAACTGCAGCAATACCTTTTTGCAATCCTAGGACATAGTTATCTATAGGGTAAATGGACAAACCAACAGTTTTTATTTTATCATCTCTTATTGATTTTAAAAACTTATCTGATTTATTTACTATTAATCTTCCTTGATTAAAATTTACTACGCTCCCATAACTATGAGTACTAGTAGAATCATTTTCATGGTAATTTATTCTAAACTGATTATTAGACTCAATTTCTAACTCTAAATCTACTATAGCTTGGTAAGAATCATTTAAAATGCTCTTATCCCACTCAAATTCAATTTTAAAAGGAGAAATCCCATAAATATCCTCAGTTCGAAAGTCTAATTTTGATTGTTCAACTATATTAAGCCTTAACTTTTTAACCAATTTAGTTATTAAAGTTTTAGATTTAATAATATCAATCTCGTCATCAATATCATTGTTCCCCCCTCCAACACCAAGATCATGAAAAGCATCCAATTCAGATAAACCTCTACCTTCCGTGTTATCTTTAATTAAAATCGTAATAATCGAATTATAAATAGGATTCGCATACTTTGTATATAGAAATGCTAAAATGAGAAATGATATCGTAGATAAAGCAAACCACTTCCAATGAATAGTGTATTTTTCAAATTCATTTTTTATTGAAAATTGTTGTTCTTGTTGATTATTATAATTCATAAAATTAATTTCGAATAACTAGTGTAATAACAGATATTATAACTCCAAGAATTGAGATATAAACTCCTGAATTTCTATTAAAAGCAGATGATTGGACTTGAGCTTTATTTGGAGACACCATAACTACATCATTTTGTTGCAAATAATAATATGGAGAATTCAATAATGATGCATCAGTAAAATCTACTTTGTTGTGTACTTTCTTACCATTCTCTTCTCTTATCACCAAAACACCCTTTCGTTTACCATACACAGTCATATCACCAGCTAAACTTAACGCCTCTAAGATAGTGATTCTCTCATCTTGAATACTATAAGTTCCAGGTCTAGACACTTCACCTAATACTGATACTTTAAAATTTGTAATACGCAAATTAATAATTGGGTTTTTAACATATTTTGAAATTTCTTCTTTTAGATATTCTACAGCTTTAGTTTTAGTTAATCCTGATAACTGAATATTACCTAATACTGGAAATTCTATTGTCCCATTTTCATCAACTAAATAGGATTGTAACCTTTGATTTCCTGTAATTGCATTTTGATTCCCTGTGGCAACCACCGGCAAATTAAAAGGTATTGCCGATTTTTTATCTACTGACGATACTGTTATAGACAACAAATCATTACACCGGATTACTGGTGAATTTTTTGTTAAAGTATATTCTTTACTTAATGTCTCTATATTTTGAAGATAAAGTACATCTTTTTTCGAAGCACAAGACACTAGCAATGATGCTATTAATATGATAAGATTTTTTGTTTTGTTTTCCACAATAATATAAACTTTTAACATCGAACAAAAGTAAGAGATTATTACCTTAAAACAAGCGCTGCATTATATTTTAATTAAAAATTATTGTAGTATAACTAATTGCTTTTAAAACAACTTTTTTTTAAAATATTCATGTTTCATTGCAATTACACTTAAAAAACATAAATGAATAAAGTAAGCCAATAGCTTATCTATTCAACGAAAGATAGGATGAGGAATATATAAGTTAGCTCACGAAACCCTCTCTTTATACCTAACCTTGAAATAAGATTCAATTTCACCTCTAAAAGCTCTTAGGATACTATTTTAAAACGAATTTTCTAAAATTTGAAAAATCTGTTTTAACTCTATTTGGTTCTTTTCAACACCTTTTTGTTTAGTATCTAAGTAGTAACCAATATTATGATGCTCTCCATTTTTAATTGCAACAAATGCTATATGCTCTTTGAAATCTTTAACTTGAAAACCATCAGGACTTAATATTTCAAAATTTTCTTCAATATCATTTGCATAAGTCAATTCTACAAACAAACTACTCCCCCTATTATCAACAGTGAAAATATTAATATTATCTTTTTTGGACACAATTGACTCTAATTTATTCTGACATTTGAGAGCATCCTTTTCATCAATAAAATCGATTAAAAAATCTCTTGACATTCGAGGAGTTATTTTTTCAAAATCAAAATAATTTAACTCCTCTTTAAAAAACTTTTCATGGTTTCTAAGCCTCCAATAAAACGTATTGTATTTATGAGGCTTCTGATGTAATCCGGTTGCAATCAAAAGTCTTGCATCTAATTCTAAAAGTCTACCTATTATTTTATCATATTCTTTCAATATCATAAAAAGGGGATCTTCATCGGAAGGACAATACCATTCAGGATTTTTTAACCCCCCGTCATAAGCTTCAGAATTAAACATATAATGATGTTGAAAATGCGCCCCTGTATTTAAAAACAAATTCGAAAAATCAGGTCTGCTTCTTTTCCATTGGTGAATAAAAACATCCCCTAATAACTTATCCAAAATCACAGCTTTACTACCTTTCTTTTTTACATTCAATAGAATTTTAAAATAACTAGGAATATTGTTAAGCTTTGAATAAAAAAATAAACTTAAAAATATATATATTAATGAGAACTTTGAAACCTTACCTTTCGCATTATCATTTACTGTTTGGGAGACAGCTGTTCCTAATTTCCTTAAAAGCCAACTCCCTGATGTGCTTGTTTGTGTCCATGGGTCTGGCACAAAAAAAGAAGCATTTGTCAACCTATTATCTACATTAAAAGAACTAACCCCTCCAACTTTACATCCTTTTTCTTCAACAATTTCAAAGATTTGTTTTAAGTCTGGTCTATTTACTATATCACCAAGCCTAAAAACTTGGTGATCTTTATAATCCTTTCCTGTTGTTACAGTAACCCATTGAATCCATGGCTCTAACAACTTATACTCATTCTCAGAGGTAGTTTCCTGATATCCATACTCATCAAAAATGTACTTAAAATTATTAAGATGACCTTTCTTGATATAATACTTTATATAATCAAAGTTTAATTCATTAAGTCCTAATAGAATTATTTTACTCATTTGTTCTGTATATTATAGTATTCAATATTATTTATTGTAGCACTCCTTATGGTTATCTACAAATATATGGAATGTCTAGTTTTGTTGATATAGTTTATTAAGTGATTTTTTAATAATGGACTACCTAGCAAATTTGGTATAAATTGCTAATCGACTTTTATATAGTTAGTAATTTTAATTTCTAATTCTTTTTCAGCAGGAGTTTTGTAGTCCAAAGCAGAGTGTAATCTTTTATAATTATACCAGTTTATATATTCATTAATTACTGTTTTAGCCTCTGCCTCTAAAATACTTTTAAACCTGTATCGATTAGTACATTCATATCGTATTATTTTTTTCTAGGGTCAAATTTATTCATTAATTGCTGAAATTTTTTGGACAATGAATTTGGTAACAAACTCCTAACCAAAGGAATAAAAACACCTATATAAGCTACAATAGAAAAAGATCTTAATGAAATCAACCCTTTAACACCTAACATTGCATGTGAAAAGGCTACTTTTGTATTATTCTTTTTAAAGAAATTATCTGTAAACCTATAATCTAATAAAACTTTAGGGATATTATAAAATTCTAAATTCCCTTTAGCTGCCCTAAACCATAAATCATGATCTTGTCTTTTTCTTAATTTTTCATCATAACAACCCAATTTTTGAATTTTTGATTTTTTATATGCAACTGCAGGATGAATGATTGGACAAGTCCATATAAGCCTCTTTATATCTGCATCATTAGAAGGAACCTTTCTCATTCTTAATACTGTTCCTTTATCATCTATATCGTTCGCCCAAGACCCTACAATATCTACTCCTTTATTTTTTTTAAAAATAGCTAATTGCTCTTCGAATCTATTAGGTTTACAAATATCATCTGTATCCATTCTAAAGATTATCTCATTCGAACATTCCTTTAAAGCTATATTTAAAGCTTTTGCTAAACCTACATTAGCTTTAAGCTTTATTCGTTTTAAAGGCAATCTACTATCAAAATAATCTAAGACCTTATAAAGATCTTCAGTTAAAAAACCATCTTCAACAATTATAACTTCATCTGCTTGTATTGTTTGATTTAGTATACTTTTTAAAGCTTCTTCTAAATACCTTGGACTTTCTTTTTTATAACAAGATAAAACACATGATGTTTTCATAAGAATTAAATGTGAAATTATATTTTTTTAGTTTTTATTAAAAATAGACTTCTTTTTTTATTAGAATGAACTGAATCAACTAAAATATAATTCCCTTTAGGGCTCCATCTCGGATGAAGATCACATCTTGTTTCTCCTCCAAAAGAAAGAGATTCAAAAAATGTTCCTATTTTATTCACCTTATTTGATTTAATATCTACTAAAAACAAAGTCTTATTTCTTGATTTATCAGGGTAAGTATCAATAAGCATTTGATCTTCATTTAAAATATTAGGATGTCCATCTCCAAATTTTCCATTTATTTTAAAATCTAATGATTTCACTTCAAAACTATCTGTATTTAAATTATAATATTTATCTCCCTCTTTTTTAGTACTTGCAAACGCAATAATATTACTATTATCCTTCCAAAAATAATGACTAATCATTCCTTCATCTAATAATATCCTTAAGTTACCTCCATCCATATCAGATACTAAAAACCTATCTCTTTTAACCCCATTAAAAAACCATCTATGCAAAAAAACAAACTTATCACCTTTAGGGCTAATCATTATATGATTGAGCTTATGCTTAGAGTTATCAAATTCTGGTTCATATTTAATAGATTTTATATAATCTAAAGAAAATAACAATTCATTTTCTTTATTCTTTAAATTCATTTTAATGATACCATCTTGAGCATCATTAAAATCTTCAAAACGTTTGTCTACATTTTGATAGCCATAATCTGGTCTCATGACTGCCAAACGTCTATAATTTAATATCAAAGCAGATTCTTTATAAGTATCATAAATCGGATATTCATAAATAGACACTTTAAAGTCATTAGAATTTACTCTTTTTGACTTTAACTTATTATCAGTTTTATCATAAAAATTATAAATAAAATCTTCATCATTTAACCATTGTAATTTTGATCCTTGCTGCCAATTATAAGAATGACTTTCATCTGTGTATAAAACTTTTTGAGTTTTAAAATCTTTCAGAACTATTCTTACTGGCTTTAAATGAGAAGGTTTCTTTTTTGTTGAAAAAGAAGTAGCATGAAATATTATTTTAGTTTCACTTTCATTTAACGGCGACTTATCGTAATAACCAAAAAATGTTTCATACTCTTTATACTCAATTGGTTGTACATTAAATATACAATTTACTTTTTCTCTTTTCCTGTAAACAAAATAATTAAGTATTTGATATCCTCGTTTTAGTTTATTTTTTAAAGCAGGAAAACGCTTCATAAAAAAAGCTATTTTTCTTTCAAAAGTGGAAAATTCATTACCCATAAAAAAACATTAAATATATTTTAAATAAAAACCTAATAACTAAAAAAACGTACATTAAATTTATCAACAATGATACAGTTTTTTTTTCTTTAATACTTTCAAGCATAATAGGGATTATAAAGATAATTAGCATAAAAAAATAAATAGCTCCCCTTGAAGATATAACTGCAAAATCGCACAAAAAAACAAGGTTAAAAACTAAACCAATAAAAAAAAGAGTGATCAGTTTTTCCAAAACTTCTCTATGGATTATATCTTTACATTTTCTTAAAAAATAAAAAAGTCCAAAAGTAATTGTTATCTTCTCAATAGTTGCTGCTATAAGTGACGAAGATTTAGATTCAAAAACGTAACCATAATAATAAAATTTATTATAAATAATGTTAGTTCCTAATGACAAAGTAACATAGTGTTTAAAAGTTCTAATTACTAAAAAAACAACAAGGCCTATTAATAGAACTCTAACCATATTTATTTTCTTAAAAGGTATCTGAATTAAAAAATAAGAAAAACTAAAAATAAATGCTGAATAATGAATTAACGTACTTATTACTATAAGAAAAAAAAAATTAAATTCTTTTTTTGGCTTGCCTTCTAACAAATAACTTAATGCGTATAAACATATTGATAATGAAATTGCTTGCCTAGTTTGTCCGAGAGGTAAAAAATAAAAATACATCAAGCCATACATACAAAGACTAATTTCGATGTTTGATGAAATTCTCTTAATTGCAGCATATGTAATTAACACAGGTAAAATTGCCAGTATAGATATAGTTTGCTCAAAAGAGAGAAATGTTTTTAGTAAAGAAACAATTATAACAAAAAGTGGTTCTTTAATTTTTAAAAATCGAAAATTAATATCAAAAACACTTGAAATCCCATCATACAGACTCCTATAAACCTCTGTGTCAAAACTTCTAAAATCAGTGAAAAAAGAAATTATAATTAATAAAAATAATATTATTATTACCCTATAATTAGTTTTCATGTATAACATCTCTATATATTTCAATATATTTTTTTGCCATATATGAACTTTTAAATTTCTTCTCCAACTTATTTAATTTAACTCCAGAATGCTCAGAAATGATATTTCCAATTTTATTACTTAAAATAGAAACATCATCTTTTTCTAATTCATAAAATTGTATTCTTCCATCAGTTAGATGATGATCTTCAAACTGCTCTGTATGTGGCTCAATATTAGACAACACCATTGGGAGACCTATTGCATTTGATTCTGCTATTGATAAAGGCAAACCTTCTGCATGTGATAATGAAACTAACAAATCTGATATATTTAAAAGCGCACTTATATTTTGTTGATGTCCTAAGAAATAAATATTATCATTAGATCCATAAGTTTTTATCAAATCTTCTTTCAAAGCACCTTCCCCAACCACTAAAAGAATCGTATCCTCTAATTTCAGACCTACAAATGTTTTTAACAAAAGCTCTATATTTTTTCTCTTTATTAAAGAGGAAATACTAATGATAATTTTCTTATCAAGTGGTAATGAATATTCTTTTTTTATTTTTAACAATTCTTCTTTATCATTTACAGGCTCAAAAAGTCCTTCTGATATTCCATTATATATAAGATGCGTATTATCTACCTCTCTACTTATTATTCTATCTATATATTTTGATATTGTAATTGTTTTATCAATCTTCCTAAAGGACTTTAATTGAAACATAATCATAAGTTTAGCAACAATAAAGTTTGCCTTCATGGAGTAATCCAAATATGGATTATTATGACATGTTGAAATTCTAGGGTAATCCTTTATTAAAAAGGCTGAAAAAATATCAGGTAAAAGACAATGAGAATGAATAATATCTGGTTTTTTTTCTTTTAAATATTTATTTAATTTGCTTTTAACTTTTAAAATATTCTTCTTTAGTCCGCCTTTTAAAAGAGTATCTATAGTTAAGCCCTCTATTTTAGAGAATCTTTTTCTATTTTCTTCACTATTTTTATCTTCAACTAATTGTAAAACAGAAATATCTTGATCTTGAAGATTAACAACTATATTGTATAAAACTTCTATTGGCCCTTTCTTCTTAAGGTTGGGTACTATAAATAAAATTTTCATTATTTTAAATTAAATTGAATGCTTATCAGATATAAACTTTTCTTTCTGATATTTATTAAAAGTAAAAATATTCATAAAAAAAACTAAATTTAAAGGATAAGCACCAAATTTACCAGTTACTGTCCCCATCAAAAATGCAAAAATCAAGATCCGCTTCACAAGGATATTTTTTTGTTTTTCATTGTATCTTTCATTGAAAATCAAATAAAAAAGATATACTAAATATATAAATGCCAATGGCACCCCAATATTTACGAAATATTTAATAAAAGAGCTATCCATTGTTACTGTAGATAGACCTCTATAATGATACACTTTTTTCCTATCGCCTAAAACCCCATATTTATCAATACCAATACCTGTAAATAAATTTTCTTCTATTGACAATTTAGCAAGATCATATTGATCCGTCCTTGCTTCTAAATTATAATATATATCTCTTGTAAAAAGTTTATTGATTATAAATAGAGTTAAAAGAAATAAGATTGTTAACGTTATAATGCTTTTAAAATTAAATTTTATATAATAGATTACAAAAACAAAAATAAGAGCTAAAAAAACACTTCTTGTACCTGTTAAAGATATTATTATTAAAGAAGCTAAAGTTATAAAGATTTTAAAAAATACATTTTTAGCATAATAAATAGTATAAATTACTGCCAAAGCTGAAAAAATAGCAGGTAAATGCTCTCTATCAAAAAACGCTTTAAGCCTATACGTAAGTCCAAATGATAAGCTTGGATAAATCACTAAAAACAAATACATTAATCCTAAACACAATATGCATCCATAAAAAAAGTATTTATTAAAATCTAAATGGTCTTTCAATACAATTCCAATAAGTATATAAAAAACAGGATAAATTATCAATTCACGCATAGAAACCAAAAAAAAGAAAATATCTTCTAATTGAAGTAAAGCATTAATTAATATTAATGTATAAATGAAAAAGATAAATGTTAAACTCTTAGTTATCAATCCTTTTTTTAAACTTATAAAAAAAGAGAATATCCCAAGCCCAATAATTATTAAATCCTTAACATTATTTAATAAAGGAATATTAAATATTCCTCTAATAAAATAAAGTAGAGGTGTTAAAACTAATAAAAATTTAGCTGCTAATAAAAATAATTTCATCTATTACAAAACTCTATATTTAGAAATGTTTCGAAATATTAATTGAAAATTTCGAAACATTTACATACTTTTAATTATTAATAAAGTTTGTACACTTTTCTTTAAGTTTATCTACATACTCTAAATGGCGTGTAGGATTTTTTAAGGATTTTAAAAAAGCTAAATCTAATTTACCATCTGGCAAATCAAAGTTTGCAGATAATTCACCTTTGAGATTAATATTGATCGTGTTAAAAAAGTCTACTATTCCACGGAAACGTGACTGATCTGAAAGTCTTTCAAATCCATAATTTATAAAGACTACTGGAGTCCCCATAGCTAAACAAGGGAGAGCGGCATGAATTCTTGATGTCACAACTAATTCCGCTTTTGACAATTTGTCTAGAAATAATTCTGCCTCTTTAAATCTTCTTTCTTCATTATGACTTTTAGGCAAATAATGATCTACATTTTCTTGCTTATCAAGTACATCATTATCAAAAACTTTATTTAGAATATTTTTCCTTTTATTTAATTGAAAAATCTCTCCTTTCAAAATTGATTTAGCAAAATACTTGTATCCATAAGTTAATTTCTTAGGATTTGGAACATTCCAAATAACATCGGCAAAATAAACTTTATCATTTTTCTCTTCCGATTTATATTTTAAACCTAAAGTAGTTGTAAGACATGAACTAAAATAAGCATCTATCCCTTTTGACTTTAAAGACTCTAATGTAAAGAAATCTCTACAACCAATAGGTGCATTTTTTTTAAGGTAATCTACATTATCTTGATTATTTAAAATTAGATCTTTTACTCTTGAATTTAAATGGAAAGATATATATAAAGGGTTAATCTTATCTGTCGGTTTAAAGTTATCTGAATTGTGCATATACCAACCATTCATAATCATCTTAACATCTTCTTCCTCATACCTATTCAGAGCCTCTCTATTGATTAATTTATCAACATTGGGCAAAAATTGTTTTGCTGCTAAACTTTGAACATAATCTCCTACGTTATATTTCGGAGTCCCTGGATAAGTTAACAATCCATATTTAATTAACTTTTTACTCATTACTTCTTTTCAGTTTTAAATATTTTGAAATATATTGTTTATTAACTAGAATAAAAAAAATCGAAGAGAAAATAATCATAAAATAATTTATATATATAATCGGATTATATACTAAATAAGTAAGTATTACAGATATTGATAAAAAAACAATTATGTTTAAATAATTCACATTTAACACAAAACTATTTTTTAAAAAATACCTCCTTATCAAAAACATTGTTATAAAGCTAACAAAAGTCCCTATAGCTGAAGCATACAACCCAATGTGTTTAATAAATACCAAGCACGTAATCAAGTTTATAAGACCTGCTACAATACTAGTTCTAAACAAAAGACCTGTTTTTTTATTTTTTAAAAATATCGCTCCTAAATACCCCGAAAAAGACGAAAAACCCGCTCCTATAAAGAGTAAAGGCATATATAAGTGAGCCTCATAATAACTCTTATCAACAAGATATTTCACCATTAATTCCGAAAAACTAATTAACAAAAAAATAATAGAGAATTCAAATTTTACAAAATTGTTAAATATTTTGGAATTAAATTCTATATCTCTCTGATCTACCTTTTCTTCATCGACAATTGTATGATCTTGCCAAGCAAAAATAAAAATAGAATTAATTAATATTAATATTGTTGGAAATCGAGTAGAAATAGCATATATACCATTAGATTCTGTTCCTAATTCATGCAGAATAATGTATTTATCTGCTAAATTTATAAGCCACCAACTTATAACATTAGGTATCAATGGCACAGAAAATTTCAACATTTCTTTTATTAACGAAGAATCAAAAGAACCTATATTTATCTTTAATAAATATTTATTTGTTATTAATATATATATAATTGAAATTAAATTACCTAATACTACACTTACAAATAAAAGGTTCAAAGAAACAACATCAACTACAAGAAAAACAAATAGATTTACAACAAGTAAAGTTACTGTATTAACAATACCTGAAATAGCATAACTTTTAGAAACCCCCACCCCCCTAATTACATCTCGCAAAAAAAGATAAATAGATATAGTTAGAATCATTAAAATTGACATCGGCAAATAATCTATTTCTCTAATAAAATAATTAAAAATTACTGCCATTAGGAAAAAAAAAGCATTACCTAAAATCAACACCAACGAACCATTAGAAATATAATCAATAGAACGTTCCTTACTACTTGCTCCCTCCACCTTTAAATACCTATAAGTTGATGTTGCTATCTGAAGAGAAACAACAGGAACAAAGAAATTGACAGAAGTCATAACAATATCATAAAGACCCAATTCATCTTTAGTCAAATAATATGAAAAAAGAGGAATCATAAGGAACATAATAAACTTTGAAGTAAAGTTTCCTATTGTATATATTAAAGTATTATTTAGTAATTTATTTATTTTTGATTCCAATATAAAATAATTAATTATGGCATGTGTCTTGACACTAAAAACACTTATTAACGAACAAAATAAACCGTAATTACTGTGCACAAAAAGTCTTTAGCATCTGTAAGAATGACTTAAATTATAGCAATAGAATAAATTAAGTTTAAAATGTTTTTTTATTTATGATTATACTTTTCGTACCAATTCACAAAAGCTTGAACTCCCTGTCTGATAGAAACACTACTCTCATAACCTAAAGATTCTAAATAACTAGTGTCTGCCCAAGTCTTTGGAACATCCCCTGGTTGCATTGGCAAAAATTTCTTTTTCGCTTCTTTCCCTATGCTAACTTCTATTGCTTCAATAAAACCAAATAATGATTCAGGAGATCCATTTCCTATATTTGCAATCTTATACGGAGGTGTTAATTGATCAGGTGTATTATCTAAAATTATCTCAATACCTTGAACAATATCATCAACATAAGTAAAGTCCCTACTCATATCCCCATTATTAAACACCTTTATTTCTCTATCATTGAAAATTGCATCAGTAAACAAATACGGAGCCATATCTGGTCTTCCCCATGGTCCATAAACGGTAAAAAATCGCAAACCAGTTGTAGGTATATTATATAAGTGACTATAAACATGAGCCATTAACTCATTACTCTTTTTTGTAGCGGCATATAAACTAATAGGATGATCAACTCTATCTTCAGGTGAAAATGGCACTTTTTCGTTTTGCCCATACACACTAGAACTACTAGCATATAATAAATGCTTAATTGAATTATGCCTACAACATTCTAAAATATTTAAAAAACCTACTAAATTACTATCAACATATGATTCAGGATTTTCTATACTATATCTGACTCCGGCTTGAGCTGCCAAATTGCAAACTACATCAAATTTCTCATTTTCAAAAAGCTCTGGCAAAACTTCTCTATCCTCCAAATTGATTCTAAAAAATGTAAAATTAAAATCTTCTAAATCAGATTTAACTTTATTCAAAAACTCTTTTGCTTCACTTCTTTTTATCCCTAATTCTTTTAATCTTGCATATTTAATATTAACATCATAATAATCATTAATATTATCTATACCAAAAACCTCAAAGCCTTTACTTGCTAAGACTTTAGATAGATGAAATCCAATAAAACCTGCTGCTCCTGTTACTAGTATTTTCATATAATTTATTTTCCTTTACCTATACTATACACCTTAAAACCTATGGCCTCTAACTTTGGTACATCTAACAAATTCCTTCCATCAAATACAAAGGCTGGTTTTTGCAT
>CANLCT010000073.1 GCA_947489195.1 uncultured Aquimarina sp. | reverse complement strand
CCAACAGCCAACAGCCAACAGCCAACAGCCAACAGCCAACAGCCAACAGCCAACAGCCAACAGCCAACAGCCAACAGTCGTAAAGATTCTTTTCACTATATTCGTAAATAAGTAAATCCTATAGGGTTAATAGAGAATAAAATGCTTTCTAAAAAAACAAAATACGGACTAAAGGCGCTTAGTTATATAGCCAAAAAAGAATGTAAGGATCCAGTTTCTATATCTGAAATTGCTAAATGTGAAAATATTTCTCAAAAGTATTTAGAAAGTATTTTGTTGAATTTAAAAAAAGCAGGAATATTAAGTTCTAAGAAAGGGAAAACAGGAGGGTATTATTTATTGAAAGAACCCGAAGATATTCCGATGTCTAAAATTATTCGTGTTTTAGAAGGCCCCATAGCCATGTTACCTTGTGTTAGTTTGAATTTTTATGAAAAATGTGATGATTGCCCAGATGAAGAAGCCTGTTCGGTGCATGAATTAATGATTCAAGTTAGAGACAGTACACTTAAAATTTTAGAAAATACTACTCTGGCTAACTACACTAAAAAATAAAATTTAGAGAATTAGATAAGCTTGGATTTTTCAATATCATTTGTAATGATATCTATAAGCTGTTTAATTTCAGGTTCATTTGGATCATCTACTTGATTCATTATTTTGGCAAATAAAAATATATATTTTGAGATGTAAGCTTCTTTTAACTTTTCGTCTGTGTATTTTTTACCTTCATTAATAATAAAAAACATTAGCCTCCGAATAATTTTAGTGAGCTCGTCTGTATTTGTTTCAGCATTAGACATAAAAATAATATTAGTTAGTTCTAATAAAATTACAAACAGAATGCTTCAGCATGAACAATGAGAGGTGTTTTAGTGTGTATAATATCGATAAAAGCTCTTTTTTTTCAGCTATTGTGATTTGTGGTGGCCAAATGCAATACGTCGGAGCATTTTGTTGAAAATAAAATAATGAAAAGGGAGCATACTAAGCCAATATAATCTGCCAGCAAGACCTTTGGGTCTAAAAGTAGCGGTTTGATGTAGGTAATTATTATTGTCAATTGAAAATTCGAGCCAGGCTTCGCCAGGTAAGCGCATTTCGGCAAAAAGTAATAGTCTTTTTTGGTTTTTATCTGCGACTAAAACACGCCAAAAATCAATAACATCTCCAGAGTTTATTTTGTTTACATGAGTGCGTCCTCTTCGTAAGCCAACACCACCGAATGCTTTGTCAATATGGCCTCTAATTTTCCACATCCAATCTCCGTAATACCATCCAGTTTGTCCACCTATAGACCAAATGCGTTTTAAAACTTCGTCCTGAGCTTTGATTTTTATTTTCTTGTGATCAAGCAGGCAGCCGTTTGTGGGTACTGAGATGTATTTTTGTAAATCTTTTTTAAACCTTCCGCTTATCATAGAGTCTTTCCAACTCGAAACTACTTGGTTTTGTTTAATGCTAATAAAAGCAAGCTGTAAAGCTTTGGGGTATGTCATGGGCTGCAGGCCTAGCATTTTTTGAAGTTTTTTATCTCTGGCAACAACAGGAACTTTCATACTGTCAACTAAATTAATGGCTAATTTATACGAAGTTGATGTAACAAAATATAACCAGTACGATGATAATTTCGGGGTCATTACCGGTAAGGTTATGATGTATAAAGGAATGTTGCGGTGTTTGGCGTATAGGTACAACATTTCTTTATATGTAATTACATTTGGGCCAGCAATATCAAAGCTTTGATTGTAAGTGGATTTTTTTAAAGGAACATTAATTAAAAAACGCAAAACATCTCGTATTCCTATAGGTTGTGTTTTGGTATTTAACCACTTAGGAGTGATCATAAAAGGAAGCTTTTCACACAAATCACGAATAATTTCAAATGATGAGCTTCCAGAACCTACAATAATACCTGCTCGTAAAACGGTAACAGCAGCTTGACCTTGATATAAAATTTTCTCAACATTTTTTCTGGATTTTAAATGTTTTGAAAGTTTATTATCATTAACAATACCGCTCAAATAAATGACATGCTTTGTGTTAGCGGCTTTCATGTAAGTGTTAAAATTAGAAGCGGATAAAGCTTCTTTTTGATCAAAATCTTCTGTTGATGATGTCATAGAATGAATTAAATAATAAGTAACATCAATATTTTTTGGAAAATTGGTGACATCTACATCATTTAAAAAGTCTACTTCTATGATTTCAATTTGCTTTCTTATTTCAGCTGAAACATTAAGTCTATTTTTGTTGCGAACACAGCAAATAACATCAAAGCCATTATCAATTAATAGTGGTAATAATCGCATTCCAATGTATCCGTTTGCTCCAGTGAGTAATACACGCATATGTCAAATTGTTATTTATGTAAAATCATTTAAGGCGGTGGGGTGTTGCAGTTCTTTCTCTTCTCGAATTCGAGTAACAAAACGGTGAATGTTCTCATCTTGTGGTTCTGCTAAAACTTTAATAAAATAGGTGTCTTTATGAAAACTATATTCATTGCTTGATCCTTTGTAAATAGTTAATTTGTAATATGGAATAACTAATATATAAGTTTCTAAACGTTTTTGAAACCCTATGATTATACCCTTTGGGCGTAATTCAATATTGCAAGTATTGGTGTTTTGATCAAGCTGTAATAAATTATAAATTTGAATGCTGGCTTTGGTAATGATCATTTTTGGAGACCCAATTCCTTTTTTTTTCAAGCGAACCAATAATGAAAAAGCTGGGCCTACAAGGTTATTTATCTTTTTTGTAGTTTCGGGATCATTATGAGAGTTGTTTACAAGCATATCCTCAAATTACAAAAACTTAAGTTAGATTTGGATTAACTTCATATATAATTAACAAGCGTTTGAAGGGGGAGTAGTTGGTTAAATTGTTAAATAGGGTTTGTTGTAAAAAAAATCAGTATTCATAATTTACTTAACTATCTTTGCGCTTCAAAAAAATTAGTGTATGCAAATTCAACATTTACTCACAGAAAAAGTAACACAAGCTGTAGCAGAAATATTTAATGCTCAATTACCAACTGTAGAATTTCAAGCTACTCGCAAGGAGTTTGAAGGAGATATTACAGTGGTTGTTTTTTCGATGTTACGTGTTGTAAAAGGAAATCCTGTGCAAATAGGAGAGCAAATAGGTGCTTATTTAGAAAAAAATGTAGCCGAAGTGGTGTCGTTTAATGTGGTAAAAGGGTTTTTGAATTTAGTTATAGCAGATAATTATTACTTGAATTTTTTTAATGCTAATAAGACAAACGCTACGTATGGTTTTGTGGAGCCAGATGATGCAAATGGAATAATGGTAGAATACTCATCGCCTAATACAAACAAGCCATTGCATTTAGGTCATGTACGTAATAATTTGTTGGGGTACGCTGTTGCGGAAATTCTTAGCGCAAGCGGAAAAAAAGTATATAAAACTCAAATAATAAATGACAGAGGAGTGCATATTTGTAAGTCGATGTTAGCTTGGAAAAAGTTTGGGGCAGGAGAAACCCCTGAATCTGCAGGGTTAAAAGGAGATAAACTTGTAGGGAATTATTATGTTAAGTTTGATCAAGAATATAAAAAAGAAATAGAGGCTTTAGTTGCTGAAGGTATGGAGCCTGAAGAGGCTAAAAAGAAAGCTCCTTTGTTGTTAGAAGCACAAGAAATGCTTCGTTTGTGGGAGCAAGGAGATGAAGAAGTGATCTCATTATGGAAAATGATGAATCAGTGGGTGTATGATGGTTTTGAAAGTACATATACTAAATTAGGGGTTAATTTTGATAAAAATTATTACGAAAGTGATACCTATAAATTAGGAAAAGATGCTGTTGAAGATGGCTTGGCTAAAGGTGTGTTCTATAGAAAAGAAGATGGCTCGGTATGGATCGATTTAACCGAAGATGGATTAGATGAAAAATTAGTGTTGAGAAGTGATGGAACTTCGGTGTACATGACACAAGATATTGGAACAGCCATTCAACGTGCCGAAGATTTTAAGGTTAATGGTATGGTGTATACTGTAGGGAATGAGCAAGATTATCATTTTCAGGTATTGTTCTTGATCCTTAAAAAATTAGGTTTTCCATGGGCTGCAGATTTGTTTCATTTGAGTTACGGAATGGTTGATTTACCAAGTGGAAAAATGAAAAGTAGAGAAGGGACTGTTGTTGATGCCGATGATTTGATTAATGATATGCAAACAAATGCGGCTACTATTTCTAAAGAATTAGGGAAGCTAGACGGTTATTCAGAGGGACAAAAACAAGAGATATATAATACAATTGGATTAGGGGCATTAAAATATTTTATTTTAAAAGTAGATCCTAAAAAACGAATTCTTTTTGATCCAGAAGCTTCTATTGATTTTCAGGGGAATACAGGGCCTTTTATTCAGTATACTTATGCAAGGATTCAGGCTATTATAAGAAAAGCAAAACACGATCAATCCACTGTAATTGATGTTGTTGATTTAGAAGAGAAAGAAAAAGAGGTGTTAAAACAGTTAGAATTATATCCCGAAGTGATTCAACAAGCTGCTAAACAATATAGTCCTGCGTTAATTGCTAATTATACGTATGATTTGGTAAAAGCCTATAATTCATTTTTTCAAAATGTGCCTATTTTTGGAGCAGATACTCAAGAGCAAATTACCTTTAGGGTACAACTTTCGCAATGGGTAGGTTATGTAATTGCATCAGGTTTTAGCTTGTTGGGTATTAATGTGCCAGAACGCATGTAGTCTTAGAGGGTAATTTAAGCTTGTTAAACAAAAACACTTAGTAATCTAAAAGTTTTAGATTACTAAGTGTTTTTGTTTTATATAACCTAAGATCAAAATATAGTGGTTGTTCTTTGATTTTGTGTATTACATATAGTATAGTAACTTAAGGTTGCGATGCTAATTCTTTGTTATTAGCATTAGTTTGTTTTAAAAGTAAACTCTTGCAAAAGGAGAAATAGCAGAAGCATAAATACTTTTGTTTTCATTAAAAAGTACGTCGTATCGAGCACCAATGGCTATATTGCCTAATCTGTATCCGGCGCCTAAATAAAGCGCAGGAAAATTAAAGTTGTCTCTAATTTTTTCTCCAGCAATAGTTGCAGAGGCATTTACAAAAGTGTGTTCAAGTTCTGCTGATAATTGTAATTCTCTAAAAGGATTATAAAGACTAATAATCGAAGCTCCGTAATTATATTGATTAACATCATTAGGTTTAAAACGAGTATAGCCAAAATTTACACCAAGTCCTGCTGAAAACTTTTGATTAAATTGATAAACGGCTGAGGGGGAAACAATAACGCTTGTAGTGTTGTTTGAAAAATCTAAGCCCAAACTACCTCCAAAACGTACATTATCCCAAAAATTAATTTTTTGACTATTTTCTTGTGAGTAACACGAAGAAAAAACGACAAAAAAGACAAGGATTCCGAAAAGCTTTTTTGAATTCATAATTTTATGTACAATTCATTGAAAAAAAAAAGAAAAACACTGTATATAAATATAGATAAAACTAACGTTAATCTACTAGTAAATTGTAATTTTGGTTCTTATTTTAAAATAAAAAGAGCTGTTAAAGCCATACAATGGATAATTATTCTTTTTTAAATGGGGCATCGACTGCATATTTCGCAGATATGTACGATCAATATTTACAAAGCCCCGATAGTGTAGAGCCAAGTTGGAGAGCCTTTTTTCAAGGTTTCGACTTTGGTTTAGAAAATGCCGAAGGTGTTTCTGAAGAAATTTCATCAACCCAAACTGTAGTCCCTGAAAATGTTCAAAAAGAGTTTAGAGTAGTCAATTTAATTGACGGTTATCGTACTCGAGGGCATTTATTTACTAGAACAAATCCAGTGCGTGATCGTAGAAAATATACGCCAACACTCGATTTGCAATCTTTTGGTTTAACCGAAGCTGATTTGTTAACAGTTTTTAGTGCAGGTGAAATAATTGGTTTAGGTCCTGCAAGCTTGCGTGATATAGTAAATCATTTGGATCGCATTTATTGCGATTCCATTGGGGTGGAATATATGTACATTCGCTCGCCTAAAGAGCGAGAGTGGATTCAAGCTAGGTTAAATAAAAACGGGAATCATCCCGAATTTACCAGTGATGAGAAAAAGACAATTCTAAAAAAATTAAACGAAGCAGTTTCTTTTGAAAACTTTTTGCATACTAAATATGTAGGTCAAAAACGTTTTTCACTTGAAGGTGGTGAAGCTTTAATTCCGGCATTAGACCATTTACTCGAAAGTGCTTCTGATTTAGGGGTAAAAGAGTTTGTGATGGGAATGGCGCATCGTGGTCGTTTAAGTACATTAACAAATATTTTCGGAAAAAGCGCTAAAGACATTTTTAGTGAATTTGACGGGAAAGACTATGCTGATGATATTTTTGACGGGGATGTTAAATATCATATGGGCTGGACTGGTGTGCGTAAAAGTAAAAGTGGTAAGGCAATAAATATGAATATTGCACCCAACCCTTCGCACTTGGAAACAGTAGGAGCGGTAGTCGAAGGTATAGCTAGAGCTAAGCAAGATCGTTCGTATGCAGATGATGCATCGGCGGTATTGCCAATTATTGTACACGGTGATGCAGCAATAGCTGGTCAAGGTATAGCATATGAAATTGTGCAAATGGCTCGTTTAGATGGGTACAAAACTGCAGGAACTATACATATAGTAGTTAACAATCAAATTGGATTTACTACTAATTATTTGGATGCACGTTCATCCACCTATTGTACCGATGTTGCAAAAGTAACTTTATCACCAGTACTACATGTAAATGCAGATGATGCAGAGGCTGTAGTGCATGCTATGAATTTTGCATTGGCATATCGCATGGAATTTAAGCGAGATGTATTTATTGACTTATTAGGATATCGTAAATACGGGCATAACGAAGGTGATGAACCTCGTTTTACACAGCCTAAACTGTACAAGGCGATTTCTAAACATAAAAACCCTAGAGATATTTATGCAGATAAATTATTAGCTCAAGGGATTATTGAAGGGGATTTTGTTTCTCAAATAGAAAAAGAATACAAAAACAAGCTTGAAGAGAAATTAGAAGATTCTCGTAAAGAAGATAAAACAATTATAACTCCATTTATGGAGAGTGATTGGGAAGGTTTTACACGTGTGGAAGAAGACCGCATGATGGAAACTATTGATACCACATTTCCTGAAGCCGAATTAGACGAAATAGCTAAAGTAATTACTAAATTGCCAGGGGATAAAAAGTTTTTACGCAAAATTGAACGTTTGATTCAAGCGCGCGAAAAAATGTACTTTGAAACCGATCAAATGGATTGGGCAATGGGTGAATTGTTAGCCTATGGTTCTTTGCTTAAAGAGGGATATGATGTGCGTTTAAGTGGGCAAGATGTGGAGCGTGGAACATTTTCGCACCGCCATGCTGTAGTAAAAGTAGAAGATAGTGAAGAGGAAATAGAATTACTTAATAATCTTAATGGAGATCAAGGTAATTTTTATGTGTATAATTCATTTCTTTCAGAATACGGAGTAGTAGGTTTTGATTATGGTTATGCTATGGCAAGTCCAAAAACACTAACCATTTGGGAAGCGCAATTTGGAGACTTTAGTAATGGAGCCCAAATTATGATTGACCAATATATATCGGCTGCCGAAGATAAATGGAAAATGCAAAATGGTTTGGTAATGTTACTGCCACATGGTTATGAAGGTCAGGGAGCTGAGCATTCATCAGCACGTATGGAACGTTACTTGCAATTGTGTGCAAAGGATAATATGTTTGTAGCGGATGTAACAACTCCAGCAAATTTATTTCACTTATTGCGTAGGCAATTAAAAGCAGAATACCGTAAGCCTTTAATTGTGTTTACACCAAAAAGTTTGTTGCGTAATCCTAAGGTAGTGTCTTCTAAAAAAGATTTTGCAACAGGAAGTTTTCAGGAGTTAATTGATGACACTGCTGTAGAAGCTAAAAAGACAAAAACTTTAGTGTTTTGCACAGGTAAATTCTATTACGATTTACTTGAAGAACGCGAAAAGTTAAATAGAGATGATGTAGCATTGGTTCGTGTAGAGCAATTGTTTCCATTACCAGCAAATGCTATGGATGCAATTATCGAAAAGCATGGAGTAGATGATGTGGTTTGGGCACAAGAAGAGCCTAGAAACATGGGGGCAATGGCTCATATGTTAATGAATTACGATAAAGCGACAGGGTTTCGTTTTGCAACACGTAGGCCTTACGGAGCGCCAGCAGCTGGTAGTTCAACACGTTCTAAACGTCGTCATCAACAAGTAATTGATTATGTTTTTGATAAAACAAAAAATAATCAACGTTAAGCTATTATAAGTTTAACATGGAGCTAGTCTCAAAATTAAAATGTAATTTAAAAAACCTTATGAGTATACTCTGAGGTAGTTAATAAAATAAAAATTAAAATCCTTTTAAGGTAAAACATATAGATATTATGGCTTTAGAAATGAAAGTTCCTTCACCAGGAGAATCGATTACCGAAGTTGAAATTGCGGAATGGCTAGTCCAAGACGGAGATTATGTAGAAAAAGATCAAGCTATTGCAGAGGTGGATAGTGATAAAGCAACATTAGAGCTTCCTGCGGAAGCAAGTGGAATTATTACGCTTAAAGCAGAAGAAGGTGATGCTGTTGCCGTTGGACAAGTAGTTTGTTTGATTGATACTGATGCTGCAAAGCCCGAAGGTGGAGCGCCAACACCTAAAGCAGAAGAGAAAAAAGAAGAAAAAGCGATTCCTGCACCTGCAGCGCCCATAGCTAAAGAAACTTATGCTAGTGGAACAGCGTCGCCGGCAGCTAAAAAGGTATTGGCAGAAAAAGGAATTGATGCTGCAAGTGTAAAGGGGACAGGGCGTGATGGTCGTGTAACTAAGGATGATGCTGTAAAGGCGGTGCCGTCAATGGGAACGCCAACCTCTGGAGGAAGCCGTGGAACATCGCGTAAAAAATTATCAATGTTACGTCGTAAAGTGGCGCAACGTTTAGTTCAGGTTAAAAACGAAACAGCTATGCTAACTACCTTTAATGAGGTAAATATGCAGCCAATTTTCGATTTAAGAGCTAAACATAAAGAGTCATTCAAAGCAAAACATGGAGTAAATTTAGGTTTCATGTCTTTCTTTACATTAGCTTGTGTGCGTGCATTAAAAATGTATCCCGCTGTTAATGCTATGATCGATGGTGATTTTATGATCGAAAATGATTTTCAAGATATTAGTATTGCAGTTTCTGGCCCTAAAGGATTAATGGTTCCTGTAATACGAAATGCAGAAAATTTATCATTTAGAGGAGTAGAATCTGAAGTAAAACGCTTGGCTTTACGTGCAAGAGATGGTCAAATTACAGTTGATGAAATGACTGGAGGTACTTTTACTATTACCAATGGTGGAGTATTCGGATCAATGTTGTCTACGCCAATTATAAATCCGCCACAATCTGCTATTTTAGGAATGCATAATATTGTGGAGCGTCCAATGGCGGTAAATGGAGAAGTGGTAATTCAACCAATAATGTATGTGGCTTTATCTTATGATCATCGAATAATTGATGGTAAAGAATCTGTTGGTTTCTTAGTAGCTGTAAAAGAAGCTTTAGAAAACCCAGAAGAATTGTTAATGGATAACAATTTATTGAAAGCATTAGAATTGTAAATTTCTAATAAAATATATAATAACAAAACCTCTTAGTGTGCATACATTAAGAGGTTTTGTTATATATGAAGTTGCCAATGCAGAAAAGTTGTGGATGTGTAGTCTTTTGTAAGTGAAATTGTAATTTAAAAAAACAAAATGCGTTATATTTAAGTCTTAATAAATAGAATATCCATAACAGGAATACTAATTAAATTAAATTTAAACTTAATTATGTTGAATAGTTTGTTGCAAGAAGTTGCTAGTGAAGAGGTTTCTCAAGAGAAAACACTTTCGATAATCGATTTGTTAATCAGTGGAGGAGTTGCTGGTATGATCGTAATAGGAATATTGTTTGTGCTCCTTTTTGTGGCAGTATATATTTATTTTGAACGTTTATTTGCTATAAAAGCGGCATCAAAATATGACGAAAACTTTATGGGCAATATTAAAGCTTATGTGAGTTCTGGTAAAACGGATGAAGCAAAGTTATTGTGTAGAGAAACGGCAACGCCGGTTTCTAGGTTGACTGAAAAAGGAATTTCGCGAATAGGTAGTCCGTTAGATGATATTAATACAGCTATAGAAAATGCAGGAAGGTTAGAGGTGTATAAACTTGAAAAAAATGTGAGTATACTGGCTACGGTGGCTGGAGCCGCTCCAATGATTGGTTTTTTAGGAACTGTAATTGGTATGGTGTTAGCTTTTCATCAATTGGCTACAAGTAGTGGACAAGCAGATATGGGGAATTTGGCAGAAGGAATCTATACGGCAATGACAACTACAGTAGCTGGGTTAATTGTGGGTATTATAGCATATATTGGATATAATCATTTGGTGGTAAAAACAGATAAAGTGGTACATCAAATGGAGGCTACGGCTGTTGATTTCTTAGATTTGTTAAATGAACCCGCTTAATAGTAACTTTTCTTATGAATTTACGAGGAAGAAATAAAGTAAGTCCCGAATTTAGTATGTCATCCATGACAGATATTGTGTTTCTGTTATTGGTTTTTTTCTTATTGACTTCGCCGGCAATTACACCCGAAGCTTTAGATTTAATTCTACCTAAAGCCAAAGGAAAAACAACCAATGTTCAAAACCTTTCAGTAAGTATAAATAAAAAACAACAGTTTTATGTAAATAGTAAACGTGTTAGCGAAAAAGGATTAGAAAACAAAGTGGTTAACGAATTAAAAACAGTAGAAAATCCGACCATTATTTTGCGTGCGGAAGAAGGAGTTCCTATTGAAAAGGCTGTAAAAGTTATGGATATAGCTAATCGTCATAAATATAAAATAGTATTAGCAGTCAAACCAGAATAAAATAAAATTGAGTCATTTTTATTTGAACAAGCGAGGTGTTTGTGTTTTTTGAATACGTAAAAATAATATTGATTGCTTAGTGTGAAAAAATAAAACATATTAACCAACAACCATTAGATAACAATGCTAGATACTCCACATAAAAAGAAATCCTTAATCATTACCATACTTTTGCATATGGTATTGCTGTTGATCATGTTCTTTTTTGGGATGACTTATTTAGATCCAGCTGAAGAACAAGGGATAGCGGTAAATTTTGGCACTACAGATATAGGAAGCGGACGAATTCAACCTACAGAGCCTGTAAAAACAGCACCAATTGAAGAGGTAACTCCTGAGGAGGTTGAAGAGGAATTGTCTGAAGAAGATGCATCCGAGGCGACACCAGATAGTGAAGAAGTAATTACTCAAGAAGATGCAGATGCCCCTGTGGTTAAAGAAGAAAAAAAGAAGAAAGAAGAAGCGGTAGAAAAAGAAATTCCGAAAAAAGAAACAAAAACGAAAGAGACTAAAAAAGAAAAAGAACAGCCCGTAAAAGAAAAACCTAAACCTGTCGAGAAAAAGCCTGATGCAAGTACAAAAAGTGCCTTAGATAGTTTTTTAAATGGTCCAAAAAATACAGGGAAAGCCACAGGAGGAGAAGGAGATGATGCTACTGGAGGAGATAAAGGGAAACCCGATGGAGATCCTAATGCAAAATCTTATTATGGGAATGGAAAAGGTTTAGATGGTGATGGTAATTATCGCTTAGGCGGAAGAAAAGCTTTAAATAAAGAAAAAAAAGTACCTGTGTGTAATGAAACAGGAACGGTAGTTGTAAAAATTGTAGTAGATAAAACAGGAAAAGTAGTACAGGCATATCCAGGGATAAAAGGAACAACCAATACCGCACCTTGTTTAATGAAGCCTGCAAAAGAAGCGGCGTTGGCTACGCGTTTTAATAGTGATGAAAAAGCACCTTCTAAACAAACAGGAAGTATTGTTTATACATTTAAACTTTCCGAATAATGACATATCAAGAAGCAATTGATTGGCTTTTTGTACAGCTTCCTATGTATCAAAAACAAGGAAAAGTAGCTTACAAAGCAGATTTGTCGAACACAATTAAGTTAGCAAATCATTTAAATAACCCACAGCATAAATTTAAATCCATTCATGTAGGTGGTACTAATGGTAAAGGATCTACTAGTCATATGTTGGCTTCTGTAATGCAGGAGGCGGGTTATAAAGTGGGCTTGTATACATCACCACATTTAAAAGATTTTAGAGAGCGGATAAAAATCAATGGGCAAATGATTGATAAGGTAAGTGTGCTTGATTTTGTGAAGTATAATCAACCTTTTTTTAAGGACAATCAATTGTCTTTTTTTGAAATGACCGTTGGGTTGGCTTTTAATTATTTTGCTAATGAAAAAGTAGATATTGCTATTGTAGAAGTAGGTTTGGGTGGTCGATTGGATTCAACAAATATCATAATTCCAGAAGTTTCGATAATTACTAATATAGGATTAGATCATACCCAGTTTTTAGGAAATACTCTAGAGCTAATAGCTGCTGAAAAAGCAGGGATCATAAAACCTAAGATTCCATGTGTTGTGGGAGCAACTACCGAGGAAACTAAAAAAGTTTTTGATAGTAGAGCTAAAAAGCAAAATGCGGCTATTTATTATGCCGAATTAGAACAAAAGTGTCCATACAAGACAGATTTACTAGGAAATTACCAAAAAGAGAATTCAAAAACAGCCTTAAAAACTATAGAAGCACTCAATAATAAAGGGTGGGAAATAAGTAAGGAGGCTATAAAAAAGGGTTTTATGGCTGTTGTAGAAAATACTGGTTTGTTAGGTAGGTGGCAGGTTTTAAATAAAGCTCCGTTTACCGTTTGTGATACAGCTCATAATTATGAAGGTTTACAGATCGTAGTGGATCAGATAAAGAATCAACCTAAAACACATTTGCATATAGTTTTTGGTGTAGTAAAAGATAAGAATTTGGAGCGAATTTTGCCCTTATTACCTAAAAATGCAACTTATTATTTTACAAGGCCTGATAATCCTAGAGGGTTTTCAGAAAAAGAATTGAAGGAACTGGCTTTTAAGTATGATTTAAAAGGGGGGAGTTATGCTTCTGTAAAAGAGTCTTTTGAAGAAGCTGAAAAAATGGCGATTTCAACAGATATGATCTATATAGGAGGGAGTACGTTTGTGGTGGCTGAAATTCTTTAGTTTTTTTATTAAAAAAGAGCTTGAAATTCGTAAAAGAGTTATATATTTGCACCCGCCTAGGATTTTATTCTAGGAGCAACTAAAGAAAGGGCAATTAGCTCAGTTGGTTCAGAGCACCTCGTTTACACCGAGGGGGTCGGGGGTTCGAATCCCTCATTGCCCACAACTTTCTTTATTGCAACTCCATTAGGGCAATTAGCTCAGTTGGTTCAGAGCACCTCGTTTACACCGAGGGGGTCGGGGGTTCGAATCCCTCATTGCCCACTTACTTGTAAAGCTATCTTTTTTAAGGTAGCTTTTTTTTATGCTCTTTTTTCACTGAAAACTGGGGGTGCATCTTCACTGTAAGTAGGGTTTTTTGTAGGTTTTGTTCCATGTATCTTGCTGGTTATTAAATTCTAATATTTTAATCAAAAATTATTTATTATGGAAAAACAAACCATGTTTAATTTGTTAATTACAAAAATTTATAAGCTCTTTTTTATTATTACGTTTTCGGTATTATTTGTGGCTTGTAATACAGAGGAAGAGGAGTTAATTCCTGAAAAAGAAAATCAAGAAGCTATATTAGAGGAATTTTTAGATGCACAGCCTGTGAGCTCTTCGAAAATTTCTAAAGATTTTGGAGGAATTTGGCTTACTGTAGGGGGTGGGAGATTAACTTTCACTCATAGAAGAGGTGAAGATGTTGTAACTAACAGAGAATCTTGCGTTTATAATATACTTGGTGAGAATGATGAATTCATTTATATTGTAACAGCTGATCCAGGATCGAGTTGTTCTTTTGAAGTATATGCTTTGCCGAATATACACGCAAAGGGTACGTCTGCTTTGGTTTTAGAAGCAGGAAAAGGCTTCGTGCCATGGTTAGAAATGACATATGTTAATTTTGAGTGTGTTAATAATGATATTACAGCTCCAAGTATTAATTGTGGAATAATAGGAACGCGTACGGTTGATGAAAAAACGAGACTAAAAGATTATCGAGGCTCTTTTAAGGCAACGGATGATTGTTCTAGAACTGTAAAATTAACTCAATCTCCAGCGCCTGGAACTTTGGTTAGAGTAGGTAGACAAACAGTAACTATAACTGCTAGCGATTATAGGGCTAATAAGTCAAGTTGTAGGTTTACTGTTAACGGTAAAGCTAAAGTTGTGGTGACTCCAACTCCAACTTGTAAAACAGCACCGAATATTTCAACAGGGAGTTCTAGTGTATTTGGTTGGGCACTTTTGCATCCAATAAAAACAGATGTTATTGGGGATGAGTATGAATGGACCGTTTCTGGAAATGGTCATGTGGGTTATATTGATGGTGGATTTATTTTGAGAAATAGATTGATAACAAAAGAAGGTAAAGTAGATGTGTTTATGGGTACGGGTAATGGAAAAGGTTATGACTCGCAAACTCCTGTGTCTTCTTCCCGAAAAGGAATTTCTATAACATTACGAGTTAGACGAGGAAGTTGTTGGTCAGAGCCGACAAAAATTGAACGTAGCTGTCCAACTTGTCGTTAGGCTAAAAAAATATTTTGTCTAGTCCTAAATAATCTGTATCGCTATTTCAGGACGAGATATTTAGGCCCATTCAGAATACTCAAAACCCTTGTAAATACTAGGTTTTTTTCGTAAATTAATGTAAATAAAAACCC
>CANLCT010000072.1 GCA_947489195.1 uncultured Aquimarina sp. | reverse complement strand
TCTAATATTCGCATTTTTATCGCTCTTAAATTAGGTCTAATTTACGAAATTAGGTACTAATACGGATAAGCATAAAATTCATTACAAAAAACCATGAGATCTCTTTTGAGAAGAAGAAACCTCATGGGAATAACTAAATTAACTAAACTAAGTCAAACTATATTGACTTATGGGTTTACTAGAAGAAACCAAAACTTCACGATTATTTACATAGAGTTTTAACTCTTTGTTTCCTTCTATTGAAAAAGTAACATTTTCATGAGAAACCGTTACTTTAAGTATCTGATTTCTGAAATTGATTTTAAACGAATAGCGTTGCCATTGCTTAGGTATTTTGGGTTCAAAATATAATGCCCCATTTTTAATACGCATACCTCCAAAACCTTCAACAATACTCATCCACGTACCGGCCATACTGGTAATATGACACCCCTCTTCGACCTCTTTATTATAATCATCTAAATCCAAACGCGAGGTTCGTAAATAAAAATCATAAGCTTGGTCCATTCGATTCAATTTAGAAGCCAAAATACTATGCACACAAGGCGACAAAGAGGATTCATGTACTGTTAAAGGCTCATAAAAATCGAAATGCTTTTCTAGTTCTTCTGTGGTATACTGATCCTCGAACAAATACATACCTTGTAATACATCGGCTTGTTTTATGTAAGGTGATCGCAAAATACGGTCCCAACTCCATTTTTGATTTATGGGTCTTTCAGTAGCACTAAGATGATCTACGCTAACTAATTCTTTGTCCAAAAAGCCATCTTGTTGTAAATACACTTTGTGTAATTCAGAGTAAGGGAAATACATTTTTTGAGCCACTTCTGTCCATTGATTTAACTCGTCGGAACTTAAATTGGTTTTTGACCAAATGCGCATAAAATCATCAGGATAAGATGTTTTAATTTTGTGAATATTTTCCAAACAATATTCGATACACCATTTGGCTAAGTAGTTCGTATAATAATTATTGTTTATATTATTTTCATACTCATTTGGCCCCGTAACGCCGAGTATAACATACTTCTTTTTTTCTGTAGAGAAGTTAGCACGTTGCTGCCAAAAACGAGCAATACCAATCATTACTTCTAATCCTTTTTCGGGAATATAACTGAAGTCGCCCGTATAACGCACATAATTATAAATAGCAAAAACTATGGCTCCATTTCGATGAATTTCTTCAAAAGTAATTTCCCATTCGTTATGACATTCTTCTCCATTCATGGTTACCATAGGATATAATGCGGCACCATTTTTAAAGCCTAGCTTTGCTGCATTTTCAATGGCTTTTTCAAGGTGTTGATAACGGTATACAAGCAAATTACGAGCTACTTCTTGGTTTTTTGTCGCCATATAAAATGGCAAACAATAGGCTTCGGTATCCCAATAAGTACTGCCTCCATATTTTTCACCTGTAAACCCTTTTGGACCAATATTTAAACGTGTATCCTTACCTAAATAAGTTTGATTTAATTGAAAAATATTGAAACGAATTCCTTGTTGTGCTTTGATATCACCATCGATAGTAATATCGGCCATATCCCAAATTTCGGCCCATGCCTGTTTTTGTGCATCTAGCAACCTATTAAAACCAACCGTACTGGCTTTTTCTAATAATTGACAGCTATATTCTTCTATGTCCTCTTTTTTATGATTTGAAGAAACTATATATCCAGCAAATTTATCGATACTAAAAATGGCTCCTTTTTCAACTTCAGTCGTGTATTTTAATCCGATATAAGTATCTTTTTGAATCACTTTTGGAATTATTGAAACCTCTTTAGTATTTAAACTACACTGATTGCGCATGCCTGTACATACATGAAAATCTGTTTTTAATGTTCGAGCCGTAATAGAAGCTGCATCTCCCATATGCTTTACACTTAAGGTTTCCCAAAACTGATCTTCCCAATTGGTATCTTCATTGGTTATACCACTATCAATATATGGCGTTAATGAAATTAAAGCATCTTCACTTACAGGTGTAATTTGATATCGTATTGCACCAACTTCATCCATTTTTAGACTTAAAAAGCGAGTAGCAATTACCTTTACAATAGTATGGTTTTGTAATGTAGCTATAAATGAACGTTGATACCACCCCTCGTTCATATTTAATTCCCTTTTAAAATCGGCAATCGATATACATTTATTTAAATCTAACATTTCGCCATTTATTTCAACATGAATTCCAATCCAGTTGGGTGCATTCAATACTTTTGCAAAATATTCGGGGTAGCCATTTTTCCACCAGCCTACACGTGTTTTATCGGGGTAGTAAACCCCTGCAACATAACTCCCCTGAAAGCTTTCGCCAGAATAGTCTTCTTCAAAATTAGCACGCTGTCCCATAGCACCATTTCCGATGCTAAATAGACTTTCTGATGATTTGACACGATCTTTATTAAAGCCTTCTTCAATAATAGACCATTTGTTAGGTTGTATATAGTCCTGATTCATAATCAGTGTTTTTTATTTATCTCCATTGTGTCTTTTACACACAGTAAAGGTTAATGTTATTATTAAGTAGGTTTAGGATTTACGATGTATCCTAATTAATTATTTAGTAAAAAGCGAAAGTCTTGATACCTAATTCCTGTATAAGTTTTACACAAATCATTACATTTTTTATAATTGACAGAGCATTATAGTGCTGCTATAAATTCGGTACTTATTTCAGTAAAGTCTTTAAAAACGTAATCCGCTTTTCGCAACATCAGTTTGTCTCCAATACCTATAGCAGTCATTCCTGCATTTTTTGCCGCTTCAATTCCTGCAACGGCATCTTCAAAAACAACACATTGATCGGGTGCTTTGTCTAAAAGTTTTGCTCCTAATAAAAACACTTCGGGATCTGGTTTTGCTTTGCTTACATGTGTACCATCAACTAAGGCATCAAAATCTTCATGCAGGCCAACACGCTTTAAAATCTCATTGGCATTTTTACTTGCAGATCCTAATGCTATCGGATGTTTATTCGTTTTTAAAAACGCTAAAACTTTAGGTACATCTGGTAAAATTTCGGCATTTGTCATTTTACGGATGTAAGTCAAATAATCTTCATTTTTTGCCACCATCCAATATTCTTTTTGCTCTTGAGAAGCTACAATGTTTCCAATACTGAGTAAAATATCCAAAGATCGCTTTCGGGATACGCCTTTTAAAAGTTCATTATGCTTTAAAGTGAATTTAAAACCCAATTGATCGGCAAGTACTTTCCAAGCTTTGTAATGGTATTTTGCAGTATCCACAATAACTCCATCCAAGTCAAATATGAATCCTTTTTTGGTCATGTTTACTCTTTTTAAATTAGTACATCATCAGTATCATTTACTCGTGCAACTAATGTAGCTGCGACTAAAAATGATACTCCACTTATGACCAAAGCGTAAATAGGATTACCACCGTATACGTATTTTACTAAAGGACCTCCAATAATTCCGTTTACTATTTGTGGGAGTACAATAAATAAATTGAAAATACCCATGTATACACCCATTTTACGTGCAGGAATAGATCCTGCTAGAATGGCGTATGGCATTGACAAAATACTAGCCCAGGCAATTCCTACTGCCATCATTGAACCCAATAACCAATACTGGTTTGGTGCAATATAAATTGACAATAAGCCTAAACCACCAATAATTAAAGAAGTGGAATGTGTTGCTTTACGACCAATTTTTTTAGCAATTGCAGGTAAAAAGAAAGCAAAAATAGCTGAAATAGCATTGTATACTCCAAAAATGATTCCGACCCAATCGGCAGCATTTTGATAAGTAGTACTGTTAGTATCAGTTAGTGGCAATTTGTAAATGTGATGTGCTATAGCTGGTGTGGTAAATACCCACATACCAAACAAACCAAACCACGAAAAAAATTGCACCCAACTTAACTGACGCATAGTTTCAGGCATTTTTTTAAAATCGGTAACTATAGCTGACAATGAAGACTTTTCTTCTTTGACCATCTCGTCATATACAGTTTCTTCCTCTTTTTCAAATGCAGCCAGTTCTTCTGGACTATACTCTTTAGTTGTAAAAACGGTAATTAATATACTTGTAATTAATACTAATGCTCCAACAATAAAGGAGATTAATAAATGTGCGGGTACTTGTCCCTGGTTAGCGGCATTTGAAACACCAAACCAATTGGTTAATGCATAAGGTAACCAAGACCCTATTACTGCACCAACACCAATTAACACTGTTTGTATACTAAATCCTTGTGTACGTTGCTCCGAGGGTAAATTATCCGCAACTAAAGCACGGAAAGGTTCCATAGCGATATTAAATGAGGCATCCATAATCATTAGCATTCCGGCTCCTACCCACAGGGCAGGTAAAAATGCTGTAAACAGATTGGCTTGTGGCAAAAACAACAAACCTACCGAAGCTAAAATAGCACCAGCCAAAAAGAAAGGTCTTCGACGTCCTAATTTTGTCCAGGTACGATCGCTGTAATGACCAATAATAGGTTGTACTATTAATCCTGTAATAGGAGCCACTAACCAAAACCATGACAAATGATGTATATCGGCACCAAAAATCTGTAATATACGGCTTGCGTTTGCATTTTGTAATGCAAAGCCCATTTGAATACCTAGGAAACCGAAACTCATGTTCCATATTTCCCAGAAACCTAATTTACGCTTGTTCATCAAGTAAATTTTAATCCACAATGTGGCGTTTTATTTTTCGAACTTAACTCGAAATTTAAAACCTTGTTCAACTAATCCCTCATGGACTTTCCTTGAAGGGTTGATATTACTGTCTGATAAGCGAATACTAAAACTAAATAACACCAAAAAAACAATGAGGGTATTACCATGCTAAGTAAACGTATCAAAACTTAATTTTATAAGTAGAAAGTGAAAAATATAAGTTTTGATTTCTGATTGTAAAGTTAACTAATATTTTGAGTTACACAAATTATTTTTCGGCCTTAAGCCTTATAAATAAAGGCTTTGACTAATATAACCAAAGCCTTTAAAAATTAAAAAAATCATATTTCAAGCGATTGAGAAGCTTATAAATTTGACTTTAAAGAGGTTTATTTTTTCACTACTTTTCCAGTAAAAAAAACTTCATCATTCATTAAAATTCGATAAAAACACAGACTATTTGCACTTAAATTTGTGGGGGTTTCCAATAAAACAGAAGTATTTCCCTCTGAAATTTGTGCTGTTGCGCTTGTAATTAACTGCCCTATTGAATTCACTAATTCAACAGTAGCTATTCCAGACAAAGTACTCGTAAAGTCTATATTTAATGTACTTATAAACGGATTAGGATAAGCCTTAACATTTATAGGAGCGGTTGCAAGTATTTTTTGCCCACTACTTGGAAAATCTCTAGGAGGATTAGTCCTAAATCTATTGTTATAATAATAAGGTTGATCACTGCACACGTTTAAATCTGCGGTTTTATTACGTCCATTGTTATTAAAAATAATATTAGAACAAGTGCTACTTATTTCCATTTGATACCAATTGTTTCCTATAGCTGTTAGTCGTGTTCCAGGCCATGCGCCAGAGGTAGCTTGCTCATTTGCCCAAGTGTAAGCTGTAGTAAAATTTTTAACATATACGGTAAATGTATTACTGCTTTGTCCAGGAAAATCTTCAGGCGGATTGGCTCTAAATGCATTGTTATAATAATAAGGTTGATCGCTACATACATTTAAATCTGCGGTTTTATTACGTCCATTGTTATTAAAAATAATATTGGAACAAGTGCCTCTTATTTCTATTTGATACCAATTATTTCCTATAGCTGTTAATGCTGTTCCTGGCCATGCGCCAGAGGTCGCTTGTTCATTTGCCCATGTGTAAGCAGTAGTGAAATTTTTAACATAAGCTGTAAAAGTTTCTGTAGTATCCTCATCTGGTATTTCATTATCAGGAATTTCGATAGTCCCTCCTTGGGACCACACTGCATAATCAGTACCAGATGTACGTAAAGTCCACCCATTACCATTGGGAGACCAGTTTCCAGCACCTAATTTTACCGCAAGTGTTCCATTTCTTCCATCAATATATGCTGCATATAAATTGTTACGTGCTTCGGCTATATTCATAGTACTTCCTGCATATATTTTCACATCTTTTCTAATCGCTATCAAATCACTTACTGCCGTTCTAAGATTATTCCCTCCGTCAAAATAATGTGTCCAAAATACCATTGGAATGCCTGGATGTGTTAATATATAAGCATATCCTTTTCTTAAATTCGCTTCACCCCCAGGGAAAACAAATCCTGAACCACAGCATTGCTGAGCTACTCCTGTATCATGATTATCTAAAAAAGTAACCGATTTAGCAGCATTAATACCTATCATACCCGAAGCATTCCCTGAAAAATCTCGTAAATACGAAAGATTATTATCTCTAAAAGCATTTTGTAAGCTTACTTTGGTATTAAAATCAAAAGCGGATGAGGATTGTTGTGTAAAATTCACCCAATTATTCGTCTGTACTCGACTGCTTTCTAAAAGTTCACCTACAGCCAAGTAAGGCTGGGTTGCGTCATTATATTCTTTATTAAAAATAGGGTCATATCCATGCACAAAATCGTATCGCCAACCATCAAAACCTACATCATTTTTTAAGAAACGCATCCATCTGATAATTTCTTGACGTACCTCTGGATTAAAGTGATCTAAATCCCTTGCTGGTCCATAAGTTCCATTAGAACCATCGGCTTTAAGGGCATTTCCTGGAAAATAATCTCCATTAATACTAAATTCTACAGGAAAATTAACAAAATTCCTACCTTCATCATCTGCAGTAATAAAATAGGTGGGCCAAGCAGGATTAGTAAAATCGACTGCATTGGTAGACCCCACACGATGATTGATTACAATATCACCAATCACCTTAATATTTTTTTGATGCAAATTATTAATAAGGCTACGAAGTTGACGTTCCGTTCCATAGGCACTATTTAAATTATACAATTCACGAGGGAGATAGCCTTGTGGTGCTGCCGAATCGCTACATGGTGGTAACCAAACGGCGTCAAAACCTGCATTTTCAATACGATTGCTATTTTGTTGTACTACATTATACCAAGTACTCCCAGTAGGTTGCCTATGTACATTCCAATCAAAAGCTTGTAATAGTACCGCTTCATCTTGAGCAAAAAGGGCTATAGAACTAAAAAAGAAAAACAAAAAATAAAGGCTCTTTTTTAAGGTGTTGTTTTTCTTTGCGTTTAAAAACGCAACATTGTTGAATTTCATAATACTAAATTTTAGAGTTAATAATTGCGTTAGTTGTATTAATAGCTAATGTATTATGAAAATTTATTAATTTATAAAATCAAATATCACGATAACGATTGCGTGTTTGTAACTTATTACTATTTAGCAAGTTTTAACAATAGATTTAGATAATATTTAATGCTTATTAAAAGCATTAAATATAAAATGAGGAAGCAACTAGCTATTATGAGTTTACTTTTTTATATAGAAAGAAGACTTTTTAGATTACTCTATAAATACTAACTCAGTACCACTTCGGCAAACTGAACTTCGTATAAATTTTTATAGTAACCATTTGGTTTTTTAAGTAAATCATTATGCGAACCTTGTTCTACAATTTCTCCTTTATCCATTACCAAAATAACATCGGCATTCACAATAGTGGCCAATCGATGTGCAATTACAATTGATGTTCTATTTTGAGTGATCTTGTCTGTGGCTTTTTGAATTAATTGTTCACTATACGTATCTACAGATGATGTAGCTTCATCCAACACCAAAATACTTGGCTTAGAAACATAAGCTCTTAAAAAGGAAATCAATTGACGCTGCCCCGATGAAAGCATGGCTCCGCGTTCCTTTACATTATATTCATAATTATTTGGCAGCTGCATAATAAAATCATGCACTCCGATTTCTTTAGCGGCTTGTTTTACTTCTTTCAAAGTAATGGTTTCATTACCTAATGTTATATTCTTAAAAATAGTATCGGCAAATAAAAATACATCTTGTAATACCACTGCAATATTACTTCGTAAATTGGCTAATGAGACCTTGTGTATTGACGTTCCATCAATTAAAATATCCCCACTATCAATTTGATAAAAGCGATTCAATAAATTAATAATAGTTGACTTCCCTGCTCCTGTTGCTCCTACAATAGCCACAGTTTGACCTGCTTTTACATTAAATGTAACTCCTTTAAGCACCTCTTCTCCTTCCAGGTAACTAAAACGTACATCATTAAAATCAATAACCCCGTTAACATTTGTCAACTCGGTAGTAATTGTTTCTGTAATTACCTCATCTAACTCTAATTCTTTAAATACACGTCTAGCAGCTACCATACCCATTTGTAAGGTATTAAATTTATCGGCTATTTGCCGTAAAGGTCTAAACAGCATATTGGTTAATTCAATAAACATTACTACTAAACCCAATGAAATTGAAATCCCCTCAATACTACGTAAACCACCATACCATACTAAGAAACCTACTGCTATGGAACCCGAAAGTTCGGCTATTGGAAAAAATATTGAATTATACCATACCGTTTTTATCCAGGCATTTTTATGTTTTTCATTAATTGCTTTAAATTTTTCGTGCTCTACTTTTTCACGAGCAAAGAGCTGAACAATCTTCATTCCTGAAATATGCTCTTGTACAAAGGTGTTCAAATTAGACACTTCGGTACGTACATTTTCAAATGCGACTTTCATTTTTTTATGAAAAACACGTGTCGCATATACAATTACAGGAAGCATTACAAATACAATCAAGGTCAGTTGCCAACTATTATAAAGCATAATACCTACAATGGCTGTCATTTTTAGCAAATCACTAATAATCATAAATAATCCTTGACTAAAAATTTCAGCTATTTTTTCAATATCGTTTACGGCTCTGGTCACCAAACGCCCCACTGCTGCATTATCATAATACTGCATCTTAAAATTTAGCATGCGTTTAAAAAGTTGTGTACGCAAGTCACGTACCACATGCTGACCCAACCAATTGGCAAAAAATATAAAGGTAAGTTGCGAAAGGACTTCCAACAACAATGACCCCAACATAAAAAGAATAAAATACAGTAAAAGCTCCTTATTTTTACTTAAAATACCTTGATCAATTGCTTGTTGTAAAAACTGAGGACGCGCTAATGCAAAAACAGAAGTTAAAATAGCGGTAAGTGTTACTAAAAACAATATTCCCTTATAAGGACTGGTAAACTTGACCAATTTTTTTAGTACACTTAAATCGTATGGATTATTCTTTTCACTCATTAATCAGCTGTATTGTTTTGGGGTACGTAACCTCTGTTAAATATAATCCTTTTGCCGGGACTGAATAGCCTGCTTCGCCTCTATTTTCTGAAGCTAAAATACGATCAATATCCGCTAATTTTAATTTACCTTGCCCTACCTCAACTAATGTTCCTACTATAGCTCTAACCATATTACGTAAAAATCGATTTGCCGATATTTTAAATACTAACACCTCTGCCTGTTGTTCCCAATAGGCATAAAATAATTCGCAGTTATATGTTTTAACATCCGTTTTTGATTTGCTAAAACATTTAAAATTTGTGTATTTTAATAACTGCTTAGCTGCTATATTCATTGCATCTACATCCAAATTTACTTTTATATAATATGCACTATGGGTTTCAAAAGGATTTTTTTGAGTAACAATTCGATATTCATAAGCCCTACTAATGGCATCAAAACGGGCATGAGCCTCGGGATTCACTTTTAAAATGTTTTTTATAGCTATGGTTTCTGGCAAAAAAGAATTTAGTTTATAAACTAAACTAATTGAGTCAAAATCTATGTCTGTATCAAAATGAGCCACTATATATTTGGCATGCACACCAGTATCTGTTCTACCAGCGCCCATAATATTAACGCTTTCGCGAAGTAATACACTCAAGGCCTTTTCGACGGTTTCTTGTACCGAAACGGCGTTCGGTTGTATCTGCCACCCATGAAAAGAAGCACCATTGTACGAAAGTTCTATAAAATATCGCAAACTTTATATTTTAGCTATAAATTTACGCAAAGATACAGCTTCGGCTTGGAGTTTGATTACAAATACAACTTCTTATGATATCTTAAACAGTTGTCCTTTATGAAAAAAGTTATTCTTTCCTTTCTCTTACTAAATTTCACATTTACTTACGGACAATATGACTATCATTTTGAATCTATAGAAAAAAAACTGAGTTCATTTCAAAAACCAATATTAACATCTTTAAATGTCAAAAAAAAAATTGTTGAAACTCACATTTACAACAATGAAGAGAAAATAAAAAAATTAAGTAAAAGAATAATAATTTCTTTTGATAAGTACTCTAATATAATTAGGGACGAATTTCAAAGTTCGTTTTTGAGTTGTTATAAAGAATTTAAATACGATTCTTCTAATATGCTTTTAAAAAAAACTAATGTAATTGGCTCTAGTAATCCTCGCTTTAAAACTCCCTACCTAAAAGAAGAAAGTCTACATAGAGCTCTCGAAAACGTCGAATATGGCATTCATATCATTGATTTTGAACCAAAAATATTTGATTACTTCTATAAAAACAACCAATTAATACGACAAAAAATTTGTAGCGATCAACAATGTTTCTTTTTAAATTATAAATACGACAATGATAATATTGTTTTTTTTGTAGAAAATATTTACGGAGGGTTATTTTTTAAAATTCAGATTACAAAAAACAAAAACCTATTAACACGAGATATCTATGATTTCAAAAATAAACTTTCAAAAAAAATTGTTACTACTTTTAAAAAAAATACTGTAATCCAAAAAAAAATCTACAAAAATGACACTCTTTCTTATATCAAAACAAACAACTATGATTTAAAAAACAATCATATTTCAAGTAATGTTAGATACATTAATACTAAAAAAATAGTCAATAAAATCACCTTATTTAAATATGACATCCGAAATAAGCTAAAAGAGATACATATTAAAAATGAAAAATTTACCAAAAAAATTGTTTATTCATATTATAATAATGGCTTATTAAAATCTTCAAATGAGTACTCAAACGGTAAACTCAATGAAGTTGATAATTACAAGTATAAATTTTATTAAAAATTAAACTTCTAATCAATGACATTAAAAAAGCAAGTCTTTATTATTCTATCTATTTTTAATGCACTTTTAGCTTTTGCTCAAAAGGGTTCTAAAATTAGTTTATTAACCTTTGATACTGGTTTAGCATCGCATGCTATTTTTGGTCATACCGCTATACGTATTCAAAACCCCAATGAGGGTACTGATATCGTTTACAACTTTGGAATTTTTGATTTTGATACCCCAAACTTTTTAGTAAAATTTGCTGGTGGTCGGTTGGATTATCGTTTAGGTATACAAAACTATCAGCATATGCTTTTGGGTTATGAATATGACAATAGGCAAGTTTTTGAACAAGAGTTACAGCTTAGTAACGAACAAACAAAAAAAATTATTAATCGCCTTGAACACCTTTATCGTCCCGAAAACAGGTATTACCGCTATGGTTTTTTACATAAAAATTGCAGTACAGAACTGGCCAATGTATTTTTAGAACATATTGACGGAATTAATTATACCCCTACAGAAACCAACAAAACCTATCGTTCTTATTTAAATGACTACTCAAAAGTAGCTCCCTGGTTTAAATTTGGTATTAATTTAGCCTTAGGTAGTACTATAGATAAAAATATAAATACCCAAGAGTTAATGTTTTTGCCCGATTACCTTTCGGAAGAACTTGAAAAAGCAACGGTGAATAACATACCCTTAGCAGGAAAACAGAAAAAATTATTACGTAATTTAAATACTGAAAAAGCTTCGCATTGGAAACTGACTCCTTTTGTCTTTTTTTGCTTTCTTTTTGTAATCTTAGTCTTTGGTAGATCGAGAGTCCTTTACCAAACTTTTACTTTAGCTGTCGCTTTTGGAGGGCTTATTATTTTGATTTTAACACTATTTTCGGCACACCCCGAAGTTCAAAAAAATTATAATTTATTGTGGTGTAACCCTCTCTATTTTGTGAGTTTTATTTTATGCTTCACTCCATTCAAAAAAATTCATAAAACATTTGCTACGATCATGTTACTTTGTGTTTTAACCACTTTTGGTGTTTGGTTTTCGAAAATACAAGGCTATGATTTGGCTTTTATTCCTATTTGCGCCAGTTTATTTTGGATCAATTTAAAACAGATGCAACGTAGGTAGTTGGTAGCAATATTTTATTTTTTCAAAATTGTAGAAATCAAAAATTTCTTATTCAAAAGTTTTAGGCAGACTTTAGTTTCTAGATAGCAATTAAAAAGCAGTTCTCGATACAAAATTCTTCCAGAATTTCACTCGAACTATTATATCGGTTATACCACAATAATTATATAAGACCTTGAAAACTTCTAATTGATTTAATAAATTTTTAATTTATCGAAACTAATTATAAAAAATTCTAGTAATAAAGAATACTACAAAAAATAATACAGGAAGCGATAGACTAAGCATAATCATAATCCCTTTTTTATTTAAATTAGCCCAAATCTTCCAATGTTTTATTATTCTTCCGACAACCATAAAAGCTAACCCAAGAGAAATAGCTATTGAAGGTAAATAAAAAATAAAATTAAAGGCAAAATTAAGAGGAGCATAACCTTTCCTAACACCAAACAAAGTCCCTCTGAATTCATTTATTAAAATAGCAAAAATTAAAATCCCAAAACTTACAAAAGCCATTCGGGTCGACCATCTGATTTTATTTAGATGTCTTTTATTTAATTTTTTTTCAATGTATTGCAAAAGTTAAACTAGTATAGTTATATAATTAGAAAGTTAAGTTATAATTCTTAAAAAAATGAATATAGTAAATAAAAAACATATAAAACTTAACAAATTTTTTTAAAAATACACCCTAATTCACCATACAAAATTCTTCCAGAATTTTACTCGAACTATCATATCATTTCTATCTAACAATGATACCCAACAAAAGCAGACAACCGAAAACTGAAAACCCACAACTGAAAACCCACAACAAAATAAAACTTTCTAAATCCAAAATAAACATATTTCTTTGTACAGTAAGCACAACACATTACACTAAAATCATAAAATGAAAATCCTATTACTTAGCGACACTCATAGCCATATTGATGATCGAATTTTACATTATGCCAGTAAAGCCGATGAGGTATGGCATGCTGGTGATATTGGCAGTTTGCATGTAACCGATCAACTACAAAAAACAGCTCCTTTACGCGCTGTTTTTGGGAATATTGATGATCATGAAATTAGAAAATGTTTTCCTTTAAACAACAGATTTACTTGCCAAGGTGTTGATGTTTGGATTACACATATTGGTGGTTACCCTCCAAAATACAACGTAAATACACGTGATGAAATTAAAGTTAATCCTCCCAAATTATTTATATGTGGACATTCACATATTTTAAAGGTAATGCCCGATAAACGATATGGTTTATTGCATATGAATCCTGGCGCTTGCGGAAAGCATGGCTTTCATAAAGTACGTACTATGCTAAACTTTGAAATTGACAACGGGACTATTCACAACTTAAATGTTATTGAATTAGGACCTAAATAAACATTTAAAATTAAGTATACTGTATTACTTATTCTTTCGTTTCAAAATAAACTTATCTAAATTCCATTGCCAATCATTACTTCCTGAAGCTAATAATTTTATGGTATGCCTGCCAGAGGATAACTTTACTATACCTCCTGAAAGTGATTTATAATTACTCCACGAATTATTATTAGGCACATTAACTGTTGTTATTTTATTGCCATTGAGTACAAAAGTTATTTCTGACCCATTGGTAATAATAGTTGAAATTTTATATTCAATAGCATAACGCCCCGATTTGGGAATATCAACAGTATACTCTATCCAATCGCCTTTGTTTACAAAATTAATATCTGTACCGTTATTTTTAACTCTTTTGCCTGGGCCACCGGTAAACCGATCATTAAAGTAACCTCCGGTATTTTCAAAACTTTCTGCTTCAACAACTAATACTGAACTTATTGTTCTTGCTGATGAAGTTTTACTTCTTTTTAATTTATAAGTATGTACCCAATCGACATACATGGTATTAACCTTATCATTTTTTAAATCTTTTTTATTGGCTAATCCACCAAGCCACGGTACATCTTTAGTCCATAAATCCCAAACTAAATTAAGATCTCGTGTAAAATTACGTTTGGTAGTTACTTTACGTGTAGGCTCTCCATTTAAATAAAATTGTATTGTATTTTTATCAATCCACCATACTCCTACGGTATGAAATGCTTCATTCCATTTTTTTCCTCTAAGTGGATTATTTGCAGACAATTTTCTATTATCAAAATTACCTTTAGCACGATCGTTATTTTTATTGACTGTAATAAAGTATTGAGAGCTCATTTGCCATGGAAAATCTGGTTGACAATTGCATGATGGATTAGAATTATTTTCGATAATATCAATTTCATCTCTGTTACTGGCATCACCATTATTCATCCAAAATGTATTGTATGCTGAAATATGAGCAGTTCTAATTCTAGACTCTGTGTACATGGGATATTTTATTTGTTCCTTAGATTGTACTCTCGAAGTTTGAAACCATCGCTTTCGATCGCTACCATGGGTTGCTTTTATCCATAACTTACCCTTAGAAACCCCTGAATTTTTAGCAAGCATTTGTACAGGAACGCCATAATTCCACATGGGCTTATACCATTTTTTATCATCCCATTTATCAAATTCATCTGATAAGTGAGGAACAACTTCCCATTGATAACCTTGAGGTGGTTTGGGTTGAGCAATAAGTGAGGTAATTATAAACATCGAGAATATAATTATCAATAAAAACTTCGGGGTGGTATTTTTATTCATAATAATGTAATTTATACCTTAATTTAATAAAAATATATCAATATTTATAATTTTTATCCGATAAAATAACAAAAAAATACGACGAAATGCCTATTTTTCTGATTATCAGCATTTTAACTCCAATTAATTAATTAGCAAATAGTTACCTCCTTGAAAAAAATTAATTAAAAAGATTGTTTTAAATACAGCCTATAGTTGAGTTATTTATTTTCACTGTGAGTAATACGATTTACTAACAAAAATTTCGCATATATGTCGTTTCTTTCTCTGCTATTCTTGCGTTAAAAAATGAAACCGTAGCTAAGGCTCAATGTCATTAAGTTAAGGAGTTATTTAATTGATTTTCAGAGTTTTATTATTGTTTTTTGTGTGTATTTTTCGTATATTATACTATCAATCAGATAGTTATTATGCAAAAAAAACTCCCAAGAAATTCTTAAAATTATATCTCGAAGCATATATTC
>CANLCT010000071.1 GCA_947489195.1 uncultured Aquimarina sp. | reverse complement strand
AAAGACATAATTGCATCATTTGTACTTTTTATTGACAATGGTGATAATGGATTTAATTCACCTAAACCTAATTTACCATCAATATCAATAGATAATTTAGGAATTCCATTACCTCTTGTAAAAAACTTAAATCCTCCATATGCAGAAAACAAAGCTTCAGCCGATCCCGGAATAAAATACCAACCTAAGGAATAATTACCTATTTTTTTATCACCAAAAGAAAAAGTATCCCTATCAACAGCTGACCCATAAGATGTATTATATGGAATACCTTGTGCGTTTATTGAAAAAAAAGTTGCCGTTATAAAACTTAAAACTAGAAAAAATCTCTTCATATTATTTATCAATTAATTTTCGTAAATGTATTCTTACCAAGCCCCGAATCTACTAAAAACCCATCAACCAACCCATTTACAATCCATAATTTAATATTGTTTTTTTGTAAAATTTCAGCTGCTTGGATTTTTGAAGTCATTCCCCCTGTTCCGTGTGACGATTTGCTTTCAGAAACTTCAATTTTTAAGGCTTCTAAATCAGTTACTTCTTGAATTGTTTCAGGAACACCTAATTTCATTGATGCCTTAGTATAAATCCCATTGGTATTTGTGGCAATTACACACAAATCAACTTGTAATAATGAGGCTGTTAATGCAGCTAACTTATCATTATCTCCAAACTTTATTTCTTCCGTAGAAACGGTGTCATTTTCGTTTATAATAGGGATATAACCATTGGCTAGTAATACGGATATGGTATTCGAAATATTTTTTTGTGTAGCTTCATTTTCAAAATCGGCATAAGAGAGTAAACACTGTGATGTCAACAAACCTTCTTTAGCAAAAGCATCTTGAAATAAACGCATCAAATAAGGTTGACCAATACTAGCCAATGCTTGCTTGACTTGAATATCGGTATCTTTTGTTTGTAGTTTTACAAACTCTTTTGCAGCAGCTATAGCCCCAGAACTTACAATAATAAAATCATATTCATCTTGTAATTGCTTTACCTGACTAGCAATATCTGCTAATTTCGCACGAGAAATAACATCAGTTTCCTGCGTAAGCGTATTACTCCCTATTTTGAGTAATAATCGTTTTTTAGCGGATTTGTCCTTCGCCATGTACATACCATTTATTGGTTACTAAATGTTGTAATCCTATTGGACCACGCTGATGTAATTTATCTGTTCCGATAGCTAATTCGCCACCTAAACCAAACTCAAAACCATCAGTAAAACGTGTTGACGCATTATGATATACAGCCGCACAATCTACGGCTGCCATAAAATTATCTGCCGCAGCTTCTGCTGTTGTAACAATGGTTGCCGAATGCCCGCCAGAGTATTTATTAATTTTTTCTATAGCTTCAAGTGTATTATCTATGTTTCCTATTACTATTTTATAATCTAAAAATTCCTCTTCCCAAATAGCTTCGTTTTCAATAAGAGTCACTCCATTATCGGCTACAAATATAGCATCACCTAAAATTTCTACATTTGATGCGCGTAAGCGCTCCAACAACTCCGCTTCAAAAGCTGCTTTGTTTGGCAAGTCTTGATCAATTAATACTTTATCCACCGCATTACATGCCGAAATTTTAGCTGTTTTAGCGTTTACAATAATATCTAATGCCATTTGCTGATCTGCATGTTTATGCACGTAAACAAAATTATTACCACGACCACTAACAATTACTGGGCATTGTGCATTTTCTTTTACAAACTGAATTAAACGCTCCCCTCCACGTGGAATAATTAAATCAATACGTTGTGTTGGATTTTTTAAAAATGCCTGTGTTTCTGTTCTATTGTAATTCAAATACTCTACCCAATCTGTTGACACCTCATTTGCCAGCAATGCTTTATGCCATAAATCCACAATAGCTAAATTAGAAAGCAAGCTCTCTTTACCGCCTTTTAGCAAAATTTTATTTCCCGATTTAAACGCAATACCTCCTGCCTCAATAGTAACATCTGGACGAGACTCATAAATAATCATTACTGTTCCAAAAGAAGCCGTACGATTATACACTTGCATTCCATTATCATGAGTAAAATGAAAACGCTCTACACCCACCGGATCTTCTAATTCTGCTAACTGTCGTAAAGATTCTACCATTCCAGCTATTTTGGCTTCGTTTACCTTTAAACGATCTCCCATAGCTAAATCAGCACCATCATAACTATCCATATCTATTTTATTGGCATCTAAAATAGCTTGCGCATTATCACGAACTAATGTCATCATGGTTTTTAATACTGCGTTACGTTTTTCTATACTTAGTATCATTTTGTTATTTTTAGTTGTGAGTTGTGAGTTATAAGTTAATAGACTATTTTATGATCTTTCATCAACTAAAAACATATACTACAAACTAGACATCATTTTATTTTAGAAATTAAAGAAGCTAACACTAATTTATTAGTCCTTTTAACTTCTTTAATTTCTTATTGCTTAACTTCTGAATTAACTACCTCTTTGACAGCCTCAATAAAGGCATCGATTTGCTCTTTTTGAATAGTTAATGGAGGTAAAATACGTAGTAGGTTTTTGTTTTTTGCTCCTCCTGTAAACATGCGCTTATCGTAAATCAATTGTTTACGTAATTCCCCTACTGGTTCGCTAAATTCAACTCCCAACATCAATCCTCTTCCTTTAAAACTTATTATTCCTGGGATTTCTCTAGCTTTTTCCATAAAATATTCTCCAGTAATGGCTGCTTTTTGAATTAAGCTTTCCTTTTCTAACACATCTAATACAGCTATACATGCCGCACATGCTAAATGATTTCCTCCAAAAGTAGTACCTAACAAGCCGTATTTTGATTTGATATGTGGTGCAATTAAAATTCCTCCAATAGGAAATCCATTACCCATACCCTTTGCCATCGAAATAATATCTGGCTCTATATTATGATGTTGGAAGCCGAAAAATTTTCCAGTTCTTCCAAAACCAGATTGTACCTCATCTAGAATTAAACAAGTATCATTTTGTTTACATAATTTAGATAAACCTTGAAAAAAATCAGTCTCTGCTTGATCTAAACCTCCAACTCCTTGGATTGGTTCAATAATTACCGCACAAACATCTCCTTTTTTTAATTCCGCTTCAACTGCATCTAAACCTCCTAATGGTAAAATAGTTACTTGTTGCTGTGCATTAATTGGAGCTATGATTGCTTTGTTATCTGTTGCGGCTACTGCTGCAGAAGTACGTCCGTGAAATCCATTTTGAAATGCCACAACTCTGTGTTTTCCATTATGAAAAGATGCTAATTTTAGTGCATTTTCATTAGCTTCGGCTCCTGAACTACATAAAAACAATTCATAATCATCACAACCCGAAAGGATTCCTAACTTAGTAGCTAGTTCCTTTTGTAATGAATTTTGAACCGCATTGCTATAAAACCCAATATGATCTAATTGAGTCTTTAATTTATGAACATAATGGGGATGTGCATGACCAATCGAAATTACCGCATGCCCCCCATATAAATCTAAATATTCTTTTCCTTCCTTATCCCAAACCGTACAATCTTCTGCCTTTACAGGTTCTACATTATATAATGGGTATACATCGAATAGTTTCATCTTTTTAGTTGTTAGTTGTTAGTTGTTAGTTGTTAGTTGTTAGTACAACTTCCAAAATAACCACATTATACTTCTTAAAAATTTTCTGACAGTGAAGCGATCTAAAATCTAACTTCTAATCGCTATTTAAAAAGCCGAACTTTTTAAATTCAAGCCTGTTTTTTCGTCTAATCCAAACATTAAATTCATGTTATGAATTGCTTGCCCTGATGCTCCTTTTATTAAATTATCAATCAAAGAAGTTACCAACACCATTCCATCCTTAACATCTACATGTAAAATACATTTATTTGTATTTACTACTTGCTTTAAACTAATTGGTGTTTCTGAAATTACAGTAAATGTTGCTTCTTTATAAAATTCCTTATATAAATCTATGGCCTCATCAACAGTTCCATCAAACTTTGTATAAACTGTGGCATAAATACCACGGCTAAAATTCCCCCTATTTGGGATAAAGAAAATAGGTTGATTATGAGTTTCCTGTAACTGCTTTGCACTCTGGTTAATTTCTCCTAAATGTTGATGGGAAAACACCTTATAACTAGAAAAATTATTATCTCTCCAACTAAAATGTGTTGTCGCCGAAGGAGATACTCCAGCCCCTGTACTTCCCGTAGTTGCATTAACATGTACCGCTTGATTTATAATACTTGCATTTGCCAATGGTAACAAAGCCAACTGAATTGCTGTTGCAAAACAACCTGGGTTTGCTATATTTTTTGCATTTATGATATCCGTTTTATTCAACTCAGGTAAACCGTATACAAAATCACGTCCTTGGAATTCTTTATCAGCTAGTAAACGAAAATCGTTTCCTAAATCAATAACCCTTGTGTTTGCCGAAAATTCATTTGCTTCTAAAAAAGCACGTGAACGTCCATGACCTAAACATAAAAATAATACGTCCACTTCTGGATTTACCTTATCGGTAAATAATAATGTTGTGTCACCTATTAAATCTGGATGCGCCACCTCTAATGGTTTACCCGCATTGGTTGTACTAAACACAAAATCTAATACTGTATTTGGATGATGCACCAATAAACGTAACAACTCTCCTGCTGTATATCCAGAACCTCCAATGATTCCTACTTTTAATTTTTTCATATTTCTAAGCTTTTAAGAGCTATTAGCAATTGGCCTTTAGCTTTTAGCTATGATATTTAAAAATATCCTTTAATGAACACTATTTATTCAAATGTCTTATTTACATTATGGTAAATTTTGTTGGCATTACCATAAATTTTAATAAATCCTTTTGCATCATCTGCTGTCCACCCTTCATTAACTTCACCGTATTGACCAAAATCAGATTTCATTAAATCAAAATCAGATTCGATACCCACCAAGCTAAAATTATAAGGTTTTAACTCTACAATCACATCTCCGGTTACAGAACTTTGTGAGCTTTCTAAAAATGCTTCTACATCACGCATTACTGGATCTAAATAATTCCCTTCGTGCAATAACATTCCATACCAATTAGCCAATTGTTCGCCCCAATATTGTTGCCATTTGGTTTGTGTATGCTTTTCAAGTAAATGATGTGCTTTTATAATCACTAATGGTGCTGCCGCTTCAAAACCTACGCGACCTTTAATTCCTATAATAGTATCACCAACATGAATATCTCGACCTATAGCAAATTGACTTGCTAAGGCTTCTAATTTTTGAATGTTTTTTACTGGACTTCCCTTTTCCCCATTCAAACCAACTAATTCTCCTTTTTCAAAATTTAAAACTACTTTTTCAGCATCTTTTCGCTGTAATTGACTTGGATAAGCTTCGCTTGGTAATGCTTCATTTGAAGTTAAAGTTTCCTTTCCTCCAACACTAGTTCCCCAAATTCCTTTGTTTATAGAATATTGTGCTTTTTCCCAAGAATATTCAACTCCATATCCTTTTAAATAATCCACCTCTTCTTGGCGAGTTAATTTTAAATCACGGATTGGTGTTATAATTTCGATACCTGGCGCTAAAGTTTGAAAAATAACATCAAAACGAATTTGGTCATTTCCTGCACCTGTACTACCATGAGCAATATATTTAGCACCTACCGATTTTGCATATTCAATAACTTCAATAGCTTGAAAAATACGCTCAGCACTTACCGATAACGGGTAGGTATTATTCTTTAATACATTTCCAAAAATCAGATATTTTACTGCTTTTTCGTAGAATTTATCTAAAATGGTAAGGTTTGCATGAGATTTACTTCCAATGGCATAAGCACGCTCTTCGGTATCTTTTAATTCTTGATCCGAAAAACCACCAGTGTTTACTAACACGGTATGCACTTCCATATTTTTTTCGTGCATTAAATACTTTACACAATATGTGGTATCCAGACCACCACTATAGGCTACTACAACTTTTTCCATATTTTCTTAGTACAGAGTATTAAGTACAAAGTAATAAGACTTTATTTTTGTACTTTAAAAATTACTCTTTTATTATATTATTATAAAACCATGTACTTTTATTAAGTACTATTGTTTCAACATTAGTTTCTTAATTCGTTTTAGTCGTTTGATTACTTTTTCCTTAAACCAACTTTCATCTTCTGTATTCGAACTTTCGTTAGGTACTTCTTTGGGATCATACAACATCCCTGTACACATGCACATTTTATAATCTTTAGACTTTAAAATCTCAAAATTAGTACACGTTTGGCATCCTGCCCAAAATTTAGGGTCATCAGTTAATTCTGAAAAAGTAACTGGTTTATAACCTAGTTTTGAATTAATTTTCATTACCGCTAAGCCTGTAGTTATTCCAAAAATTTTAGCATCAGGGTATTTTTCTAAAGAATAATTAAAAATAAATTCTTTAATTTTTTTTGCCAAACCTTGTTTTCTAAAATTTGGATGAACAATAAGTCCAGAATGCGCTACATATTTACCATGACTCCAAGCTTCTATATAACAAAACCCTGCAAATTCATTCCCTTTAAGGGCTATAACTGCATTTCCATCTCGCATCTTTTTTTCGATGTATTCTGGGGTTCGTTTAGCAATCCCTGTACCTCTATCTTTAGCAGAAGATTCGATTACTTTACAAATTTCGACAGCAAACTTAAAATGACTTTTAGTTGCAATGATAACTTTTACTTCGCTCAATGTATATTAGCTATAGGCCTTAAGTACAAAACTATAAACCTTAATTTTTACTTCATCTGATTTTAAATAAAAAATGAATTTTAATTCAAAAATTATTTATCTATTAAAATTAACTAAAAATAGAAAAGCTAAGCTTTTCGTGATATAAATTGACACCCCTAGGGGCGGCGCACAGGAAAACGCACAACGATTCCTTTGATAACAAACATCAAAGTTGAAGAAATAATTGATATGTGGTTTTCTGTTTTCACTGAAGTTCCATAATAATTATTAACTCTAAATCGTCGGCCTTAGCCCCTTTCGTTAATATTAAGACCGCAAAATTACAATTAATTATGGATTTTAAGCTTTTTTTATCAAAAATTATTTTAGAATAACTTCATAACCCAATTTTTCATAGTAATCATACACTTCTTTTACAGAAACGGCTACTTTTTCACGACACCCATCAGCACCTTGATAAGCTTCTAATTTTGAAGCTGCTTTAAAACGTGTAATTTCAGCTCTTCTTTTTATTACTTCTGGCTCATCAGAATGCTTTCTATTCCATAGATTATGCGCAGAAATTCTGGTTGTACCCACATATGGATTAGGATCTTTATATGCCGCTATTATTTCATCAGATAACTCTTCATATGGCAACAAGCTCACATTATCTACTACATATACCTCTACTTTTTTTAACATTTCATCTACATATTCTCCTTCTTCATTTATTACGGTTTCAAACCATGGGTTTTGGTAAACACGAGCCGACCACGAATATTCTTCATTACTGCCGGCACATTCTACCGTTTTTAACGCTATCGAATCTTTCAATCTGATTCGCGCAAAACCCGCTCTGTAATACATTATTTTATATTTACCAAAAGGGATCAATATATCATCATGACTATCTACCACCGCTTGCTCGTCTCTTTTATATTTTATAAATCCTTTTCTAAGACTTAATAAACTCGTCTTCTTTTTTGGTTTTACTTTTTCGGCATATACTATATCGCCAGATTCAACAATTTCGTTTTGAAACTTTGATGAAGAAACTTCTTTTTCTGTAGTAATAGCTATTTTATTAGTATCAATTACCTCTAAACTTTTGGCTTTACTTCTTTTTTTAGATCTATTTCTCTTTTTATTTTCTACTTTTTCTCTATTACTAACTTCTGCTACTACTTTTTCATTTGATTTTTGAACAGAACTCCTATTTTTCTTTTCAGCCTTTTCTTCCCTTTTTGATACAGCCTTATTTTTTTTCGTTTCAGAAATACCTTTAGTATTTACATTTTCTTTATTTTTAATAACTGACTTTTGAATTACCTCCCTTCTTTCTGCCTCTGCTAATTTATCTACTACGACTAAAATCTTATCTATAGCTGCTTTACCCGTTGTCTTTTTTCGCGCTTCTTGATAAGCCCTTTGCGATTTTATATATTCTTTATTTTTTAAATAATCACTCCCCTGTTTTAATAAATCACCATAAGTTTGCTCTTGAGGTGTTATTTTATTTTTAGATCTTACTTTTTTTGGTTCTTCCTTTTCTAGTACTTTATTTTTTTTACCAACCGCTACAATTTCCTTTTCCTTTTCTTTTTCTTTAGACTTTCGCGATTCACTATATTTTTTATAATCTGCAAATAAAGCTTCTTTTTCTTTGCGTTCTTTGTCTATTCGTGACTGCTCTGTTATACTTAGTCTTGATCTTTTCTCCCTTCCTCCTTCTTTACTTTTATCTTTAATAATAGTTATAGCTTTATTAACAAAAACTTTATTATTTGTATATTTTTTTGATTGGCTTAAGGTTTCAATTGCTTTATTGTAATTCCCTTTTTCAAGATATTCATCTGCTTTATCAACTAATTTGTAATATGCTTTTTCTTTAGAAAAAGAATCAAAAGAAGCATTGATTTTTAAATCGGTTTTTAAACCTAATAATGGATCTATTTCTATTGCTTTTTCTTCATTTTGATTTTTCCAACGGTATTTTGACCTTGATCTATTTAAATAACTGTCAACAATATCTATTTTGTCGTCAACAAAATCAGTAGTAGATGCGTATTTTTTTGCTTTTAAAAAAGAAAATAATGCTTGCTCATAATTATTTTCACTCAGCCTAATATTCCCTTCTGTAAGTAATCGAATATACTCTTGCTCGTTTAATTTCTTCGATTTTTCAATAGTGTTATTGAGTATACGATCAATAATTTCGGAAACAAATAAATCATTATCATATAGTTTTTCAATTTTTAGCGTTTTTAAAAGTTTAAACTTAAAACCAAAGCCTTTATCCAAATCTGCAAAAGAAATATTTAATGATTTAAAATATTGTTTTTCTTGATCTGTTAATGAAAACATTTCATATTTATTAGCCCTCAACTGTAACTCTTTTTTAAACTGCTTTTGTCCTTTGTATGTTAAACGTGACTTTATATCCATATTTACTAAAGTTTCATATGGAAAAGTAATACCAAACAAATCGTGACCCCTATAATTTTTGCCATCATAAACGACTTCAACAATTGAAAAAGAAGCCAATTTGTAATTAAATGCTAAATCATCAATGCCTTTGGTTTCGCTAGATATAAAAAATTTGAGTACACCTGTATATTTTATAGTCAAACCTGCTTCTTCATAAGTTCCTTTTATGAAAAAATTATTTTTTAGTATCGAATTTCCCATTACAATATTTGCATAGAAAATACTACTTAGCAGAAGAAAAAAATATGTAAGATTCTTTTTAAACACTGATGGCTTTATAGTCATATTAATACAACGTCAAATCTATAAAACTTGTATATAAAACACTAACGAAGTTAAAACAACATATTTATTACTATAAAAACTACAACCCAAACTATTAAAAAACAAAAACTTACATCCAATTAAGAAAAATATAAGTTTTTAAACAAACCTTGTTCACCTGTAATAATTAATAAAAAAACACTTTATTTTAAAAATTAAACCTTAAAAAAACATTTGCTGTAGCACCTAATGATTCTGTTCTAAATTCTGTCAATTTAGGTTCTTCAGTTGAAAAAACATCGAAGACAAAAAATCGAGTTGTATTTATATCAAGAATATTTTTTTGATTATAAATGTTAAAAACAGATACTCCTAATTTCATACTTTTTTCAGTTTCTTTTTTTGATAACTTTAATGAATAATTTATTGACATATCAAGTTTATGATAATCTGGAACTCTTTGTTCGTTATATGATTCTACCACTGCATTTAAATTAGAATCAAAATCTGTGACTACATTAAATGGAGTCCCTGTTCGGTATTTCCAACCTAAAGAACATTGGAAATTTTTCCATTCAAAAGAATTCGACCATGTTAACGAATGTCTGATATCATTATCTGTATTAAAAAATCTTCCTTGATTAATAGCGTTGAAACGTTGTTTGTTTATTGCGTATGTATACCCTAACCATGTTGAATAATTAGAAAACTTCTTTTTCACAAGTACATCTACTCCTTTTACTATTCCATTACCCGTATTAGGGATTGGAAATTTACCTGGCTCTAAAATATTTGTTGGCGACTCATTAAACAAGCTTAAGCCATCAAGCTCTTTATAATAAGCTTCAATATCAACAACCCAATTTTTCTTTTTAAACAAAACACCTATTGATAATTGTTTACTCTTTAACAAAGGAATACTATCTTTAATTGATGGCAACCACACTTCATTTTCTTCACCTGTATCATTTGCCGATAAGATAGTTAGTCTATTTGTAGCTTGATATTTTTGTTCGGCACTTGTTTTAACTCTAAAAAAACTACCTAATTTAATTTCTCCATAAAACCTGGGCTCAAATCTAAATTTATTAAATGTTGGAAACTTATTTACTCTAGTTCCTAAATCGAAATGTGCTTTTTGAGATTTATTATAGGTAATTTGACCGTGTATCGCATGCGAAGGAGTTAGATCATTATTTTTAGAAATCACATCAGAAAAACTTTCTTCAATACTTGATTTGATCGTTTTTTTTGATAAATTATAGCCTGCTGCAAAAATTATATTTTTCTTAATTTTTTTATTCAGATCAAATGATACATTATACTCTTCAATCCTATTTGACCTTTCTAATTCAATCGGTGCTAAAAACAATGGGTGCAACCCTATTCCGTTGTAATTTAAATCATAATCCACATAATTAAATTTTAAACTAGACCCCATTTTTTCACTCCATGTACTAATCAATGATGAGGATATTCCTTTGTTTTCTATTTTTAAATCATCAAAAAAAATTAAAGTACTTCTCAAGTTAGTTCTTGGCGATCTTAATGCTGCTTCGAATTGATCTTCAAATTTATTATTTGTATATAAAAATGTTGTTAAAAATTTATGAATAGCGCTAATATCATAAATTAACTTTGCCGAATAATCTTCAAAAAATAATGATTGTTTTTGTAATAAATCTGGCTCTGTATCAAATATATCTTTTGTTATTAATACTTTTGAATTTTGAAAAATTCGTGAAAAATTATTTTCAAAAATGCTTGTTTCAAATAAATCTGTAAAAGACCTTCGAGCAGACACAATTAAACCTAACTTTTTTGAAATAGGCGTTTTTATACTTAGATCTCCGAATAAAAAATTTACACCAACACTTGTTTGAATTTTTTCGGGTACTTGATCACCTAAATCAATATCAATTACCCCAGATACTCGATCTCCATATTTCGCATTCGTTCCATTTTTATAAATTGTAACATTATCAACAATTGTTGCATTCAAATTGGTCAATGTACCAAAAAAATGATCTGTATTATACAACTTAATCCCATCCCATAATACAAGATTTTGATCAGGAGTACCACCTCTTATAAACAAATCTGAGGCATTTTCAGTTGTACTTTCTACCCCTGGTAATAATTGAATAGTCTGAAGTATGTCTGGTTCTGCCTGACCTGCTAAAATATCAGTCTCTTTCAAATTAAAATTAATGGTTCCGTTATTTTTAAGTGATATTCCTGAAGACAAATATTCTTTGACTATAACTTCATTTAATTGTTGATGCTGTTCTGTTAAATTAATTTTCTTACACTTTCTGTAAAATGTTCTAACTGGTATTTTTGTTGTTCTAAAGCCTAATGAACTTAATGAAATGGTATCATTTAAATCAACATCACTTAATTTAAAATAACCATGAATATTTGAACTTGTCGTTTTTGTTTTAGTGGTATTATAAATATTTACTCCATAAATAAATTCATTTGTACTTTCTTCTTTTATATATCCGCAAATGTTAATTTTAGATAATTGTTTTAGTACAAAATAACGTTTATCTATTTTTTTGTATGAAAAATGTATTTGATTTTGAAGTACTTCTAAAACCTTTTCTATATTCTTTTCTTTTGAAGCAAGGTTTATTTTATAGTTTTCAAACCATTCGGAATTATATGAAAACTTGACATCATAAATGCGCTCTAATTTAGTTAAAACAGTCGTAAATGGCATTTCCTGAAAACTAAATACGTCCAATGTTTCTTGAGAAATCATTGAACTGTTTAAAATCATTAAAAACACTATTATGGTTTTCTTCATTTAATACTGAAATAACACAATCTACAAATAAAATTTATTTATATAATTTACCTCTTTTTCTTTAATCTGTTAATTTAAGACTAATTTATTTTCTCTATATAATGCTACACAAAATAGCTAAAAGGCTTTAAAGCTATAAATAACATTTGACTATATTGTTTTTTAAAATGGAATACTTTTTAATCTAAAAAAACCAGCTATAATTAAATAACTGGTCTTTTTAGATATTAAAATATTTTGATATAATTAATCAAAACTATACAATTGGCTTCATTGCCGTCATAGCTTCACGCAATTCCTCTCCTACAATTTCAATAGGATGATTACGTACAATATCATTAACTTTTAGTAATTCTGCATTACTTACACCCGTACCATTATCTTTAGCATAAGGCTTTCCAATAACATCTGTAGATACTTTAGCCATAAAGTCTTTTAATAAAGGTTTACATGCATGATCAAACAAGTAGCATCCGTACTCAGCTGTATCAGAAATTACACGATTCATTTCAAATAATTTTTTACGTGCAATAGTGTTAGCTATAAGTGGCGTTTCGTGTAACGACTCATAGTAAGCAGATTCTTCAATAATACCTGCTTCTGTCATTGCTTCAAAAGCCAACTCAACACCTGCTCTTACCATAGCTACCATTAATACTCCATTATCATAGTATTCTTGCTCACTAATTTCAATATCACCTGCTGGCGTTTTCTCAAAATTAGTTTCACCTGTAGCTGCTCTCCAACCTAATAAGTTTTTATCATCGTTAGCCCAGTCTTCCATCATTGTTTTAGAAAACTCTCCTTCAATAATATCATCCATATGCTTATTGAATAAAGGACGCATAATATCCTTTAATTCTTCTGAAAGTTCAAAAGCTTTAATTTTTGCTACATTACTCAAACGATCCATCATGTTAGTGATTCCTCCGTATTTTAATCCTTCGGTAATAGTTTCCCATCCGTACTGAATTAATTTAGAAGCATAACCTGCATCGATTCCTTCTTCAACCATTTTATCAAAACATAAAATAGAACCTGTTTGTAACAAACCACAAAGGATAGTTTGTTCTCCCATAAGGTCCGATTTTACTTCGGCAATAAATGATGATGCTAACACACCAGCTCTATCACCTCCAGTTGCAACGGCATAAGCTTTAGCTTCAGCCCACCCTCTTCCTTCTGGGTCATTTTCTTCGTGAACTGCAATTAGTGTAGGCACTCCGAATCCTCTTTTATATTCTTCACGTACTTCAGAACCTGGCGACTTAGGCGCTACCATAATTACTGTTAAGTCTTCGCGAATTTGCATTCCCTCTTCAACAATATTGAATCCGTGAGAATACGTTAATGTAGCTCCTTTTTTCATTAATGGCATAACCGCAGTTACCACAGCTGTATGTTGCTTATCTGGAGTTAAGTTAATTACCACATCGGCAGTAGGAATCAATTCTTGATATGTACCTACTACAAAACCATTTTCAGATGCATTTAAATATGATTGACGTTTTTCTGCAATAGCAGCATCACGTAATGCATAAGAAATATCTAAACCTGAATCTTTCATATTTAAACCTTGGTTTAAGCCTTGTGCTCCACAACCAACGATTACTATTTTTTTCCCTAGTAATGCTTTTACGCCATCAGCAAATTCTGATGAATCCATAAATCTACATTTACCTAGTTGCGTTAACTGGTCTCTTAACGATAGTGTATTAAAATAATTAGCCATTATTTTTTCTTTAATTAAGTATCTAAATTTTGTGCAAATATAATATTTACATTTGTTTATTGTACTATGCTAGTAATTATGTTTTACGATGTTCATCAACATTTACTTGCATAAAAGTAAAATCATTATTTTGTATTAGTAACATAAATTAAATTTTACCTGTTTTATACAAAACATAAAGTAAAATTATAGGTACAGCCAATAAAAAAACCATTAGTTGACTGGTCTGCAACAAGCTTGGCTGCAATGCCAATGTAACTATATAACCTGCAACTGCCCCTCCAAAATGAGCATCGTGCCCAATATTATCTCGTTGACTACGCATACCATAAATGGAATATAATAAATAACCTATTCCGAAAACATAAGCTGGAATAGGGATTGGAATAAACATAATAAACAATTCCATTTGAGGGTATAGTAATATAGAAGCATATAATATGCCTGAAACAGCTCCACTAGCTCCAATAGCACTATAATGTGGTTCATTTTTATGAAACAAATACGAAAAAGCACTCCCTGTACCTAAACTAACTGCATAAATTATTAGGAAATTCACATTTCCTAAAAAATTAATTACAATAGGCGAAAATATATACAATGTATACATATTGAATATTAAATGCGACCAATCGGCATGCAAAAAACCAGAACTAAACATTCTAATTTTATCTCCTCTTTGTATTGCGCCTATATTAAATTTGTATTTCTCAAAAAACTCCAAATTATTAAATCCTGTCATTGACATGATTCCATTTGCTACAATAAGCAGTAAAACAACATTAGTTACGTTTGGCATAGTTTGGTATTTATTGTTCAAATATACTTATATCTTTGTTGCAAACAATTAAACAATGCATACACTAGTTTACTGGCTAATTTTTCCTTTTTTATGGTTAATTTCCATTTTACCATGGAAACTTTTTTATTTATTTTCTGATATAATTTGTTTTATTGTATATCGTGTTTTTAAATACCGAAAAAAAGTAGTTACCACAAATCTTTATAATGCTTTTCCTGAAAAAACCGATCATGAAATAAAAAAAATACGCGGTAAATTTTACAGCCATATGTGCGATATGTTTTTAGAAATGGTGAAATCCATCTCCATTTCTGATGCCTCAACAAAAAAGCACTTTAAATTTATAAATACTGAATCTTTAAGAAAACTGGAAAACAGTGGCAAAAGCTATATACTTTTAGCTGGGCATTATGCTAGTTACGAATGGGGGAATTGTATTGATTTGAGTACTAGTTTTAAAAGCGTGGGTGTATACAAACCTATCCGTAATTTAAGTTTTGATAAACTAGCAAAAAAAATTAGAGGGCGTTTTGGAGCTGAAATTGTTCCTAATAATAAAATTGTTCGTTATGCGATTAGTAAAGAACGAAAAAAATCTGGAGGAAGTATATATGGTTTAGTTGCTGATCAAACTCCTAAATTAGCTGACAATAATTATTGGTTAAACTTTATGAATCAAGAAGTTCCTGTTTTTGTTGGAGGAGAAGTTTTAGCAAAAAAACTGGATTTAAATATAGCCTACTTAAAAGTTGATAAAATTAGAAGAGGTTACTATGAAGCCGAAGTTGTTATTATTTCAGAAAATATAAAATCTGTGCCTGATTTTAAAGCCACTGAAAAATATATTCAACTTTTAGAAGATCAAATAAAAAAACGCCCTGAGTTATATTTATGGACGCACAAACGATGGAAACATGCAAGGTAGATGTTGGTAGTTTGGTAAAAAAGTCTTGAATACTTAAAAAAGTATATGCTTATCCTTAATCACACCTAAAGTTCATTCCATCGATGATTGACACCAGCAATGATAAGCCTTTCCATGGTTT
>CANLCT010000070.1 GCA_947489195.1 uncultured Aquimarina sp. | reverse complement strand
AAGAATTAGAAATTAAAATTAATAACTATATAAAAGTCGCTTAGTAATTTATACCAAATTTACTAGGTAGTCCAATATGAATCCACAGGAAATGAAAAACAAATTATTCAATTGTGTAAAGAAATTATAGCATTGCCTGTTAAAATTCAATCAAAAGAAGTAGAAGACTATAAAAAACACTGTGAACAACTATTACAATATTATACAGGAAATAGTTACTATGATTTAGAAAAATAGACTTTAACTTTCCATAAAAAACTAATTATTTAAGCATTTCATTATTCTAAAACCTCATTTATCGATACAATTTCTTTCATTTTATTATAAAAATTACTCGATAAATCCCTTTAAAATAAAAAATGTAATTCCTTGCACTAACAGCTTTACACAACTTTGTTTGCATTAATACACCTTACGCATAAGAACTATGCTTATTAATTGAAAAAACTTTTCAATCAAACGCAACCTTTTTACAAATTGCCTCTCTTATACATATAAAGTTCTTAAATTTAATACTCGGCCGGCTAAATTAATTGGAAATAGAACAACTTATTGAAAAATGCAAACTGTACGATGTAAAAGCCCAAGAAGCTCTTTACAGAAGGCTTGCGCCCGTACTTTTGGGAGTTTGCATGAAATATTGTAAAAACAAAGCTAATGCCGAGGATTTGTTTCAAGAATCATTTATTGTCATTTTTAATAAGATTCATCAATTTAAACACAAAGGATCGTTTGAAGGTTGGGCCAAACGCATTACCATTAATACTATTTTAAGTCATTTTAGAAAAAAAACACATACCGAACCTATAAATGAACAAAAAACAGAAGAAGCCATTGATGATGATACTGAATTTGAACATACCAATTTTTCGCTAGACACACTACTCACATTAATTCATAAACTCCCTAATCAATACAAATTAGTTTTTAATATGTATGTCCTTGATGATTTTTCACATCAAGAAATTGCCTTAGCAATAGGCATAACTGTTGGCACCTCAAAATCTAATTTATCAAGAGCTAGAGCTATTCTAAAAAAAGAATTGCTTGCGCTAGAACAACAAAAAAATATGATTAATGGATAACAAAAAACCACATATCGATGGCATTTTTAAGGATAAACTTCAAGATTTTGAAGCAATTCCGAATGCGGCTTTGTGGAAAGAAATTTCCAAAAATATTCCCCAAAAAAAGAAGAAAAATAACCGCTTACTTTTCTTGGCTTTTCCGGCGGGTATTGCTGCTTCGTTAGCTTTATTTTTTATGCTTACCACACTTTCTAAATCTAACAATAAAAGTGTTTCTAAAACAAGTATTGTGTTTACCGGTAGCCCATGCCCCGAAGTAAATACAGAAAACACTATTAAAATTGTAAATAACGCTGAAAAAACACCTGCTAAACCAAACTCGCAAATAACAGCAAACCCAAAAAGCTTTGTTAACTCGTCTACTACTAAAAACAAACTTGTAAAAAAAACCTTAAACAACGCTAAAAATACTGACACAAAATTGACAAATGAATATATTAAGAACCTTTTGCCAACAGAAGTTTTAAAAAATAGTGTCGCTAAAAACCTGAAATCGACTATTATTAAAACACCCGAAGCTATTACTAAGAATGCTATCCTAAAACAAATTACCTCAAAAAACGAGACAAATAGCCCTCAACAAATAGCCGAAGTTCCCTCTAAAAACAAAAAAAACACCTCGGAAATAGCTTTTAAAAGAATCCCTCAAGAAGATTTAAGTAAAGACCTGGAAAAAAATATAGAAAAAGACCAGCAAAAAGCACTAAAATCACTTTTAGCCATTACCAAAGAAAACGAAAAAACACCTACTAAAGTAGATCGAAAAAACTGGAGCATTCAACCTCAAATAGCACCTTTGGCATATAATTCACTATCGGGAGGCTCCACCATTAATTCGGATTTTTCGAATAACCCACAAACCTCAGAGACTGCTTTAAGTTATGGTATTCGTATAGCTTACCAAGTATCCAACAAACTCCAAATACGCTCGGGAATAAGTACGGCCTCTATTAATTTAGCTACAAATGATATCATTTCATCAAGCTTAGCTTCAAATAATACTGCCATACTTTTTAATAATTCCGACGCCGTGAGTAACCTTATTGGAGAAGATGTTTTTAATGCCCTTGACGAATTTACAGGTAGAGAAATGCCTCCTAGTAGTACTCCCGAAAATTCTGAAGAACTTAACAACCCTTCCACCTTTTTCCCTGAAAATGATAATCCGTCGTTGCAAGACACAAACATTATTAATAGAGGGTCGTTACTACAACAAATAAATTATATCGAGATTCCTGTCGAGGTTGCGTATCAAGTGCTAAACAAGCAATTTGGCATTTCGCTCATTGGAGGTATTAGTTCCTTTATTTTAACTGAAAAAAATAAACAACTTTTGTTTGAAAACTCAGGCAATACTACTGAAATTGGCGAAGCCAAAAACCTTAACAGCACTAGTTTTTCTGGCAATTTTGGCATTGGGCTGGATTATAAAATAGCTCCAAACATAAAAATAAGTGTCGAGCCTATTTTTAAACTACAATTCAATGCTTTTGATGCCAATACCAATTACGATCCTTATTTATTTGGTATTTATAGCGGTATAAAATTCGACCTTTAAACGCTCCTTTTAAACTTATATAATTTGGTTTAATCGCTCTAACACACCAATGGTTTCAGGCTATTTTGTATTTTAGTTGCTTACAAAAAATCGAATGCTTTCTGTAGAGTTTATTTCATATGCTTATAACGAAACTAATGTTATTGATTCCATTAGCTTTACCGCAAAAAAAGGCGCGCACATTACTTTAATGGGCGAGAGTGGTTGTGGTAAAAGCACCTTGTTAAAAGCTATTTACGGTTTACTTTCTTTACCTAAAGGAAAAATATTTTATAATAACACGGAATTATTAGGCCCAGAACATCATTTGGTCCCAGGGCATCCGTTTATGAAATATTTAGCTCAAGAATTTGATTTAATGCCTTTTATATCGGCAGCCGATAATGTGGGCGAATTTTTATCTAATTTTTATCCCAATCAAAAAAAACAACGCATAAAAGAACTTTTAGAAATTGTTGGTATGACTACTCATGCTAAAACACATGTTCGTTATTTAAGTGGTGGTCAAAAACAACGCGTAGCATTGGCACGTGTATTGGCTAAAGAACCCGAAGTATTACTGCTAGATGAACCTTTTAGCCAAATTGACAATTTTAAAAAAAATGAATTACGTTATCGTCTTTTTAGTTATCTAAAAAAGCAAAATATTACTTGTATTACCGCAACACACGACAAAAATGATGCTTTGGCTTTTGCCGATAACATTATTGTTATTAAACAGGGTAAACAACTTTCTGTTCGAAGTCCACAAGAAATGTTTGCTAACCCAACGGATCAGTATTCGGCATCATTACTTTCTGAAATTAATGTAGTTCCACTTAATTTTTTTAAGCCTGCCGGGGAAGAAAAAAACATACTACTTTATCCACACGAAATTAAACTGAAAAAAGATAGCCCCATTCAGTTTAAGGTGACAGCCTCTTTTTATAATGGCACCCATTATTTAATAAAAGCGGAATTACATAATACAAGTATTGTGTTTTATCACGATTCATTTATTACGCCAAAAACTATAGTTGGTGTTACTGTTCATAAAACTATTATTGAACAACGCGCTAGGGTTTGATAACTAATATTCAATTAAAAAAAGACACACAAATATTAAATTTATGTGCCTTCAATAATGTGAGTGCGACTTAAGAAAAAAAAGTATCGAGAATCGTCTTTTTCGAACCAAAATTGTCCTTCTCGATACAATTTTCTATCGAAAATCACTCGAATTGACAATTTTGTCACTTCAATAAAATTATAGTAGTAATAAAAAACACCTCCTTGTTTTTAAACACCCCACAACCAAGTTTTATCTCCCAAGTCTATTAGCAAAGCAATCTTAGCTCTAATCAATACCTAGTTCCACATTCAATTACAGGTGTTTCTTCTACTCCAACTGTTGGCAATTGTGCTGCCAATGCTGCTAACCGAATAAATTCTGAACGATAACCAAATTCATCCTTTTCCTTTCCTTTTTTTGCCATTTTTATCACTTGATTATATGTTAAATCCCCTTTATATTCAGAATTTTTAAGTAACATCCCAAAACCAGCTACAGCACTTGAAAATTGAAAATTAGCAGAAGTCGCTTCAAAAGGAACTCCTGCGTTTATTATGGGTTGTACCAACAACTTACTTTTAGTTTCGTTTGGTCTTTTATACCTAAACTTAACTGTTGCCAATTCTTTAGTTAAAGACTCATTTGAAATTACATTTGGGATTTGATATTTTAATCCCGAATCCAATATATCGTCATCAGCAACAGTAACCACTTCATACAATGCCGTAACAGAATGTCCAGCACCTAGCTCGCCAGCATCTTTTTTATCATTGGCAAAATCTTCATCGTTTAACAGTCTATTTTCATACCCAATCAAACGATACTTTTTTACATGTGTTGGATTAAATTCTATCTGAATTTTAACATCCTTAGCTATAGTAAAAAGTGTACTACTAAATTCATTAATAAATACCTTTTTAGCTTCCAACAAATTATCGATATAAGCATAGTTTCCGTTCCCTTTATCGGCAATAATTTCCATTTTGCTATCCTTATAATTGCCCATTCCAAAACCGGTAACTGTTACATAAATTCCTTTATCTCTGTGCGCTACAATCAGTTTTTCTAAATCGGCATCGCTAGACTGCCCCACATTAAAATCGCCATCGGTCGCAATAATAATTCTGTTATTTCCTCCTTTGATAAAATGTGCTGCTGCAGTTTGATAAGCCAATCGCAAACCTGCTGCTCCAGCAGTGGATCCTCCAGACTGTAAACGGTTCAAAGCATTTAAAATCTTTTCTTTATTTGCCCCCGAAGTTGGTGGCAATACCACTCCAGAACTACCTGCATAAACTACAATAGCTACTTTATCTTTGGCACGTAATTGGTTAACCAACAATCCAAAAGCTTTTTTTAATAAAGGCAATTTGTTTGACGCACTCATGGAACCCGAAACATCAATTAAAAACACCAAATTACTTGGAGGAGCTTCCTTAGTTTCTAATGATTTGCCTTGTAATCCAATATGAACTAATTTATTTTTGGTATTCCATGGACAGTCCGAAACTTCGTAATTTATTGAAAATGGGACTTTCCCTTTGGGTTGTGGATAATTGTAGGTAAAATAATTAATCATTTCTTCCACTCGAATTGCATCCTTCGGAGGCCTTTCACCATTCATAATAAAACGCCTTACGTTACTATAAGAAGCCGCATCCACATCAATCGAAAAAGTGGATAATGGCCTTTGTAATGGGTTTTTAAACCCATTTTCCTTTACTGTAGCATAGCTTTCTGTGTTTGGCACTGGCGCCACAGGCATATGATTTATATGTACTCCCGCTACTCTTCCCTGTAACTTTTGACTATAATTCATTGCCTCAGAATCCATCATCATTTTTGGCCTAGATAGTTTTGTTACTGCTCTTGTAATTTCCTTTCTTTTTATTTTATGATATCCTATAACCTGGACTTCCTCTAACTTTGAAATATCTTCCTTTAAAACAACATCAATTATATTTGATGTTCCAACTATTCTTTTATCTGTTACAAAACCTTTATATGTATATACCAAAGTTGCACCTTTATCAACTTTAATCGTATACACGCCATCGAAATCTGAAAACACGCCATTAGATGTTCCCTTTTCTAGAATAGTTACTCCTGGCAATGGAATTCCACCTGATTCCGTTACTTTTCCTGTGATCGTTTTTGCTATTGCTATATTAACTACAGCTAAAAACAGACTTACAAATACGCTAAATTTTATCATGTTATTTATTTTTAGTGAAACATTCTTTATAACAAGATGCCGTTCACTTGAATATTCCATAAAAGTTTTTTTCTTTTTTTTATTTGCGTTAATTTGTGATGTGCATATGCCTAATACTAAAGACTTAAATAATTCTGACAACATATTAATTGAGCGTTTTCGTAAAGAAAATGACTTGGAGGTTTTGGGGCAATTATACCATAAATACATGCATTTGGTATATGGTGTTTGTTTAAAGTATTTAAAAAACAGGGAAGAAAGTCAAGATGCTGTAATGCAAATTTTTGAAATTTTGATCAAAGAAGTTCCTAAACATGATATTAATGTATTTAAAAATTGGTTGTATGGTGTAAGCAAAAATTATTGTTTAATGAAATTACGCAAACAGACTTCTGAAAAAGCCAAGCAACATGCGTATGCTGATCATTTTTTTATGGAAAATGCTCCAAATGTGCACCTATTAGATAAAGAGGTTCCGGTTGATTTGACAAAAGCCCTTAAAACTTGCATTGACAAACTAAAGGAAACCCAAAAGCAAAGTGTAGCATTATTTTATTTTGAACATAAATGTTACCGCGAAATAGCTGCTGAATTAGCTATCGAAGAAAAAAAAGTAAAGAGTCACATTCAAAATGGAAAACGTAATTTAAAAGCTTGCATTGAGCAAATAGAAAAGAAGCCACATGAGTGATTCTAAATTTACATATCGACACCTTAAAAATTATTTGAATAATTTACTTTCAAATAAGGAGCGAAATGCGCTTGAAAAAAAAGCACTACAAGATCCTTTTGATGCTGATGCTTTAGAAGGTTTAGAAACTCTTTCTGCTCAAGAATTAGATACCGATATGTCTTTTTTAAAACAAGCTTTAACTAACAGAACCAAAAAAACGCGGAGATCATTTCCAATTTTTAAAATTGCAGCTTCTATACTATTAGTTGTTGGATTAGGAAGCTTGTTGTATACCATAAACACCTCAAAAGATACTCACCAAAAATTAACCAAAACAGAAGACTCAAAAGAAAATTCTGATTATGTTTTCATTGATCCGAGAGATACTCATTTTGACACGCTACCAACACAAATAGATTCAACACAAATAGTAGTTCAAGACCAAACTTTTGACATTGATTATAGTGTAAAGGAAGAAAACATTTCAATTACACCTCATAAAACTCCGAAATCAGTTCTAGAAACTAAAAACAAAAAAGCAGCATCCAACAAAATAAAGTCGTCTGACATTATTAAGGATGAAGAAATTACAATAAAAGCTATAACCAAAAAAAATATTGACACCATTCAGGTTTCAGGTATTGTTACTGATAGCAATGGAACACCTTTACCTGGTGCCGAAATAAAAATTATAGGTACCAACATTACAACTACAACAGACTTTGATGGAAAATTCACGCTAATTTCTCCCAAAAAGGCTTCATTAGCTATTAATTATATTGGATTCAAAAAAACGGCTATTCGTGCAGAGGACCAAATAGCAATCATATTACACGAAGATATTTCTGAATTAGAAGAAGTACAGATTATAGGTTATAGTGCTACAAAAAGAGCAGAACAAACAGGAGTAATTAGTTCAATAAAATCAGAAAAAATACAACAATCTAAAGCAATTGTTATTGAAGAAACCCTGAGCGAAAAAGTTGCTGGAGTGCAAGTTGAGGCTTCTCCCCAACAAGATTCCGAAACTATACAGATCGCTTCAATTCCACCAAACGGATCAATAGATGCCTTTAAAAATTGGGTCTATAAACAACTTGACTCATCAATTTTTGAAGCAGATAAATCATATACTATTAACACTTCATTTACCGTAAACACAAAGGGTGGAATTTCAAACGTTAAAATACTTACCAAACTTGACCGTTCAATTAAAAAAGAATTTAAAAAAGCGCTATTATCAAGTCCCAATTGGAAACCTGCCTATAAAAATGCTGAAGCTATAGAAGAAGAAGTTAGACTTGTTTTTAAAATCAATTAATTTCTTTTAACATTTTTTTTGCTGCTTCACTTTTATATTGTGATGGATGCCGAATTACTAAATTTAAAGTTTCCTTTAACTTTAGCGCTTCTTCCATTTTAAGATACACTAAAGATTTATACCACAAAGCCTTAGGAGCATCTATGGATTCTGAAGTCAATAATTGGTCAAAATTTGCAAGTGCTAATTCGGGTTGATTAAGCTGTAAATAGGACATTCCGATATAGGCATAAACTATTGGATTGGCCTCTTTATATTGATTCAAATATTCCTTTAAACTAGTTACTGTTTTTTTATAATCCTGCTTTTTAAAAGCATTAATTCCTTTATCAAAGTCACTATTTATTTGAGTCCCTCGGGTAGTAAATGAAGGCAGTTCATTTTCATTATAATACTGCTCAAATAATTCGTCATAACTCTTTTTACCATAAAAAGTAACTAAATTAAAAAGAAGCAAAAAACCAGCCGCTACTGCTAAAACATATTTAAAAAAATTAGGCTTCTTTTTTTTAGTAAAAACTGTTCTCGCTTTTACTAATTTATCTTCAATTTCAATAGCCTCATCAGACTTAAAATAAGCCTCTAGTGCTTGTTTATCTTTAGGATTAAAACTATTATTTGAGGTATCCCACGAACGAGTATTATAATGTAAGTTTATGGATTTATGCAACGCTACTTCTTCACGTAATTCGGCATTGTTTTTTAATTCCGATTCAAAAAGTGCTTTTTGATCAGCGGTCATCCTGCCGTTTAAATAAGCTTCTATTTTTAAATATATTTCTTCTTCCATTATCTTACCAAATCAGTATATCTTGCATCCTTTTTTATAAGTGCTGCTAATTTTTTTTTACATTTAAACACACGCTGAAAAGCTACATTTTCAGAGGCATAATTAAATTTTTTTACAATTACAGAATAGGGTGTTTTTTTAAAATACGCTTTTAATAATTTCTTACAATTGTCAGATAAAAGGGCTATCTTTTCTTCAAAAAGTTCCCAACGTTCTTGTTCTAAAATAAAATTACTATTGTCTGTCTCCTTATTAGTTAGTTCTAATACACGTTCATTTCTTACCCTTTTTTTTCTAAAACCTAACTCTCTCATCCATAGGTTTTTGCAAACAACATACAGATAACCTTCAAAGCTGGATTTAATTTCAAAATTTCTGACTTTTACTCGGGCAGTCAATTGAAAAAGAGCGGCATGGAATATTTCTTCGGCGTCTTCATAAGTACCATTATTAGATTTTATGTAGGAAACAATATTTGAAAAGTTTTTTTCATATATCTTTAGAATGATTTTTTCTTCCCCAGACAAAAGTCCTTCTAAGTAAATTTGATTTTTATCTTTTTGCATCGATATTTTAATATTCTTTGGGTAAGAAAACAGTTTTTAATCAACAGTGTCTAAAGTATAACTCTTAAACTATATAATTTATGACTTATAAAAGCATTTTTTTAAAACTAACAGCTATCATCCTATTAATTAGCTGCTCTAATGATGATATTTTAATAGAAGACACCGATATAGCGACTTCGATATCACAGGTAAGGCTTAATAAAACAAACATTAACATATCAAAAACGCTTTCAACAAATAACACATTAAACCATAACGAATTTAATAATAAAAATGATACTCCTACTTTTTTAAGACCATGCAATGAGTTTACGTACCGGGAATTTTTACATAAATATAAAGAAGTAATTGCTCCCGAAGATACCCCAACTTACTATCGGCAAGCTTTAATAAACAGAAGAGAAACGCAACTCAGAATATATAGATCTGAAGGAGCGTGTTCCTCGATTAAAATCCCTTTAAAAATCGATATTTTTTACGATACTACGGATCAATTGTACAAAGAGATCTGGTATTTTAAACCTGCAAAACCAGGTGGAGGTGAAGAACAAGATGATGTGGATTCTGAATAATAATTAATTAAAAATACATAATGCTCAAAAAATTAACACAAACTATTGCCATTCTACTAACTATAGTTAGTTGTTCTGTTGAAGAAAATTTAGATGATACTAGATCAATTGATAATAACGACTTATTATTATCCAAAAACATTCAAGAAAAAACAATTCCTGAATTTTGTGCATACAGATATCAGCAATTTATGCATGTATATAATGAAGTAGTGTTAATTAAAGTAACTCAACCTATTTCCATTTCATTAGATGCTGATCATTCGAATCCTACAACCAAAGTCAGCTTTGTAAAGAAAACTCAACCTATCAAAAACTTTGAAAAAGTGTTGGAACAAAGGCGTTTATTAAAAAAGAAGTATGGTGTTACAGGCAATTGTCCAGGGATAAAAATACCCAATACAAAAAACATACAATACAACACAAAACTAAAAGCGTATACCGAATATTGGGGGAAAAAGGCTGGAGTTCCCGCTCCTAGAGGTGGAGAAGAACAAGATGATTTAGATTCAGATTAAAGATTAGCATACTGTTCATTTATAAGGCCAAGCAATTGTTTGTTAAAAAGCTTTTAGTATTATTATTGTTTTTTTTGATTGAAGAAAATTCATTTTCTCAAACAAATAATAACACTATTGATTGGTCTAATAAAAATGAAAGTGTTGATGAGAAAATAGTCAAATCGGAGGCTTTACTCAATAATTTTTCAAACAGAAAAGCTTATGCTGAAAAAGAAAAATTTATTGATCAGTACGTCAAATGGTTATATAAAAACAAACAATATTTAAAGGCTATTGAACTAAAAAAACACCGCTCTAGTACTCCAATAATTGACACCTTAATTTTTAGCAATCAATTATTTTACTTAGGGTTATGCCAATATAAAATCAAACGTTATAATCATGCTATTGAAAGCTTTGATTTATTAATTTCATTGGCTCATAAAAAAAATAGCACATTAGTTGCAAAATCCTATACCGAATTAGGGCGCTGCTACAATAAAAAGGGAGATTACTTTAATTCCATTAAAAATTATCAATTAGGACAATCTCTTTTAATTAAAAACAATGCGCTAAACAGACTACTTGTAAATTACATAAACACAAGTCAAGCTTACATAAATTTAGAAACAAAAAACAGTTATTTTCAATCATTAAAGTATCAACTTAAAGCAGATTCATTATCAAAAAAAATAAAAATACGTGATAACTATAAGTATTATATAAAAAAAGGCATTGCTCGATTTTATAATAGAAATGAAACCTTAGATATCAATAAATCTTCTTTTTATTACAATCAAGCGCTAAAAATAGCTAAAAAGCTACAAGATTCTTTTAAAATTGCCGAAATACATAGCCATTTAGGGAATCTTTATAATACGACCAATCCAGAATTAAGTATAAAATTCCAATCAAAAAGCTTACTGTTTTCCAACCGAAAAGACTCTATCCAAAATTATGCTATACATACAAATTTAGGCTTTGCATACATGCTTAAAGAAGATTATGATACTTCTTTAAAGCATTACTTTATAGCCATTGAATATATCACAGGATTTGAAATTGAAAAACTAGCCCATTTATTAGACAAAAAACAGCGGAAACAATTACAACATAATTCAGATTACCTTTTAAATATTTTAAAAGAATTGGCCTCTTTATACTTTAAAAAATATAATAAAGACTGTAATCAAAATCATTTAAAAAACTGTTTAGAATTGTATAATTTTGCTGATCAAATTTTAGAATTAATTCGTACTGAAAGTAATGAGCTTAAATCTAAACTTTTTTGGCGCAAACAAAGTGCCGAAGTTTATGGTAAAGCGATTGAGGTTTGTTTTTTAATAAAAGATCCTAATCGCGCCTTTTACTTTATGGAAAAAAGTAAGGCTTTACTATTAACCGAAGATGTTAAAACACAACATTTAAAACAACTTTTAAAAATACCTCCTCATTTAATTGAAAAAGAAAATCAACTTAAAAAAAGTATTTATCGACTAGAAAATAACAGCCTGAATACTAAGCACAAAGACTCGATTAATTTAATTTTATTTTCAAAACAACGACGCCTCAAAAACGTGCAAGATAGTATTGAATTTGAGTTATCAAAATACCCACATACACCATATAAAATTGATGTTATAAGTTTAACTGCAACCCAACAAGCCTTAAAAAAAGATGAAGCTATTATTGAATATAATATCAATACTTATAACGATCATGCCCAAATTACATCACAAAATAATTATCAGTCTATTATATCAGAAAGCGACTATGGAATAAAAAAGGTGTATAATTCCTACGGAATGCTAATCACGCATAAAACAGTTGACTTTTTTAAAATTAAAAATGCATCAACATTGCAAAAACAGCTTCAATCATTTAACACTAAAATTTCTAAACCATTTAAATTAAACCAAGATTTTCGTACATATAAAATACAAGCTTCAAGGATTTTTAAGGATTTATTTCCAACACAGCGAATCCAACAATTAATTAAAAACAAAAAGCTGACTATTATACCTGATAGTTATTTAAACTATCTTTCATTTGATGCATTAATAGTTGAACAAAAAGAAAAAACGAACTATTTAATAACGCAAAATGAAATTAGTTATACCTATTCCAATACGTTTTTAAATCAAATTAAAAAACAAGAACCAACATCAAATCTAGCTCTACTAGGTTTTGCCCCTGTGCAATTTGATTACTTAAATCTAACCCACTTAGGCAATAGTAAGATTGAAGTGCAACAGCTAAAAAAGCATTTTAAAAGCACCGAATTTATTATGAAAAATGCCTCAAAATCAAATTTTATTTCAGCCTTGCCAAAATATGATTTGATCCACCTTGCTACCCATGCCAATGCTCAAGATTCTATAGTACCTTGGATTGCTTTTCACAAAGAAAAACTGACATTAGACGAAATCTATTTGTATAAAAACAAAGCAAAACTAGTAGTGTTAAGCGCATGCAACACTTTACTCGGAAAACAAGAACAAGGCGAAGGTGTAATGAGTTTAGCCAGAGGATTTTTCCATTCGGGAGCAGAAAGTGTAGTATCCTCCCTATGGAATGTAGACGACAAGGCAACAGCTAAAATAATGGATGCTTTTTATGCGCAATTAAAAAATGGCAAGTCTAAATCTACTGCATTAAGAAATGCTAAATTAGCTTACCTCAAAAACCATAGCTTATCTGAAAGAGCGCCTTATTATTGGGCTTCCTTAGTACTTTTAGGTAATAATGATCCTTTAATAAAATCTTCGCATACAAATTGGTGGTATGGACTCCTCGCTTTAGCAATTATCCTTTTTATTATGGTGCTTTCCAAAAAATATATCTTTTAATCTATTGATTGAGTAACGCACATACTATTATGTTGCTTCAAAATTTCAGTATTAATACCATTACCTATGTTCAAAAAATAAATTGTGTTTTTTTTAACATTTTGATGAGGTAAGATTTTACAATTGAAAGAACATATTATTGTACACAAGTGATTGATTATTTCACAAAAATTGCTGCGCAGCACAAGGGGAAAACTGAAAACCCTATAATAGAGTAAGTTCTAATTTATAATTTTTCAACCATGAAAAAAAAAATCAAGTTTAATTTAGAAAACAATGCCTTTAATATCAATGATTTTCACAATCATGCTATTGAACGTAATTTGACAAATAAGATTAAAGGAGGGTTTCCAGAAGTTACATTTGGAGAGCTCGTAGATCAATGTGGTAATCATGCTGGTTACTTAGAAATAGGTTAAACCTATTTAACAGAATAGGTACTAATTTTATAATTTTCAACCATGAAAAAAAAGATCAAATTTAATTTAGAAAGTAATGAATTCAATATCAATGATTTTCATAATCATGCTATTGAACGTAATTTGACAAATAAGATTAAAGGAGGGTTTCCAGAAGTTACATTTGCGGAACTAGTAGATCCAAATGAACCATTAGATCCTGACTGGTATAAATATTAAAAAACTAACTCATGTCTAATAAAAGCTACTTTGTAACAGAAGTAGCTTTTTATTGATTCACTTAATAAAAAAAAATGTTCATAAATTGTTTAGTTCTAAAAATTGCGAGTAGATGCAACCTAAACTGTACCTATTGCTATATGTATAACAAAGGAGATAACACTTATCTTCTTCAACCAAAATTCATGTCCACCGAAATCATTAATAACATCATAAACAAGTCAATTAAACATTGTATTGAAAATGATTTAAACAATTTTACTTTTGTTTTTCATGGAGGTGAGCCACTACTTTGTGACAAAATATTTTTTACTGATTTTGTACAAAAAGCCAATACACTTTTCAAAAAATCATCAATCACTTGTGATTTCATAATACAAACAAATGGTCTTTTATTAACTGAAGAATGGTGCGAATTGTTTAACCGCCTTAGAATTAGAGTAGGTATTAGTCTAGATGGATACAAAGAAATAAATGATAAAAATAGAATTGATCATAAAGGAAGAGGTTCTTATGATAAAATAATATTCGGACTCAAAATAGCACAAAATAACCTTAAACAGAAACCCGGGATTCTTAGCGTTTTTGACATTTCTAGTAATCCTAAAAAATACTATCAAAATATAGTGGACCTAGGTGTAAGCCACTTTAATTTGTTGTGGCCCTATGCAAATTACGAACAATTACCTGATGCTTATTGTGATACTAACATTACTAATAATAGCAATACATTATATGCTGATTGGTTAATTCAAATCTTTGATTTATGGTATGCCAATAAAGCAAAAACCCAGATATCAATTACTATTTTTGAAGGAATAATTAATTTATTACTAAATAACACTAAATCTGGTGGTAATGAAGATTTTGGAACAGAAGACAATCGCACATTAGTTATTGAAACTAATGGAGGCTTAGAAGCTGCTGGAGCCTTAAAATTATGCGGTAATGGTTTTACTAAAAATAATGCAAACATTAAAACAAATTCAATATCAGATGCTCTAAACACAGATCTGGCAGAGCTATATCATAAAGGTCATACCTATTTATCTAAAAAATGCACTCTATGCCCAATAGTTGAAATATGTGGTGGTGGTCATGTTCATACCAGGTACAAAAAAGATAACGGATTTGATAATGCATCGGTATACTGTAATGATTTTATTAAACTAATTACACATATTCAAAATATAGTATTTGATAGTTTACCAGAGAAGTATAAAAAAAATGCGGATAAAATAACTGCAAATGAAATCAACCAATACTTCAATCAATTAAATCTTGATACTATAAATGCTCCAGCATACGCTGATAATTTAAAATTGTTTTAGTACTAATTTATACAAACTTCTTGAAAAAAACCTTCCCACATTACCACCAACCCGATTCTAAAGACTGTGGACCCACATGTATTAGAATCATTGCCAAGTTTTATGGGAAACTTTTTCCATTAGCCTTTTTAAGAGAATTATCGGAGACCATTCGTGATGGCAGTAGCCTTTTAGGATTGAGCGAAGCAGCAGAGCATATTGGTTTTAGAACCTTGGCAATTAAAATTGATACCAAAACACTACTTGAAACCCCATTGCCTTGCCTATTGCATTGGGACAAAAATCACTTTGTTGTACTGTATGATATTAAAGAATCAAAAAAAGGAACTACCTATTACATTTCAGACCCAGCACATGGTTTATTGAAATATAACGAACAGGAATTTTTAAAACATTGGATTGGCAATAATGCCACTGCTAACACCAATGAAGGCGTTGTCTTATTATTTGAAACCACTCCTAAGTTTTATAAAGATACTACTCAACACGAAACCCAAGATCAACGCTTGGGTATTTCGTTTATTTCTCCATATCTATTTAAATACAAAAAATTTATTGTTCAGCTGATTATCGGCTTACTTGCTGGTAGTCTGTTACAACTCATTTTTCCTTTTTTAACCCAAAGCATTGTTGATGTAGGGATAAAAAACCAAGATGTCCACTTTATTTACCTCATTCTTTTTGCCCAATTATTCCTTTTTATTGGTAAAACTGCCGTAGAAATGATTCGGAGTTGGATTTTACTTCACCTGAGTACCCGAATCAATATTTCATTAATCTCCGATTTTTTTATCAAATTAATGAAGCTGCCCATTGCCTTTTTTGATACTCGTATGACAGGCGATATCCTCCAACGAATTAATGATCATCAACGCATTGAAAAGTTACTCACCACCTCGTCGCTAAACGTATTATTCTCCATGGTGAATCTTTTTATTTTTGGAATCGTATTGGCTTTTTATAGCCTATCTATTTTCGGAATTTTTGTAATAGGAAGTCT
>CANLCT010000069.1 GCA_947489195.1 uncultured Aquimarina sp. | reverse complement strand
ACACTTATTCGCTATAACTGCCATTGTTGGACCTCCAACATAACCAGCTCCAATACAACAAATATTTTTTATCATAAACGTAGGAAAATAATTTATGCGAAAGTAAACAAAATAACTTATTACAAGAATTTAAATAAACACAAATAGGATTCTTAAAATATATTTCTAAACTCATATATCTTATTAATTCACAACCAACAACAATAAGCATTTTTTCTTATTAAACCCTTTTAATTTAAAACAATTAATTATTAAAAAAAATAATCATAAACTTTTTCATATTTTTGAGCATACTACTAAATTTATAATAAAAAAATTATGAAAAAACTACTACTAATAATTACAACGATATTTTTAGTAAATATCTTGCATGCGCAAAACATCGAATACAACAAATGGTCAATCGAACTAGATGCTGGTGCACTCAAAACTTTCAACTTAACATCCCCTGGTCACTTTTCACCTGTACCTGAATTTATAGTTGGTAACTTTGGTGTTCGATATGCTTTGAATACTAAATTTGGAATAAAAGCAGATTTTAGTTATCAAGACATCAATAATGATGATAACTCTATTGAATTTGAAACCAAGTACTACAGAGGATCCATACAAGGTGTAATTAACTTAGGGAACATCATGGGATTTCGAACTACTGCCTTTAAAAATATTGGACTATTATTCCATGGTGGTGGAGGTTTATCCTCATTTGACTACAACACTGCTAGCAATACCGGCGATGAACTTGCTGTTAATTTCATCCTTGGATTAACACCTCAATTAAAACTTTCTAAAAGAATTTCTTTTCAAGTTGATTTGAGTTATTTAAGACATTTAGGACAAAATTTTAATTGGGATGGCGCTCAAAATGTTTCTGATTTTGGTTCAATGCTAACTGCGACTGCTGGATTTGCTATTAATTTAGGAAAACACGAAAACCATGCTGATTGGACTATTGAAAATGGTGCTAGCTCTAAAAAACTTGAAGAGCTTGAGGCTAAAATAGCAAATATAGAAACAGACTTAATTGATACTGATCAAGATGGTGTTGCAGATTATTTAGATCGAGAACCTAATACCACTTCTGGCGTTACTGTAAACACAAAAGGGGTTACCGTTGACAACAACAGAAACGGTATCCCTGATGAATTTGAAACCGCTATGGATAGAAAGTATGCAAATGATACTCCTACTGCTACTACTTCAGCTCCTGAAGTTTCATATGACGAAGCTATCAAAAAGCTTTTAGGTGAAGGCTATGTAAATGTATACTTTAATACTGCTAGTGCTACTCCAAGTATATATTCACTTGATGCCATTAATTACTTGATCGAATACATGAAAGAACACCCTGAAGCAAAAGCCGAATTAATTGGTTTTGCTGATCAAAGAGGTAGTGACAGCTTTAATACTAGCTTATCTGCTAGAAGAGCTAAAAAAGTATATGATATCTTAATTGAATCTGGCATAACTCCTGAAAGATTATCCCACACTGGAAACGGAGAAGCTGTTTCTGGTTCATCGAAAGAATCTTTACAATTACGAAGAAAAGTTACTTTTAAACTAAAATAATATTCTCTCAACCAAATAACAAAAGAGGCTACCTGAAAAAGATAGCCTCTTTTTTATATCACAAAACTCCAAACGTTCAGACTTAGAATACTATTACAACACACTTTGCTTAACTAATAAAACTATATCAAAAAAAGCAACATCTATTAAATTACCATACATCAAGTAAAAAAAGTCAATACAGGTATTTATAAAAAAAAGAGCTAAACGAATTAACATTTAGCTCTTGATATATACAGTAAGCATATTTTCTTAAAACAAACTTTCAATAATAGTTTCCATACTTACACCTTCAGCTTCCGCTTTATAATTTTTCAATATTCGATGTCTTAAAATTCCAACAGCAACTGCTTGTACATTTTTAATATCTGGCGAAAACTTACCCTGAATAGCTGCATGTGCTTTAGCGGCTAAAATTAAATTTTGCGAGGCTCTTGGTCCTGCACCCCAATCTACATACTTAGCAATCATTTCTGAAGCTGCCTCTGTATTTGGTCTAGTTTTAGACACTAAACCTACAGCGTACTCAACTACATTATCGGCTACAGGAATACGTCGAATTAGCTGCTGCATTTCAATAATTTCATTTGCAGCAAATAAAGCTTGTAATTTTTCATTTTGCACCCCAGTAGTACTTTTTACCACAGCCACTTCCTCTTCAAATGAAGGGTAATCTAATTGAATAGCAAACATAAAACGATCTAATTGTGCTTCAGGCAAAGGATAAGTCCCTTCTTGCTCTATTGGGTTTTGAGTAGCTAAAACAAAATAGGGCTTTGACAATTCATAACGTTTACCAGAAACTGTAACTGACTTTTCTTGCATTGCCTCTAATAAAGCTGCTTGTGTTTTAGGTGGTGTACGGTTAATTTCATCCGCCAGTACTATATTCGAAAAAACAGGTCCTTTAATAAATTTAAATTGACGTGAATCATCTAAAATCTCACTTCCTAAAATATCACTTGGCATTAAATCTGGCGTAAATTGAATACGTTTAAAATCTAAGCCCAGTACCTCAGAAATTGTATTTACCATAAGGGTTTTAGCTAAACCCGGCACACCTATTAACAAAGCATGACCTCCTGCAAAAACAGAAAGCAGTATCTGATCGATTACTGCTTCTTGGCCAATTATCACTTTTGAAATTTCTTTCTTTAATTGAGCATGTTTATTAACTAGTTGCTCAACCGATTTTACGTCTGACATTCAGTTTATTTTTTTACCCAATTACTATTGTAATCGCAATTTAGGTAGGGTTCATTGATTTTAACGTAAGTATCTACAATTTTTTCATCTTGCCATTTCTTAACTGCTTTAAGCTGCTTTTGCTTTAAAGCGAGTTCTTTTATTTTCAGATAATCCTTGGCATAATCAGCCTCATGTTCAGGATATTTCTTTGAAACTGTTACAATTTTAAAAAACTTACCTCCAGTTCTGTTTCTATCTTCAATAATATTAGAAATCTCACCTTCCTTTAAATTAGATACTTGCCCGTACAATATAGGATCAATTTTTGTAAGTTCAAAACGCGTATCTTGAGTTACAGGATTTATTAACTTTCCGCCATCTGATTTTGTTTCCTTCTCATCACTATACAATTTAGCTGCCTCATCAAACTTTATCTTTCCTGTTGCTATTCTATTTCGAACACTATCGGCGTGGGCTTCATACTTTTCCAAATCTTTACTACTTACTTCTGGAATTAACAAAATATGACGCACATCGACTTGTTGCCCCTTTATTTTATCAACCGTAACAATATGATATCCAAAATCAGTTTTAAAAGGTTTACTTACCTCTCCAACTTGTAAACTAAAGGCTGCATCTTTAAATTCTTTGGCAAAAGGATCTGTTCTTGAAATAGTATACTTCCCTCCATTAGAACGCGAACCTGGGTCTTGAGAATACAATACTGCTTTTGTTGCAAAACTTGCTCCATTATCGAGTACATCTGTTCTAAACTGATTTAAACGATCAACTGTGGCTTTAATTTCAGTTGCTGAAGGCTGAGGCTTTATAACAATTTGCGAAATTTCTATTTCTGTATCTACCAAAGGCCTTTCATTTTTGGGTATGGTATTAAAAAATTGCTTTACCTCATCGGGTGTTACTGCTACTTCTTCAACCACTTTTTGCTGCATTAGTTGCGACAAACGTTGACTTTTACCTAAATCAAATAATTCTTTCTTGAAATCGATAATATTATCTTTTCGATAAAATTTAAGTACCTTTTCTTCATTGCCCAACTGTTTTTTCATGTAATCCAACTGCTGCTCTACCTGCTGTTGAATTTGCTGATCAGATACAGGAATACTGTCTTGAATAGCATGATGCGTATATAATTTCGTTTCCAACAAACTCCCCACCAATTCACAGCGGCTAATTTCTGCTATAGAAACTCCTTGGTTTTTTAAGTCTATATATGCCTTATCAACATCACTATCTAACACTATAAAATCCCCTACAACAGCAACTATACCATCCACTTTTTGGCGACCTGTAGTTATTTCTTCTTTTTTATCCTCTACCACTTCACTTGGTGACTCAATCACAATTTCTTGTGCAAAAGTTGAGAAACCAAAACAAAAACCTACATACAAGGCTGTTTTATTCAAAAATTGTGTAGTCTTTTGTTTGCAATGCATCCTTAACGATTTCTTTTTCAAGTTGTTTTTTTAATTGAAGCTTTCGCTTATTTAATATTATCTGCTTAATAGTTTCCTTTACATAGGCTACTGGTGCTGGTTGCCCTACCAGTAATACATCTTTAAATTTTACTAAAAATTTACCATCCTTATTTTTGTATTGAAAAAATTTATTAGACACTAATAAACTACTTTTTTTAAAGCTCCCAATACTTGGTACTTCTGTAAGCAATTCATCAAAAGTACCCCAGGTATCTTCCAAATTTAAATCCACTTTTTTAAAGCCTAATTGAATTTTTTTTAATTCAGCTTTATCCTCATCTGTAAAACGAGTAAATAACTTTTTTGTGGCAGAAGTGTTTGTGTAACTTGAAGGCAAATGTATATATCGCACCTTAACCAAGTCCTCTTTTAACAAAAAGCTTTGTTTATGCTTTTCATAATATTTTGTCACTTCTGACTCAGATATTACCGTATTCATTTTCTTTTGCACGTAACCATTTTCGTAATCACTCACAAACAAATCAATTTTATAATCTTCAACAAGCTTATCATATTGAGCTTGCTTTTTTTGAGTCATATTTTGTTTAGACTCATATAACAACAATTGCTTTGTTGCCCAATTATCGATGTACTCTGTAAGTAAAGCTATACTATCTTTTTCGGTCAAACCAGAAGGAATATTAAAATCTTTCAATTGATCTTCATACAAAAAAGCATCATGCACTCTTGCTATAACACGAGCATCTGATTTACTTTCAAATAACTGACATGAGGTCATTATTAACGAAACCAAAATCACCAATAAAAATTGAACTTGTTGCCTTTTCACTTAAAATTCCTAACTTATTAATCGTACAAAAATAGTAATATTCGTAGGTTTGACAAGACTATTGAAGATTGCATTACATATTAATAAATTTATTACAGCAGCAAACCACTATGAACACTAGTATTTTGTTGCTTTTTATACTTTTTAACAAATTTAAAATCAAATAACACACACGCTTTATGAACAGAAAACTTAAACTAATATGGGATTTTAGAGGTTCTACAGCTAACAAAACGGCTTTGCATCATGAAATTCATTTAAAGGAATATGCTGTTGCAGAAAAACTATCACTACAAATTACTGGAACAGAAAATTTATCTGACATGCACAGTATTGCATTTTTAGTTGTTGAAGAAAATGAAATGAAACCAGTTCGCGACGTTTTAAAACCTCATAGAGGTCAAATTTACGAGGCTTAGAAATTCAGGAGTTAAGGAGTTAAGGAGTTAAGGAGTTAAGGAGTTAAGGAGTTAAGGCAAACAAGCCTTCAACTTTTTTATTACCTACTTTAGCTTACTTTTTCACTAATTAATAACTACTATTAATTCAAAAAAAAAAAAAAATCAATCCTAAATAAACACCAGCTTCATTAATTTGCAACTTCTGAAATAAATTTGATTCGATATAAACGAAGTTCTTCTTCTTCATAATCGCCATCAAATTCTTCTTGAGCATCCTTTATACTATCTGTTTCTGCCTCCAAAAAGTATTCATGTATTTCTTCTTGTTGATCCTCGTCTAATATATCTTCTAACCAATAATCAATATTTAATTTAGTTCCACTATAAACAATAGCTTCCATCTCGGCAATAAAATCTTCCATATTCATGCCTTTAGCATCTGCTATATCAGTCAAAGGCAACTTTCGATCCACGTTTTGAATTATGTACAACTTAAGTGCACTATTAGCCCCAGTAGTTTTCACAACAAAATCATCGGGACGTACAATATCGTTTTGATCTACATATTCTGAAATTAATTTCACAAAGTCTTTTCCATACTTTTTTGCTTTGCCCTCACCAACACCATGAACATTTGATAATTCATCAATATTAATTGGATATTTTAAAGTCATATCCACTAATGAAGGATCTTGAAATACCACAAAAGGGGGAACACTAAGCTTTTTACCTACCTTTTTTCTTAAATCTTTAAGCATTTTTAGCAATACTTCATCTGTACTAATTCCTCCAGATTTCACAGAATTTGCTACCGTAGAGTCTTCAAAAGAATGATCTTCAGTCATCATAAAACTCTGAGGTTTTTCTATAAATTCATTTCCTTTTGGAGTTATCTTTAATACACCATAAGTTTCTATATCCTTTTTTAAAAACCCGGCCACAAGCACTTGTCGAATTAAAGCCATCCAATATTTGTCCTCGTGTTTTTTACCACTTCCAAAAAAAGGCTTTGTTTGTGTTTTATGAGATACTATAATAGCATTTTCTTTTCCTGTAAGTGTATTTACAATTTCTTTAGATTTGTAAATCCCTCCAGTTTTTGACACCACATGTAATAACTGAGCCACTTGAATTTTTGCTTCATGTTGTTTTTTGGGGTTTCGAACATTATCGTCCATATCCCCTCCATCTCCAGTAGTTTCATCAAATTCTTCTCCAAAATAATGAAGTATAAATTTCCTTCGAGAAATAGATGTTTCAGCAAAAGCAACAACTTCCTGCAAAAGGGCATTTCCTATTTCTTGTTCTGCCACTGGTTTCCCACTCATAAACTTCTCTAGCTTTTCTATGTCCTTATAGGCATAGTAAGCCAAACAATGTCCTTCACCTCCATCACGTCCTGCTCTTCCTGTTTCTTGATAATAACTTTCAATACTTTTGGGAATATCGTAATGCACTACAAAACGCACATCTGGCTTATCAATTCCCATACCAAAGGCTATAGTTGCTACCACCACATCAATATCTTCCATTAAAAACATGTCCTGATGCTTGGCACGCGTTTTAGCATCTAAACCTGCGTGATATGGCACTGCATTGATTCCATTTACTTGTAGTGCTTGTGCTAATTCTTCTACTCTTTTACGACTAAGACAATAGATAATTCCACTTTTTCCATTATTTTGCTTAACAAAACGTATAATATCCGTTTCTACATTTGCTGTTTTTGGACGTACTTCATAAAACAAATTAGGCCTATTAAAAGAAGCTTTAAATGTATTAGCTCCTGAAATCCCTAAATTTTTTAAAATATCTTCCTGAACTTTAGGTGTAGCAGTTGCTGTAAGCCCTATGATTGGAATATTATCTCCTATACTTTGAATTATCCTTCTTAAATTACGGTATTCGGGTCTAAAATCATGCCCCCACTCACTAATACAATGTGCTTCATCAACCGCTAAAAAAGAAATGGTTTGCATCGCTAAAAACTCAGCATATTCTTCCTTTACCAGTGATTCTGGTGCTACATACAACAATTTGGTAACACCGCTTTCAATGTCGGCCTTAACAACAGCAACATCTGTTTTATTAAGTGATGAATTCAAAACGTGAGCAATTCCATTTTCCGAAGAAATGCTTCGAATGGCGTCCACTTGATTTTTCATCAATGCAATTAATGGCGAAACCACGATAGCCGTTCCCTCGCTCATTAAAGCTGGCAACTGATAACATAATGACTTCCCACCTCCTGTAGGCATAATAACAAAAGTATCCTTTTTCTTAAGTAAACTTTTTATTACCTGCTCTTGCAATCCTCTAAATTGACTAAATCCAAAATATTTTTTTAAAGCCTTCTGTAGTTCACTTTGATTCACGGTACTGTATATATATTCTTATTTAAAATAATCTTACATCTATTAAAGATAGCAAAAAACTTTTTTAAATTCACGAAGCCCCGCATATAATGAAGATCAAATAATTATCTTTTTTTTTTGACCCATGCTTTCTCTATGGCATCCCAATAAATCCATAGGGTAAATTTTGACACTTATTTAACTTCAAATTAACAAAAAAAAAAATTAGCACACAAATTACCGAAAAGCCTATCTTTACCACGTTTTATGGCCTACAAAAATAATATATGAAGCAACTAAACTCTAAAAATCCACAACAAATGTCTTTTTTAGACCATCTTGAAGAGTTAAGATGGCATTTAATAAGAGCTACATTAGGAGTGTTAATTGCAGGTATTTTAGCTTTTATTGCTAAGGGGTTTATTTTTGACACTATACTTTTTGGGCCTAAAAAAGTAGACTTTTTAACCTATCGCATTTTTTGCAATTTGTCAAAAACCTTGGGTTTTGATGAAAGTTTTTGTTTAGAAAAACTTCCTTTTATTATCCAGAGCAGAACTATGGCTGGACAATTTTCGGCACATATTTGGACTGCAATTACGGCAGGTTTTATCATATCATTCCCTTATGTTGTTTATGAATTTTGGCGCTTTATTAGACCCGCCATGCATAGTCATGAACAAAAAACTGCTAAAGGTTTTATTTTTATTTCGTCACTCTTATTCTTTTTAGGCGTTTTATTTGGATACTATGTTATCACTCCTTTATCTATAAATTTTTTAGGAAGTTATAATGTTAGTAATGAAGTTTTAAACGAATTTGACCTTTCGAGTTACATTGGACTCATCAGAGCATCTGTATTAGCATGTGGGTTAGTTTTTGAACTTCCAATTATTATTTATTTTTTATCGAGAGTGGGTATTGTTACTCCTGAGATACTTAAAAAATACAGAAAATTCGCTTTAGTAATTGTACTTATCTTAGCTGCTGTAATTACACCACCAGATATTGCTAGCCAAGTAATTGTTACTATACCTATTTTAATATTGTATGAAATAAGTATTTTTATCTCTAAATCAGTACTTAAAAAACAAGAAAATTTAAAGTAATTTTACCACATAAGTAACGCATTATGAAACTAAGAGCAGAAAATTTAATGAAATCCTATAAAGGACGAAAAGTGGTAAAAGGAATTTCATTAGAAGTAAATCAAGGAGAAATTGTTGGATTACTTGGACCTAATGGAGCTGGTAAAACCACTTCATTTTATATGATTGTTGGTTTTGTTAAACCCAATGGAGGTAACATTTATTTGGATGACACCAATATTACCAATTATGCCATGTACAAAAGGGCCCAAAACGGAATTGGCTACTTGGCTCAAGAAGCCTCTGTTTTTAGAAAATTAAGCATTGAAGAAAACATTCTTAGCGTGTTACAATTAACTAAACTTTCAAAAAAAGAGCAGCACATGAAAATGGAATCTCTTATTGATGAATTTAGTTTAGGTCATATCCGAAAAAACCGTGGAGATTTATTGAGTGGTGGTGAGCGTCGTAGAACCGAAATTGCTCGCGCCCTTGCAACCAGTCCAAATTTCATTTTACTCGATGAGCCTTTTGCTGGGGTTGACCCCGTTGCCGTAGAAGACATCCAACGTATTGTTGCGCGATTAAAAGACAAAAACATCGGAATTTTAATTACCGATCATAACGTACAAGAAACCTTAGCTATTACCGACAAAACCTATTTAATGTTTGAAGGAAGTATTCTAAAATCTGGCGTACCCGAAGAACTGGCTGAAGATGAAACCGTACGAAGAGTGTACCTAGGACAAAACTTTGAATTGCGCAAAAAGAAATTAGAATTTTAAAAACTAAGGCATATTTATTTTTCTTCCCCCCCTTTTTTTTAGGTGTGTCTTTTCTTAAACATAAAACTTTATACAAGTTTTTTTAATTGAAAAACGCTTCCCTTTAATGTTCCTGTAACAATAGCGTTTCTATAAAGTTTTAATTAGTAAATTCGCTCAACTAAATTTAGCTAATTTCATGAAAGCTTTTGATTTCAAAAAATGGAACATTATCACCGGATGGATTGTATTTATCATTGCATTCGCCACATATAGTTTAACCGTTGAACCTACTGCTAGTTTTTGGGATGCTGGTGAATACATTTCAACCTCATCAAAACTACAAGTAGGACACCCACCAGGAGCACCTTTATACCAAATGCTTGGTGCATTCTTTTCTATTTTTAGTCCAGATAAAGCTCACATAGCTCTAATGGTAAACATGATGTCGGTTTTCGCCTCTGCATTTACTATTCTTTTTATGTTTTGGTCAATAACTTATTTGTTAAAAAAGTTAGTTTCACAAATTTCAAAAAAAGAAGATACACTTTCCGAACAATACATGATTTTAGCTAGTGCTGCTATTGGCGCATTGACATTTACTTTTACCGATAGTTTTTGGTTTAATGCCGTTGAAGCCGAAGTATATGCCATGGCATCTTGCATTATGTCAATTTTATTCTATTTAGGTTTACGCTGGGAAAGTGACATGAACACTCCTAGAGGGAACAAATGGTTGGTACTACTTGCCTTTGTTATTGGACTATCTTTTGGTGTTCACTTTATGGGATTGCTAACCATACCTGCTATTGGATTTTTATATTATTTTAAAAACTATAAAGTCACACTTAAAAGTTTTTTAATTGCTAATGCTGCTGTAGTTGCTGTTTTGATGTTTATTTTCAAACTACTACTACCATACAGTCTATCATTTTTTGGTGTTGCTGAAGTGTTTTTTGTAAACACCATAGGGCTTCCTTTTAACTCAGGAACCATTATTGTTGGACTGCTTGCTCTTGCTCTTTTCTATTTTGGATTAAAATATACTCGTTCAAAAGGCTATATTCAGTTAAACACATTAATCCTTTGTGTGGTTTTTATTTTTATCGGGTTCTCTAGTTGGTTAATGTTACCTATTAGAGCTAATGCTGGAACCGTAATTAACGAAAACAACCCAAATAATGCCCGTGAATTACTTGCTTATTATAACCGAGAACAATACCAAGAAACTCATCTTTTTTACGGACCTCAATTTACCGAAATATACGGAGGCCTTGACCCAGTAAATCCTTATTATGACGGCAAACCTAAATACGAGAAAGATTTAAAAAAAGGGAAATATATTATTGTAAATAAATACAAAAACGCTCAACAAAATTTTGAAGACAAGCACAAGGCTATTCTTCCTAGAATGTGGAGCAGTGAAAATGCTGAAAATTATTTGCGCTTTACCGGACCTTTAAAATTTACTATTAAAAAAGAATATGCCAAGGACAAAGATTTACGTAGAGTAGTTGGTGAGTTTAAAAAAGACTTTAACAGTAAGCGTATTGGACTGGAAGAGTACTCTAAATTTTTGAGTCAATTTAGCGATTACATTAATGTAGAAAAACCTTCGCTTTTTGCCAACCTTGGTTACATGTTTGAATACCAATTTGGATATATGTACTGGCGTTACTTTATGTGGAATTTTGTTGGAAGACAAAATGACAACCAAGGTAAATATGGCGATACAGATGGTAACTGGATTAGTGGAATTAAGCCTATTGATGCGCTAATGCTAGGAAATCAAGACTTTTTAACTTCAGATGACCTAAAAAACAAAGCTAGAAACACCTATTATTTCATTCCTTTATTTATTGGATTATTTGGCTTTATATTTCAGCTCAAAAATGACAAAAAGAACTTCTGGGTATTATTGCTTTTCTTTTTGTACACCGGTTTAGCTTTAAAAATATACTTAAACGAACGTCCTTTTGAACCCAGGGAAAGAGATTATGCTTTGGTGGGCTCTTTCTATGTGTTTGCCATATGGATTGGATTTGGAGCTTATGCTATTTTTAATAGCGTTAAAAAGTTCATTTCTGCCAAAGTAGCCGTACCAGCTGTATTTGCTATTACATTATTAGGGTCGCCCGTTTTATTAGCTTCGCAAAACTGGGATGACCATGACCGTTCCAACCGATACACCGCTCAGGCTATGGCCAAAATGTATTTAGATTCTTGTCAAGAAAATGCTATCCTATATACCATTGGAGATAACGACACCTTTGCCCTTTGGTACGCACAAGATATTGAAGAATACCGTACAGATGTTAGAACTATTAACACTAGTTTATTTGCTACCGATTGGTATATTGATCAAATGAAGCGTGCCGCATATAAAAGTGCGCCTATACCATCACAATTGCCTCATAAATTTTATCGTTGGGGGAACAACGATGTCATTTTCTTTAGGCAAGCAACAGAAGACACCCTTGACATTAAAACGTGGTTAGATTTTATTGAAAGTGATGATAAACGTACACAAGCAGAATTACAAAGTGGTGCCTTTACAAACACATTTCCCTCAAAGCACATACGTATCCCGGTTAATAAGAAAAAAGTGTTACGTAATGGCATTGTTGCTCCTGAAGATGCTCATTTAATAGTTGATCATATTGACATCACTATTAAAGATGAGATTTTAACTAAAAACAGGCTACTTATGCTTGATTTATTGGCTAATAATGACTGGGAACGCCCTATCTATTTTACTGGAGGTAGTTTTGGCGATGATGATTATTTATGGATGAAGGACTATTTACAGCTTACTGGGTTAACTTATAAATTAGTCCCAATACGTACACCTTTAGATAAAAATAACCCGTTTGATATGGGACGTATTAATACCGACCAACTTTATGAAAACGTAATGAAATGGGATTGGGGCAATGGTGATAGTCCAAATATTTATCACGATCCAGAAACTCGTAAAAATGCGATTACTTACCGTAGTACTTTAGCTCGTCTATTCGAAAATTTAATTAAAGAAGGTAAAAAAGAAAAAGCTAAAGATATTATTGAACTAGGAGTAACCAAACTACCTATTGAATATTATGAATATTATACCCTTGTTGAGCCTTATGTTAGTGGTTACTACCAAGTGGGAGAAAAAGAAAAAGCACGTGTACTTTGGCAAAAATTAGCTCAAAAGTATCAAGAAAAACTAGCCTATTTTGCTAGCCTTGATATCGAAAGGCAGTACAAAAGTGCTGAAGATATTATAACTCAAGTTGAACGTTACCGTGCTGTTGTTGATTTATTGCTAATAAATAACGACACTGAAATACTAAAAGAAAAGGCTGCTGAGTTTAATAGCTTCCTTGAATTATTTTCTAATTTTTATGATAAGGACGAGGTTTATGACGCTACTAAAGAAGAGACTGACTCGCTACCTAATGACTCTATAAAAATAATTAATGACAGCACTATTTTAGAATAAATTAGTCCTTTAAATTTTTTCTAAAAAAATTATTATTTACAACAAAGCCCTATAACTAAAATTTATAGGGCTTTGTTATTTCAATACCATTTCTCAAATGAATTTACTGTATTTAATTTTATTCAATAAGTATCTTATGAACTGATGTTGTAGCTCGAGAAACAACATGTATTAAATAAAGTCCTTTAGCTACCGAACTAACATCTAATGTTGTGCTCAAAGCTCCATTTGCTACATTTTTTTCTAACACAAGTTTCCCCGTAATATCGTAAAGACTCATAGTTGATTGTGTCAAACCTTGAATGTTATTTACAATTACTTTTGCTGAAATACTGCTATTCACTGGATTTGGGTATACTTCTATTATTTGATTTTCAACAATTTTTTTAGCTTCAAAATTAACGCAATCAGGTGCTGTATTTGTTTTACTAAAATAGATTGTAAAATCGTCATTAATGGAAACTAAAGCTATATCATCTTCTATTTTTACCACATAATATGTTCCGTCAAAATTATCAATACCTGTATCTAAAAAAGTAATTGACGGTTCAGCACTTTCTAGCGTGTGAGAAATTTTATCACTTAAATTTATATAATAAGCTGGAATGCCATTGTTCGTTTGTATTGCTATATGATTTACTCCTTGATTAACAGCATCCCAATTAAAAGAAAAACCGTTTAAATTACCCAAATTAGGACCATTATTTCCTAAAACAATCGCTTGTGTGTAAAATCCATAGATGCTTGAAAGAGGTGTTTCGGAAGGAGCTCCAAAATCACAGACTGTATCTTCATCCTCTTCAACAGTAATTGTAATAAATCCAGATTCAGAATCCCCTTCAGCTGTAGCTTGAACACTCACATTATAAACACCAGATTTTGTATAAGTATACGAAACTTCTCGTGTAGTTGACGCTGCATTTCCATCATCAAAATTCCACAAATAATCGTATTCCTCAATTCCAAAAGCCCCATCTGCTACTGCAGAAAAAGAAATGGTTAATGGAACTTTTCCTGAAACCACATTAGCTGAAGCAAGGACTGAATTAACAGGTTTAGCACATGGAAATGGAAGTAAACCAACTTCACTTGTTTTCACACTTGTAACTTTACCGTCCGAAACGGTTAAGGTAATTATCGCTGTATCTAAATTACCATCATATTGGTACGATGTTCTTATACCTGATGCTGTTTCTCCATTTCCAAAATCCCATTCATAAGTTAAACTATCTCCATCTGCATCTGTTGACGACGAAGCATCTAAATTTACATTAGGCCCTCCACATCTTCCTGTATCAAAAGTAAAATTAGCGATCGGTGCTGTGTTAGGATTGCTAACTATCGGTTCTGTCACCGTTATTGTAATAAAACCAGTTTCGGAATCATTTTCAGCTGTAACCTCAACACTTACGGTATAGATCCCTGGATTTGTATAAGTATAGGAAACTTCTCGCTCAGTTGACGTTTCATTTTCATTATCAAGATCCCATAAATAATCATATTCATCAACTCCAAAAGCTCCACTTACTAGTGCTGAAAAAGAAACTGTTAATGGAGCTTCTCCCCTAGTTTCATCTGCAAAAATATCAACCGACTGTACTGGCTTTGCACAAGGAGTAAGAAATATGCCAGTTATTTCCCTTGTTATTGTATTTGTCTCTTTGCCATCGGAAACAGTTAAAGTAACTGTCCCCGTATTAGAAGTGCTTTCTGAAAAATAATTAGCCATTGGCACAACTCCTGTAGCTATTGTTCCATCACTAAAAATCCATTCATAAGTTAAGGTATCTCCATCTGCATCTGTTGACGATGAGGCATCAAAATTTGACACTCCTCCACATCTTCCTAAATCATACGTAAAATTAGCAATTGGGGCCGTATTTGTATTGTTACCTAATGGTTCTATTCCTCCAATCAATTGTCCTTTTAAATAAAGAGTAATTTTATCTGATTTCGCAAAATCAATTTGCGATGCAATAAATGAGTAATCATCAGTTGCATCTAATGGTGACCAATCTTTTTTTGCCATTTTCGTTTCAATTCTTCCAGAGTTTGACTGTGAAATTAGTTTTCCTGCAGCAGCATCAAATGTTAACTCCATATAATAATCATTCCCGTTAACATTGACAAACTCTCCTTTTACATTACTGCTTCCTATTTTAGAAAATTCAGAAAAATAATTCATTCCCGTATCTCCTTCTTGTGTAAACCAATAACGAATACTTAAATCCTTATAATCCACATCTTGCGATGAATTATTAATTAATTTAAAATGAGGTTTAATTTCGTTAATTGTCTCTGGTGCTACTGCATTTTTATATTCGACATATAATACTTGTGAGTCTACATTTATTTTTCGAATTGATGACCTAACTTGCTCTCCATTAACACCTACTGCATTTGCATAAATGTTATAATTTCCTTCGATTAAATTTTCGATCTGAAATTTATAAGGAGCTGTAGTATCTGATCCTATTAATTGATTGTTACTGTAAAAATCAACTTTAGCAATCGTATTGCCTGAATTTAATAAATTCGATTCAATTTGAACAGTGCTCCCTGCTATATATTGATCACCTGATTTTGGAGATAATAAAGACACATAAATGGCTTCGCCACCAGACATGTTTTCCATATCGAGTGAATGCTCTGCAAAAATAGTTAGTTCTGTATCTCCTTCAAAAACAGCAAATTTATCTTCGGGGGTTTGATCATCTGGAAACCACCAAAAGGCACTGGCTCCAATTTTCTTTTCTTCGACAAAGCCATAAATATCTTCCCACCATTCTAATCGCTCATTTCTTTCAACATTAAATTCACCTACATACAGTGGTTTATTTAAAATATCATGAGATTCATCGGCCCATTTACACACCAACGCCATGGTTTCTTCAACTGTAAAATTTGACCAACTCTCTCTTATATATGGATGAGCCGATGAAAAATCAATATAAGGTGATTGATGAATTTTAATAAAATCATTCCCCTCATCACCTCCAAATCCATACTTAACACCATGACCTTCTAATCCCGTTCCTAAAATGTGATTAGGATCAATTGACTTTATAAATTGCCCCATATCATCTACCCAAGCCCTTAAAACATTAGAAGTAAAATCATCTCCAAAGCCCTGATATCTTGGCTCATTCATTAATTCCCAAGCTAAAATTGTTGGATCATTACGATATTCAACATTATCGTAATGATTAATTCGAGTTATAAAATACTCCACATAATCTTTATAACCTTGTATTGCTGATTCGTTAGTAAAAAACTGTCCTTGATCATGTTGACCTCCTCCTTGTACGTCAATGCCTTCCCACTTTAATCGATCTTTAATTCCGCCATAATCATTCCAATAATTTTCTAAAGCAACGATCAATTTCAACCCATTAGCCTCAGCAGATTTTACTATATAATCAAACAGCATAAATTGAGGCTCATTATACACTCCTTTTTCAATTTCAAATCCATGCCAATCTTCATGACTAAAACCCCATAGCCGAACTACACGAACACCATTTTTATACAGTAGATGCATGTGATTATCAATACGTTCTTTATCCATAAAATGTGTTTCTGGATCACCACTACCCGAACCATAGGTAAAAAAATCATAGACATTAGTTCCTGAAAAATAATAAGGTTTTCCGTTTAACATAAAGTTTTCACCTTCTGTATACACAAAACCTTCGGGAGGAATTGTTGCTGTTTGTCCACTTATTACGAAGTAAAAATTACATATAAGAAAACATGTGAGAAATAGATTTTTCATTTTGAGCTAGTTTACATTAGTTGTGTTTTAATTGGTAAGCTATACATTAATTTATGATTACTCACAAATCAATTTTTCAAATCAAATTATATTTTATCTTTTTTTATAAAAAATTTAATGCAATTCATTTGATGTAATAAATTTCTAAAAAAAATACCTAAAACACTCAAAAAGAACCAATTAATTTAAATAAAACATATTTATCTATTGGTTTTATCTTGTTTTTTTGAGATCAAACAAGCAAACATGAAACAAATCTTAAAAAACTAACTTCATATTTATTTCTTAAATAAAGTGGTTATCAGTAAATCGTATCACATATTTGTTAAAGCAAAAAAAGCTATCCGAAAAAACGGATAGCTTTACATTCTTAAAAACGATTATTTCTTTTAAACTGAATTAATTTATTATTTAAAAACAAATATTATCATTTTGCTCTCCTCCATAAATTTTTCTAAGGGCTTTTCTATCGTTTGCCGTTAATCCTTCAAATCTTTTATCTATTACTTGTTGTAATGACGTATTTGAATTCATTACAGATTTATCATCTCTTTCTGGAGTACCCGTCACTCGTATTCCTATCGTTTCATTCGTATGATTAAAACCTATAGCATGCCCTAATTCATGTCGAATAACATATCGGATAGTACGATTAGCATCTCTTCTATTATCAGCGGCATCATACCATACCTGCGGATCAATATCTACAAAAGATCCTGGGTTATTTTCACGCGGAAGTTCTGCTTGACCTGCATTACCTAATAAAAAACGAATATTAATATCTGGACGCCCTTCACTATTATCTTCAACTAATCTAAATTTTAAAAAACTACCATTAACTTTATTCCAATCGTTCAATGCATTTTCAACCTGCGTTTTTATACCACCTACTCTATTTCTAACAGTAATATCTTTTGACAAATCACATCTTATGATATTAATCCATCTATTTTGTTTTGCTATAGATTCATCATTCTCATTTGCATTATTTATACTAATTTTTGGAACAATAATATCTCCTTCCACTAAATAGCCATCTGCAGTTTCTTTTATTTCTTGATTTGTATCGAAGCCCATATTTTTTAAACCTTGTACAACTTTACTCGGTATTGATGAATTTACCAAACTAGGCTGATTTCCGCCTTGAACTTCATCGATAGTATCTTTTTGACATTGTACCGCTAATAATGCTACAAAGGATACAACAACAATTTTTAATTGTTTCATTTTTTTTTATGATTAAATTTATAGTCCTTTTTAATCACATTCAACTAGTGGATCCATTTTAATTAAATGTAATAAGTAAAGAACAACTTACTACTCTATAACCCCTAAAGCGAAAACAACCCTACTAGTAATTTTTATTTTTTTAATAAAAAAAATCATAGACATTGATTAAAAACAACTTACGAGAATAAGTTATTTGAATATCCGTTTTTACTCATAATCCAGTAATACTAGCAATTACAAGCCTATCGAACAGTTTCTCTTCAAAA
>CANLCT010000068.1 GCA_947489195.1 uncultured Aquimarina sp. | reverse complement strand
TCCAAAACTTGAATTTATCAAATTTTGGATTTTTTATGTATAATTTTTGAGAATCAGCCATTCTCTGAATGCGCCTTAAAAGGGAAAGGCCTCTCTATAAAACCTTTCCCTTTTTATTTAATTTCAATTAACAGCCTAACTATTCTCCCATTTCGGCAGCCATTGCAGCTGTTAAACGCTTATAAACACCTGTTTCTAATTTTTCTCTAATAGCAGAAAAAGCTTGTAGTGTTTCTTCAACATCTTGTAAAGTGTGAGATGCTGTAGGAATTAAACGTAATAAAATTAATCCTTTAGGAATTACTGGATAGACCACTATAGAACAGAAAACTCCATGATTTTCACGTAAATCCTTAACCAAAGCCATAGCTTCAGGTATACTTCCTTTTAAGTACACTGGAGTTACACAACTTTGTGTAGTACCAATATCAAAACCTCGCGACTTTAATCCACTTTGTAATGCATTTACATTTTCCCAAAGTTTGGCTTTAAGCTCTGGCATAGTACGTAACATATCCAAACGCTTTAATGCACCTTCCACCAATTGCATTTGCAATGATTTTGCAAACATTTGCGAACGTAAATTATATTTTAGGTAATCAATAATTTCTTGATCTGCAGCTATAAAAGCACCAGTACTAGCCATTGATTTAGCAAATGTGGCAAAATACACATCAATCTGATCTTGCACTCCTTGTTCTTCACCTGCACCAGCACCTGTTTTACCTAATGTTCCAAAACCATGAGCATCATCAACAAATAAACGGAAATTGAATTTTTCTTTTAAAGCTACAATTTCTTTTAACTTTCCTTGCTCACCACGCATTCCAAAAACACCTTCAGAAATTAACAAAATCCCTCCTCCAGTTTTTTCTGCTAATTTTGTAGCACGCATTAAATTCTTTTCGATACTTTCCATATCATTATGGCGATACGTAAAGCGTTTACCTGCATGCAAACGAACACCATCAATAATACATGCATGCGCATCTACGTCATACACAATAATATCATCTTTTGCTACCAATGCATCAATAGTTGATACCATTCCTTGGTATCCAAAATTTAATAAATAAGCCGCTTCTTTTTGTACAAATGCAGCTAATTCATTTTGTAATTGTTCGTGCATATCAGTATGTCCACTCATCATACGTGCCCCCATTGGGTAAGCTGAGCCATATTTAGCTCCTGCTTCGGCATCTACTTTTCGAACTTCGGGGTGATTTGCTAAGCCTAAATAATCATTAATACTCCAAGTAATTACATCTTTACCTTGGAACTTCATGCGATTTGAAATTGGGCCTTCTAACTTAGGAAAAACAAAATATCCTTCTGCTTTATCCGCCCATTTTCCTAATGGTCCCTTATCGGCATATATCTTATCAAATAAATCTTTCATGTAGTTATGAACTTTTAAAAAGTGACACAAAAATAACCTTTTTATCGGCATTTGCATAAATAATGTGTAGCCTATTCTTACACAAACTTTAACTTAACTTAACATTAAAAAACAGATTCTCTTGAACTGTAGACTCATGTTAAACTTGCTTTAAACAATCAATTACTATTTGATTATTATTACAATCAGTTGTGAAGAACAAATATCGTTCCGATCCTTCTTTTAACTTATATTTTTTTCGCAATTGAGCTACTGTTTCTTTAAAATTGCGAGATACTACATTTACTTTTTGACCCACAAAAGGTTTCATCATCTTTTTATTATAATCACTTACACTGTTTACTTTAAATGTTTTTCCAGGAAAATCAATTTTTATATCAGATGTATATAAATGAGAATTGGTCTGTAGCTTAAAAATTTTATAGTATTCGGAAATCCAATTAAAAGCTCCTGTTTTCATTACTGCAGCAAAGGGCTCATATAAATACGCTTTTACTTCATTAAAAGTAGCTATTGCTTTTTTTTCTGCGTTAAGCGGCAATGTAACAATCACCTTTTTTTCATTTTTATAAATATTACAGGCAACTATATCTGGATCATTAACAAAGTCTTTTTCCAAAATCCATAGCAACTCTTTAACTTCATTATTAACTGCTACAATATGTATTTGTTTAACAAATTTTAGTGATTTCAATCCTACAGAAACATCTAATATAGGTGCAGTTTTTACTAAAATACTATTTGCAACTTTAAAAAATTTATCTTGAATTTGAGGTACATTGGGTAAGCAATCTTCTAAAAAAAAAACCTTCCCTTTTGTTTCACTTCTTCGAGAGGGATCAATATATATCCAATCTAATGTAGGCTGAGCCAATACAGTTTTTACTCCATCTGCATTAAAAAAATTCACATTTTTTATTCCGAGTTGCTCTAAATTATAAGCTGCTAGTTTGTGGAGCGATTCGTTCAACTCACAATGAATCACTTTAGCTATTTTTTTAGCAAAATAATAGCTATCAATACCAAAACCTCCCGTTACATCAACTAAGGTGTCCCCAGTAACTAATTGACTTTTGTAGGCAGCTGTTTTTTCTGAAGATGTTTGCTCTAGGTTTAATACAGGCGGATAAATTATTGTAGCACAATTATACCAGGTTGGTAATTTCTGTTTTGCCTTTTGTTTCCCTACCAATTGTTGCGCTAATTCTTGCGATGAAACATCACTAAATGGTGACCCTTTCAATACAATACTACTAGCTGATTGATGTTCATTTGTTTTTAAAAAATTTTGAACTTGGGTATGTACTAGCTTTTTATTCAATAGTAAGTATTTGCAAAATAAAGTTAAAAAACAAAACGATTTAAATTTCGCTTGTTAATGATTGTACAATTTTATATTCAGACAAAAATTCTTTTGAAATTACTTTTACTGCGGTGTAAAAAGGTACCGCAGCAATCAAACCTGGAATACCAAATAGTACTCCCATTATTAATATAGCTAAAAATATTTCTAATGGATGAGATCGCACGCTATTTCCAAAAATAAATGGTTGATTAACAAAATTATCAAGTAATTGGATAACTATATAACCAATAGATATATAAATCATTTTAGGTAAAACTACTGTAGAAAAATCCATTTCTAAATTACCCGTAACCGTTAACGCCATCATTAATCCAAATCCAATTACAGGACCTAGATAAGGAATCAAATTTAAAATAGCAGCTATTAATGCTAAAGCTATGGCATTATCTATGCTAAATATTAATAATAATATAGAATACATTACAAATAAAATAAAAACCTGCAGTAATAAACCCACAAAATAGCGCGAAAGCAACTCTTTTATTTTATTAAAGGCATTCATGAATTTATTTTCATTTTCATTTTTAGCAAAAACAAGCAAACTATTTTCAAGTAACTTACTGTCTTTTAGTGCAAAAAAGGCTATAAACACTACCGAAAATAAGCCTATCATAAAACCACCAAAACCACCTAATACTGCATTAAGCAATTGTGGCAACCATTTTAGACTAAAATACTGGCTAAGATCAGTTTGCTTTAAAACATCAACCAAATTAAATTTTTCGATATGAAAATAAGCTGCTGATTCATTGGCTAAACGAGTTAAATCATTCCCTAATTTTTGGATATCAACTTGACTAATGATCTGAGTTTGCTCTATAATTATAGGAACAAACAATGTAAAAATGCCTAAAAAGATTGTTAAGAAAATAATTAAACAAATAATAACGGCAAAGCTGTTTCTCATTTTTAGTTTTCTAGTCAAAAACAACATCAATGGTCTACCCATTAATGAAATAGCAGCTCCAATTAAAATATAAAGTAAAATCGAACTTATTTTATATAAAAAAAACAACAACAAAGCGACTCCTAAAATAATACTTACCGCTCTTAAAATACCATTACTTACTGACTTACTATCCATAAATTAATTAAGTTGTTTTGTTATTTCATAAAGTGCTACCGAAGCAGCCTGAACAACATTCATACTCGAGTTTTTACCATACATTGGTATATGCACATGTTTTTTACACAATTCCAAAACATCTGCAGAAACACCTAATTGTTCATCGCCCAAAACTACTATTATTTTAGCATTTTTAAAGATTGATAATGTATTTAAAGCGATGCTTTTTTCTGTAATTTCTAATGCTATTGGAGTATAACCTTTAGTACACAATTCGGCTATAACAGCAACCAAATCTATGTTGTCTTCCATAGGAATCCAATTTTGGGTTGATCGAGCTGTTCTTTTTAGTCGGGCACTTGAAGTATCGACATTTGTATTACCAAAAAGTATTTTTTTTACTCCAAAACTATCTGCCACTCGAAATAGACTTCCGATATTTGCTGGCGAATTCACCGAGTCACATGCTAAAATAATATCATGTGATTTTTCTAAAAATGTGGTATTATAATGATTTAATTGCATTAATTTAAAAACGCATAATTAATAATATTTGCACCCATTTGCAATGCTTTTTCTCTAACTTCTTGTGGGTCGTTATGTACTTCTGGACTCTCCCAACCATCTCCTAAATCACATTCGTAAGTAAAAAGTAAAATTAGCCTGCCTTCATTAAAAATACCCATAGCTTGTGGTTGTTTCCCATCGTGCTCATGAATTTTAGGAAGCCCTTTACTAAATGTATATTTCCCTTTAAAAATTGGATGATCTGTTCCTATAGAAATCAAATCTTTATTGGGGAAAAGTTTCTTAATTTCTCGTTTAGCATATTTTTCCATACCATAATTATCATCGATGTGTAAAAAACCTCCACTTAATAAATAGGTGCGTAAATTTTCAACTTCAGTATCATTAAACAAGATATTACCATGTCCTGTAGCATGAATATATGGATAATCGAACAGGTCTGAACTTTCTGGAATAACTTCTGCTATTTTGGTTTGAATTGTTGTTTTTAAATATGTATTACAAAAAGCTACTAAATTTGGTAATGCTGTTGGGTTACTATACCAATCTCCACCTCCATTGTAATGTAATACCGCTATTTTTTGCGCCTGTAATGATGTTGAAAATAGCAACAAACTAAAAAAACAAAAACGCAAAAGTAATTTCATAAAATCAATTTAATATTTAAAACACTTACTAAACAAGCACAATCAAATTTACACTAAAATAAATTATATAAAAAAAGCCTTACTACAAATAGTAAGACTTCATATATTGTAACTAAATAATTAATTTAATATTCCCACTCTCGTTGCTTATTTAAAGCCTCTTCAGCCTCAAGTTCTTCTTGCGGAATTACCTTTAAAAAAGATGGATGTTGTTCTATAGCAAATTCTATTTTTTCAACTATACTATCAATACTATCATTTTCATAATCAATTTCTAAAGGTTCTTTGATAATAAATGATTGTAAAATACCTCGTTTTTTAATACGCAAGCCTTTTTTATCGAATGATCTTCTAAAACCATCAATAACAATAGGCACCACAATAGGTTTGTGATGTTTTATAATATGGGCTGTTCCTTTTCGAATAGGCTTAAAAGGCTTAGTTGTTCCTTGCGGAAAGGTAATTACCCAACCATCGTTAAGCGCACGAGTAATATTGGTGATATCACTCATTTTAACTTGTCTATTAATTTCTTTACCAGCCGAACGCCATGTACGTTCAACGGTTATGGCTCCTGCATAAGCAAAAATACGAGCCAAAGGCCCAGAACGCATTGTTTCTTTAGCAGCCACATAATATAAATTCATTTTTGGCTGCCACAAGTAACCTACATTTTTAATAGAATCCACTCTTCCGCTTAAACTTGCATTAAAAACATGAAACATAGCTACCACATCGGCAAAATAAGTTTGATGATTTGATACAAATAACACATTGTTATCTGGCAGTTTTGTAATGATTTCACTTCCTTCGATAACAAGTTCATTAAAACCTCGATAACGTCGGTGTGTTAGTGGCCCTAAAATACGTATTAACCACTTTTTTAAAATTAAATACTGTCCAAATGGATTTTTTTTCAATAATCCCATTTTATAGTTTATGTTAAATCTATAGACAAATATACCAATTTATACGTCGAAACTATCTATTAATAATTGTTTAAGTTCATTTAAAATCATAGCGGTGGCTCCCCAAATAATATGTTTATCAAACTTAAAAGCCGGAACCTTGACTAATTTATTTGTAACCACTTCAATAGTAACTTCATTAATTTCTTTTTGACCAATAAGATATGATAATGGCATTTCGATAAGCTCGGCAACTTCTTCCTCCTGCAACTTAAAGATCAATGATTCATTTGTTTTAGCAAGAAATGGGTATACCCTAAAATCTGATGGAGGTATGTATATTGATGTTAAGGGCTTAATTAATGAAATTTTATTTTGAGTTACACCTATCTCTTCCTCTACTTCGCGCAAAGCAGTTTCCCACAAGGATTGATCGCTCAATTCGTATTTACCACCAGGTAACGCTATTTGACCAGAGTGTGCTCCATCATAAGTAGTTCTTAAAATTAACGCTAAATAAGTTTCGCCATCTTTAGGAAATAAAAGAGCCATAACACCTGCTTTTCGTGTTTTTGAAGTTCTATAACTCTCTGAAAACTGTGCCCGGTTTTTCGGAGATAATTGCATTTGTGCCTGTGGCCCTGGCAGCATATTTTTTTCTATTTTTGAAATACTTTTCACCAATTCATCAAACTTCATTTATGCGGCTATTTTTATTACTTTTTATTCTATTTACCGGAGCGGCTACCTCTTGTCAAGATAGTAAAACACCCTCACAAAATGAATTCAAAACAAAAAAGGTTCAAAAAAAGGAAGCAAAAGCAAAAAAAACACAATACGCTAAGCGAATTACTAATAAAAATGTAGTTGAAATGCTTACTGAATATGGAAAGACTAATAAAGAACGCTTTGTAAAACTAACTACCGATTTTGGCGATATTGAAATAGAATTATACAACGAAACGCCACTACATCGTGCAAATTTTATTCAATTAGTAAAACGAAAATTTTTAGATGAAACCTGTTTTTACAGAGTAGCAAAAGGTTTTGTTATTCAGGGAGGCAACAGCGATCGCATGGAAATGGCTAAAATTAAAAGACGAATTGGACAGTTTACTATTCCTCATGAAATAAAAAAACATTTGAAACATCATTATGGTTGCGTAGCAATGGCCAGAGTTTATGAAAACAATCCTAATAAAAGATCAAGCCCTTTCGAATTTTACATTGATGTAGATCCAAAAGGTTCAAAACATTTAAATGGTGAACACACTGTTATTGGACGTGTTATCAAGGGTATGGATGTCGCAAAAAAAATAAATTCAGTTGAAGTTGATTTTAGCGAATGGCCTAAAAAAGACGTTTATATGAAAGCTGCAATAATAGAGTAATTTTTTTATGTTTTTTTATGTAAGAAAATAACGATCTAAAAACAGCTTAAAAAACTAAATGTCAACAAATTAAAATTAATTCTTACATTCAAAAAACAGCTTAACGAGTATTCATCAAAATACATCGAATTTAGTTCTTACACAGCAGTTTAAATCCAAAAGACATAGTAGTTTTGTTTTGGAAATAGATTAATCCCGTATATAGCTAATCATGGCAAAAGTTGTACTATTATTATTCGCTTTATCTGCATTTGTTACCACCGCAAATGCACAGCGATTTAAAGAAGTGTTAAAATGGCAAGTAGAAACTGTATCTGGCGGACTTGTATTTGGTATTGCTAAAGATAAAAGTGAAGCCACTGCTATTTTAAATGACTTCGAAGAAAGAAACAAAGACACCAAATATGATATTTCGGGTAATAAACGCATATTTACTTATGCTACCTTACCTATTGAAAGCAAACACGAAAACCCAATTGATCTTTTTAAAGACAGTACTAAAAGAGGCTACAAAGTACTTTCTGCTGAAGATATAAAAGCTTTATCAATTATTAAAAGAAAAAATTTTAATGCTGGTATTGAATATTATATCAATGCACGTAATGCAGACAGAGATTTTGCAACAGCACGCTTTAACGACTTACAAACAAACTACACTAAATACATTAAGTAAAAACTTGCTTTAATTACACTATAAGTAATTAACAAGCTACACACTTATATTTCAAAAATATTAAAAATAAGTTACCGTAAAAGGGTCGATTGTATTTATTCATAATAAGTATTTAGGGGCATTTACTATTATGTTTAATTTTCGATCTTAAAAAAAGGAGCCTTTTGAGCTCCTTTTTTAATTTTTTATGATGTTGAATTGGAATTATCAACTTAAGAAAACACTTCTATTTTGTATCACACAGCTCCATAATGAAGTTCTAATACGTAAAGCAGGTTTAATAAAGCAAATCTTTTAGTGTTGCCATGCTACAATAAACAAATTACTTAAAAGTTAAAGTACTTATTGTATACTAATACACGTAATAACTTATTGAAAAATTAAATTCACCCTTTATAAAAGTTAGCATCTTTACGCAATTGAGCCATTTTAATAGCTGCAATAGCGGCTTCTGTTCCTTTATTACCGTGTTTACCACCAGAACGATCAAGAGACTGTTGCTGGTTATTATCTGTTAATACACAAAAAATAACAGGTATATCCTGCTGTATATTTAAATCTTTAATTCCTTGAGTTACACCTTCGCAAACAAAGTCAAAATGTTTTGTTTCGCCTTGAATAACACAACCTATTGATATAATTGCATCTAACATATCATAGGTTTCTAGCATTTTTTTACTTCCGTAAATTAACTCAAAACTCCCGGGCACATTCCAGCGTACTATATTTTCTTTTAATACTCCACAATCAATAAATGCATCAAATGCTCCTTGAAACAAACCATTTGTTACCGTATCATTCCATTCAGAAACAACTATCCCAAACCGAAAATTTTTCGCGTTTGGGATAGTTGTTTTATCGTATTCGGATAAATTTTTATTTGCTGTTGCCATAATTTACATAGCTTTTGCTTTTGCAAGTAGTGTTTCCACTTCTGAAAACTCATTACTTTTAGGATAATCAGACGCAATCACTTCTAAATTTTTTATCGCAGTTGAAGTATCACCTGTAGCCATAGCCATTTTAGCCGCTTTCAATAAAAATTTAGGTGTTGTAAAACTATTAGCGTTTAAATTAGCTGCCTTATTGTAGTAATTTAAAGCTTCTGTGCTTACTCCTCCTTTTTCAAGCTGTGCAAATGAATCTCCTAAAGCTCCATATGCTAAGGCTTGTAAAATAAAGTCATCACTTTTAAAGCTATCTAAATATTCAATCGCTTTTTTATAATCTTTCATACTCAAATAAGAAATACCCGCATAGTAATTTGCATTGTTTCCTGTTTTTGTACTTCCGTATTGATCAATTACATCTAACAAACCTAATTTACCTTCACCTCCATTTAGCGCCAAAGTATACAAAGAATCTTTTTGTGTACTACTTGCCTCTTGTGCTTGTGTAAAATATTTTTGTGCTTGAAAAATTTCGTTAGCAGCTTCTACCTCTTTAGGTTGTTTAACAAAACGATCAAAAGCAATGTAAGCTAATGCTACAATTGCTAAAGCCCCAACCACACCAAAAATATATTTTTGGTTTGCAGCAACCCACTCTTCAGTTTTGTTTGCTGTTTCGTCAAGCGTATTAAATACCTCTGCAGTTGTTGATTCTAGATCTTCTGCAGCAATATTATCTTCTACTTCATTTTCAACAGTTTCTTTCACTGCTTTAGGTTTATACCCTCTCTTTTTATATGTAGCCATTTTTGTTATTTTATCAGATGAGCAAAAATATAATTTTTATTCAATTTTAAAAGAGAATTAAATTCTATTTTTAGAAATGAAATTCTTACAGATGATTTACTTTTGCATCGATCCAGAAAATTTTAATGAATTTAAAAGCCCTTTCTTTAGTAAATTACAAAAACATTGAGTCAAAACATTTAGAGTTTGACCCAAAAATTAACTGTTTTGTCGGTCGAAACGGCGTGGGCAAAACAAACATACTCGATGCAATTTATCACCTTTCCTTCGGAAAAAGCTATTTTAACCCAATAACTTCACAAAACATCAGACATTCTTCTGATTTTTTTATGATTGAAGGTTTATATAAACGAAACGATCGAGATGAAAAAGTTATAGTAAGTGTTAAAAAAGGACAAAAAAAAATTATTAAACGCAATGGTAAAAATTACGATAAACTAAGTGATCATATTGGCTTTTTACCATTAGTAATTATTTCGCCAGCAGATAACGATCTAATTATTGAAGGAAGTGCGACTCGTAGAAAATTTATGGATGGTGTACTAGCCCAAATTGATTCCAATTATTTGACTTTGTTATTAAACTACAATAAAACATTAACGCAACGTAATGCTTTGTTAAAATATTTTGCTGCAAATCATACTTTTGACAATGCTAATTTGAGTATTTACAATGAACAATTACATCAATTGGGGGGTCAAATTTATAATAAGCGTAAAAATTTTGTTGCCGGTTTTACCCCTATTTTTAAAGAACGCTACCAATATATAGCTACTAACAGAGAACAAATTAATTTGACCTATCAATCTAAAATACACGATAATACAATTATAGATTTATTAGAACAAAATTTAGCTAAAGATCGAGTACTGCAATACACCAGTGTTGGCATACATAAAGATGATCTGGATTTTAGTATTGAAGGTTATCCTATTAAAAAATTTGGTAGCCAAGGACAGCAAAAATCATTTTTAATCGCCTTAAAACTAGCTCAATTTGATTTTATTTTACAACAAAGCAACGATAAGCCTATACTTTTATTAGATGATATTTTTGACAAATTAGATGAAAGCCGTGTCGAACAGTTAATGAAATTAGTTGATGACAATCATTTTGGACAATTATTTGTTAGCGATACTCATGCCGAACGCACCGAAGTAATTGTAAAAAAAATTTCACAATCATATAAAATATTTAAATTATTATGATTCGATTACTCATACTCTTTATTACTCTTGTAACATGTATTGGTTGCACACAACAACCCAAAATTAACCTTGAGCATCTGAATGGCTATTGGGAAATTGACCGCGTAACCTCATCTTTTAATGATAGCGAAAAAAAATACAATTTTAACCCTACTGTAGATTATTTTAAAACCACAGATAGTATTGGCTTCAGAACCAAACTACAACCTAATTTTATGGGTAATTATCGGGGTTCAAAACAAAAGTTAAATTATACTATTTCGCATAAATCAGGAAAATATATTATAACTTACAACACCCCAACAGATACTTGGATTGATACACTTGTTGAAGCATCAAAAGAACAACTTTGTATTCAAAATAAAGAAGGAACATATTATTTTTACAGAAAATTTACACCAATTAACTTAAATGAAAAAAAATAATAGAAGACATACCGAACACCAGACTATTAGTGATGTACTTAAAAACTTTGTAACCACTAACAAATTACAAAAAGGTATTGATCAGGTTGAAATGGAAACCGTATGGCAACGTGTTATGGGCCCTGGTATTGTTACTTACACCACACAAATAAAACTCCAAAACAATACACTTTATGTTCAGTTAAGCTCATCAGTATTAAGAGAACAATTAAGTTATGGAGCTTCAAAAATAATTAAAAACATTAATGAAGAATTTGGCAGAGAGATTATTCAAAAACTAATACTGCGCTAATTTTTCTATAATGCAAACTGTTCGCGACGCGAAAAATGAAATCCAGCTTCAATTCGAGCATTTTCATCACTATCACTACCGTGAACAGCATTTCTAGATTTTGATTCTGCAAAAATCTTTCTTAATGTTCCTTCAGCAGCTTCTTCGGGGTCAGTACTTCCTATTAAAGTTCTAAAATCTTCTACCGCATTTTCTTTTTCCAAAATAGCGGCAACTATAGGTCCACTTGTCATAAATGAACATAAATCTTCATAAAAAGGTTTGTCTTTATGTACATCGTAAAACTTTTGCGCATCTTTAGTTGTTAACTGCGTCATTTTTAAAGCAACAATTCGAAAACCAGAAGCTGAAATTTTTTCTAATATAGCGCCAACTTTGCCATTTTTAACTGCATTTGGTTTTATCATTGTAAGTGTTCTGTTTGTTGCCATATAAATATTAAGTGTTTTAACAAATGTAACTAAATAGATGAACTGCTCAAAAAGTTATTCAATTAATGAATTTATTGAAACTTTCTAACAAAATTGAAATTATGGATTGTACCTAAACTTTAGCCCCTTTTGCATCTTAATATTTTCACAAAAAACAATTCATTTATGCAAAAACACTATCAATCAAAAAGTTATTCTTTAAATTAAATTTCTACTATTACAACACTTTTTATAACTAAACAAGGCTATTGTTACCTATAAACTATTCTTAATTTTTCTTGATTCAAATTTCTATAACAAGTATATTCGCTCACGTTATGAAAATGAAAAAAACCATCCAACTTAAAGATTCGCTTTCTTTATCTGAGAGTATTGTAATTATTCCGCATAAAAATCCCGATGGAGATGCCATGGGATCTACTTTAGCACTGTATAATTATTTAACTCAACTTAAAAAAAAAGCATATGTTATTACACCTAATGATTATCCTAGTTTTTTAAAATGGCTTCCGGATAATGATAAAGTAGTAATTTTTGAAAACAATACTCAACTCGCCAAAAAATTGATTGCTGAAGCAGATCACATTTTCACCCTTGATTTTAATCATTTAGGCCGTTGTGGAGAACTCAAACCTTTGTTAGAAGCTAACAACAAAGCCACTTTTGTAATGATTGACCATCACCAGCAACCTGATGATTATGCTAAATTTACATATAGTGACCCAGCTATGTGCTCTACATGCGAAATGGTATACCATTTTATAGAACAAATGGGAGATTTAAAATTGGTAAATAAAGCTATTGCCACCTGTTTATATACTGGAATAATGACTGACACGGGATCATTCCGTTATCGTTCAACTACTAGTACCACCCACAGAGTAATTGCTAATTTAATAGATGCTGGAGCCGAAAACACACAAATACACGAAGGTATTTATGACACCAATACGCTTAGTAAACTTCAACTAAAAGGAGTGGCTTTAAAAAATTTACGTTTATTTCCTGAATATCGAACTGCATATATTAAGCTTTCGCAGAAAGAGTTAAACGATCATAATTTTAAAAAAGGAGATACCGAAGGTTTTGTAAACATTGGATTATCTATAGATAATATCGTATTTGCTGTTATTTTTATTGAAAATGAAAACGAAGGTATTATCAAAATGTCATTTAGGTCTAAAGGAGATTTTTCTGTAAATCAATTTGCTAGAAATCACTTTGAAGGAGGTGGTCACGATAATGCCGCTGGAGGAAAGAGCGATTTAACTTTAAGCGAAACCGTTGAAAAATTTATGAGTATATTACCCCAATATAAAACTACGTTATTAAATTCATGAAATACTTATTTTTTTTATTTGTAATATGTTTAACCTTTATTAGTTGTAATAAACTAAAGCCTAGGAAGCCTGTATCTGTAAAATCAGGCTCTTATATATCTGAATCTGTCATATTAAATAAAAAAATAAAAGCTAGAGAAGAAGCCTTAATAAATACCATTATTGAAAAAGACACGTTACATACCTATCTAAACTCGGGAAATGGGTTTTGGTATTACTATGAAAAAAAAGATAGTATACCTGCTATTACACCTATGTTTGGAGATATTGTAAATTTTGATTTTAATATAAAACAAATTAATGGTCAACTGGTTTATTCAAAAAAAGAGTTAGGTAATCGAACTTATAAAATTGATAAAGAAGAATTATTTTACGGATTAAGAGAAGGTCTTAAAATTTTACAAGCAGGAGAAAGTGCTATTTTTTTAATTCCATCACACTTAGCTTATGGATATTATGGCGATACCAAAAAAATTAAGGCTAATACGCCAATAATTACAGAAGTTACCGTAAATTCGATTTCCAAAATTGAAAAACAATAATAAACGAACAACTAAAATTAAATCAATACTAATTTAAATTAAAATGAAGAAGTTAAATTATTTATTTATTGCACTTATAGCAGCAGTTTTAACAAGCTGTAATGAGAAATACCCAGATTTAGAAGATGGATTATATGCCGAATTTAACACCAATAAAGGAACAGCTGTAGCTAATCTGCACTTTGAAGATACTCCAATGACTGTTGCTAATTTTGTTGCATTAGCCGAAGGAAAACAAGAAGCTGTGGACAGTGCATATGCTGGTAAAAGATTTTATGATGGATTAGTTTTTCATCGTGTAATTAAAGATTTCATGATTCAAGGTGGAGACCCATTAGGAACTGGTGTTGGTAATCCTGGATATAAATTCCCTGATGAAATTGTAGACTCATTAAGTCATGACAAAAAAGGAATTTTATCAATGGCCAATTCTGGTCCTGGAACTAATGGAAGTCAATTTTTTATAACTTTAAAGGAAACTCCTTGGTTAAATGGACGCCATACTGTTTTTGGAGAAATTGTTAACGGACAAGATATAATTGATAGTATTGGTACTGTTGAAACTGCACCTGGTGACAAACCTAAAGATACCATTGTTTTAACATCACTAAACATTATTAGAAAAGGTAACTTAGCAAAAGCATTTGACGCACCTTCAGTATACAAAGCTGAACTTGAAAAAATTGAAGCTGAAAAACTTAAAAAAGAACAAGAAGAAATTGCTTTAGCTAAAGGAAACAAAGATAAAAATGATGCTTTAAAACCAACTGCAAAAATTACTGAATCTGGTTTAGGTGTGGTTAGCATTAGCGAAGGAACTGGTAGAAAAATTAAGCAAGAAGAAAAAGTAGGTATCTACTATGTTGGTTACCTTGAAGATGGTCGTGTTTTTGATACAAACATTGAATCTGTTGCTAAAGCTAATAATAAGTTTGATCAAATAAGATCAGATAGAGGTTTATACAAGCCTATGCCTGTACCTTACTCAAACAAAGCCCAAATGATTCCTGGTTTTAAAGAAGGATTATTAACTATGGATAGAATTGGTGACAAATCTACTATTTTTATTCCTTCGGCTTTAGGATATGGTGAGCGTGGTGCTGGTGGAGTTATTCCTCCAAATGCAAACCTTATTTTTGATATTGAATTTGCTGAATTAGAAGAAGCTCCTGAAGCTCCTAAAAAGTAATTTACTAGATAATAACATATAAAAATCCCGTGTTTTATGAAAAAACACGGGATTTTTAGTTTTATAAGATTAATATCTAATAATGTATAATTTACCAATAAAACTTTCGCATAGTGTGCTTCTTTTCAGTATATCTGTGTTATAAAATTAAACAACGGACTATGGTTATTCTTTAATTTCATCTCTTTATATACCATAAAATAATTCAAAATTCTAATTCGGTTTATCTAACTATATAATTATGGCAACCACTTCTTTTCAAAATTTGGTTTTCTTTTTTCTAAAAAAGCATTACGCCCTTCTTTTGCTTCGTCTGTCATATAAGCCAAGCGGGTTGCTTCGCCTGCAAATACTTGTTGCCCTACCATTCCATCATCGGTTAAGTTCATCGCAAATTTTAACATTTTAATTGATGTTGGCGATTTGGCCAGTACTTCTTGAGCCCACTCATAAGCTGTATTTTCAAGTTCGGCATGTGGAACCACTGCATTAACCATTCCCATTTCAAATGCCTCTTGGGCCGAATAATTTCTTCCTAAAAAGAAAATTTCTCTAGCTTTCTTTTGACCTACCATTTTAGCTAAATAAGCTGAACCATATCCACCATCAAAACTTGTTACATCGGCATCTGTTTGCTTAAAAATAGCATGCTCTTTACTGGCTAAAGTCATGTCACAAACTACATGTAAACTATGTCCACCACCAACAGCCCAACCTGGCACTACGCAAATAACTGCTTTGGGCATAAAACGAATTAAACGCTGTACATCAAGTATATTTAACCTGTGGTAGCCATCTTCGCCAACATATCCCTGATGACCTCTTACTTTTTGATCTCCACCACTACAAAAACTATATATTCCATCTTTTGCCGATGGCCCTTCTGCGCTAAGCAAAACTACACCTATATCTGTGTCTTCTTGGGCATCATGAAATGCTTCTAATAACTCACTAGTTGTTTTAGGCCTAAAAGCATTTCGTACCTCGGGTCTGTTAAATGCTATACGAGCTACTCCGTTGCATTTTTTATAAGTAATATCTTCAAACTCTTTAACGGTTTTCCAATCAATTGAACTCATCTGTTTTTATTTTATATTCCACATTGTGGCTTTTAATTTACACCAATTATAAGTCAAAATAAACTAATCAGACTTGTTCATTTTGACTTATACATCTTTATTCAAAAATAACTTAAAAATTAGGCACAGCCCAATAACTACTTTAATTTTAGAATAAGCGGTTACGATAATTAAATTTTCGCAAAAAACAAACTACTAAAATTTATGAATACATTACCTTTGCTTTAAAGCAATGAATTGGTTACTACTTATTCATTAGTTGCTTTAGCAATCATTAAGAAAATATTAACTAATTAACTCTATAAATTTTGGAAAGTAAAAAAGCCCAAAAACTTATTACTAAGATTTTATCAGAATTGGATCACGCTGGAATTATCATTAACACGGTTACTGATGATTTAAAAGAATTACGCCCTTATGCGTTAGAAGAACAAAATCCATTACTTGTTAAAGTAATTAGACTTACATACGAGCATATTGAGGCAAACCAAACTTTTGCAATAGCCATCCCTGATGATGAACCTATTGAGGTTGAGGAAGGCGAAGAGGTAATGGCTGCTGATTTAGACGAAAACCATGATCCTAAAGAAAGTTTAGCTTACTTAGTTTCACTTTTCAAGGATTTAAATAACAAAATGAATATACTTGATCTTAAAGCTTATAGAGATGCTTTAAATGAATATAAAAATTAATTATTTCGTAATATAATAGTTAATGTAATGTTACTCTATTTATAAAAAATCCGATATGCATTCATATCGGATTTTTTATTTTAAAAAGTTGCTTGTAATGAAAAAGAAGCTAATTGCGGCTTTTTTTCAATTAATCGATTTATAAAAATTTTTAATTCCTCAATTTCATGAGGTAATAAACGTTTGAATGCTTTTTCAACTTCTTTTGAAAATAAATTCACATCAAAGCTGACTTTTTCTAATACCGTTTTGGTATAATCAAACATAGCTCTTGCCATACACTAATATTTTTTGTAGTCTATATACTTAGTTGCACAATGCCTACATAACTAGACAATTATACTTAAAAATACTGCCTTTAACAATTGTTTGTTGCAAATTTTAGCAAAAAATTATTTTTTTAATCTTACTGTCCATTCAAATTTAAAATCCGAAACCACTATTCCATCTTTATTAACTCCTTGAGATTCAAGCCAAAAGGTTTGCCCTTCGCCAGTTGCTATTGTATGCTCAATTGCTTTCGTAATTTTTTCTTCTTCGGTACATAAAAAGGTTATTTTACCTGTTGCCTTTTTACTAAAACTAGCTTTATTTTGTGCTACAAGCATTGAAATCCTTTGTTCACTTTCTTTAATTCCTTTCATTACTAAAGCCCCTGTACTTAATTCTGCTGCCATAGCTTGTACTGCAAAGTACATTGATTTAAAAGGATTTTGATTGATCCACTTGTGTGTAACGGTTACTTCGCAAATTGAAGCCGTAATTTTTTGAACCCTTACACCACACCACCATGCCGATGGTAATTTAAAAAACAAAAAACGGTTTAAATTTTTCTGTGTTATTTCCATTAAAAAAATTTTATTCCTTTAAAGGTATTAATAAAAAATTCTTAAACCTAAACTTAAAAAGTTGTTGCTTGTTAATTTATAGTTATAAAACAACACTGAAAATTCATGTAAAGATTACTGGTTTATATAAATTGTGAATTTCCAAAAAAATCAATTGTATTAGATTTTGTATGTTTGTTTTAAAAGAATTTATTGTTACATTTTTTTTAAAATTAAATTTTTAAATTTAATCATTGCTTTTTTAATGTTTTTTACACGCTGAAATTGTAAATTGATAATGCCGTATAAAATTAAAATATGCTAGATAAATTCGTAAAAGAAAAAGTCTTGAAAAAAATTATTGTATTTATTTTTTTATTGTTACTAAGTACTATTAGTAATGCACAAAGTCCTGCTAAAGTAAAAGGGAATAAAATTTTAGAAACTAAAAGTATCGAAATTTCCGACTTTAGAATAATAGAAATTGGAGATAAGTTTGACGTTATTTTAGTTCCTAAAACATCACCCAGTATTTATATAGAAACTGACAGCAATTTACTTGAATTTATTGATATTAAAGTTGATGCAGAAAAATTAACTATTAAAAGTACTCGAAATTTTACCCGATTTAAAAAACTAGCTATTGAAATTGGTTACACTCCAAATTTATCAAAAATAATTTCTAAAGGACGTACTAACATACTTTCTGAAAGTGATATGATTTTAGAACGTTTAGCTATTGAAGCTTATGAAAATGCTAATTTAAATATAAACATTAAAGCTAGCAGGGTTGATATTTTAGGAAAAGACGACAGCCGTATTAGCTGTATTATTTCTGCTCCTACCATTGGTATTCATAGCAATAACTCATCTAAAATTAGTGCTAATATTGTTTCAGAAAATCTAAATATTGCTCAAAATCAACAAAGTAAAATTGAAATACAAGGTACCACTACTAAAAACACCCTATTTTTATTAGATGCTAGTAACTATTATGGTATAGATCTTATTACTACTAATACATCTTTATCTATTGAGGGGAAAAGTTATGCTTATTTAAATGTAACCGATAAATTAGAACTTAAAGCTACTGGCGAAAGTGGAGTTTCGCTACTCTCAAATCCTAAAATTGATTTACAAAAATTTCAAGATGAAGCTATTTTAAAAAAAATAAAGAAAGCTCCAAGTACTTTTAAACGTTTGTTTGAATAATACTAGTACATCTAAAATAATATTAGAGCAAATAGTAATTTCCCATTTTAAAAAAAATTAAGCTTTAAAGGCATTCCAAAATTAAGTTAAACCATAACGTTATCAACCCAAAATCAAGAAAACACTAGTATTAATAACCTTTATACAAGTAGTTTTTAACGTGAGTTCGATATAAAAAAAGATGTCTATTCGCTTGAAATTCCTCGTATCGATACAATTTTCTATTGGAAATCACTTGAATTGTCAATTTTGGCAGTTGAATAAAATTATTTTGAATTCACATTATTTATACCATTTACAGATTAAACACACTTTATGCATGAAAAAGAGGCCGTCTAAAAAGTATTTAGGCGGTCTTTTTATTTTTATAAGGGGATTTTATTTTTCACATATTAAAAT
>CANLCT010000067.1 GCA_947489195.1 uncultured Aquimarina sp. | reverse complement strand
AAAGAATTAGAAATTAAAATTAATAACTATATAAAAGTCGCTTAGTAATTTATACCAAATTTACTAGGTAGTCCAATGTATAGGGTTATTGATTAGCGATGTAAATAAAGTTTATTATAAGTTTTAGAAAAATATGCCCTTACTTTTTGATTTTCTTTATACTTATAGCAATCTTTTTCACTTTTGAAAAATATATAATATACTTGTCCTTTAAAAGAAACTGCAACAAGGCTTTTGTCGCTTTTTAATCGTTGCTTACAATTTACTTTTTCAATAATGGCTTCTACTTCAACGGCATCTTTACGAGCTTTGTTGTCGTTGTTATTGGCTTTTAAAAATAAAATAAAGCCAATAACAATTAATAACATTAAAATAAGGCTCAATATTTTCATAGTAGCGTTATTGCGTTATAAAATCAATTATAGTTTGAGAAATAAATTTAATTTGTTCATCATCTAATTCAGTGTGCATAGGTAATGAAATAACTTCTTTTACCAATTGATTGGTTACAGGGAAATCTGCCTCATTATAACGTGAATTGGAATAGGCTTTTTGGGCATGTAAAGGTATTGGGTAATACACACCACAAGGGATGTTATTTTCATTTAAATGAGCTACTAAAGCATCACGATCAATGTTTTTTATTTTTAAAGTATACTGATGGAATACATGACAATCGCAGGTGTCACAAACTCCTTCACACTTGGTATGTGTTATAGGTATTTCTATTTGGGGGATATTTTTAAAAGCAGCATTATATTTTCTGGCGGAAGCCCTGCGAGCTGTATTGTATACATCTAGTTTTGGAAGTTTAGCGCGTAAAACAGCAGCTTGAATAGAATCTAAACGTGAATTTACACCAACTACATCATGATGGTAGCGTTTGTACATGCCATGGTTTACAATGCCTCTTATGGTATGAGCTAAATCATCATTATTAGTGAAAATAGCACCACCATCACCATAACAACCTAAATTTTTTGAAGGGAAAAAAGAAGTAGAAGCCACATCACCCAGGTTTCCAGTCTTCTTTTTAGTGCCATCTTTAAATGTGTATGTTGCTCCAATACCCTGTGCATTATCTTCAATAACGAAAAGATTGTGTTTTTTTGCAATGTCTAAAATGGCTTCCATATTAGCAGCCTGTCCAAATAAATGTACAGGTACTATAGCTTTTGTTTTAGCGGTAATTGCTTTTTCAATTGCTTTAGGGTCAATATTAAAAGTGTCAGGTTCTACATCAACCAGCACAGGCGTAAGTTGTAATAAAGCGATCACTTCAACAGTTGCGGCAAATGTAAAATCGGCAGTAATTACTTCATCACCAGGTTGCAGACCTAACCCCATCATAGCTATTTGCAAGGCGTCGGTGCCATTGGCACAAGGAATAACATGTTTAATGTTTAAATAGGTTTCCAGTTCTTTTTGAAATTCATGTACTTGAGGTCCGTTGATATAGGCGGTATTGTCAAGAACTTCTTGAATGGAAGTATTTACGGTTTCTTTTATTCCGTTATATTGACCTTTAAGATCAACCATTTGTATTTTTTTCATAAATGGAGTAAGCTAACTATTGAAGCCAAATGAGTAAGATGTACTAGCTTGGACATATAGTCAAAAATACAAAATATACTAGTTTTGGTCAATTGAAACATAAAAAATAGCATTTGTTTCTTTTGTTGCGGAGTAAATTTTATAAGGATTAGCTATGGTAATCGACACATATATAAAGATGTATTGATTAATTTTGAATACAATTATAAATAGTATATCATGAATGAATCTATAGAAAGTTTATTAAACGATCAAATAAAATATGAAGCTCAGGCTTCAATGCAGTATTTAGCAATGGCATCATGGGCAGATACTAAAGGCTATAGTGGTGTTGCAGACTTCTTTTATAGCCAATCAGAAGAGGAGCGTTTACACATGACTAAATTGATGAAATTTGTAAATGAACGAAGTGGTAATGTTATAGTGCCTGCATTGGAACAGCCTAAAGCAGATTTTGATTCGTTACTTGCTTTATTTGAAAAATTTTTAAAAAGTGAAATTTTTGTAACAGAACAAATCAATAAAGTTATCTACGAATGTTTACAACAAAAAGACTACAACGTACATAATTTTATGCAATGGTACGTAACCGAACAATTGGAAGAAGAGGCAACGGCTCGGACATTACTTGATAAACTCAATATATTAGGAGAAGATCGTTCTGGGTACTATTTGTTTGATAAAGATATCAAGGATTTTATAGGGAGTGGTACAAATTAAGATGTTCTATTTATAGTTGAGTAGCTTTTTTAAATCGTAAAGTTTTAAAAATTAGTTAATAATTGAGCATAAAATTTTTTTAATTAATAAAAAGTGTAGTTTTATACATGAGTGTAATAACTATTTTTTTGAAAAACGAAATCGATATTGTATTGTGATTTTGGTAGCAATCAATCGATTTTATTAGTGAATAAATTAAAATCTATGTAAAATTAAGCTCATAATTTTAGGTAAAAGTAACATTGAATTTATTGGGGAATACTTAGAACGGATACGTTGTAAGAGTAGATGATACATTAGCCAAAAAAATTAGAATTATTCAAATTTAACTAATTAAATTTTCAAGAATAGTTATAGTACTCAATATATTGAGATATAAAAAACTCTTTTAGTTAAGTTGGATGATTGAGCTGTTAACACAAAATAATCAATTATGAAAACTCTTAAAATTTTAATGTGGAGCGCCTGTGTAGCTCTACTATCGTGTAACTCTAGCGATGATTCTCCAGAAGAGAAAAAACCCGCTGAACCAGTTACACTAATCGACTTAACAGCTTTGGATGCTAGTGTGCCTTCTTTCGTTTCTATAAATGATACTACGCCCGAAGACATGAAGTGGACTAAAGTAGAAGCCATGTCAGATGAGTTTGATGAGTGGAATGATGAAAAATGGTTCAATTCATTTTGGAATTATGGAGGAACGCCGGTATGGATGACAGATAAAAATTCTGGTGTTGAAGATGGGAAATTATTTATAAAAGCCACGTTACGGAATGATTCAATATCTTGGTTTCAAACAGCGAGAGTGCATTCAAAAGCCCAAATAAGTTTTCCAATGTATACAGAATGTAGTATGAAAACAGCTAATATTTCGGCATTCAATACGTTTTGGTTGAACAATGGGGATATAGATAATAGAGATGAAATTGATATTGTTGAAAATAATCCTAATCCCACACCAGAGTGTAGAGATCAATCCACTAAACCAGCTGATTTCCCGTGGACTCCTTGGTTGTTTCCAACTCAAATGAATTCTCAATACTTTATAGCTAAAAGTAGTGTTACAGAAAGACATGAGGATAATTTTGATACACGTTTTTTATCTGATGCTAACCCTAATAAAGGGAAAACTTGGGATGAAGCATATCATATAGTCGGAGCCTGGTGGATTGATGAAAGAAATGTGCAATTTTACCTAAATGGGGAACCTGCAGGAAAAATAACTACGCAGCAAGATTTTACTAGAGAATTGGAAATTATTTGGGACTTATGGACTTTTAAAGACTGTAACATAGGAGGTTTACCTCAAAAAGAAGAGTTGAATGACGACTCCATAAATACCATGCGTGTGGATTGGGTAAGGACATGGAAATTAGAAGCTAAATAATTATATTTATAAATCAATTAACTTAAAATAAGCATGAGTTCTGTATAAATAAAGATTTTAATTCGAGTAAAATTCTGAAACAATTTTGTGTCGACAATAAAATTTATATAGTACTCATATTAAAATAAATTATAAATTTTTTACCATCTTTTATGAAGATAAATTTAGAGAAGCCAATACTAGAAAATACTGAAATAATTAAACTCATTTCAAAGTATTGTTTTGTAACAATGTTTTTTTTAACAAGTGTACATAAAGTTACAGCTCAGTCGGCAACCAGTACTGTGTTAAATAAAGAAAGCAAGCAAAAAGCAAGAGTTACTGGGCTTAGATATATTTGTGTTCATGTACTAGAGTTGGAAAAAACATTAAAATTATATCGTGAAATTCTAGGTTTTAAACTATCAAAATCAGAGATTCTTCATGGTGGTTTAGAGGGGATGCTAGTATTAAAATTGCGAGCAGATGACTTTGAGATAAGTTTATCAATTCCACCACCAGAAGCTATGGATTCATACAAGCCAATAGGAAATACTAACCACAATCATTTTATGCTTATTGTAAATGATATTGGCCCAATAGGTGATAAGCTAAAAGCAGAGGGGTATCAACTAGAAAATGAGAATTACCGACAAGATAAATATACCTTTTTTGAAGGGCCTAATGGTGAAATTATAGGTCTCTCTTCATGGGATGATTGATAATGCTAAAGATTTTATAGCTTTAAATTATAACAAAAATTTTGAACAAATATTCAAAAATATAGGATGATTTTTTTAAAAATAAAGTTCCTGAATGTTAGATTTATTTTAACAAATTAAAGTAAGATTGAACACCACTGGTATCTGCTAGTGGCGCTCAATCTTCATTATTAATAGCTAAGTCTTAGTGTGAGTATTTGATAATAAGTATGTTTATATCCTTTAGTAACCTAAACAAATACTTTTGTTTAAGTGTAAATTAAATATTTAATTGCTTAATATAAAATTATCTGTGACTTGGTAGATAAAAACCAGCTTCGCTCCAAACCAAATCCCAAGCATTGCAATTACATTTTGTTGTAAAGTGTTTTAAGATATCCAATGACTAGTTATTTTGTCAAAGACCCACACTCCACTTATTTTTTTATATGCACAAGTATACCCACCACCACTTAAATGCATAGTTTTCTTATTGTGCTTGTTGATAATCCAAGTATTGTTAATTCTTATAGATGCATAATTTTCTTCTATCTTTATTAAACTAAATGAAATATGTAGAAAATCTTCCCAAGTCTTATCTGCTATTTTTTGTAATTCTTCCTTTGATTTTAAGCAATAACTTATACTTTGAATTCTATTAGGAATATCATTTGGGCTTAAAAAGCTTAAACTCTTATTCCAGTCTTTTTCAGAAATAAAATCTGTTTTATCTGTCTGATATTCATTAAGAATGAAGATTCTATGTTTTTTCCAAATTAGGCGATAATCAGGTATATCTCTTTCAATAACAGTTGCTCTTTGTAATGATTTGTAAATCAGTTTTTTTAGGTCGGAGTCCATTATGTATTCCGTTTGCGTACAATCAAAATGTCTATCTTTAATATAAAGAGGTCTAGTTTTGGAACAGCCTAATAAAATAATTATAAAAAGAAATATTATTTTTTTCATTTAGATTATTTTAGAATAGCTTCGGCTATGATTAATTTACGAATAAGCACTTAGTAAAAACTTGTTGTTTTAACTTTTTTGTTTCAAAGCCAAATCAAAAGATTTGGCAAATATTATAAAAATACACTAAACTTTGGATTAAAACCTAATCCCTGTATTAGTTATAGTTATTGTGGCTGTAGTACAACCGCAATAACTATAATATCAAGTATTTTAGACGTTAAGGTTTTTTTTTTGAGATTGTTTATAATTTTACTTTGATAGTTAAACAGTAATTAATAAAATAAATGGGTAAGAAGTAATACAAACTACAAAATAAGTAGCCCTTTTGTAGTCCTATATTTTTAAAAACCTTGTTAAATATAGGGGTTTGAGTGGTTTATAGTGCCCAGAATGGGAGTCGAACCCACACGTCCTGCGGACACACGGCCCTCAACCGTGCCTGTCTACCAATTCCAGCATCTGGGCAAAAGAATTGCTAATATAGTTTAGTTAAAAATACTATAAAAACAAAAAGCATCGAAATATAAAACTTCAATGTTTTTTAGTGACTCAAAAAGAGAAGTATCTAACTTTCTTCTTGAAGATGTTGATATGATCATCGGTATCACGAATAACTTAGTAAAAAGTAAATATTATTTTTTTTGTGGAGCTTTTAAAGTGTTGTTTGCACAACTATTGCATAGTTAATTTTTATCTTTTCGACAGTGAAATTTGGAACAATCATCATCGTCAAAAGGGTAGTGATGACTTTTGTTCAATAACTTGTATTTGTGGTTGTTGGTGTAAGTATTTTCTCCTTTTGTGAAGTTTAATTAGGGATGGCATCTTTCTTGATGCAGGAGTAAAATCACTATTAAATCTAACTAAACTATTTTTCGATGAGGATACTATTTTTAATTACTACATTAGTAAGTTTTTTTCTTTGTAATGCGCAAGAAAACCAAGCGTCATTTGAAATTCGACATAATATTATAACCAATAAATTATCATTGTGGAAATATAAAAAAAGGCGTAATACATTTAAACAAATTAAATCAACTTCTTTTTATGCTTTTTCTTCAGATGTTGGTTCAATAATAGATGATAAATTAAATTATGATTGGATTGACGCTGTAAAGAATGATTATAAAATTTTGGTTAAAGCATACCATAAAAATCGTCCAGATGAAATTCAAACGAAACTTATAAAAGTTCGTAAGCCTGTAAAGGTAGAAATAATTAATAAAGATAAGATCGGTATCACGCCTGGTATTTTTAGTCGATTACATGTGAAAATGCATTTTGATGACAATACTTCGCAATATATTAGAGATTTAAAAACCTATTTTGTATCCATTGTTTCGGAAGAGAATCAAATTGTAAATAATAGCATCCTTGTTCCGGCAACTACAGATTTAAATAAAAAAGATGTTACAGTAAAAGTAGTTTATGATTTAGATACTAAAATAAGTCAATCGATTCAAATTCCAATCAATTACAATGTTAATGAAAGATTTAATTATAATGGGAAAAGAGGAGGTTTTGGTCAGCACGGGCAGCATGGACAAAATATTAGCGTCTATGTAAAACGAAAAACAGATTCCTTAGTCGGGGTATTAATAAAATCAGATAGCACTCAAGAGCATGTAATAGCAAATTTATATACTAGTAGTATTCATATAAGTACAAACGGAGGTAATGGGGGTAAAGGTTTTGATGGTACTGATGGCGAAAGAGGCGCTAGAGCTACTGATTCTAGACCAGCTGCGGATGGGTATCCAGGAGGTAATGGAAGCCATGGAGGCAATGGTGGCGATGGTGGGTTTGTTGATGTTTATTATGATTCATCATTGGAATTTGTTGATGTTAACAAATTAATTACTGTTTCAAATGAGTACGGAAGAGGTGGAGTTGGTGGAAAAGGAGGTTCAGGTGGCCGAGGAGGGTATTCTGATGAAAATAAAAAGGCATTAGAAATTCTTTTTAATATCAATGGAGGTAATATTGGAATAAGTGGGACAGATGGAAATTATGGGGCTAATGGAAGAAACGGTTTGCCTCCAAGATTTACTAAACTTAAAGAAGAAGAAATATATAAACTATATAGTAATTTGTAGGGCTCAAGATGGCTCAAGCTAAAAACTTGAGGTGAAATGTAGGACATAAAAAAAGCGGAAATAGTATCAAATTTGATGCTGTTTCCGCTTATGTGACCGGGCTGGGGCTCGAACCCAGGACCCTCTCCTTAAAAGGGAGATGCTCTACCAACTGAGCTACCAGGTCATTGTAGTGTTTGTATGTAATTAAATAATAAAACAACACTCAATTTTATTACGCTGTGACCGGGCTGGGGCTCGAACCCAGGACCCTCTCCTTAAAAGGGAGATGCTCTACCAACTGAGCTACCAGGTCTAAACATTCAATGCCTGAATGCGGGTGCAAATATACTACCTTAATTCAATTTGACAAGTGTAAAAACTAAAAAAAATAATTTTTTTTTTAATTTAAAAAATGAACCTTGCATCAAAATCAAAAACATGGGCGGAAATATTATTTTAATAGGCTATATGGGCTGTGGTAAGTCAACTGTTGGTAAACGATTAGCTGAAATTAATCATATGGATTATGTAGATTTAGATGATTATATTGAAAAGAAAGAAGGAGCTACAATTAAAGATATTTTTAAAAATAAAGGGGAAGTATATTTTAGGAAGATTGAAACAGCTTATTTGCAAGACTGTTTAAGTAGTTTAAAAAATACGGTACTTTCATTAGGTGGAGGCACTCCTTGCTTTGGAGTAAATATGCAAACTATTGTTGATGCTAAGAACAGTTCTTCTGTATATTTACAGACTTCGATAGGAGGACTTGCAGAACGTTTATTTAAAGAAAAAGATAAACGTCCACTAATAGCTCATACAACTACAGTAGATGAATTAACAGAGTTTATTGCAAAACACGTTTTTGAACGTTCACAATATTATTTGCAATCGGAATTTAAAGTGAGTACCGATTCAAAATCAGTGAGCCAAATAGTTGATGAAATTGTAGAATTGCTTAATAATTGATTATTAACTAAGGGCTTGCATGTCTACAAGTAGTTTGTAGTTGCCGTTTTTAGCAATTAATTCATTATGGGTGCCCTGTTCTACTATTTGTCCTTCTTTCATAACTACGATTAGATCGGAGTTTTGAATAGTGGATAAACGGTGGGCGATAACAACACTAGTTCTGTTTTTCATTAGTTTTTCCAGAGCATCCTGAACCAATCGTTCGCTTTCGGTGTCTAAGGCTGATGTAGCTTCATCCAATATCATTATGGGGGCATTTTTTAATACAGCTCTGGCAATAGATAAACGTTGTTGTTGTCCGCCAGAAAGTTTTCCGCCTCCATCACCTACATTAGCATAAATACCTTCAGGTAATTTTTTAACAAATTCCCAAGCATTAGCTACTTTTAAAGCGTTAATAACTTCATCATCTGTAGCATTTTCTTTACCAATGCAAAGATTTGCTTTAATGGTGTCATTAAATAAAATAGAATCTTGAGAAACAAGACCTGTTAAATTACGTAAGGATTTTTTTGTAAATTCTTTTAGATTAGTGTTGTCAATTGTAATCTCTCCTTTGTTTACATCATAAAAACGGGTTAGAAGGTTGGCAATAGTCGATTTTCCACTCCCTGATTGCCCTACAAGCGCTACGGATTTTCCTTTGGGAATGTTTAGACTAAAATCTTTTAAAACGTAATGTTCATCATATTTAAATGAGATGTTGTTGATAGAGATATTACTGTTGAAGTCACTTTTTTCAATAGCGTTAATGTTGTCTTTTAGTGGCGATTCAAGTTCTAGAATTTCTAAAACACGATCGGCAGCTGCGTTTCCGCGTTTTACGCCGTAACTGGCTTTAGAAATGGCTTTGGCAGGAGTTAAAACTTGGTAGGCTAAACCTATGTAAGTTATAAAGTCAGAAGCGCCTAGGGTTTTTTCAACCAATACCATATTTCCTCCGTAAAAAAGTAAAATAGCAATTACGGTAATTCCTAAAAATTCACTGACAGGAGAAGCTAGATTTTGTCGATTTACTAGTGTATTGGAATAATTTGCATAACGTTCGGTAGAGGCTTTAAATCGATCCCCAAAAAAAGTTTCGGCAGTATAACCTTTGATAATACGTAAGCCATGAAGTGTTTCATCTAAAACAGATAAAAATATGCCTTGTTCTTCTTGTACTTTTGAGGAATGTTTTTTTAATTTTTTACCAATTTTTGAAATTATAAAACCAGAAATAGGAATAAAAATAAAAACAAAAATAGTCAGTTTCACACTGAGTCCTAACATTGCTATAATGGTAAAAATAATAGTAAGCGGTTCTCGAACTGCAAGTTCTAATACAGAGAGTAGGGAGTTTTGTATTTCATTTACGTCCGAAGATATTCGGGCTATAGTATCCCCTTTTCTTTTTTCGCTGAAATAAGATATGGGTAATGAAAGTGTTTTATTGTAGAGTTCATTCCGCATGTTTTTCAATACACCATTTCTTAAAAATGTAATAAAATACATGGCTAAGTAGCGAAATAAGTTTTTTAATAGAAAAAGACTAATGATTAGAGTAACCATAATGAGTAGTGTATTCATTTCATTACTTTCGGCTTGTTGAGAAAGTTGAAAATTGAAAGAATCCATAACATAATCTTTTGCTCCTCTAATTCCATTCCATTCAGGTTTTATTAAAATAGGTTTTGTTTGTTTAAACAAAACATTTAACATGGGTAGAATAGAAAGCATTGCTAAGGTTGAGAAAAATGCATATAAAATATTGAAAATAATATTTAGTATCGCATAACCTTTATAAGGAATAATGAAGCGAAAAATTTTTTTTAGGTACTCCATAATTTGTAATAACTTAATCTCTTATCGAGAATTTTATAGTGTAACAATAGCTTAAAAATTGTGCTATTTTTTAGAAAGCTATTTTTATTAGAATTAATAATTAAAAAAGAATCCGAATAAAAATAAAAATCCATATTTGAAATTATGTACAGAATTTTATCCGATGTTTGACTTATTCGGATTGGTTCTTTTTTTATTCGAATTCAGATATTAATGGTTCATTTTAGTAAATAAAAGAAACCAGCTAGCTTAAGCTAAACCTAATTCATTTAATATTTGCTTAATTTTATTATCTAAACTTTGTTCAATTTTAGTAAGTGAATCTGATGCATTTGCTTCATTTTGAACACTTATGTAAAATTTGATTTTAGGCTCAGTACCACTTGGACGAGCAGCTATTTTGCTGCCATCCTCTGTATAATAAATTAATACATTTGCTTTAGGTAATTCAATATTAGTTATTGTATTGTCTTGTAAATTAGTAGCTTTTCCGCTCAGGTAATCTTCAATAAAAATCACTTGCGATCCATTAATTTCTTTTAATGGATTTTGACGAAGATCAATCATTTTCTGCTTGATTTCTTCGGCACCACTAATTCCTTTTTTCACTAAAGAAACCAAGTGTTCTTTAAAAAAACCATGTTCTTTATATAAACTTTGTAGTAGATTAAAGAAAGAATTACCATTGGCTTTAGCGTATGCTGCAATTTCGCAAGCTAAAAGCGTACTAGTAACAGCATCTTTATCACGCACAAAATCACCAACCATAAAACCATAACTCTCTTCGCCACCACCAATAAAGTGTAGTTCAGGATAATCTTTAACAAGTTTGGCAATCCATTTAAAACCAGTTAACACTTCTTTGTATTCAACATTATAAGCATTAGCAATAGTGCGTAACATTGGTGTTGAAACTATGGTTGAAGCAATGAACTCATTTCCTTTAAAACCAGTTTCTTTTTTGTATTGTTCCAATAAAAAACCAATCATTACTACCATGGTTTGGTTACCATTGAGTAGTTTCATTTCATTATTATTATCGCGTACAGCTATCCCTAAACGATCACAATCAGGATCCGTACCAATTAAAATATCGGCACCTACTTTGTTGGCCAGTTCAGTAGCCATTTCTAAAGCTTCAGTTTCTTCAGGGTTTGGCGATTTTACAGTAGGGAAATTTCCGTTGGGTTCGGCTTGTTCTTCAACAATATGTACGTTTTTAAAGCCTGCCCGAGCTAATGTTTGTGGTACAGATTTAATTGATGTTCCGTGTAGTGATGTAAAAACAATAGTTAAGTCGTCTTTTGCCTGTTGCGAAGCTATAATACTTCCGTTTTTAACACAAGCATCAATAAAAGGGGTATCAACTAACTCGTCGATAATTTCAATTAAACTTTGGTTGGCATCAAATTTAATGTCGCTGTATTCTAAGGAATTAATAGTGCTAATAATTTCACCATCTTCAGGGGGAACAATTTGTCCTCCATCTTGCCAATATACTTTGTATCCGTTATATTCAGGTGGGTTATGGCTTGCCGTTAGTACAATTCCGCAGTGGCAGTTTAGGTGTTTTACAGCAAAAGAAAGTTCAGGAGTGGTTCGTAAACTCGAAAATAAGTAAGCTTTAATGCCGTTGGCAGCAAAAACTTCGGCAACCGTTCTGGCTAAAGTGTCGCTATTATGTCGGCAATCAAAAGCGATAACTGTTTTAATTTCTTCGCCATTAAATTGTTTTTTAAGGTAATTGCATAAACCTTGAGTGCTTTTTCCTAAAGTGTATTTATTAATACGATTTGTACCAACACCCATTACGCCTCGCATTCCACCTGTTCCAAACTCTAAATCCTTATAAAAACTATCTTCTATTTCTGAAGAATTAGTTTTTAAAAGTTGGTTGATTTCGTTTTGTGTATCGGAATCAAACGTAGAGCTTAACCATTCGTTAACGCGTTCTTGAATTGTGTTTGTAAGTGTACTCATTTATGTATAATATGTAAAGCAAAAATACTAATTCCTTAATCAATAAATTATTAAAAGAAGAAGAAGCTTATAGTGTTTCAGAAATTTTATATCGTTTGTGTTTTTCGGATTTATTCTTAAGAATAATTTCTCCTAAAAAACCAGCTAAAAAAAATTGTGTACCAAGAATCATACAGACTAAGGCTAAATAAAATTGAGGGCGTTGTGTAATTAATCTACCCGAAGTATTAATATATAATTTGTCTATACCTAAATAAATGGTTAGACCAAATCCAACTATAAATACTAATGTGCCTACTAAACCAAAAAAGTGCATAGGGCGTTTGCCAAATTTTGAAATAAACCAAATGGTAATTAAATCTAAAAAACCATTGGTAAAACGTTCCATACCAAATTTGGTTTCTCCGTACTTACGGGCTTGATGTTGTACTACTTTTTCACCAATTTTGGTAAAGCCTTCGTTTTTAGCAAGTACAGGAATGTAGCGATGCATATCACCTGTAACATTAATATTTTTAATTACAATAGTATTATAAGCTTTAAGTCCACAATTAAAATCATTAAGTTTTACGCCCGAAGTAATTCTGGCAGCAGCATTAAATAATTTTGAAGGTAGATTTTTTGCAAAAACAGCATCGTAACGTTTCTTTTTCCAACCTGAAACCAAATCAAAATTTTGTTTGGTAATCATCTGATATAATTCGGGTATTTCCTCTGGATTATCTTGCAAATCGGCATCCATAGTAATAACTACACTTCCATTACAGGCTTCAAACCCCGCATGTAATGCCTGAGATTTTCCGTAATTTTTTAAAAACCTGATGCCTTTTACATTGCTGTCTTTGTGTTGTAGTTTTTGGATGATATTCCAAGAGTTATCGGTGCTTCCATCGTCAATAAAAATAACCTCATAGCTATATCCATTTTTAAGCATCACCTTTTGAATCCAGGAGTGGAGTTCACTAAGTGATTCTTGTTCGTTTAGTAATGGAATAACAATAGAGATATCTTTCATTACACTATTCTGTTTTTAAAATAGCAGCGCTAATAATCCCTCCCAAAGCACCAATAAAAGCATATTTTAATATCCAGAAGGCCAAACCTGTAAAAGAGCTAGGGGCTTCTTTTGTTAAACTAGAGGTATCTGCATTTGGGTTGTTTTTTGTCATAACTGCAATTGCTTCTTCAACTAATTTTTGTTGATAATCTGGATCAATATAATTAGCATGAATAAGAAATATGTAAACGGAAAATAATGTTCCCATAATTAATACCAATCCCACTCCAATTTTTACACCTTCAGAAAATAGCAATTGACCTTTATTTTGAAAGTTTTTATAATTTTTTATAGTTATAAAAACGATTGCTAATTCGATAAACAAGGCAATAAAACTCCCATAGCTTTCACCTTGGTAACCTAGTTCTAGTTGTTTAATTAGCGTATCCATAACTAAACGTATAGCTAATAAACCAAGGGCGTAAGGTAATAGGAATTGTAATGTTAATTTTTTGGTGTGTTCCATTTATAAGTAATATAAGATGCAAATATAATGATAACAATGTAAGTAAGATTGTTCGTAGATAATTTTAAAAAGAACAATTAGTTTTTTGTAGTTATTTATCTTTTGATAATAAAAAGGTAAATATATGATTATTGAATGTTTAGTTTAAAGACTGTTTAAAAGAGACCATTTTGTAGACTTTTGAATATATTTCAAAAAGCCTACAAAATAGCTTTAATAGAAGTCAAATAAGTTGTCAAATAAACAAAATAGGTTCATTGTCCTCCCCGTCATCATCTTCATCTTCCAAATAAGTTTTTGGGTATAACGTATGGCTTACTTTGTTAATGTAGCTTAAAGCTCCTCTTGTTAAAGTGTTGTCAATTTTAGCTAAAATGTTAGTTAAGATTTTCATGGTAATATTGGTTTTTAAGATTGGTTTTAGAAATTGGTATAAATAAAAAAAGACACCCTTTAGAGGTGTCTTTAGTTTTTTAGGTTATAAATAGCCTTAAATTTTGAATATGACACCTTTTAGGAATAGTATGTGCAGGCGCACCATAATAATTGATTTACAGGTAATGTGTTTTTGCAGAGATTTAAAATTTAGATAAGTCATGAGTAATAATTTAATTAGCTTGTCTTCGTTTATGTTTAGGCAATAAAAAAAGCGTCCATTTTTAAGTGGACGCTTTTGGTGTTATGTAATTTGATTTGTTTAAAATTTAAACTTAGGGATTACAATACAACGTCCTTATATAATGGATATAGACCATCATAGATTTGCGGTTAAGCAGAGAACACTTAATAATAGTGTTAAAGGCGATATGTTGTACTGTGTTGTTCATTACTAATACAAATATGCTGATTTTAAATTAAATAGCCATAGTAAATTTTATTTTTTCTTAAGGAGTTAGTAAGTTAGTGTGATTTTGTTATAATTAACTCAAAATTAATGTTTTGTGAATTTTGTAATAACATTACAGGGCTACATTTAGACTGGTTTAATTCTAAAATAGGTTGAGTTTTACACTTATTTAATGTAGTACAAAAAAAGTGGTAGTCTCAAATAAAGCGTTTTAGAATAAATAGCTGTAAAACTTTATCATATGAAAAAACGACTTCGCTATTTTAAAGACATGATAATTGAATTATTCATTTTAAGCTTTAAAAATTACTACGCTCCTTTTAAGTATAAAAAAATTAATTCCAATCGATCAGTTGCTACTATATGAAAAAACGTGTAGTTGAAGTTTTGGTGCTGTCGGATATACATTTAGGGACCTATGGCTGTCATGCAAAAGAGTTACTCTTGTACTTAAAATCCATTAAACCCAAACATGTCATTTTAAATGGTGATATAATTGATATTTGGCAATTTAAAAAACGATACTGGCCAAAATCACATATGAAAGTTGTAAAGCATGTAATGCAGTGGATTACCAAGGGGATTCAAGTGACTTATATTACAGGAAATCACGATGAAATGTTACGCAAATTTGAAGGTTTTCAAATGGGCTCATTTAAAATAGTGAACAAGTTACTGTTGAATTTAGGAAATGAAAGCGCTTGGATTTTTCATGGGGATGTTTTTGATGTCACCATGCAGCATTCTAAATGGATCGCTAAATTAGGAGCAATGGGTTATGATTTATTGATTTTACTGAATAGCGGAGTAAATTATATGAGTAAAAAAATGGGTAGAGAACCTGTTTCAATGTCCAAAAAAATAAAGAATAGTGTAAAGTCGGCAGTTAAATTTATTAATGATTTTGAGAAAATAGCTGCCGATATAGCTATTGATAATAAGTACGACTATGTAATCTGTGGTCATATTCATCAGCCCGAAATACGAAGGATTGAAAATGATCGAGGAGGTGTGATGTATTTAAATTCGGGGGATTGGATTGAAAATTTAACAGCATTAGAATATAATGAAGGAGCATGGCAGTTGTATGAGTTTGCAACTGATATGAAGGTGAGAGGAATAAATAGCATGGAAGTTGAATATCAAGAAGTTTTAGAAACTGAAGTGCTTTTTAAAAATATGCTTGAAGAATTTCAGTTGATGAAATCTGATAAATAAATTATGAAAGTCTTGTATGCAATTCAGGGAACAGGAAATGGGCATTTAAGTAGGGCAAAGCATATTATTCCAATTCTTCAACGTAAAAATATTGAACTTGATTTATTGGTAAGTGGGATACAGGCAGATATTCAAATTCCTTACGAAATCAAATATCGTTTTAAAGGCTTAAGTTTTATTTTTGGAAAAAAAGGAGGGGTTGATGTTTGGAAAACCTATTTAAAAACCAATACTAAACGTATTCAAAATGAAATTAAAAATTTACCTGTTCAAAATTATGATTTGGTAATTAATGATTTTGAACCCATTTCGGCTTGGGCGTGTAAATTAACCAAAGTACCTTGTGTAAGTTTTAGTCATCAAGCAGCAGTACTTTCTGCAAAGGTGCCTAAACCTAAAAAAAAGGATCTATTAGGACGATTTATTCTTCAAAAGTATGCGCCTACATCTAAACAGTTTGGTTTGCATTTTAAATCCTTTGATGAAACTATTTTTACTCCAATAATAAGGAGTGATATTCGAAATGCTACAATGGAAAATAAAAAGCATTACACCGTATATTTACCTTCCTATAGTGATAAAAAAATAATGAAGTTTCTTTCCAAAATAGAACAGGTGACTTGGCAAGTTTTTTCTAAACACAATAAAACAGCAGTAATAGCTAAAAATGTTTCAATTCAACCCATAACCAATAAAGATTTTGTGAAAAGTATGGCAAGTAGTATGGGAGTATTATGTGGTGCAGGTTTTGAGACTCCTGCAGAAGCTCTTTTTTTAAAGAAGAAGTTATTAGTCATACCCATGAAAGGACAATATGAACAACAATGTAATGCGGCAGCATTAAAACAAATGGGGGTGCCAGTTTTAAAAGCATTAAAATTAAAATATTTGGACAAAGTAAAAAAATGGGTAAATACAAATGAGCGTATAGTTGTCGATTACCCCGAAATTACAGAAGAGATTATTGATTTGCTTTTAAGTCCGTATGGCGTTACTTCTCCAAAAGACTGTGTTGTTTAATGAGTGATTTTGATAACGAGTTTAATCTAAAAATCGAAGATTTTGGTGACGATTTTCATTGGGGTGTTTCAACAGCAGCATATCAAATAGAAGGTGCTTATGATATTCATGATAAGCAAGCTTCAATTTGGGATATATTTACTTCCCGAAAGGGGAAAATATATAATGGAGACCATGGAAGTGTAGCCACTGATTTTTATCATAAGTATAAAGAAGATATTGATCTGATGAAACAGATGAATATCAAAAATTATCGGTTTTCACTTTCGTGGTCGCGATTAATTCCTGAAGGTACTGGAAAAAAGAGTAGTCACGGTGTCATTTTTTATAATAACGTAATTAATTATTGTTTGGAAAGTGGTATTACCCCTTGGGTAACTTTATACCATTGGGACTTGCCTCAAAAATTAGAAGATAAAGGTGGGTGGACAAATCGTAATATAATTCATTGGTTTAAAGAATATGCTAAATTTTGTGCGTTGCAATTTGGGGATCGAGTAAAACATTGGATGGTACTTAATGAGCCTATGGTGTTTACGGGAGCGGGCTATTTTTTGGGTGTTCATGCGCCTGGTAAAAAGGGAATGCGCCATTTTATTCCGGCCATTCACCATGCCACATTATGTCAGGCTATTGGTGGACGAGTTTTAAGACAAAGAGTTAAAAATGGATATATAGGAACTACTTTTTCGTGTTCGTATGTGGAGCCTTTTAGTGCCAATAAAAATGATGCTATTGCAGCAAATAAAGTAGATGCTTTATTAAATAGGCTTTTTATTGAGCCTTCCTTAGGACTTGGTTATCCCATAAAAAAAATACCAGCACTAAAAAGAATAAATAGTTTTATAAAACCAGGAGATGAAAAGGATGTTATTTTCGATTTTGATTTTATAGGAGTTCAAGTCTATACCAGAGAAATTGTAAAGCACAATTGGTGGACACCTTATGTAAAAGCAAAAATTGTTAAAGCAACAGATCGCAATGTAAAAACTACACTGATGGATTGGGAGGTGTATCCGCCTAGTATTAGTAAAATGATCCATCAATTTGATAGCTATAAAGGGGTGAAAAGTATTCTTATCACCGAAAACGGAGCGGCTTTTACCGATACAATGGTTAATGGTGAAATACAAGATTATGATCGATTGTCGTATTTACAATCGCATTTGCAAAAAGTGCTTGAGGCAAAACAACAAGGAAGCAAAATAAACGGATATTTTGTATGGACATTTACCGATAATTTTGAGTGGGCCGAAGGTTATTATCCTCGTTTTGGTTTAGTGCATGTGGATTTTAAAACTCAAAAACGAAGCCTAAAATTATCGGGGAAATGGCTGGCGTCTTTTTTAGCATCTAAATCTATATAATGTGTTTAGGCTGTGAGTGGTTTTATTGCTATTTTTGATTATTAATTTACAGTATAGCTATCTTTGTTTTATGCCTAAACAAAAACAATTAAAATTTGATAAAGCCTATTTGCGTATAGCCCGAGAATGGGGTAAATTATCCCATTGCAAGCGAAAACAGGTGGGGGCCGTAATTGTTAAAGATCGCATGATTATTTCAGATGGTTATAATGGTACGCCAACAGGTTTTGAAAATCCATGTGAAGATAATGATGGATTAACTAAGTGGTATGTGCTTCATGCAGAGGCTAATGCTATTTTAAAAGTAGCGTCATCCACACAATCGTGTAAAGATGCTACGCTTTATATTACCTTATCTCCTTGTAAGGAATGTAGTAAATTAATATACCAAGCTGGTATAAAACGAGTGGTATATCAAACACACTATAAAGATGATTCTGGTCTAAAATTTTTAGAAAAAGCAGGTGTCGAAATTTCTCATATAGAACAAATAACAGTTAGCTAGTATGTCCTTAACCCGATCGGTATTGTTGGTAATGATTGGACTTAGTCTTGGTTTTGCCTTAGCTAAAAGGTATATGAATGCGACTGGGAGTTTAAGTTTTGCCGAAAATCCTTCAAAAGAAAAGCTGAATAGATTAATAGATTATATCGATAATGTATATGTTGATCCAGTGGATACCGATAGTATTGTTGAGGTTACGGTAAAAAATATTTTAGAAAAATTGGATCCGCATTCCACTTATATTTCTGCAAAAGATGCTACATCGGTTAGCGAACGCATGCAAGGCGATTTTATTGGAATTGGTGTAAATTACTATGTATGGAAAGATACTATAGCGGTTATTAGTACAATTCCTTCGGGGCCAAGTGCAAAGGCAGGGATTTTATCGGGCGATCGTATTTTAATGGCTAATAAGGATACTTTATATGGTTCCAGACTGGATAGCGATACGCTAGTGGCTAAATTGAAAGGCCCAGTAAATAGCAAAGTTGATTTGTTAGTTTATCGACCTCAAAAAGGAAACATCAATGTAAAAGTAACTCGAGGTATAGTTCCATTGCAAAGTGTAGAGGCTGCTTTTATGCTTACGCCAGAAATAGGTTTTATAAAAGTAGAGCGATTTTCGGAAACTACGTATGTTGAATTTAAAGAAGCTTTAAATAAGTTAATGAAAAATAATGCCCTGCAAAGTTTAGTCTTAGATTTGCGAGGTAACGGAGGGGGGTATATTAGACCGGCATTAAGAATGGCTGATGAATTTTTGGAAAATAATAAGCTAATTATGTTTACAAAAAATCGTCAGGGTAAAATAGAGCAATCATTTGCTACTAAAAGCGGAGATTTTGAAACAGGGCAAGTGTATGTGCTGATTGATGAAAATTCGGCTTCAGCCAGCGAAATTTTAGCAGGAGCTTTACAAGATAATGATAAAGGAACCATAGTTGGGCGTCGCTCGTTCGGAAAAGGACTAGTGCAACGCGAAATGGATTTGGGCGACGGGAGTGTGGTTCGGTTAACGGTTTCTCAATATTTTACCCCAACGGGACGATCAATACAACGATCATATAAAAATGGAATAGATGCTTATAATAAAGAGTATCTTAATCGCTTTGATACTGGAGAGTTGCAAGATTCAACAAAAATAAAGGTAAATGATTCTTTAGTATTTACCACTCCAAGAGGTAAGGTGGTGTATGGAGGTGGAGGTATTATTCCAGATGTGTATGTAGGCAAAGCAAAGGATAGGAATGTGGAGGTATTAGAATTTGCAGAATACTCTGGGGTGTTGAGTCGTTTTGTGTTTGAAGAACTAGATACTAATCGTAGTTTTTACAACACATTAAATCAAGAAAATGTGCTTTCTTTAGAAATAACAGATGTGATTTTAAAACAATTTAAAAATTATGCAGTTAAACGAGGTTTAGAATTTACTGGAGTTTCAATTAATGAGCGAATAAAAATTTGTATTAAAGCAGAAATTGCCAAGCAATTATTTTCGACTAACTTGAGTTACAAGCTAAAAATTAAAGCCGATGCTATGTTGCAGCGTGTATTGAGCTTGGAACAAAAAAACAATTGAATTTTAATAAGTTTTTGTTGCGTGACTTACCATAAATAATTTTAGGCTTATCAACCTCTAAACTTTAAAAGAGAGGTGTAATATCAAACAAAAAAAACTCAGTTATAAAAATTATCTAATAACTGAGTTTTTTATGGCGTATTCAGAGAATAGCCTGATTCTCAAAAATTATACATAAAAAATCCAAAATTTGATAAATTCAAGTTTTGGAT
>CANLCT010000066.1 GCA_947489195.1 uncultured Aquimarina sp. | reverse complement strand
GTAACGCCAGTCAATCCAGTTACCCCAGTAAGTCCAGTTACACCTGTCAATCCTGTTACACCAGTAAGTCCAGTAACGCCTGTAAGTCCAGTAACACCTGTTAATCCAGTAACGCCAGTCAATCCAGTTACACCAGTAAGTCCAGTAACACCAGTTAATCCTGTTACGCCAGTTAATCCAGTAACACCTGTAAGTCCAGTCAATCCAGTGACTCCTGTAAGTCCAGTTACACCTGTCAATCCAGTAACCCCTGTTAATCCTGTTACACCTGTAAGTCCAGTAACGCCTGTTAATCCTGTTACACCAGTCAATCCAGTGACCCCTGTAAGTCCAGTTACACCAGTTAATCCTGTTACGCCAGTTAATCCAGTAACACCTGTAAGTCCAGTGACACCTGTTAATCCAGTAACGCCAGTCAATCCAGTTACCCCAGTAAGTCCAGTAACACCTGTAAGTCCAGTTACACCTGTTAATCCAGTAACGCCAGTCAATCCAGTTACACCTGTTAATCCTGTTACACCAGTCAATCCTGTTACCCCTGTCAATCCTGTTACCCCTGTCAATCCTGTTACCCCTGTCAATCCAGTGACACCTGTAAGTCCAGTAACACCAGTCAATCCTGTTACGCCTGTTAATCCAGTGACACCAGTCAATCCAGTTAATCCAGTGACTCCTGTAAGTCCAGTTACACCAGTTAATCCAGTAACGCCTGTTAATCCAGTTACCCCTGTCAATCCTGTTACACCAGTAAGTCCAGTAACGCCTGTTAATCCAGTAACACCAGTCAATCCTGTTACGCCAGTCAATCCTGTTACGCCAGTCAATCCAGTGACCCCTGTAAGTCCTGTAACGCCAGTTAATCCAGTAACACCAGTCAATCCTGTTACCCCTGTAAGTCCAGTGACACCTGTTAATCCAGTAACACCAGTCAATCCTGTTACCCCTGTAAGTCCAGTAACGCCAGTCAATCCTGTTACGCCAGTTAATCCAGTAACACCTGTAAGTCCAGTGACACCTGTTAATCCAGTAACGCCAGTCAATCCAGTTACCCCAGTAAGTCCAGTTACACCTGTAAGTCCAGTAACGCCTGTTAATCCAGTAACACCAGTAAGTCCTGCTGGTCCTACAGGACCAGCAGGACCACGTCTACCTGTAGCCCCTGTTGGACCTGTTATTCCTGCAGTGCTGGATACATTTATAATAGTTTCGTTTCCTCTTTCATCAAAATAGCTTATGGTACCATCGCTATTATTTCTTATACTAGTAAGGGTTTCGAATTCTTGCACTTTTGCATCTAAGTCAATGCTATTGGGAGTGCCTGTTTCGTTTGTGTATATTAATTGAGTGCCATCAGGGCTGAGTTCAAGAGAAGTTATTGTTTCTGATCCAGTACCACTATTACATAAACTTGACCAACTGTCATTATTATATTGAAAAAGACAATTTTCATCGGTATTATATACAATAGCGCCATTAAGAGGTGTAATAGCAAGCATTTGATCATTAGTTATTCTAGTAACAACTAATACCTTTGAATTACTTTCTAATTCAAGGAGAGATGAAGGATCAATATTATCAGGATTATCACCAACTTTAACCTGAGCTTTTAGAGCTGTTAAAGTAGAGATAAACAGAAGTATTGAAAATAGTAATCTTACTCTCATAGGCGTTTAACCTTATAATTATACTTAATACAAATTAGTATTTTATGCGTTAAAAAAAATAATACAAGGTGTAAGTTAATGATTTTTGCGATAAAATACTTAAAAATATCGTTTAAACGTAAAATAAGCCACTAAAATAGTATTTTTTAAGTTATTTTTGATAAACTTTTTGTTATTTTAGAAAAAGTCTTTTAAGTTTTAAAAAACTATTTTATGAATAAAACTCTCACAATTATTATACCAGCTTATAATGAAGAAGCATCATTGAAGCTTTTTTTTCCAGAGGTTTTAAGTCATTGTAAGGTAAGAGGGTATGATTTGATTGTAGTTAATGATGGGTCTAAAGATAATACATTAAAGGTGCTTAATAGTATTGAAAATGAAAGTGAATACAATTTTGAAATTATTTCTCATAAAATAAATAAAGGGTACGGAGGGGCTATAAAAAGTGGTATAGAAATAAGTAATACAGATTACGTTGTAACTATTGATGCAGATGGTCAGCATTACTTAAGTGATGTTGATAAATTGTTTAAAAAAGTAAAAGATACTGATGCTGATTTGATTGTGGGCAGTAGAAAAGGTTTAGCCTCTGCTTCTGTTTTTAGAGGTATTGGTAAAAATATTATTAGATCAATAGCAAAACTTTTAATGAAATTACCTATTTATGATATTAATTCGGGGATGAAAATTTATAATGCAGATTTAGTTAAAAAATATTTAAGTTTGACTCCTAATACAATGGCTTTTAGTGATATTATTACTTTAACATTTATACATAATAAACATTTAGTTATAGAAGAGCCTATACAAATTAAAGAAAGACTTGTTGGAGAAAGCACAATTGGTGTACGGACAGCTTTTGAAACTGTATTGGAAATTATTAACATGATTATTTTATTCAATCCTGCACGAATATTCTTACCCATTTCAATGTTTTTTTTTGTTTTTGGAATTAGTTGGGGGAGTATTTTTTTTTTCCAAGGCAAAGGCTTAAGTATTGGAGCAAGTACATTACTTTTGATGGGGTTGTTGATATTTCTTTTAGGTTTAATAGCAGAACAATTATCTGCTGTTAGGAAAAATCAATAGATTAATGTTTTTTTACAGAGTGCAAAACTTATGTTAACAGATGATCGTATATATAGCGCTGATAAATTCTATTCTATGGAAGCAGAGGTGTTTACAGCTTATTTGATTTCTTCCTCGTTAAGAGAAAGAGAAAAAAAACTTTATAATAAGGCGATGGCTCACCTTGATTTAAAATTGTCGAATTTTGATAAAGAAATTTTGAAAAGAATGATGAAGAGTAAGACTAATATGGCCACTATAGATGCAGGATTGGCATTAATAAAACCAACTAGTTTAGTGCGAAGAAAATTATTTACGATGCTTGCAATTTTAGAGGCATCACCTAATTATACTTCATATTTCATACCCCAAGAGTATAATTTTAGTTATTATTTTAAATTAGCTTTTACAAGTTTTAGGGCTGTGTTTAGAGCTGTGGTAGGATTCTTTTTGGTTAAAAAAATAGAGCGCAAGTGCATTTAAATTTTGATTATTTAGTTGTCGGTTCTGGGGCAACAGGTGCTATAGCAGCAAAAACACTTGTTGATAAAGGAGTACAAGTAGCCTTATTAGATATTGGAGAAGAGGATAAACAGTATAAAGATTTAATTCCTAATAAAGATTTTTTAAGTATTAGGAAGCAAGATGCTAGGCAACATCGTTATTTTTTAGGGGATCAATTTGAAGGAATTCCATGGGAGAGTACTAGAGTAGGGTCGCAATTAACACCACCGCGTAGTTTTTTGACTCGTTTTTCTGATGTACTATTTCCTTTTGATTCAGAAAGCTTTCAGCCTTTGGAAAGTGCCGCTAAAGGTGGGTTAGGTGGGGGTTGGGGATTAGGAAGTTATGTTTTTTCTAAATTAGAACTAGAAGCTGTAGGTTTAAGTGACTATGAAATGAATGCTTCTTATGAAGAAGTTATTTCTTATATAGGAGTTTCTGGGATATATGATGATGGTGGGAAATATGGGTTAGGATCTAATAAAAAAATTCAGCCAGCAATGAAATTAGATGTTAATCATCAAAAAATTTTAAAGGCATATCAAAAGAATAAATCCAAACTTAATAAGAATGATATTTATGTGGGTCAATCGGTATTAGCACTTCTTACAGAAGATAAATCGAACAGAAAAGCTGTTCAATATCGTGATATGGGTTTTTGGAGTGATACCAATAAGTCGGCATACCGTTCTTGGATGACTATTGATGAGTTAAACAAAAAGTCTAATTTTATTTATTATAAAAATTGTTTAGTAACTAAATTTGAAGAGTTTGATGAAGGTGTGCGTGTTTTTGTAAAGCGAACAGATACTAATGAGATTCAGGTGTATACTTGCAAAAAATTAATTTTATCGCCAGGTGTTTTGGGAACTGCACGTATTGTGTCAAGATCTTTTGATTACAAAAAAGAAAGACTACCAATTATATGTAATCCTTATTCATACATGCCTTGCATAAATAGACGTCAGTTAGGAAAGAATGTTGATCAATATCAAACAAGCTTTGCTCAATTGGTGATGTATTTAGACGAACAAAAAAATAATTTTGATGTCGGGGTTGCTGCTTTATTTAGCTATCGTTCATTATTATTGTTTAAATTAATAAAGGAAACTCCCTTGAATTTTGCTGATGCTAGAATTATAATGCAATTTTTGCAGTCTTCATTTACTATAGCAGGGATTCATCACCCTGAAAAAGGTTCTGAAAATAAATTTGTTTCTTTAGTGAAAGATACCGCTAGTTATACAGGAGATAAATTAGTTGGCCAATATATTTTATCTGATAGCGAGTTGATAAGAAATATAAATAGAGAAAAAAAGTTTAAAAGTGCTTTGATTAGCTTGGGGTGTTATCCAATGAAAACAATCCAAACACCCGCAGGAGGGAGTATTCATTATGGAGGGACATTACCATTTTCTGAAAAAAATGAACTGTTTAGTGTTTTGAAAAATGGAAAACTAGGAGGGACAAAGAATGTATATGTTGCAGATGGTTCGGGTTTTAAGTACCTTCCTGCTAAAGGAGTTACATTAACTTTAATGGCTAATGCTCATAGAGTAGCTAAAAATGTATTAAAAAATGAGTAAAATTATAGCTATAACTGGAGCTAATGGATATTTAGGTAATTCATTAGTAATACATTTTAGATCAAAGTCATGGAAGATAAAGGCTTTAGTTAGGAATAAACCTGCTGATTTTTTTGAGGATGTAACTTATTGTAATTACGAAATGAAATCTCCATTAAACGAATTCGATTTTGAAGGTGTTGATTGTGTAATACATGCTGCATATGTGAAAAATGAAGTAGATAAAAATTCAGATAAAATAAATTTAGAAGCCACTAAAAAATTAGTTGAATTATGTAATGAAAAAAATATTAAATTAGTTTATCTATCTTCATTTTCTGCTCATAAAGAAGCAGTTTCACATTATGGAAAACATAAATTAGCTTGTGAACAATTATTTAATTTACAAAAAGATGTAGTTTTAAAAATTGGCTTTGTTATAGGAGAGCAAGGTATATTAGCCGAAATTGTTAAAAGGATTAAAAATTCATCATTTTTTCCATTAGTTGGTGGAGGTCAACAACCATTACAAACTATTTGCATTAATGATTTTAATCTTTCTGTTGAAAAGGTTTTATTAGGTAAGGATTTAATAGGAATTTACAATTTAGCCCATGAAGAAGTGATTACAATGGAAGTTTTTTATAAATATATTGTTAAATTACTAAGAGCTAAAGTTTCTTTTATTAACGTGCCAACTTCATTACTGTTAGTGGGGTGTCTTTTTTTTGAGAAATTAGGGATTAAAATACCTGTGTCATCTGAAAACGTATTGGGTTTAAAAAAATTAACCACGTTTAATACTATAGATACTCAAAAAGAACTTAACATTAAATTTAAAGATTATAAAGAGAGTATGAGCATAATTTTGATTAATTAAAAAAAAGAGTTTGATAGAAAGAATACTTTTTAAAAAAATATCAGCAAGTGGTTTGGCTGTTTTTAGAATAGTGTATCATCTTGTTTTTTTGTTTGAAATTTTTAAAATTTTTAATTATCGTCAATTGTATTTTGACGAAATTCCTTTTTTAAAACCTCATTTTCCTAATACAACACCTATTTTAATTTTATGGCTATTTATTATATGCTTTATAGTAATAGGATATAGAACAAGGATATTTAGTATAATTAATTATATTTTTGGACTTGTTTTTATTTCTTCGGCAGTAAGTTTTGAATACCATATGTTCTATGTATACACGGGTATTAACTTTTTGTTTATATTTCTACCATCGAGTTATGTATATTCATTAGACTACTTAAGGAAAAAAATCTATTTAGGAAAGCAAGGCGAAGTTTATGTACCGCCAAAGGTGTCAAAAATTAATTATTTCATTCCGATTTTTTTAGGCTTAGCATTAGTTTATTTTGATTCAGTGATTTTTTATAAGTTCAAATCTAATGTTTGGATGAATGGTTTAGGTTTGTGGTTACCTTCATCCTTACCTCATATTACTATATCTAATTTTCAGTGGATTTTAAATCAAGAAAGGATAGTGAAGTTTTTATCTTATGTAACTCTTGTTTTTGAATTTGTATTTCTTTTTATTTTTTGGATCAAAAAGTTTAGAATACCATTATTTGTTATTGGTTTAGCCTTGCATGTAGGAATTTATTTTGAATATCCTATTCCTTATTTTGCTTTAGGCTGCATGAGTATTTATTTGTTAATGGTTCCTGTTTCATTATGGGATAATTTAAATTCATTTTTTAAAAAAAAGTTTTCTAGTTATGTGAAAGGAAAAAAAATAGAGAATGTGTTTCTGTTTTTTGAAAAGCAATTTGAAGCTAATAATAGTGTAAGTAGTAAATCTAGGTTTAAATTACGAAATAATTTTTCTTCTATTAGTTCTGCTAGAAATGCTTTTTTTGTTTTTTTGATTGCATTTTCGATTTTAGCTCAGCGCCAAGTATATTACTCATTTTTTAATAATAAAAATATAACTTATAAGGTTAATGAAATACTAAAAGAATTTTTAGGAATTACTGGACATTCATTATTTATAGACGATCATTTTGAGGGATATAATAATGTTTTTACACTTAAATTTAAGGGGCAATTTTTACCTTTTTTGAATGAAGAAGGTATGCCAGATAAATATATTTCAGGAGGATCGTTTGCATATTGGACTTTTAGAACGAATGGACCTTATGTAAAGGAAAAAGGATATAGATTAGAAAAAGGTTTGATGAAATTTTCTGCATTTTGGATATATAAAAATGATTTGAATACATTGAGTAAAATAGAATTTGATATTGTAAAAAAAGAAATTAGAGGACCAATGAGATGGGAGAAAGATCTTTTGAAAAAAAACATAGAAGCTCCATGGCAAAACGTAGGAAAATTGATTTGGTCTAATGGACGAACAAAATTTGATTGGAGTTTAAAAGGAAAAAATAATAACAGTCATTAAATAGAATAATTATACATTGAAAAAATTAAAAGAAACTCTTAAATTAAGTTATAAAAACCTATTCGTAATTTTAGTAATTATTGTAGGAATTTTGATGCCTTTTTTAAGTTATGATTATGGGGTTCATGAGGATTCTAGATATCATCAAGAGCACGGTGAACGATTATTACAATTTTATAAGGGTATAGACAGTGTGGCATCTCAAAGTCCACTTAATGAAAAAGGGTATTTTGTTGATGTAAATAAAAGCTTAAACCACGAACATCGAGGGATGAATGGTTTTGGAGGTTTTTTTGATTTAGTAACTAATTTTTGTCATCAGTTTTTTCCTAGCATAGGGATATACGAATTTAGAAATATCATCAACAGTTTATTTGGGTTTTTATTATTCCTATTCTGTGGATTATTGGCTAAGGAATTAGGTAATTGGAGATCTGGAGTTTTTTCTTTTGTGCTTGTGGTTTTAACTCCTGTACTTTTGGGGCATTCAATGAGTAATCCTAAAGATATTCCTTTTGCGGCATTTTATATATTTTCTATATATCATATCGTAAAACTATTTAAAGAATTTCCTAAGGTAAGTATTAAAAGAGGTCTGTTTTTAATAATCAATATTTCATTATTAATAAATGTGCGATTGGTTGGTCTTGTTGTTTTTGCACATTTGTTTTTGGCTTTATTTGCATGGTTAGTTATTGAAAATTATAAGAATAAGACTAGTCAAATAAATGTAAAGGATGGTGTATTTCTGTTATTAAAAATAATAGGAATTAGTTTTTTAAGTTATTTAGCAACAGCAATTTTTTGGCCTTATATTCAAACAAAACCTTTTATAGGTTTAATTGAGTTGTTCATACGAGTAAAAGATTTTAAAGGTTTTGAAAATATTCAATTGTTTGAAGGTAAATGGGTAACTAGCTTTAGTATGCCTTGGTACTATATGATAAAAGTTCTATTGTTTATTACCATACCAATAGCTGTTTTATTAAGCTATGTTTTGATTCCTTTTTATTATTTAGAAAAGAATAAGACTCAAAAACTACTTTTTTCAATACTACTTTTTACAAGCTTATTTCCTTTGTTTTTAATTGTAATAGGAAAGCCAAATAGTTATGATAATGCTAGACAATTTTTATTTGTGGTTCCACCAATTATCGTAGCAGGTGCATTAGCTTGGGATAATTTTTTAGCAAGCATATCAACTAAGCTTTTATACAAAAGAGTATTCGTTGTAGTTTTCGTAATGCTACTTTTGGAGCCTTTCTTATACATAACAAAAAATAAACAATTAATACCACTTTATTTTAGTCCAATGATTGGTGGAGTTGAGGGAGCCTTTAAGAAATATGAGATTGATTACTGGGGTTTTTCAGTAAAACCAGCAGTGGATTGGCTGAAAAAAAATGTCGGATCTATTGAAAAACCAGCTAAAGTGCGTTTGTTTTATGGAGATCAACTAAAGCTTAGTTATTACGTAGATAAATCACCTAATTTAACACATGTGGTTTCGGCTTATCAATCAGAAGATTGGGACTACTCCGTAGTTATGTTTTCTGAAGCTAAACACAATAGATCATTATTGAAAAATTGGCCTCCAAAAAATACAGTACATGAAGTCAAGGTTGATGGAGTTACAATTTGTGCCATTATTGAGAATAAATTTGAATCTAAAAATGAAATTGCTAGGCTTCAAAAAGAATTAAAGCTTAAACCTTCTGTTTCAGGTTTTGTGCGTTTAGGATTGTTTTTTTATGCAAAAAAAGAATATGTTAATAGTATTTTGGCAAATAAAAAAGCCATTAAGTTAGATCCTCAAAATAGTATTGCTTATAATAATATGTGTATTGCTTATAATTTATTGCACATGTATGCAAAGGCAGAAGAGGCTTGTGAAAATTCATTGAAATATCAATTTTCAGATTTGGCTAAAAATAACTTAAAAATGGCTAAAGAAAATTCAACAAAAAGAGAAGTACTTAGCTCAGATCAATATCTAGCTTTAAGTAATCATTATTTTTTATTGGGAGAGTATGAGCAATGTATTACCGAAAGTAATAAGTTATTAAAATTAAGTCCTAAAAATAGTGTTGCATATAATAACATATGTGCTGCATACAATGCTATGGGGCAATACAAACAAGCTAAAATAGCTTGTGAACAGGCCTTAGAAATAAAACCAGAATTTCAGTTAGCAAAAAATAATTTAGCAATATCTCTTAAGGGATTAAAAATTAATTAATCTGTGATTGTGATAATGAATAGTTGTAATTATTCATTAAAAGTTGATTTTTAGGGTTTATTTCTAGTCCTTTTTTTCCAGCTTCAATAGCTTTTTTCCAATTCTTTAGGGAATTGTAAGTTGCACAAATATTGTTATATAGATTATCTGAATTAGGATGAACAATAAGTCCTTTTTTTGCTATTTCAATTGATTTGTTAAGTAAACCCGAATAATAATAAAATAGACTCAAATTAACAAAGTTTTTTTCACTTGGATCGTCTTTTAAGGTGTCAAGCATTTTAGAAATAGTAACTTTTTGATTAATTGAATAGTTAAGGTTGTTTTTAGCTAATTGAAATTCTGGTTTTATTTTTAAAGCTTTATTACAAGCAATAATTGCTTCTTCATACTGGCCAATAGCATTGTATGTTGCGCAAATATTATTTAGGGCATCAGCATACAAAGGTTTTATTTTTAAAGCTTTTTTCGAAGTCTCTATGGCTTTTGAGTATTTCTTATTTTGATAATATTCAATACTTAGTTGTAAATATTTTTCGGCACTGGGATTTTTGTCAATTAAGTGCTCTTTGAATTCTATTTTACCAATTTTATTCGCACTAGCGTGTAAAAATTGTTTAGTCTTTACGTTATTAAGATCTAATTTTAAAGTGCTTTTTGCTAAGCTTTCTAACTTGTTCCACTCCTCATTATCTTGATAAATTTGCATAATCAAAAAACGAGTATTCATGTGTGCAGGAGCTAATTGATGTGCTTTTTTTAAATTCGCAAGAGCTTCTTCTTTTCTTGAATTTTTGTACAAAAAATCACCATAATGATACCATGTAATATAGTAATCATAACCATGGCTTATTGCTTTTTTAAAATAAGATTCCGCTGTTTTTGAGTCTTTATCAATAGTGCTAATTATCCCTAAATTCACATAAAGCGTATGGTAATTAGGGGTGAGTTTTAAAGCTTTTCGGAAATACTTTTTTGCTATTTTGTATTTTCCTTGCCCCATTTTTATAACTCCATAATTCATCAAACCACGTCCGTTTTTTGGGCTCTTTAGGGTAACATCTTTCCATAGACTTTCTTCAGAGTCCCACACCTTATTTCTTTGCACAGTTCCAAAAGCATAAATACACATTAAAAAACAAACTATAATAGAGAAATAGATAGGTTTGATAGTTTTGTTCTCTTGTGTTAGCTTAATAAATAGAAGGCTTACAGACCAGCTTAAAGCTAAAGTTAATCCAATGTAAGGAAAAAACATTCTATGATCATTCATTACTTCTGCTAGTGGAATTATACTTGAAGTAGGCAATAGTGCTAAAAAGAACCATACAATACCAAAGCTAATAGGGAGTAGTTTTTTGCTTTTTGAAGTAAGTATAGCTACCACAATTAATATACAAATGAATATAACCCCTAAAATAAATTGCCATTTAAAAACACTAGATATAGGTAACCAATCAGTATCGGCGCTTAAATGAATAGGAAAAAACAGACTGCCAAAATAATATGAAAATACAGATGGCTGTGTAATCAAGTAATTGAAAACTGATTTTCCGCCTGAAATATATGAAGTAGGCATCATTTTACTATGGAAAATGTAAAGAATAAAGCAGACTAAAAATGTAGGAATAACTTTTTTTAAAGAAGATAAAGCTTTAATGAATCCATTTTGTTTCGTTATTTCAATAAAATTTACATTACTTTCAAAAAGTAGTAAATAACATAAAAATAAAGGCCCAAACATAATTGCAGTAGGCTTACTGAGCATACCTAATATAACAGGAATTAGATACAGAAAATATTTTTGGGCAATACTTGAATATTGATAAATAACAAAAGCCAACAAAACAAAAAAGGTAGATTGGATATCAGATCTTGCAATAATGTAGTTAACTGTTTCAGCCATTACGGGGTGAATCATGTAGAATAAAGTACTACCAGCAGCAAAATAAAAATTGTATTTTGTTTTGTGAGAAAGTTCTACTATTTTAAAAATGAAAAGAAAGAGTAATAAACCTTGAATTAAAAAGAAAATGAAGTTACTTAAATGGAAGTAAAATGGTTTATAGCCATTACCAAGCCAATAATCAATAGCTATTGAGGAGGCTACTATGGGGCGGTAAGTCTGATTTTGTGGTAAAGGACTAGAAGTTGTTCCATCTTTAAAAAAAGAAGGAATGTTTTTTAGATCCCTTACGTATGGATTATTTAAAATAGCATGCGAATCATCAAAATGAAAAGCATTATCAAAATGATTTAAATATACAATTGTTGTACAAATGCTCATTATAATTAAAAAAAACCAAGTCTTTTTTTGAATAAAAATTTCTGATAATTGCATTAAAATAGTTTTGTAGTAACAAGACAAATATATAAAGCATAATTTAATCCATACAAAAGAACTGTTGAAAAGAAGGTGTTTTGTTTAGCTAAAAAATTAAAATCAAGTAGTACTTCTGTTGTAAGAATATTTTTTTTAGTAATTTGAATTTTCTAGTATAGATATTTATGATTGATACTCCAAAAAAGAAATTGTCCTTAATAGTTCCTGTTTATTTTGAGGAAGAAGTAATTAATCAATTTATAAAAGAAGTTGTTGAGGAGCTTGTTTTTTTAGAATTATCATATGAAATAGTGTTTGTTGATGATGGTAGTAAGGATAATACAGTAAATTTAATTAAAGAAGAAGTAACTAAAAATGAGCATATAAAATTACTTGAATTATCGTATAATCATGGAAAACAAGCAGCAGTCACAGCAGGTATAAGTTATGCTACGGGGGATTATATGTTATACATGGATCCCGATTTGCAAGACCCTCCTAAAGAGATAAAAAATTTTATTACTGAAATAGAAAAAGGTTATGATCTTGTTTTTGGTGTAAGAAAAGAGAAGAAAGATAGTTTTAAGAATAAAATTTTCTCAAAAATATTTTGGTCAGTATTAGATAAATATACAGGATTAAATTTACCAAGAGGTTTAGCTGTAATGCGAATTTTTAACAAAGATTTTGCCGAGCGTTTTTTAATGTATAACGAACAAAATCGATTTATTGAAGGTTTGTTTATGCATGTAGGAATGAATCAATCTGTAATAGAAATTGAACAGAGACCACGTTTTGCAGGAGTGAGTAAGTTTAATTTTAAAAGAAAAATGAATTTAGCTTTTGATGCCATTTTTGATTTTTCTGAACTTCCTTTAAAATTAGCAGTTAAATTTGGTGTTTTTTTGATTTTTTTTGGATGTATAGCTTTGTTTTTAATTTTAATAATTAAATTGTTTTTTGTCGATTTTCAATCTGGATGGCCTTCAATATTTGGCTTTTTAATTCTTTCTTTAGGGATACAGCTTTTTTTTATAGGACTTTTAGCTATTTATGTAGGAAGAATATATAAAGAATCTAAGTCTCGACCTTTATTTTCTATTAAAAAGAAAACAAATATTTAATTAATAATGAAAATTGCAATTGTTGGAGCTAATAGCTTTTTGTCTCAGGTTTTATTAAATAAATTAGTTGATAGTCATAGCTTAATTCAGGTTTACCATAAAAAAAAAGATAAACTCAATAAATGTATAGCAAGTCAACAAATTGATGACTTTTTAAAGGAAAAGCCTATTGTTGATTATGTATATTTTATAGCATCATATATTAATTTTGATGAAAAAGCAGAAAGTATTCATGAAATTTATAAAACTAATGTGGCTTTGTTAAAGATGATTTCAGATACTTTTACAAATGCAAAAATCATTAATACATCATCTGTCTCTGTTTATAAAAATGTAAATAGTGTAATTAATGAAGACACTATTTTAGAACCAGCAAGTAGTTATGGAATGTCCAAATTATGGGCAGAATTGATTGTTAAAAAACATAAATCGGGAGGGTGTAATGTCCGGATTTCATCCATTTTTGGTGAAAACATGAAGATGAATACCTTTTTACCTATAATTATTAAACAAGCAATAGAAAATAATAGCATTGAAATTTATGGTAAAGGAGATCGAAAACAAAATTATATACATGTTAATGATGTAGCAGAAGTTTTAGTAAAAGCATTAAGCCTAGATAAAGATTGCAATTTATTAGCTGTGGGTAGTAAATCGTATTCAAATCTAGAGGTTGCTAATTTTATAAAGGAAATACTTCCTAAAACTAAAATAGTTTTTTTTAGTAAAGATGCTACATCAAGCTTTTTATATGATAATTCAAAAACCAATATGATTTTAGGTTTATTACCTAATAATAATTTTAAAGAAAAACTACGAAATACTATTTTATGGATTCAAAAACAGTACTAGTAACAGGTATAGGAGGTAATGTTGGTCAGGGAATTTTAAGAAATATTAGGTCATTAGAAAGGAATGTTAAACTAATTGGAACAGATATTTCGGCATTTACTGCGGGTAATCATTTATGTGATAAAACTTTTCAAGTACCCTATTCCTATGAAGAGAATTATATAACAGTTATTCAAAAAATTGTTGATAAAAATAAAGTAGCACTCATTATACCCTCTACAGATTATGAAATTTACTACTTGTCACTACATAAACAAGATATAAATGCACAAGTTTTATCCTGTGATAATGAAATTGCAGCACAATTTTTAGATAAATATTTAACGTTTACATTGTTTAAAAATAATGAGATCCCTTTTGCGAAATCATGGTTGCCATCAGAATATGATAATACAGAATCACAAATAATAGTTAAACCAAGAAAAGGACGAGGATCAAGAGGGATAACCGTAAACCCCAAAAATATTTCAGATTTTACTGATGATTATATGATCCAAAAATTACACCAAGGAATTGAAATTACTACAGCAGTATATGTTACTAAAAAGAATAAAATTCATGGTATTTGTTCCATGGAACGTAAATTAGATAATGGTACAACCTCGCAAGTAATTTTAAATAATTCTTATGATGCTAAATTAATGGAAATAGCTTCTAAAATAGTTGAGTTAGGAGGGGTTAGAGGGAGTTTTAATATACAAAGTATTGTGGATGCAAAAGGAGAGGTTACCCCTTTTGAAATAAATGCAAGAATTTCTGGCACAAACTCAATACGTCATTCATTTGGTTTTCAAGATGTTAAGTATTCAATACAAGAACATTTATTTGATGAACAACCTACAAAGGTTATTATTAAAAATACAAAAGCTATTGCGGTACGGGTTTTAATGGATGTTATTTACCCTGAGGCTAGTACGTTTGAAGAATTGAATAATATAGACTCTAAACATTTTATTTATTAACTTATGAGTAAGTATAAATATATACTTTTTGATGTATCAGGAACACTTTTGCACAAGCCATTGTTTTATAGTACCTTTTTGAATGTTTTGAAGAAGTATGATTATGTAATTGATGAATTAGAATTTAAAATAAGGCATAAACTATTATCAGAAGTGATTCTATTTCCAGATAGAACAGATAAAGAATTTTACACCTTTTTTAACAAGGAAGTATTATATAGCTTAGGTGTTTTGCCTAATGAAGAAATGTTAGATAAGTTATTTGAGGCATGCTCATACCTGCCATGGGAAAAATATAAAGATACAGAAGTGCTTACAGAAATAAAGCTACCCATAGGTATTATATCAAATTTCAATAGTACATTAAAATCAAAATTGAATACATTTTTTAGTCCGATTTTTAATGATATTTTAGTGTCTGAGGAATTAGGTGTGGCAAAACCCTCATTAGGTTTTTATAAACGAGCAATTGATCAAATAGGAGTAGCACCAAATAAAATACTTTATATTGGGGATTCTCTTAAATTGGATATCGTTCCAGCAAAAGCACTAGGAATAAATACATTGTTGGTAGATAGAGATTGTTTTTATCCAGAATCAAAAAATAGGATAAATAGTCTAAAAGATATGTTAACTTTAATTAATGAATAAAATTTTAGGAATCATAGGGGCGGGTCATTTAGGACAACAAATAGCTTATCATGCTAAAACTGATCACCATTTTGATGAAGTTGTTTTTTTTGATGATTTTGTAACAAAGGATTTTGTTACAGGACATAAAGTTATAGGGAAAATATCTGAAGTTTTATCTAGTTTTAAAAGTCAGTTAATAACACATTTAATTATTGGAATTGGCTATAAGCATATGGGCGTTAGAGCCAGTTTATACAATTCATTTAAAAATAAAATTCCATTTGCATCTATTGTTCATTCTACCAGTTGGGTTGATCCCTCTGTAAAAATTGGTGAAGGAGTAATTATTTATCCAGGTACTATTATTGATACAGGTTGCATTTTGAATGATAATATAGTAATTAATGTAGGTTGTACAATTGCTCATGATACAGAAATTGGAGCACATTGTTTTATATCGCCAAGTGTTGCGTTAGCAGGTTTTATATATGTTGGAGAGCAAAGTATTTTAGGTATAAATTGTACTGTAATTGATAATATAAAAATAGTTTCTAATACCCAAATAGGAGGTGGAGGAGTAGTTATTGACTCCATAACTAATTCAGGGGTATATGTAGGTAACCCAGTTCGATTAATAAGAAGCTTATGATTCCATTTAATAAACCATACATGACAGGGGACGAGCTTTATTATATAAAGGATGCTGTGTCTAGAGGGAAAATATCAGGGAATGGCTATTATACTCAAAAATGTCATTCTTTTTTTAAAGAAAAAATAGGCTTTCGAAACTGTTTGTTAACATCTTCATGTACAGATGCTTTAGAAATGGCTGCTATTTTACTTAATATTCAGCCAGGGGATGAGGTTATTATGCCTTCGTATACATTTGTGTCTACAGCAAACGCATTTGCTTTGCGTGGAGCTAAAATAATTTTTGCCGATAGTTATGCGAATAATCCAAATATAGATGCCAATACTTTGGCAAAGTTGATCACCAAAAAAACCAAAGCAATTGTTGTTGTGCACTATGGCGGAGTAGCCTGCGATATGGATACAATCATGTCATTAGCAAATCAAAATAATATATATGTTGTCGAAGATGCCGCCCAGGCTATAGATTCGTTTTATAAAGATAGTTCTTTAGGGAGTATTGGTCATTTAGCCGCATTTTCTTTTCATGAAACAAAAAATATAATTTCTGGCGAAGGCGGAATGCTTGTTATTAATGATGAAAAATTTGATGAAAGGGCTGAAATTATTTGGGAAAAAGGAACAAATCGATCCGCTTTTTTCCGAGGTGAAGTTGATAAATACTCTTGGGTCGATATAGGCTCTTCATTTTTACCTTCAGATGTTACTGCAGCTTTTTTATTTGCTCAGCTTGAGAATTTGAATAAAATTCAAAAAAGAAGGAAAGAGATTTGGAATAGGTATTATGAAAATTTAAAGGATTTTGAAGGTAAATTTAGGTTGCCATTTATACCAGAATATGCAACAGTAAATGGGCATTTGTTTTATATGATTTGTAATTCAGAAAACGAACGCGACTCATTAATGTCTTATTTAAAAACTAATAATGTATTTACGGTATTTCATTATGTATCATTGCATAAAAGTAAATTTTATTTGAAAGAAAATTTATTAAAAAAACTTTCAAATTGTGAGAATTTTTCTAATTCATTAGTGCGATTACCTTTATTTTATGAGTTAGAAATAAAAGATCAATTAAGAATCATTGAATTAATAAAAGACTTTTATAAATCATAGCAGATGATTAAAAAGGTGGTATCTCATCAAATAATAAGTCAAAATTATCTTTTTTTACTAATCATAAATTTAGGTTTTTTAATAAATAAATATTTTTTTTTAAATTCTTTTAGTTCAGTTGATTGAGTGAATTTTAAATTCGAAATATAACTGTAACCCCAATAAGTTTTTCGAATAGGTCTTATATCAATCGCATCAATATTAAATTCTGTAGTAAATAAATCATTACTTTTATCTAATAAATAATTCCAAAATTTTGGATCTTGAGTATAAGGTATGCTTTTTGTTTTTTCAGTGATATATCCGCTAAAATATTGAGTTACTTTTTTTTCAAAAAAGAAGGCTTCTTTTGCTACACTAGATGAAACTGTAATAACTTTTTTTACTTTTTCAGATGCTAATAATTGATAAATTTCGGCGTCAACAATTGTAACATTTTTATTAGTTCTAATTTTTAAATTATTATCAGGAGCAAAAGGATGTGCCTTATATAGTAAAGTTGAATTTGTAGATTTTTTTTCTATGTCGTCAAAATATTGATCAAGGTTTAAATAATCTTTCCCATTCCAAACAGCAAGATCCTGTTCAACCTGACCTATCAGTAATGTAGAGTTTTCAGGAATATCTAACTTGGTGGTATTGTTATTAATAAAATGAGAAACATATGATGCTTGATTTTGATAATATTGTAGAGCCTTTTTGTGTGCAATTTCTATTTTTTTTTGAAATTCTTCGTTATTTGAAGTTAAAGCAAATGTTAATCTATCAGAATATCTAAGTGGGCTAAAAAAAGCATAAACAATATTTTTATGAATTTTGTTTAAAATATTTCGGGTTTCGGGTTTACACTCAAAAGCAATTACTAGATCAATATGATTTAAATTGTTTTTTAAATAATTTGAAATTAATTCAGTGCGTTCGTTGTTAAGATTAGAATAAGGTTTATCGGGCAAATAAGAATAAATTTCCTCATCTTTTGTAATATTATTTGTTGCTTTCTCAATTTTATATATTGATTTGGGAAGCCAAAAATCTATAACCCAATCATGATTGGTGTCTTGGTGATGTAGGGGATGCGAAAAAATATCGCACATAAAGTAGACATTTATCATTTTTTTTGTGTTTAGAAAATTCAATATTTTTTGTTTAGTTTAACAAAAAAAATGAATTAGTAATTAGATCAAAAATATATTAAAAATAGGATATGACTATTGATATTTATTTATATTGTTTCTTTTTTTAAGTAACATTAAAAAGTAAAATAAATGTAATTATTGAGTCAATTATTTTTATAAATGTAAATTAATTAAGGGTATTTTGATAAAATAAGATTTGTAATGCAATAATAAATAAGATTAGTTTAGGAAACTAAAAATAGGAGAAAAAAGCAAATAATTAATTAGTAATTGTAATAGTTTGAAAGTTGAAAAAGTAAGAATGAATGGTATTAATGTTGTGGGTTATTTCAACGGTAAATTTGGATTGGCAGAAGCTGTACGATTAAATTCAAAAGCATTAAAATCAGTAGGAGTTTCTGTTAGTGAAATTGATTATGAAAAATTGAAACAAAATGATACTTATAAATATGATATTAATTATTCTGTAAATTTAGTACAAATATCACTTAATGATATTGATGAATTTTTTAGCGTTATAAATCCTGAATTTTTTAAAAAAAAATATACTATTTTATATTTAATTTGGGAATCTGAACATATTCCTAATAAATTAAGAAATGCGATAAATTTGTTTAACGAAGTATGGACATCTTCAGACTATTGTAAAACTATTTTTTCAAAAATATACGATAGACCAATTATAATTGTGCCGCACCCAATAGAGGTTAAATTTAAACCTATTAATATAGGAAATAAGTTGATAGTTAAATCAAAAGAAAAATTTCGTTTTTTGTTTATATTTAATTATCACAGCTCAGTTGAACGGAAAAATCCTTTTCATTTAATAAAAGCTTTTATAAAGGCATTTGAACAAAATGAAAACGTAGAATTGATAATTAAAACATCAAGTGCAAAGGATTTCAAAAAAATAGAAAGAGAGTTATATAACTCAATTAAAGGTCAAAAAAATATTGGAATTATTGATATAGATTTAGATCAGAATAGTATATATAATTTAATTAATAATTGTGATTGTTATGTGTCTTTACATCATTCAGAAGGATTTGGATTAACATTAGCCGAGGCAATGTATTTAGGTAAGCCTACTATAGCCTCTAACTATTCGGGAAATACTGAATATATGAATCAGTATAATAGTTATTTGGTTGATTGTAAAATAGGGAAAATTGAAAACCCAGATGCGATTTTTTCAAAAGAAACTATTTGGGGGTATCCAATTTTAGAGGACACAATAAATAAAATGAAACTGGTTTATGAAAATGACGAATTAAGAAAAGAAAAATCTCTAAGAGCTGAAAAAGAGTTAAAAACTAGATTATCATATACAGCCATAGGTAATGTAATGAGCAATAGATTAAAATATTTGTATATAAACCAAGAAGAATTAGCTATTGATAAAAAGCAAGACATACATTTATTGAATCAACTGCAAATATTGAATGCAGAAACAAGTTCTTTGCGCAAAGAAAATCGTCGATTAAAAAAAAATATCATTGTAAAAGTTATTCTTTTTATTAAAAATAAAGTAAAATAACTAAGAGTCATGTTGTTGATAATTAGATTGTTTTCTTTGTTTGTTAAAGAAGTTAATATATTATCTTTTATAGCTTTGATTTAGTGTCTAGCAATTTTAGATTTGTTTTAATAACTTAGTAAAAAACAAACAATAAAATATACATTTTAATTACTAGTTTTGCATTATTTATTAATATCCAAGAAAAATAGCAACTTAATATATTTCTTTCAAAAGCATTGTATTTACTAACTTATCAATCACTAATCTTATAGCATAGTGTTCTAAGAGAATAAATTAAGTTGTCTTTCAGATAGTTTTTAGTTACATGATTCTAACTTCTAAGGGACATTTTGAAAATAAAAAACATCTATGTAACTCATAAGTTCCTATTGAATCATTTATACCATATTTAAAAAAAAAACATTTTTTAGTTGCTTTTCTATAGAATGAGTAAGTAATTGGGTTATGAATCCGCACGATATTGATCCATCAACCATAATAAATATCCGTAAACACTTTACTAGGTCGTTTTATGTTAGCAACTAATAATTTACTACGTTTGGTGAATTAGAAAGTTTCAAATGATTTAACTTATCTTAACAAGCTCGTATTACTATGGAAAATTCTTTTAATGAGTTTATATAGCTTAAAATTTTTTATGTTTATCCTTAATCACACCTAAAGTTCATTCCATCGATGATTGACACCAGCAATGATAAGCCTTTCCATGGTTT
>CANLCT010000065.1 GCA_947489195.1 uncultured Aquimarina sp. | reverse complement strand
ACGAACGACGCAGAACTACAACCAAACTAAAAGTAACTAAAAATCAAAGGGATGCAATATAGAAAAAGCTTAACTTAATGACATTGAGCTAAGGCTATGCATTAATTTTTTGCCTTAGACTAGCGAAAAATAAATCAACCTATCGATACGAAATTATTATCAATAAATCGTATAATTCAAACATGAAAGAAAAGTATTACAAAATTGTTAATAACATTTAAGCAAAAACTCACAAACAATACATTGATTTAGTTATTTTTAGGACCTTATAAGAAGGTAGAATACTACAATTTATATTTTACTGCTATTTTACAAACAACTAATCAAAACAACTAAACATGAAAACAATTACTTTATTATTATTCACTTTTTTTATCAGCCTAACCACTCTGGCTCAAAGTGTGAATGCTATTGTTGGCGAATGGGTTTTTAAAGATGCTTACAACAAAGAAAACCTAGACAAAGCTGGTTTGGAGTATATGAATGCTGAAATCATAGATAAATGGACCTTTATTTTTAAAGCAGATGGTCAGTTTGAATCTCGTATAATGGATGAAGCAGGTACTGGTAAATGGAAATTAAATGAAGATGCTAAAAAAATTACCATCATTAATGACAAAGGCTCTTCTTCTGAATTTACCATTTTAAAATCTACCAAAAATGAACTAGCTATTAAACTAGGAATGGGTGAATTTTTATTAACTAGAAATACTAATTTAAATCAGATTACAGCTACATCTGAATAAAAATTTAAGCAGATCAATACCAAAAAGTCATAATATTAATTTGTTATGGCTTTTTTTCATTTACAAAAAAAAGAACAACCATTAACCCAATCGTTCCTTCATTTTACTAATTTCTAATTCAATTTTAGAGAGCTTATCCTCTACTCCATCTGTAAATTCAGGAATTCTTCGACAAAATACATAACGTACGCGCCATAATTCTTTAATATCAGCAATCAAAAAACTTTCATCTTCAATATTTTTATGATCTGCCCTTAATACTACTTTATTTTTTAACACATAAAGTCTTCTAAATATCAATTGCCCATTAACCAACACAAAAACCAATGTCCCATTATTTAATTTTTTGATCACTGTATTTGGTACTTTTTCTCCAATTACTACATCTTTTGGATAAAAACCATTATCGTGATTTGTCATTTCTAAATTAGACACGGTATATCCCCTAAATTCTTTTTCAACATTTACAGGTAATTGAATCACCGGAAGTTCATTAATAAATTTCTCTTTATTATAAAACTCCACATAAGCATCAACTGTAACATCTGTAATACACGGAATAGTGGCAAACTGCTCTCGTTTATCATCTTTTACATCGGTAGTAATGTCTCCTTTAAATTTTAGCAATTCATTTACAGTAAGTTCACTGGTCAACAAACTTTCCAATGAAATGCTAAAATAATTAGCTATTTTTAAAATAGTTTCAATTTTAGGCTCACTCCGCCCCTCTTCATACGCCCCTAAAGTCCCTCTTTTTAAGTCAAATAGTTCTGCAAAAGCTTGCTGACTCAAACTTTTAACACTTCGTATTTTTTTTATATTTTTTCCAAAAAATGACATTAATTGCTAATTTTATTTGCAAATTAAAAATATGATCGTATATTTACACTAATATTATTAGCTAATATACCAAAATACAACTAATATAAATAGTATTTTAAGTATATAAATTAATAAAACTAAAAAATTTAGCAACCTGATTTATAAATAATGTAATATAAATACCCCATTTTTAAACATTAATACAATAAAAATGAATGAAGTTTTCGTATTATTAACAGCATTAAAATTGCATTTAAAACCAACATAAACAAGCAACTATGAACGAACATTTTCAAATGGTTAAGAACTATCTTTTTCAACTAAAATTTGATATTTCTCACGAAAGTAAAACCGATAATATTATCATGATTAGTAAAGAGAGTGAAGGTATTAAAAACCTTATTCTGGGAATCGCCTCACCAATTCTGATTATTGAACAACACATTTTTGACATTAAAAACCACAATGCAGAAATATATAAAAGTCTACTTCAGAAAAACAGAGACATCGTACATGGCGCCTTTGTTTTAGATGAATCGGGCGAAAGGGTCATTTTTAGAGACACCCTACAAATTGAAAATTTAGATTTAAATGAATTAGAAGCTAGTCTAAATTCTCTAGGATTATTACTGAGTGAATACTCACAACAAATTATTAATTTTTCAAAGTATTAAAATTATGAATTTTTTCAAAAGATTATTTAAAATAGGAGAAGCGCAAGCAAATTCAGCACTAGATAGTATCGAAGACCCAATCAAATTAACCGAACAAGGAATTAGAGATATGAAAGGGGACTTAACAAAAAGCTTAGAATCATTAGCACAGGTTAAAGCTTTAGCTATAAGAGCTAAAAATGAAACTGAAGAATTTGCTGCAAAAGCAGAAGATTACCAGAAAAAAGCAATGTTAATTCTTAAAAAGGCACAGTCGGGTGATATCAAAGCAGAAGAAGCTGATCGATTAGCTAAAGAAGCCTTAGTTAAAAAGGAAGAAGCTATTACACAAGAAACTCGTAGTAAAGCTGATTCTGAAAAATTTGATAGTTCTGTGGCTCAATTAGAACGTAGTGTACAGGATATCAAACAAAATATTAGCAAATGGGAAAATGAATTAAAAACACTTAAAGCTCGAGTTAAAGTTTCCAATGCTACAAAGAATCTAAACAAGCAAATGGCAGAAATTGATAGCTCAAGTACCGTGTCAATGCTAGAGCGTATGAAAGAAAAAGTACAGCAAGATGAAGCCTTAGCTGAAGCTTACGGAGATATTGCAGATTCAGGACGCAGTATTGATGATGAAATTGATAAAGCCTTAGATTCGGAAAAAACAAGTGCCGAAGACAGTTTAGCTAAACTCAAAGAACAAATGGGATTGAGTGGAGATAAATCATAACGAGGTTAGAGGTTAGGTTTTTTTGGTAAAGTAAAAAAATCTAACCAATCCTCACCAATTACATATCAACTGACAATCGCCTACCGAAAACCAGTTCTCGATACATTTTTAATCCACTATCGCTTCTTAAAAACACTCGAACCAATTGACCCCCCTACACCTTCGAGTAATTTGTATTATGAAATAGAGCTGATTATATCGGTAAATAATTACCAACAAAACTAAAATAAATACTATGATACTTTCAACAACAGATTACATTCCAAATAAAGAAGTCAATGAAATTTTAGGTGTAGCTCGAGGGAGCACCGTTAGAGCTCGAAATGTTGGACGAGACATTTTTGCTACTCTTAAAAATATTGTTGGTGGCGAAATTAGCGAATACACCAAACTGCAAGCAGAATCACGTGAACAAGCCATGCAACGCATGGAACAAGATGCAAAACGTCTAGGTGCCGATGCCGTTATCAATGTTCGATTAACCACATCTATGGTAATGCAAGGTTGTTCTGAAATTTTAGCTTATGGTACGGCTGTAAAAATCAACGCCTAATGAAACATATTGAACTTATGGTTTTAGGTATGAATGGCTTGCTCGGTGGCGGACTTATTATTCTGTTGATTTATTTTATTTTCTATCAAATAAAACAACGAAAAGCAGAGGATTTTGAAAAGCGGGATAATTAGATCTACATAAACCTAAGCCTAAAAACAACTCTCAACTAATAAACAACAGTTCACTAACTAAATAACTACTCACTGTGGAACAACTATCGCACATCGTCTTTTCGCCTGTAAATTGCATACTTACCATATTAATGCTATTACTTATTGTATACTGGTTATTTACCATGATTTCGGGTGTCGATTTTGAATACGATGTGGATATTGATATTGACGCCGATGTTGATGTTGACCTCGAAGTGGATGCTGATGTAAATACCCATACAAGTATCGAAGGTGGAAATCTAGATTTTGAAGATGTGGCTAATGCCGAACTTAATAAAGAAGATGTGGTACCCAACCGCCGAAAACCACTAAAATGGTGGCAAATTGTACTCATCTATTTCAATTTTGTTGGGTTGCCCTTTATGTTTACGTTTACAAGTTGGATTTTTATTTGGTGGTTATGTACCACCATAACAACAACATTAACCCATACATATGATAACAACCTTGGTTTTGTAATTTTTTTAGCCGGAATTATACCTTCATTACTACTAACTAAAATTTTTACTACCCCTTTTAAAAGCTTTTTTACCAACCTTAATAAAGACGGGGACAAACCTATTGATTTAGTAGGAAGAAAAGGAAAAATGCTTTCCACAATTAAAGAAAATAAAATGGGATCTGCCGAGGTCGTAGCCGAAGGTAACCCTATGAATATTTATGTAAAATCATTACACGGCGAACAAATCAATTACAGCGAAAATATATTAATTATAAAACAATCAGCCGATAAAAACTATTACTACGTAAAAACTTATAACGATTAAACTTTCTTAAACTATGACTAACATTTTACAACTTATTGCTATTGGAATAGGATTACTCGTATTCCTGATCATTGTATACTTTGCAATTATTGCAATGTTTTACAAAAAAGTCCCTCAAGGTCAAGCCTTAGTGCGTACCGGTTTTCAAGGGACTAAAGTGGCTACCGATAAAGGTATGTATTCGGTTCCTGTATTTCACCGATTGGAAATTATGGATATTTCGGTTAAAAAAATTCAAATTGAACGTCTTGGAAATGATGGTTTGGTATGTAAGGATAATATGCGTGCCGATATTAAAGTTGCCTTTTTTGTACGTGTTAATAACGAAGTCGACTTTATTAAAAAAGTAGCACAAACCATTGGTTGCGAAAGAGCTTCGGACATATCCACTTTAGAAGAATTATTTGAAGCTAAATTTTCGGAAGCCTTAAAAACCGTAGGTAAAAAGTTTCAATTTACAGAACTATATGAGGCTCGTAGAGAGTTTCGTGACGAAATTGTAGACATTATTGGAACAGACTTAAACGGATATACCCTAGAAGATTGTGCCATTGACTACCTAGAGCAAACTCCGGTAACCTACCTAAAACCTGATAATATTTTAGATGCTGAAGGAATTAAAAAAATCACTGAATTAACGGCGGCTCAAAACATGAAAGCCAACTTAATTAAACGTGATGAAGAAAAAGTGATTCGCAAACAAGACGTGGAAGCTAGAGAAGCCATTTTAGAGTTAGACAAACAGCTTGCCGAAAAGGAAGAACAACAGAAACGTGAAATAGCTAATATCAAATCACGTGAAGAGGCTGAAATTTTAAAAGTTTCTGAAGAAGAGCGCCTAAAATCGGAAACTGCACGTATTGCTACTCAAGAAAAAGTAAAAGTTGCAGAAGAAAACATGGAGCGTCAAATTATTGTTGCCGAAAAAAATAAGCTCCGCACCGATGCTGTAGAAACGGAACGTGTAGAAAAAGACCGTATGCTTGAAGCAACCGAACGAGAACGTATTGTAACACTTGCACAAATTGAAAAAGAAAAAGTAGTTGAAGTTGAGAAAAAGAACATTCAAGATGTGATTCGCGATCGTGTAACCCTAGAAAAAGGAGTGGTTGAAGAGCAAGAAAACATGAAAGATATTCAAGCTTTTAAAACTGCCGATCGTGAAAAACAAGTTAAAATTACTATTGCCGAAGCTACTGCAGAAGAAGCTTTAATTACCACCATAAAAGCTGCCGAAGCACAAAAAGAAGCTGCAAAACAAAAAGCACAAGAAATTAACATTGAAGCTCAGGCTCAAAAAGAAGCCAGTGAAAAAGAAGCAGAAGCTCGTAAAACTTTAGCCGAAGCTACTGCAAAAGAAGAAGCTGTTATTGGAATGTCCGAAGCACAAGTAATGCACGCCAAAGCCGATGCCAATGAACGTCAAGGCATAGTGGAAGCTACTCTTGTGGAAAAGAAAGCTAAAGCAGAAGCTGCTGGTATTTTAGCTAAAGCAGAAGCCACTAAAGAAGAAGGTATTGCTGAAGCAGAAGTCATCAAAGAAAAAGCACTAGCAAAAGCAATTGGTGATAAAGAAATCGCCTTAGCCGAAGCTGCTGGTATTGAAGAAAAAGCGGAAGCGATGAAAAAGCTTGATGGTGTTGGTAAAGAGCACGAAGAATTCAAATTGCGTTTGGATAAGGAATTACAAGTGGACTTGGCCGAAATTAATATCCAAAAAGAAATTGCTTACGCACAAGCAGATGTTATTGGCGCTGCCTTAAAAGCTGCTAATATTGATATTGTTGGTGGAGAAACCATGTTTTTTGATCAAATTATTGGACAAATCACTAAATCAAAAGGTATAGACCGTTTAGTAAACCATTCAGACAATATTACTCAGGTTAAAGATGCCATTTTAGGTAGCGATGATGTAAAAGGAAATCTATTAGAAAAAGTAAAAGGTTTTGCTACCAAATACGGAATTTCATCGGAGGATATCAAAAATGTAACTATTGCAAATCTATTACTAGATTTAAAAGGAAAATCTACTGACAATAGCGAACAAAACTTATTTAGCAACTTAGCCAATTTGGCAAAAGGATTAGGTTTATCTGACAAAAAATTAGGGTAAATATTGTTAGTATTTATCGGACAGCACAAATGATCGGAGTGCTGTCTGATACCCTAATTGTAATTTATTAATGCACAACACAATCACTCTAATATTTAATTACAATGAAAAAAATACTCAGCTTACTAATTATTATTACCGCTATTAGCTGTACACTATCAAACAAAAAAGATCAAGATAGTAGCAAAAACAACCTTGCTACTGAAACTGAAGCGCGTGTTATTAAAATTGATACGGTGATTGATGAAGTGATTAGCAAAAAAAACGAAAAAGGTTCCATTACTACCATTAAAAAAATGACGGTATATAAAACCACAAAACATAACGATGGTTCTACCTTAACGGATCGATCTACGGTGGAAAATGTAGTATCCGAAACCACCACAAAAAATCAAGTTTGGGATAACGAAAATAACACGTGGATAACGGTGGATTGAAATAAATTATTTGAAAATGAAATTATTTAATATGTCTAAAACAAGAATAATAATTTATTCAATATCTGTTTTCGTTACCTTTCTATCAATTGATACCTTATTCTTGAAAAAAGAATATCATAAGGGTATAATATTAAAGAAGACATATTCTAATAATACAGGACTCATCGGGGGAAGTTCTGAAGGAACACCTTTCGCCCCTATTCCTGAACAAAAAACGGATCCTAATGGGTATATTTTTACAATAATAAACAAAGCAAAAGATACAATTCATTTAAAAGCAAAAAAAGAAACTTATAGAAAAGCTCATCCTGGAGACTCTTTAAAATACATAAAATTCAAAGGTTATTTTACTGACATTTTGTGGAAGGTCTCAATTTTCAAAATTAAGGTTAACATTAAAAATAGAATAAAATTTCATGAAGAAGAACCTACTACCGATATATTTAAAAAGTCTAAACCTATTGATATTTAATAATTATAAAAAAATTAAAAATTGACCAACAAAAAGCAAATACACAATAGGAAATATTTAGAAACTTACCGTAAAAATCTAAGGAACAACTGCACTTCTGCGGAAGCATTTCTATGGAAATATTTGCAAAAAAGTCAATTAAATGGTCGAAAATTTCGTCGACAACATAGCATTGGCAATTACATTACCGATTTTTATTGTCCTAAAGAAAAATTAATTATTGAATTAGATGGAGCAATACATAATCTCCCTGAGATTATAGAAAAGGATAAAATTAGAACACAGTATTTAGAGGGCTTAGGTTTTAAAATCATTCGTTTTGAAAACAAAATGGTCTTTGATCATTTGGGTCAAGTACTTAAGGAAATTGAAAGTCATTTTAAAACCTAAGTTTCAGCTCGCTAAAACGTCTCAAAGATTCTCCTCCTTAGTAAGGAGGAGAATGAATTTCGCAAAGCGAAAGAAAGAGGTGGTAATGAATCCCCACGTAATATGTATCAGGGAGCATACACCACCCTTGATTTGTCAGAGACAAATCGTTCCCTCCTCAAGGAGGAGGGAAGCTCTTCGGAGTAACTCCAAATAAAATTTGTAGTTAAAAAATTAAAGTAACGCAACATGGAACAAAACAACACAAATAGTACACAACAACTCGAAGGAGGTACATACGAGATTATCCAAAACCGTTTACAAAAACAAAAAACGGAACTGCTACAACGATTAGCGCTATTAAATGATGCCCGTAAAGAAGTTTTTGGAAGTGTTGAAACCAAATTGATTGCTAACAATAGAATTAATACCGAAAACAACTGTATTGCACGCGATATTGTAACTATTGGCGCTCATTGTATTTTTGGGTACAATGTACATTTTGGCTTGCGTACCGAAATGACTTTAGCAGATGTTTTTAGTGTTTACAAATACGAAGAAGATCATTTTACACCTCAGCCTTTAGAGCTATTTGAGGACCCTACTTTTGTAAGCGATTTTGAAAACCTATATAAATATTACCGAAACACCATATTTTCTAAGTTTGCCATTGTTGGCAATTACTTGCATATGGTGTTTCAATTAAGTGATAGTCCTACCGACATTAAAACCTTTAAATGGTTAATTAATGATGGACAACTTACTTATATAGATAACCGAAGCGAGCACGAGTTTAAATTTCCAAAACAACACGAGTTTAATTGGATCGAGGTTTCTCGTGATATGCATCGTTATGGTGACCATCCGCATATTTCAATATTAGATAAAGTTTTTGTAGAAACCATTGGTGGCGATTTAACCATTAAAATCGAAGACAACACCAATGATGGCAAAGGAATTTATAACGAAACTGTTGAATTAGTTGACCAAACTTTGGATGATGGGCAATACCGTTATGCAGACTTAGGCAACCTAATTGCTATTGAAATTAAACCCTTTCAGGAAGCACCTCGTTATTTTGTATACAACCATAAAATTCAAGAAGTTAAAAAAATTGAAAGTATCAAAGATGCTTGCGTTTTATTACCCGATGAACAAGGCGTCATTTTTGCCGATGGATATTACTTGCAGTCTGGCGATTTTAAATTATTTGACAATGGAATTAACGATGTTAAATTTCAAGAAAAAATAAGCTCCCCTAATGGAGAAGATTATTTATATGTTTTCTACGAAAGTAAAAAAGGCCTATATGTTTTAATGTCTTATAATGTCATTGAGCAACAGGTAAAAACACCTATCATTTGTAATGGTTTTACCATTTTAACACAGGGCGAATTATGCTATTTTAAAACCGAAGATGAACAAACCAAACACCATGTAATTCAAATTTGGCAAACGCCTTTTATGAAAGGAGATGTCATTCCGTCGGAACATACGGACACTTTGCTTTACAAAATAGGAAACAAAGATATTGTTAAAGCTATGGCGGAATGCCAGGGTTTAATTACGCTCCTAAATAAAGAGGATAGTTACGATGGCTTGTACGATGATATTGCTAAATTTTCAAGTGACATTACTAATAGTTACTATTGGATTAGAGAACCTGACACCTTTGATTTAGCCGTTCCTTTAGATGAAATTAACGCCGCTGCCAATGCCGCTATTGACGAGTTTGAAAAAGTAATTCAACTCCGAAAAACCGCTGAAAGTACCACTCAAGAAACCAAAGCTAAGGCCAATGGTGTTTTTAGTAAAATAAAAAGCAGTTCGTTTAAATCTATTGATGATTTTGTTCAGGTATTAGCCCAATTACGTAGCCTGCGCGGAGAAGTTATTGGCATGAATGATATCCGCTATGTGGACAAACAATTTATCAGCGATTTAGAAGCAGAAATTGCCGAACAAACAGATCGAATTTCGCAACGTTGTGTCCAATTTTTATTGGATGACAAAGCCCTCCTGCCCTATCATAAACGTTTAGAAGAAAAGCAAACGGCACTTGAAAGTATCAAAAAAGTAATTGCTGCAAAAAAACTAGAGGAAGAAGTCAATCAAATTGCTACGGATTTAGAGATGCTAATCGACATTGTATCTAATTTGCAAATTGAGGACACCTCGCATTCAACAAAAATAATTGACAATATTTCTTTAATTTTTGCTACTATTAATCAGCTTAAAGCGGGAATAAAAAACAGCATAAAATCATTAGGCAGTAAGGAAGCCACTGCCGAATTTGGTGCTCAATTAAAACTGGTTGATCAAAGTATTATTAACTATTTAGACATTGCTAGCACACCCGAAAAAACGGACGAATTACTCAACAAGGTTTCGGTTCAGCTAGAAGATTTAGAAGGGCGTTTTGCCGATTTTGAAGATTTTATTTCTCAAATTATTGAAAAACGCGAAGAGGTTTACAATGCCTTCGAAACTAGAAAAAACAGTTTAATTGAGGCCCGAAACAAAAAAGCAGTTGCCCTAGAAAATTCTGCAAACCGAATTTTAAAAGGGGTTACCAAAAAGGCGTTGAGTTTTGACAACGTTGCCGAAATCAATGGCTATTTTGCTTCAGACTTAATGATTAATAAGCTTAGAGATATTATTGAAAGCTTACAAAAATTAGATGACGCTGGTAAAGCTGAAACTATTGAAACCGCTTTAAAAGTCGCTAAGGAAGATGCCACTCGAAAACTTAAGGACAAACAAGATTTATACGAGGATGGTGAGAATGTTATAAAATTGGGTAAGCACAAATTTGGTGTAAACAAACAAGCATTAGATTTAACTATTGTATACAAAGACGATGCGTTACAATACCATTTAACAGGCACTGATTTTTATCAGGAAATTGAAAATGAAATACTGCTTCAGTCAAAAAAATATTGGAACCAGGAATTAATTTCCGAAAATAAAAAAGTGTACCGCTCGACATATTTGGCATACAAAGTATTTTCCAACAATCCAAAAGAAAGCTTAGAAAAACAAACGGAAGAAGAATTACTAAAACTCATACAAACCCAAAGCAGTAAAAATTATGCAGAGGGTTATGTTAAAGGAGTGCATGATACTGATGCGGCTAAAATTTTAAAAGTTTTGGTTACTAAAAATCATGATTTAGGCCTACTGCGTTTTCCTTCAATTACTCGAGCTTATGGGCAGTTTTTTTGGCACAGTTTACCTACGGTACAAAAAGAGTATTGGAATCAAAAAATTAAAGCTTCGGGCGAGGTAGTTGCTATTTTTCCTGAAAGTACCGCTTACCAAAGCATCATTGATGAGTTAGCCGAATATATATCCACAACTCAATTGCTTGAAAAAAATACAGGAATACCAACTGTAAATTCACTTTTTACAGAAACAGATGTGGCTTCCTACTTATTTTATGAGTTACAAAATGACACTGTTTTTTGTATTAGCCAAACCGCTCAAGAAATACACGATGCATTTATCAAAGAATTGGAAAGCAAAAAAGGAATTACTGCTTTTAAAAAATCGCTTGACAATGCAACCCAACAAAACGGAACTCACGAGGTCATACAATTGGCATTGCAATGGGTTACTTCGTATATAAAAATAGCCCATTCAAATTTACAAGCCTACGCACATGAGGTCGTTTGCTTGCTTTTGTTTAAAGATGCCTCAACGGCCGAAGTGATACATGTGAATCCTTTGCAAATTATCGAAAACTTAAAAGGAAGTCACCCCACAATAACCGAAGGCAAATTCACTTTCGATTACCACCAGTTTATTTCAGATGTAACACTTTTCACTGCAGTAGAAGTGCCTGCTTTTGAAAGTTATAAAAATGCCAAACATCAGGTGACCGAAGAATTAAAAGACAGTCTAAAACTTTCGGAATTTAAACCTAGAGTGCTTTCCTCCTTTGTGCGTAATAAATTAATAGATCAAGTATACTTGCCTTTGTTTGGCGACAACTTATCCAAGCAATTAGGTAGCCTTGGCGACAATAAACGTACCGATCGTATGGGAATGTTGCTTTTAATTTCGCCTCCTGGTTATGGTAAAACAACCTTAATGGAATATCTGGCCAATCGTTTAGGCTTGGTATTTATGAAAATTAATGGTCCTGCTATTGGTCACGAGGTTACTTCGGTTGATCCTATGGCAGCGAACAACTCTGCTGCTCGTGAGGAACTAAAAAAGCTAAATCTTGCTTTTGAAATGGGGAATAATGTGATGCTATACTTAGATGATATTCAGCATTGCAATCCCGAGTTTTTACAAAAATTTATTTCGCTTTCCGATGGAACTCGAAAAATTGAAGGAATTTATAAAGGCAAACCAAAAACCTATGATTTACGCAGCAAAAAATTCTGTGTTATTATGGCAGGAAATCCGTATACCGAAAGTGGCGAAAAATTTCAAATTCCAGACATGTTAGCCAACCGAGCCGATATATACAATTTAGGAGATATTATTGGTGATACTGCCGATTTGTTTAAGTTGAGTTTAATTGAAAATGCGATGACTTCGAATCCTATACTATATCAATTAAGCAGCAAATATTTTGATGATATTTATAAATTGATTGAAATGGTTGAAACCGGTTCGCAAGAAGGTATTGAACTCCAAGGAAATCATACCAAACAGGAGATACAGGATTACGTATCCATTCTAGAAAAAGTGATTACTATACGCAACACCGTACTCAAAGTAAATGAAACTTACATTAAATCGGCAGCCATGGAAGATGCTTACCGTACCGAGCCTTCATTTAAATTACAAGGTTCGTATCGAGATATGAGTAAATTAGTGGCTAAAGTAGTTCCTATTATGAACGAAAAGGAATTACAAAGCCTGCTCCTATCGCATTACGAAAACGAATCACAAACCCTAACTAGTGCCGCCGAAGCCAATTTATTAAAGTACAAAGAGCTTACAAATACCATTACTGGTGAAGAAAATCCGCGATGGGAAATTATAAAGGAAACCTTTGTAAAAAACAACAAACTAAAAGGCTTTGGCGATAAAAACGAAATGGCACAAGTATTGGCACAAATGATGCAGTTTAGCGAGAATTTAATGGGGATTCAGGAAGTGTTGAAGAGTGGGTTGGAAAAATAAATATATGCTACTGTAAATACTTAAATAATTACAACTTAAAACCATTAACTTTAAATTCTTAATATTTAATTACAAAAGAAATAATATGGAACCAACTACAAATTCAACAAAATTTAATGACGAAGATTTCGAAAAACTTGCACAAACTAGCTTAAATATTGAACGAAACCCCTTGACTTTTTTAAGAAAAAACGGAGTTGAAGGACTAAAAGTTATTAAAGGTTTAATTTTAACTGTTATATTATTTGCTTTTGTAAATTTCATTTTAGCATGCTACGCTATTTATAAATACTTTGCTAGCGAGTCAGAAACTATTCAAATTACACACCTATTTTTAGCAATAATTGTATGTATTATTTTTGTTGGAATTGCTTATTATAAATCTTATCGAAATGCAATAAATAGTGCCATTAAAATAGCATATGAAAAATTCAATTTTTTAATAAAAAAGGCATGTAATCTAATAATTGAAAAAGTTTCATCTATTTTTCATTCAAAAAAAGAAGATCTTAAGTCTAAAGATTTAAAAACACTAATTAATCTTCAAGAAGTGTATCAAAAAGTATTTTCTAAACTCCCAAAATTTATAGTAAAAGGAATTACTTTTTTACTCAATCGCATACCCATTTTGGACTTAGTATTAGACTTTAAAAATGATATTGAATCTGGAAATAATACACTAGCGTCAGATAAACTATTCACTAAAATAGATACTCAAATAAAAGAAACCATAATTTCTGAAACATCTAAATCATGGGTTTATTGGATGCTACCGCTTAATGTAATTATTGTTCTTATTATTATATATTTAAAATTTAACTAAAATGGGCATATTCGATATATTTAAAAAAAAGGAAGAAGAAGAAACACACTTTGATCCTACAAACATACAAGTAACGGACCTAGAAAAAGGTTATTTACTGGATTACGACATGGAAACATGGACGGTTAAAAAAATGGCAGAATACGACTGGGGTGACAACTTTTTTTCGCGTGAGTTTTTAATTGAATCCCGTGGAAAAACACGTTACCTCAACATTGAAGAAGATGAAAGTTTAGAAATTGTTATTTCTGAAAAAATAAAGTTTCGTAAACTTGGAGAAGATGTAGCCACTTATTTTGAAAATCACGACAAATTTCCAAACCTAATTATTTACGAAGGTACAAGCTATCATTTTGACGAACAATCCCCTGGTTATTACCGAGATGTTGAAAGTGAAAATTGGAGTGAACTGATCTCTTTTGACTATGAAAATGATGCCGAAACCCATTTTTTAACTATTGAACAATGGGGCGAAAATGAATTTGAAGCGAGTATCGGAAAAAAGGTAAAACCTTTCGAAATAAGTAATATATTGCCTGTAAGTTAACCAAGCACAATATGAATAAATTTAGCCCATTATTTCTATCCATTTTTAGCATCTGCTTGTGCCTTATTTCTTGCGGAGGCAATACTGAGCAACGACCTAAATTTGTAAAATCGCCCGTAGATAATTTGATCACTAAATACATCGACAAAAATGACTATACAGTCATACTTGCCGATATGGACTACAGGGAAGATATTGACAAATATTACCACAAATACCGTATTCTTTTACAAGAGTCAAAACCTAACCTAACGCGAGAACAATTAGCAGATACGACCGCTCAGGCCACCGATATTAAAATTGAAAATACGGATTGGGTAGAGGTTTCTCCTATTGTTTTTGAAGATCATCAAAATGATTTAGGAATGACTATTTTAAATAAAGAAAACGGTGTACTCGATAAAAACGCTGCTCCTGCTGGTGCCAATGGATATGTAGGAAATCCGCAATATGGTCAATGGCAAACACACAGCAACGGTAGTTCATTTTGGGCTTTTTATGGACGTTATCGTTTAATGAGCGACCTGTTTTTTGGTCCTCGATACGGTTATGGTGGTTATTACGGTTACCCCAGAAATGATTGGAATGACTATCGTAGAAATTACCGTGGTCGCTCAGATTATTACGGTCGAAATAACCAATATGGCACCCGTTCCAAAACCAACACCAATACCAGTTGGAACAAAAAACCTGCTTCTTTTAAAAACAAAGTCCAAAGTAAGGTAGCACAAAGCTCGTCCAGTTTAAAATCCAGAGGCTATACCTCAAGTAAAAGTTATTCAAAAACAACACGAAACACCAATCGTTTTAGCACTTCTTCAACATCAAGAGGAAGAAGTGGTGGTTTTGGTAAATAATAAAAAATCTTATGAATACACTAACAGATTTTATAGATATCAATGGAGTAATCCATAGTTTGGGTTACTTAGCCATTGCCTTTGCCTTGTTTTTTATTGGAAAAATTCTTTACAATGTTTTAAATCCGAACATACTTGTTGCTCATGAGCTTGTTGAAAAGGATAACTTGGCATTTAGTATTGCCTATGTGGGATATTTTTCGGCTATAACCGTTATTTTAATTGCCGCTATATCTGGCGAAAGCTATGGTTTTATTGAAGATGCCAAATTGATAGGAATTTATGGTACCCTTGGCATCATATTACTTCATATTTCTATCTTGATAACAAATAAATTAATGTTACCTAAATTCTCTGTAAAAAAAGAAATTTTACAAGATCAAAACGAAGGTACCGGAATTATTGAAGCCGCTATTTATTTAGGAAATGCCTTTTTATTATACGGTGCGCTTGTGGGCGAATCTTCTAGCTTGACTGAAGGACTTATTACCTTTATAGGCTATTGGTTTATTGGAAACATCATGCTAATTATAAGTACAAAAGTATTTAGCTTATGGATGAAATATGATATTCACGACGAGATTGAAAAAGATAATGTAGCTGCAGGAACTGCTTTTGCAGGGGCCATTGTTTCTATTAGCTTAATTATTATGAATGCACTGGTAGCCCCCTTTACTAATTGGCAAACCTCAATTATTGACATTAGCTTATATACCGTTTTAGGGATTATCATTTTACCTATAATGCGTTATGTTTCTGATAAAATTTTACTCCCTGGTCAACGCTTAACCGACGAAATTATTAATCAAAAAAAGCCAAATATTGGAGCAGGTCTTATTGAAGCTTTTGCATACATAGGTGCTGCTATTTTAATTGTATGGACTTTTTAAAAAACAACTCTTTTGTTTTAAAGGCGGCCATTTTTGCTACTGGTTTTGCAGGGATTGTTGCAGAGTATGTACTTTCTACCCTAGCTACTTATTTTATTGGTAATTCCATTTTTCAATGGACTATGATTGTCTCGCTCATGCTGTTTTGTATGGGACTAGGAAGCCGATTAAGCAAAAGAATTCATTCCAATTTAATTCAGAATTTTTTAATTCTCGAAGTAAGTTTATCCTTAGTTGTTGCCTTTTCTTCGGTTATTGTATATACTATTGCTGCTTTTTCCATGTATTACGAAATCTTAATTTATGGCTTAAGTATGCTTGTGGGTTTACTCATTGGTTTGGAAATTCCTTTAGTGGTTCGCATTAATAAAGAATATGAGGATTTAAAAACCAATATTTCCTCTATTCTTGAAAAAGACTATTACGGTAGCTTGCTAGGTGGTGTGTTTTTTGCCTTTATTGGCTTACCCATTTTAGGCTTATCCTATACGCCCTTTGTATTAGGAATTATTAACTTTTTAGTAGCAGCCATTGTATTATTTCGCTTTAAAGAAAAAATTGAACTACCACGTTTAAAAAAGCTTAATGCCTTACTTTTAACCACTTTTGGCATATTAATTTCTGGTATTTTATATACCAAACCGATCATTCAGTGGGGCGAGCAAAAAAAATACAAGGACAAAGTTATTTTTTCCGAGCAAACTAAATATCAAAAAATTGTATTAACCGAGTGGAAAAACGAACACTGGTTATACCTTAACGGAAATTTACAATTTTGCACTATTGATGAGGAAATGTATCATGAACCTTTAGTACATCCAGTCATGCAGTTAGCTCAAAAACCTACCGATATTTTAATTTTAGGAGGTGGCGATGGTTGTGCGGTTCGCGAACTATTAAAATACCCAAGCGTTCAAAAAATTGATATGGTTGACTTAGATCAAAAAATGACTGATTTAGGAAAAAATCATCCTGTTTTGATAAATATCAATAACGGTTCCATGAGCAGTTCCAAACTAAACATTTACCATAAGGATGCATACAATCATTTAGAACAAGATACCAATTCATTTTACGATGTGATTATTATTGATTTACCCGACCCAAGAAATATTGAATTAGGTCGTTTGTATTCGCATGAATTTTATACGCATTGTTATCGTAAATTACGCCCAAATGGATTTATCATTACCCAAGCTGGGAGTCCTTATTTTGCCACAAAAGCATTTAATTGTATAAATAACACCTTGCAATCGGCTAATTTTAAAACGGTAGCTATGCATAATCAAATTATTTCTATGGGCGAATGGGGTTGGATTTTAGGTACCAAAAAAAATAATCCTATTGCATTGAAAAATGCGCTAAAAAACATCACTTTTAAAAACATTAAAACCGAATGGATTAATAATGAAGCTATGCAGTTAGTCACTTCATTTGGTAAGGATCGTTTTTTTAGTAAAACCACTATTGATAGCACCGATATAAATAAAATACATCATCCGATTTTGTATAAATATTACTTAAAAGGAAACTGGGATTTGTATTAGTTGGTTGTGAGTTGTGAGTTGTGAATAAAATTGAAAAAAATATAATTTATAAAAAACTATTTTTAACGTGAGTTCGATATAAGAAAAAGAGGCTAATTCGAGTGAAATTTTGTAAGAATTTTATATCGAGAATCATCTTTTTCGTGTCAAAATTGCCCTTCTCGATACAATTTTCTATCGAAAACTACTCGAATTGACAATTTTGACAGTTGAATAAAATGATGCTGAACTTAGTATTTTAACTTTTTTTTATAATTAAAATGAAGTGTTGATTCTAGTGTTTTTTTGTTATAAAATACAGAAAAGTGTATTTAGAATAACTTTACAAACTAGAAAGTGAAATAATTGAAATAACATTTCTTAATTAAATTGGGATTCAAAACAAGAATGATGGATATAAAATATAAAGAAGTCGAAGCTCAAATTTACAATCATCAATTGTGGATAAATGAAACCAAGCCCGACAGCTTAAAAAAAATATTCGAAAAGCAATTAACCGATAGTGGATTTACTATTATCAACTTTACCGAACATCATTTTGACACCCAAGGTTACACTTGTTTTTGGTTATTAGCCGAAAGTCATTTAGCCATTCACACCTTTCCGGAAAGCAATAAAAGTTATATTGAATTGAGTAGTTGTAATCTCGAAAAACTAGAGCAATTTAAAAAGCTTCATTCTTTATGTTAAACACTAAAAAAATACTCGTTTTTTTAGCCACGCTTTTAGGCTATAACTTTTTAGTGTATCAATTATATGTTGTAGAATCTAGTTTTCCAGATGGCAATATTACCAACCTAGCCGATGCTTATTGGTATTCATTAGTTACATTAACCACGGTAGGTTATGGTGACTTTTATCCCGTTACTTTTTGGGGAAGGTTAATTGGCTTTTTGTTTGTTATAGGAAGCTTAGGAATTTTGGGGTACTTACTTACCGAATTAAGTGTTAGAATTAAAAGATATTTAAAAAATAAAGAAATGGGACTTTTAGGAACAAAAATTTCAAATCACTGCGTTATTATTGGTTGGAATTCATTTTCGAAACAAGTAGCTGAACAAATTGTAAAAGCAAAAGAACCATTAGCTATTGTTATAGATAATGAAGAAGATTTAAAGCAAATAAAACAACTTTATGATACCAAAAAATGCTTTGTATTACAAACAGAATTAAACGATTTTAAAAGTCTTGAAAAAGTAAATATTAAAAACTCTAAACGCGTATATATAAATTTTGATAGTGATACAGATACGCTTGTTTACTCCATTAGCTTAAAAAAGAAATATGAAAATCTAAAGTGCGTAGTTTCCATTGAAAATATTGAATTAAAAGAATCTTTTAATTACTTAGGAATCCAATACATTATTCCGCGTAAAGAGATTATTTCAAAATTTATCGCCAGTTATGTGTTTGAGCCTAATGTGGCTTTATTGACCGAAGATTTAATTTCCACTTCTAATTCTTCTGATGATTTAGATATTTGCGAAACCAAACTTACAGCTAATTCTCCCTTGGTAGGCAAAAATTACACCTCAGCTTTTATTGAACAAAAAGAACAAAATAACATTGTATTACTTGCTGTAAACCGAAATGGTCAATTAATTAAAAATCCTTCTAGAGAATTTACTATTGAAACCGAAGATATTTTGATTTACATGGCTAATGGAATGCAAAAGGAATTGATTGTTGGGTAATTTCGTGTAAAACGCAATTGGCACAGCTTTTGAATAACTAACACAAACGCCAACTAATGAAAAAATTTATACTAATTATCACTTCAATATTATTTGTTATTTCGTGTAGTGGAGTAAAAAACACGCAAAAGTCACTATCGCAAGGTGATTATGATATTTCTATTGAAAAAGCGATTGATAAATTATCACGAAATAAAACAAGTAAAAAAAAGCAAGCCTACATACCCATTCTTGAAGATGCCTTTAAAAAGGCTAGTGCCAAAGATTTAAAACGGATTGCCTTTTTAACACAAGAAAACAATCCAAATAATCTTGATGAAATTTATCATACTTATTTAAAACTAAGACATAGACAAGAACGCATCAAACCTTTGCTTCCGTTACCATATTTAAATACCTCAAAAAAAGCTGTATTCAAATTTTCTAATTATACCAATGAGATTATTGCTAGTAAAAATGACTTAACGGTATTTTTATATAATGATGGAACTATAGCATTTCAAAATGCTAAGACAAAAAATGATTTCAGAAATACTTATGAAACATTGTCCTACCTGGAGTCTATTTATCCTAATTATAAAAACACACGCTCTTTATTAAAAAAAGCACATGCAAATGGTATTGAACATGTTTCTATTTCATTAATTAACAACACTAATCAAATTATACCAAAAGCATTAGAAAATGATCTATTAAACATAGAAACCTATGATTTAAATAGCTTTTGGACAGCTTTTCACAGTAACAAAACAGCTAATACCAAGTATGATTACAGTATTTTATTTCTTTTCAACGACATTCTAATTTCTCCCGAAAGGATTAAAGAAACACAGCATATTTATGAAAAAGAAATTATAAATGAAGAATATTTACTTGATAAGAAAGGAAATTTTGTTTTGGATGAGCATAAACAAAAAGTTATAATTGAAACTAAAGAAAAAGCTGTTTGCGAATATTACGAGTTGCAACAATATAAAGATGTTAATGTACAAGCTACTATAAAACTTGTAGATAATAACACACAACAAAACTTAAATAGCTACCCTTTAAACACAACCACTGTTTTTGAACACCAATTTGCAAATTATAAAGGTGATACCAGAGCGCTTAACGAAACTCATTTAAACTTAATTGGTATTGAAGAAATTCCTTTTCCTAGTAATGAACAGATGGTTTATGATTCGGGTGAAGATTTAAAGAATCAATTTAAAAATATATTATGCTTATCCGTATTAGTACCTAATTTCGTAAATTAGACCTAATTTAAGAGCGATAAAAATGCGAATATTAG
>CANLCT010000064.1 GCA_947489195.1 uncultured Aquimarina sp. | reverse complement strand
TCCGTTCGTCTATCGGTTAGGACGCCAGGTTTTCATCCTGGTAAGAGGGGTTCGATTCCCCTACGGACTACAATTTTTTTAATTATGCTTGTGCAAGTATAAAATTAATTATACTTTTGCAAACCATAATTAATAATGGTCCGTTCGTCTATCGGTTAGGACGCCAGGTTTTCATCCTGGTAAGAGGGGTTCGATTCCCCTACGGACTACAATTTTAAAAGAAATTAAAAGAAGAGAACAATGGCAAATCATAAGTCAGCATTAAAGAGAATTAGAAGTAACGAGGCTAAACGTTTACGTAACAAGTACCAGCATAAAACTACACGTAATGCTATAAAAAAATTGCGTGAGGCAGGTAAAGAAGAAGCTACAGCTCTACTTCCTTCAGTTATCGGAATGCTTGATAAGTTAGCTAAAAACAACATTATTCATAAGAATAAGGCGGCCAACGTGAAGTCAAAATTGACTAAGCACGTGTCGGCACTATAGTTCGAATTCTCTTTGAAATTACAAAAAAAGCCTCACTTGTTTAGTGAGGCTTTTTTTTGGATTAAACTAACTGCCATAAACTTTGTGGGTAGTTTGATTAAAATTATACATCTTAATATTTGTAGTAATGCCTAAAATATCAAGTAAAGGAAAAGCAATGCCCGAGTCTCCAATTCGTAAGTTGGTGCCGTATGCCGAAAAAGCAACGGAGTTAGGGAGGGAGATTTTCTATTTAAATATAGGTCAACCCGATGTAAAAACACCTGATGTAGCTTTACAAGCTGTAAAGAATAATACATTAGATATCATAGCCTATAGTCATTCGGCAGGAAATCCTAGTTTACGCGAGAAATTAGCGACATATTATGCTAAGCATGACATTTATGTTGCTAAAAAAGATATTTTGATAACTACAGGAGGTAGTGAAGCACTTATATTTACTATGGGGAGTATCACCGATCCAGGTGATGAGATTATTGTTCCAGAGCCTTTTTATGCAAATTATTATAGCTTTTCAACACAATCAACCGTAACTGTAGTGCCTGTAATATCAAAAATTGAAGATGATTTTGCATTGCCGCCTATTGCAGATTTTGAAAAATTGATTACTAAAAAAACAAAGGCTATACTTATATGTAACCCTGGGAATCCAACGGGTTATTTGTATAGTAAGGAGGAAATTAAACAACTGGCAGCTCTAGCATTAAAATATGATTTGTTTTTAATTTCAGATGAAGTATATCGGGAGTTTGTATATGACGATACGGAACATTATTCTATTCTTCAGGAAGCAGATTTAAAAGATCATGCAATAGTTGTAGATTCGGTTTCTAAGCGATACAGTATGTGTGGAGCACGTATTGGTTGTATGGTAAGTAAGAATAAAAAAGTGATTGCTACGGCTATGAAATTTGCACAAGCAAGATTAAGTCCGCCGACTTATGCGCAAATTGCAAGTGAGGCTGCTTTGAGTGTGCCCGATTCTTATTATGAGGCGGTAGTGGCCGAGTATAAATCTAGAAGAGATGTATTGGTGAATGGATTGCAACAGATACCAAATATTAAAGTATCTGTGCCGCGAGGTGCATTTTATTGTATAGTTGAATTGCCAATTGATGATTCGGAAGATTTTGCGCGATGGATGTTGGAGTCTTTTGCTGATCAAAATCAAACAATTATGGTGGCGCCTGCGGCAGGTTTTTACTCGAGTTTAAACGCAGGGCGTAATCAAATACGAATTGCTTACGTGCTAAAAAAAGAAGACTTAAAACGTGCTACTGAAATTTTAGGGTTGGCGTTAAAAGAGTATCTTGCTAGGTGATGTCAACTTGGTCTATTATATTTAAATAATGAATATTCAACAAAACGTATCGTTAAAAAAGTACAATACTTTTGGTATTGATGTGAAAGCAACACAATTTGTAAGCATTAATAATGAAAAGGATTTATTGCAACTTTTAAAAGAAAATAAAACTCCATTGTTTGTGATAAGTGGGGGAAGTAATATGTTATTGACCAAAGCGATTGATGCTTTGGTGGTTCATATAAATACTTTGGGTATTGAGGTAAAGCGTTTTGATGAATATGCTTTGGTTACTGCTAAAGCGGGTGAAAATTGGCATGATTTTGTGCAGTTTTGTATTCAGGAAAATTTAGGAGGGCTGGAAAATTTATCTTTGATTCCAGGTTGTGTAGGGAGTGCACCTATACAAAATATAGGGGCTTATGGAGTGGAGCTTAAGGATTGTTTTGTGAGCTGTAAAGCTATTCATAGAGAAACATTTCAAGAACGCTTATTTGTAAAAGAAGATTGTCAATTTGGATACCGAAATTCTATATTTAAAAAAGAAGTAAAAGATCAATATATTATTACGGAGGTTACTTTTAAATTGACAATAAAAAACCATAGGTTGAATACAAGTTATGGAGCTATTGAAGATCAGTTAGCGAAAAAAAATGTGGTAACGCCTACTTTAAAAGATGTGGCTCAGGCCGTAATTGCTATTAGAAAAAGCAAACTTCCAGATCCCAATGTGTTAGGAAATAGTGGTAGTTTTTTTAAAAACCCAATTATACCAAAAAATCAATATTCAGAGTTACTTAAAAAATTCCCTAATGCTCCTCATTATCCTATTTCGGATAATCTGGTAAAAGTGCCTGCTGGTTGGTTGATTGATCAAGCAGGATTTAAAGGTTGTGTATATAAAAATGCGGGAGTACATGATAGGCAAGCGTTAGTTTTAATTAATAAAACAGGGAAAGCTACAGGGACAGAAATATGGGAATTAGCAAAGTTGATTCAGGATAAAATTAAATCTATATATAGAATTGACTTGGAGGCAGAAGTAAATATCTTTTAAGGGTGATCATTTTGCTTATTAAGTGTATTAGCCTTTAAAATTATTAATGATAATATGATTCGGCTTACTTTGTCTTCTGAGCTACATGAAATAATTTTTATAAATATAAATTTAGACAATAACATTTTGATTTAGGTGTAATCAAAATTTTAAATACAACAAAAAAGAGACTGTCCAAATGGGCAGTCTCTTTTTTGTTGAAATTATAATCTACTTCTAATTATGAATAACAATTCGTTCTATTCTTTTAAAAGTATCCCCTTTAAACTCTAGTATATATGCTCCGTTAGTTAATTTGCTTACATCTATGTCGTTTGTATTTAGTGGTTTACTTAATACTTTTGCTCCTTGCATATCGTAAATAGTAACAGTATTAAATTCTTCTATGTTATCTAGAAATACGGTATGTTGCGCTGGATTTGGGTAAAAAGTAATCTCAGGCTGATTATTGTCTAGCAATTTAGCTCCTGATACACTTGCAAAACTCCATTGCTGATTTTGGTTGGTATTACTACTAGCCCACAAGTATACATTTTGCTCTCTAGCTCCACCATTACCACCATCAATTGAAAAACCTGGTGCATTACGTTTTTCTAATCGGAAATTTCCATTTATAGTCACTTTTCGCCAATGTTGATTTTGGTTATTCGCTCCACAAGTAAATAATTTTACATTTTGCCCATTAGCGCCACCATTACCTCCATCTAGGCAAAAATTAGTGTTCTTTTTTCTGTAGCTATAAAAACCATTTCCTCTATCAATTTCTTCCCATTGTTGGTTCACATTTCCTGTATTTCTACTCCACAAATACACGTTTTGTTGATTAGCTCCTCCGTTGTTGCCGTCAATAGAAAAACCAGATGCATTTCGTTTAGTTAAGACAAATGTTGGATTATTAGTTCCTCCATTATTACCGCCGCCGGTATTGGCCGTACCATTAATACGAACTTCACCAATATGTAAAAAGTTTGTTCCTGCTAATTGAACTCTTACATAACGTCCGCTTCTGTTTATAGTAATATTTGTTGGACTTGCAGCTTCTCCAGCAGTAAAAAAGTTACCTACCCCAGACTGATTAATTGTTTGGTTTAAATTTTTGGAAGTAAAAGCGTTATTTGATACTAATACATGAAATCCTTGCAATCTGTTTTGACAACAATCCGCTCTGTTGAATACTTGAATAGTAGTAATCTGTGATACACTTCCTAAATCAATTTCCCACCAAGCATTAGCATCATTATTGGTATGCGTAAATATATTTGTATTTCCATCAATAGCTCTTTGAGCATTAAAGTCATTATTGTTTTGGTAATTACTTGACTGAGATGCTGTTTTGCCTACAGCTAAATTTGTATTCCCTCCATTTGTTGGCGGTGCAGGAGTTGGTGATGGAGTTGGTGTTGGTGTTGGATTCGGGGTTGGTGTTGGTGTTGGTGTTGGTGTTGGTGTTGGTGTTGGAGCTGGTGTTGGAGCTGGTGTTGAGTTTCCGCCAAATAAACCAGGAGTAACTTTTATTTGTGCTCCAGTTAAATTTGCAGGTGAACTATTGATAAGAACTTCTGGTCCGCCATTAGGGAAAAGGTTTGTGGGTCTAGATCTTGTTCCTGCAGCTGGGTTGTTAAGTGTTAAAAAACGAACATCGCTGGTGTTGTTGTTTTGTGGTTTAGGATTATGTCTTTGTCCATTACCTTCTTCAGTCCAAACATAGTTGTTTTCAAATTTAATAGTACTGTGTTGTATAAAGCGATCTCTACGCATAACAATACCGTCTCTAAATGTGTCTGGATAAAATACGTGATTGTTTAGCCAGTCATTATTTCGACTCCCTCTAAAACTACCTACACCTCTTCTTGAATTTTCTGTACCATTTTCTTGCATTCCACCTCTTCCTCGGCTTCTTCGTCCTGGTAAATGAATTGCTACATTATTGTTCATTACGTTATCATGTGCATCAATTTCGGTCCAAAGCATAAATCTAAAAGTAGCTCCTAGTACTACGTTAAGGTCAACGGTTCCATTTTGGCAAAAAGCATCTACATCAATACCATCTAAATGACTTGCATAGCATAAATTGTTTTTAACAGAAAAGCCGTTAACCGCAATAAGGTGCATAGCTCTTCTAACATTGTTGTAGAAGAAGTTATTTTCTATAGTAACATCTCTTGTCTGGTGAATAAAAACGGTGTTAAATCCATTAATAACCTCATTGTCTACAATGGTAATTTCTCTTGAATTTAAAGTATAAGCAAAAGGAAGCTCAGATTTACAGTCAACCAAACCTCTCTTGGTTCCTCGAATGCTTACATTTCTTTTTCTAACAATTCTAAAAACACCATCTCTAATAATAGGTATAGGGCTAAGGGCATCGGTATTGGCTAAAGGTCTTTTTGGTCCGGTATAAGTAATTACTCCGTCAATCCAAAATGTTTTGTTAGAGCCAACTACAATAGGATCGTTTACGTTTACATTTCCTCTAAAAATAAATGTTGCATTTTGATCATTACGAATTCGGTCTCTATTGGCATTTAAGCTAGCGGTATTATTAATGATAATCGCATTGGCTGCATTCGCTGTGTTAGGGCGATTATTAAGAGCGTTTGCTGTAGATGTTACTGCGGGCATTTGAGCAATGTAACGAGCTAAAGGGCCTTCAGTAAGTCTTGATTGGATAACAACATCGGGTATGGTTGCAGAGTTGAGTAATTGCCTTATACGTCCGACATTTCCTGTGGCTGGAGGAGCTTTGCGTACAAGTACATTTCCGTTAGGCATATCTGGTGTTCCGGCTTCTTGAGCAGGAAATGATTGATAGCCTCCGTTTAAAGTGAAAATTTGAGCGTTTAAAGAAGTCGTAAAAACTGATAATACAGCTATTAGCTTCATTAAATTTTTAGTTGTTTTCATTGTTTATAATCGTTGAGTTTTGAACTATTAAATTTAACTAAATGTTGCCCTTTCAAAGTTGGTAAAGGTTATTTCTCTCAAATTAACGGGGAGTGTATTTATTTGTTAATTTTTACGCTTTTAAACGATAAAAAATCCCAGTTTAAGTAATAATAATGTTTAGGGTATTGCTTTTTTGCCTTGGTTTTTATGGGTAATAGTTGTGTATTAATATAAAAAGGCCTCTAAAAATGCATTTTTATTAATTTTTTAAGACTAGTAATGAAAATGAAGTAGGGTTTTTTAAAGCAAGAAACCATGTCGCCATAATTAGTGACATGGTTTTTTAATTTAGCAAGCTTTGTAAAGTTGCTATGATTTGTTGTTATTATGTATTTGAAAACACATAGAGTGTTTGAGCTTTACAAAAGTACAAGTTTACATGGTTTAGTTTGTTTGTAATGGGTTTTTCTTGCAAACTATTTTGTTTAAAATAGATTAATATTTGTTAAGTATACTTAGTCGAAAATTAGTGTTTTTTAGCGATTAGTTTACTTGCGGTATATGATAAAATTTACATTTTGTTAATTTTTGAGTATTTTATGTATTTAAAGAAAGAAAAAAAGCAAGGAATGGGCTTTCGTCAGTTTGAATTTGTAAATTTGTACACTTATAATTTTATTATCATGAAATTGTTATTTATTACCATCGGTTTGTTAGGTTTAGCTTTTGCTGGAATTGCAATTAAGATATGGGCAAAAAAAGATGGAAAATTTGCAGGAACATGTGCAAGTCAAAGCCCTTTTTTAAATAAAGATGGAGAATCTTGCTCCTTGTGTGGTAAAACACCTGACCAATACGAAAATTGTAGTGAGCCTCAACATTCATAAGACTCATTTATGTACGAAAATTTTTTAATTTTTTTTGGAGTAGTCTGTACTATAAATATAGGTTACTATCTTGTTTTTTCTAAGTTTGTTTTTTCAAAACATCAAAAAAGTACTGAGGTTATTGATAAAGTTTCGGTGTTAGTCTACATCAAAAATCAAGAAAAAGAGTTGCCAAATTTTTTAGCTCAAATTAAAAATCAGTCACATACTAATTATGAGCTTGTTTTAATAAACAATGCATCCTACGATAATACATTGCAAATTTTAGAAGCTTATGCCAAAGAAAATAGTAATGCGACTATAGTTGATGTAGAAAATAATGAAGCCTTTTGGGGTAGTAAAAAATATGCGTTAACCTTAGGAATAAAAAAAGCGAAACACCAAAAACTTTTATTTACAACACCCGAAGTAGAAATTTGTTCGTCTCAATGGATTGGTGAAATGCAAAAATTATGTACTGAAGACAAGCAATTTGTTTTGGGGTATGTAAATTTTAAAAAGACTAAAGGTATTGGAAATAGCATATTGCGTTATAACAGGTTGTTGACTAATTTATATAATTTTGGATGGGCAGCGGTTAATAAGCCATTTATAGCTTGGGAAGCTAATTATGGATATACTTCAGAGCTTTTTTTTGAAAATAATGGGTTTTCAACACATATGAATGAGCAAACTGGAGCCGAAGATTTATTTGTTCAACAAGTAACAACTGCAAAAAATGTAGCTTTGGCTACGTCTGCTAATACAAATATAAGGGTAACATCTAGTTTAAAAGATTGGGTTAATAAACGAGCAAATCAAATAAAGCATTATAAAGCTACAACTAAATTTGCTTTAGGCTTATTGTATTTTTCGCAAGTCCTATTTTGGGTACTGGCTATAGTTGGTGGAATATTGTTTCAAGAGCCTTTTGTTTATTTGTTTATTGGTCTTCGTTTTTTAATAGTAGGCTTGGTCGTAGGTAAGGCAGCATTAAAATTTTCAGAAAAAGAAGTAATTTACTTATTCCCTTTATGGGAGTTAACAAGCATTTATTTACAAATACTTATATTTATGAAGAATCTTTTTTCAAAGTCGGCATAATCTTGAGCATTAATAGCGAACAATTACTCTCACACATTGAAAATGCAAAGCAAGGCGTGCAAGCTTCGTTTAGTTTTTTATTAGATGCTTTTTGGAACGATGTATACCAATTTCAATTAAGAAGAACTAAAAATGATTTTGAAGCCGAGGAGATTACTATAAAAAGTTTTTCGCGTGCTTTTGATAAAATAGAGCAATTTAATTCAGAATATAGTTTTAGAAGTTGGTTGTTGGCTATTTCTAAAAATGCACATATTGATCAAATACGAAAGCAAAAAAACGATTGGAAAATTGCGACTCAAGCACAGGAAAAAAGTATGGCTAATACAGTGTTGGATCATGCGCCCACTCCCGAAGATCAATTAATTACCAAGCAAAATTTAGCAGAACTTTTGTTGCATATAAAAAAGCTAAAACCGCATTATCAAGAAATGATTCAGTTGCGCTATTTTCAAGAAATGAGTTATAAGGAAATGACAGAAGCATTAAATGAGCCAATGAACAACATTAAAGTGAAATTATTGCGAGCAAAAAAATTACTCTTGGCAAGTTTGAATGCAGCAAAAAAATAACGCATGTTTTCATTAGTAAAAAAATTAGGGCCAGGACTTATTTTTGCAGGAGCAGCCATCGGGGTATCTCATTTAGTACAAGCAACAAAGGCAGGGGCAATTTTTGGAACGGGTTTGCTTTGGGCTATGTTTTTTGTCACACTTTTTAAATATCCAACATTTCAATTCGGAACGCGTTATGCTTCGGTAAAAAAAGAAAGTCTTATACATGGATATCAACGGATTAGTAAATGGGTGTTACCAGTTTATGCGGTGCTTAATTTGGCAACCATGTTTACGATACAAACAGCAGTTACTATTGTAACAGCTGGTATAGCAGGAAGTTTGTTTGATATTCATATTGACATAAAAATATGGAGTGTAATACTATTGGTACTGGCAGCTATAGTTTTATTGTTTGGGAGGTATGCTTTTTTTGATAAAATTGTTAAAATTGTGGTTGTTTGTTTGTCGATAGCCACATTAATAGCTGTTTTGTTTGCCTTTGGTAAAAATGAAACCCCCATAGTATGGCATCCGCAATTTCCAAATACAGCTGTTGAATTTACGTTTCTAATTACCTTTATGGGGTGGATGCCTGCACCTTTAGATGTTTCGGTATGGCAATCATTATGGACAAATGAAAAGCAAAAAATAACAACTAATTATACATTTAAAACAGCTTTGTTCGATTTTAATATAGGTTATATTGGCACATTTTTTATAGGTGTATGCTTTTTGTTAATGGGGGTTTTGGTAATGTACAATACGGGTGTAACTTTTAGTAATAATGGGGTTGCATTTGCCAGTCAATTTTTAACAATGTATACTAAAAATTTAGGTAATTTGGCATATGTTTTTGTAGGAATATCGGCTTTTATGTGTATGTTTAGTACTATGCTAACCACATTAGATGCCTCGCCTAGAGCGATGTCAACAACATTGAAATTGATGGGGTTTAAGTATGAAAAAAAATATGCATTGTGGGTGTTAATTTTGGCCGTGGGTACTGCTTATATTTTATTTTTTCAAATTTCGGAAATGAGTACACTTGTAAAAATAGCAACGATAGTTTCTTTTTTAACAGCACCGTTTTATGCGATTTTAAATCATAGGTTGGTTTTTGGAAATTACATTTCGCAAGCAAACAAACCTAATAAATACATGAAATGGTTAAGCCTATTAGGGATTTGTTTTTTAATTACTTTTGGTATATGGTATTTGTTTATTCTTATTTGAGCGATAAATTCATCCGAACAGGTGTTAACTTCTTTTTAATACAGGCTACATTATAAATTAGATTCGTAATTTTGTAAAAAATATTTTTTATGAGTATTGAAGCTCCAGCTGTTAAAACCCAAAGAACTCCTAAGCCTAAATGGTTACGTGTTAAACTGCCAACAGGAAAAAAATATACAGAACTTCGTGGTTTAGTAGATAAGTATAATTTACATACGATTTGTACTTCAGGAAGTTGTCCAAATATGGGCGAATGTTGGAGCGAAGGAACAGCGACATTTATGATCTTAGGAAATACTTGTACGCGTTCATGTGGTTTTTGTGGGGTAAAAACAGGTAGGCCAGATACTGTTGACTGGGCAGAACCAGAAAAAGTAGCGCGATCCATAAAAATCATGAATATTAAGCATGCTGTAATTACTTCAGTTGATCGTGATGATTTGGCCGATGGAGGTTCGATTATTTGGGCAGAAACCATTCAGGCAATTAGACGAATGAATCCAACAACGACTTTAGAAACGTTGATCCCAGATTTTATGGGGAAAAAGAAAAATATAGATCGCATTATTTCCGAAGCTCCAGAGGTAGTTTCGCATAATATGGAAACTGTACAAAGGTTAACTCGTGAGGTGCGTATTCAAGCAAAATATGAACAAAGTCTTGAAGTGCTTAGGTATTTAAAAGCCCAAGGAATTCATCGAACAAAGAGTGGTATTATGTTAGGTTTAGGGGAAACGGAAGCCGAAGTGATTCAAACCATGGAAGATTTGCGTGCAGTAAATTTAGATGTACTTACTATTGGACAGTATTTACAGCCCAGTAAAAAACACTTGCCAGTAAAACAGTTTATTTTGCCAGAACAGTTTGAAAAATATGAAAAACTAGGTTTGGAAATGGGATTTAGACATGTAGAAAGTAGTGCACTTGTACGTTCTTCATATAAAGCGCAAAAACATTTAACATAACAATTTGCATCTATGTCTAAGCCTATTAGAGTAGCAATTAATGGCTTCGGTCGAATTGGTCGTGGCCTATTTAGGTTGTTGGATGAAGATTCGGATATTGAAGTTGTGGCTATTAATGATTTATCGGATACGCGTACCCTAAGTCATTTGTTAAAGTATGATAGTATTCACGGAGTGTATCGTGGTGCTATTAGTTTTGATGAAAGTCATATTATTGTTAATGAAAACAAGATTGTTTTTTCGTCATTTGATCATCCATCAAAGTGTAATTGGCCTGGTGTGGATGTTGTAGTGGAGTCTACTGGGAAATTTAAAACTCACGAAAAATCAAAAGGACACCTAGCTGCAGGAGCAAAAAAAGTAATTGTGAGTGCTCCGCCAGAAGATCTTAGCATAAAAACAATTGTGTTAGGAGTAAATGATGAAATTATTGATGCTAATGATGTCATTGTATCCAATGCCTCATGTACCACAAATAATGCGGCACCAATGATAAAAATAATTAATGATTTATGTGGTATTGAACAAGCGTATATTACCACCGTGCATAGTTATACCAGTGATCAGAGTTTACATGATCAGCCCCATCGAGATTTGCGTAGAGCGCGAGCAGCGGGGCAATCTATTATTCCAACAACTACAGGTGCAGCAAAAGCCTTAACGCGTATTTTTCCTGAGTTAACAACGGCATTAGGGGGCTGTGGTATTCGAGTGCCAGTAGCTAACGGCTCATTAACAGATATAACATTTAATGTAATTTCAGAAACTTCAATAACTCAAATTAATCAAGCGTTTAAAGAGGCGGCTAATAGGACCTATAAAGGAGTATTAGCATATACTGAAGATCCTATAGTTTCAGTAGATATTTTAGGAAATACACATTCTTGTATTTTTGATGCGGGAATGACATCAGTTATTGGGAAAATGGTAAAAGTTATAGGTTGGTACGATAATGAAATTGGATATTCTTCAAGATTAATCGAATTAATTAAGAAAATAGCTACGTTTTAAGTATATTTAGTATTGGTAAACAATAATTTAATGGTGCGAACGTTACAGGTTATTTTCTTTTTCTTTTTCTTTAATGCTAATGTACAATCAGCAAACTCGTTAAGTATGCTGATTAAAATACCAGATCCTTTGGAGTATTCCGAAGAGGAATTATCAAAGAAATTAGCAGTTCAAATTTCTGATTTAGATGACGTAAAGAATTTGAAATTAGGAAAAATTACTACTGTTTTAAGTATTGCCCTAATTACTATTTTAACCTTGCTTACTTTGGCTTTGTATAAGAATAATAAGTTGCGAGCACGAGCAAATAAGTTGTTAAAGCAAAAAAATGCAGAATTGCTGGCAGAAAAAGAACGCGCCGAAAATGCCAATGCGGTTAAAGCACAATTCTTATCTACCATTACGCACGAGTTAAGGACGCCTTTGTATGCTGTAACAGGTTTAACACATTTATTGTTAGAAGAAAACCCAACAGAAAATCAAAAGGAACATTTGAATTCATTGCGCTTTTCAGGCGAATACTTATTGTCTTTAATTAATAATATTTTAGATTTAAATAAGCTGGAAGCAAACAAGGTAGAAGTTGAAATTACTTCCTTTAATTTAAAAAAACGAATTTCAGATGTGTTAATAGCTTTAAATAAAGCAGCGGAAGATCGAGGGAATATATTGAACTTAAATTTTGATCAAAAAATTCCAAAAAGACTTAAGGGAGACCCTTTGAAAATTTCTCAAATATTAATTAACCTTATCGGAAATGCGATTAAATTTACTAAAGGCGGTGAAATTAATATTCATGTACTAAAAATAAAAGATATTGGTGAGCATAAAATGCTGTTATATTTTGAGGTTGAAGATAATGGTGTAGGAATTTCAGAAAAAAAGAAATACGATATTTTTGAGAATTTTAATCAAGAATCACTAGCGGTAAACAGAAAATATGGAGGGACAGGTTTAGGCTTATCTATTGTTAAAAATTTACTATCGCTATTAGGTAGTGAAATAAAATTGACAAGTACAGTTGGTAAGGGGTCAAAGTTTTATTTTGAATTAGAATTTGAAACCTTTAGCGAAAATGAAGTTAAAAATCAAATTAAAAAGCCTTCTTCGAATGTGAATTTCGAAGAAATGGAAGGCAAAAGAGTGTTAATTGTTGAAGATAATAAGATCAACCAATTGATAACCCGAAAGATTTTAGAGAAAAATAAAATCATTTGTGAAGTTGCTGATAACGGTGAAACAGCAGTAGAAATGGCACAAAATTTTAATTATGATTTAATTTTAATGGATATTCATATGCCAGGGATCAGCGGAGTGGAAGCGACTAATCGTATCAGAAAGTTTGATATGCGTACACCTGTTATAGCACTAACGGCTGTAACGCTAGCAGATCATATGGATGAATTTTATGCCAATGGAATCACAGATGTAATACCAAAGCCTTATAAAACAGAAGAATTTTTCTTGAAACTACAAAAAGGCTTTAGGGGGCTGTATGAAATAAATTCGTAAATTTTTTTCAATATTTATTATATAGATGCACTTGAAGATACCGAGGTTGTCGATTTTTTAGAGAAGTCTTTTAAGAGGTGATCCTGTTAGGGGTATATTATTTAGAAGAGGTATTAATTCTTTATAAAATCATAGACTTGTTGTTTAAAATCTTCTTCGGTATTTAAGAATTGAATGGTTATAGGAAGGTAAAATAACTTGTTTTTTAATGCAGGCACATGTTGCAGACGCATAAAATCTTTTTGAGTAGTTAAAATGCGCTGATATGTGCTAATTTTTTCTAATTCTTTTTTTGAAAACACATGATGATCTGGGTAGTTTAAATGCCTAAATTCTGCCTCTAAATTTTTCAAATGTGTTACTAATGGAGCAGGTTCTGCAATGCCTGTAACTAAACAAAAGGTTTCTTTTAAAAAGTCAGTTAACTTTGCTTTTGCATGTGATGCATATATGTCTTCTGCATAAGCAATCCCTGTAAAATATACTTTTTGATGAGCTAAAGGCTGTAGCTGCTTTTTAATTTTTTGTTGTGCAGAGTTGCTTAAATCCAAAGGACATTTAGTAACTATAATTATAGAAGCTCTGGCTGCGGCCGAAATGGGTTCGCGTAAATCTCCGGCAGGGAGCATGCAATCATTGGTGTATCTATTGTAATAGGCAGTGAGTAAAATTTGAAGTCCAGCCCTTACTTTTCGGTGCTGAAAAGCATCATCTAAAATAATAATTTTGGGCAGCGGTTTTTGTGTTCGGAGTTGGCGAATACCATTTTTTCTGTTAGCATCAACAGCAACAATGGTTTTGGGGTGGGTTACTTTAAATTGTAAAGGTTCGTCGCCAATTTCAAGCGCAGTGCTAGTTGTAGTAGCTAAATGAAAACCTGTAGTACTACGTTTATAACCGCGACTTAAAGTGGCAAGTTGCCTGTCTTTTTGGAGTAAATCAATTAAATAGCTTACAAAAGGGGATTTTCCAGTGCCTCCAACACTTAAGTTGCCAACACAGATTACAGGAAAATCATAAGATTGGCTTTTGTAAATGCCCCAGTCATACAATTTTTTAATAGTCAAGCTACCCAAATAATAAAAGGGAACCAAAGGCCATAAAAACTTCCTCGAAAACTTCATGAGTACGAAAGTACATATAAACTTTTTCTCATAAAAAATACTAAGCTTGCTAAAAACAGATTTTATGTTTTAAATATCTTATTATGAGTAAATAATTTTTGTTTTTTCTTAAAATACAGCCAAAAGATTCTATATTAGGGGCTTATTTTGAAAATAACTTTTTAACCAACTTATTCTATGCGATTACTTAAACTATTTGTAGTTCATTTGTTATTACTATGCTATGGTGTCACTTATGCGCAACATGCAGCTTTTGAAAATTTAGCTCCTTTATCACCCACTACAGCAGAATTTCAAAAATATGGCGAATACCCTGTAGGGCATTATACAGGGGTTCCTAATATTTCTATTCCATTATACACAATTAAATCAGGGGATATTGAGGTGCCTATTACCTTGAGTTATCATGCATCGGGTATTCGTGTAGATCAAGAGGCTACTTGGGTAGGTTTAGGATGGACATTAAATGCAGGGGGTAATATTAGCACTCAAGTTAGAGGGAAAGATGATTACAAAGGGCATGATAATAGAGTGTTAAGTGATAATAAAAAAGAAAGTTATCATTTTCGTGAGCCTATTATAAAACTAACAGCAGACAATAAAAAAAATAAGAATTTCACACCTGAGCAAGTAGAACAATATATATTAAAATCAGGTTTTGTTCGAAGAGATATGCATCCAGATTTATATTTTTACAATTTTTCAGGCTATTCAGGTCAATTTATTTTGAATGATTTCCCAAGAGGTATCTCCACTAAAAGAGAAGAAGGTCTTGTGTTTACGTCCACCGATGGAAGAACACCTAATCCTAATGAGGAAAAAGCTTTTATGAAGGTGGAAAGCTTAAATGGGAATAAGTATTACTTTAATTTTGGTGAAAGGGTAGATAATTATTCTATGAATCCAGTACAACCAGGTAGTGTTTCTATTAGTTCTAGGGTAAGTGCTTGGCATTTAACCACTATTAAATCAAAAACAGGCAAGGAAATTAATTTTGAATATTTTAGAGATAAAAATGCTTTAATTACTAGTATACCCCAAACTAATGTGTCTTCAATTATTCCTTATGGACATGTAGTTACTGATAAGAATGGAAAAATAGTAAAACAACCATTAGGGATAGATTGTAGTGATGGTAGAGATTATCTAGGGTTTAAACAGATTCATGAAGATCCTTATTGTGGTAAATTAGGATATAATTTTTTTACGGAAGCTGGTGAACAATCTATAAAATCTTCTAGTTCAATTCAGCCTATTTATTTAAAACGAATTGATTTTGAACAGGGGTATATTTTATTAAAAACGAGTGTGCGTAACGATTTATATGCGGAACGTGGTGAAGCTAGAAAATTATCATTTTTAGAAATATACAATAATAATGATGAGCTATTAAAAGGATATCAATTTTTATATAATTATGTTAATGATATTAATACTCCTTTAGGCTATTCAAAAAAGTTATCATTACATACTTTAAGAGAATATTACTTAAATAACACCGATACTGTTTATAAAAATCCATACACTTTTGAATATTATAAAAATAAATCAAAGGCATATAGAAAAGATTCTGAAAATTTTGACGCATGGGGCTACCCTAATAGCGGTATTGATCCTTTACTTAAAAAAAATATTTTTGTAGATGATCACTTGCTATTTTATGGTAGTTCTTCATCAACCCAAATTACAAAAGATACTTTTTTGGATTTACATAATTTATCTTCCACAACATCTGATCCTGAACGAGCAAAAGAAGAAGAATTTTCTCGTTATCGGAAGTTAGATTTAGAAGAATATAAACATGAAGTGGATACTATTGCAAATAAATTATATACTCTTACTAAAATAAACTATCCAACCAAAGGGAGTACCGTTTTTAATTTTGAAACAAATACCTATAGGAACAGATATACAGATAATTACTTTTCTAGATTTTTTTTAGATAAAAATGAATTATATGATTATTACTATTTTAATAATTTGTTTTTGTGCCCTAAAGAACCTTGTTCTACACTAAAAAAAATAAAATATAGAAAAAAAGATGGGGCAGGTGTGTTTGCTATGTATAATCCAACGGCAAGTAAAGAAGATGCGGATGCCGGTTTTGACCCCTATCCATATGCTAAAGATTCGTTTACAATCAAAAAGAGAGCTCTTGTTTTTTTAAGGTATAATTTTGCCGCGGATAATCTTCTTCAACCTTTTAATATTAAAGGAACCTTAAAAAGAAGTAATGGAACACCAGTACTTTCATTTAGGTATAATTTTGTATACGGCCCATATACAGAGGGTAACACCTATGTACAAGATTATTATGAAAACGGAAAGCGTATTCAACGGTACACGCCTAGTAAATCTGTTTATTTAGATCCTGGGGAATATACATTAGAACTTGAAAATTTATATGATACTCCTTCTTTTAATATTTTGTCATTATATGCTGATGTAACAGAAGTTTATCAAGAAGATTTTAGTGAGCAACTAGGGGGAGGATTGCGTATTAAATCCATCGAAAATTATGATGCCGATGATAAGCTTATAGAAAAAACAAATTATGATTATACAGGAATTTATGAAATCCAAGGAACAGGAGGTAATGGGACAGCACGCATGTCATCGGGCAAACTATTAGCTCCTGTTAAGTATAATTATGAGCATTCACATACTTGGTCTGATGAATTTCTTAATGAAAAAGCTAAATTTATACCAGGAATATATACACATCAATCAGTTGAAAAAATATTTTCATCACCACGCCCATTAACTCCTATGGGTTCGTCAGCACATGGACAGTCCATAGGTTATGATCGTGTAAGTGTTGCCAAAACAAATGCAGTTAACGAAACTATAGGAAAAGAGATATATGAATTTAAGAACGAATTAGAAACCTTAGCTTCTAACCCAACGAACAGTCCCAATAACAAACACTTAGATAATGGTCAGTTGATAAATAAAAAAGTTTATAATACAGATGATGTAGTTGTTTATAAACAAGAAAATGCATATTCAAAGGAAGATGATGATATATATATGTATGGAATAAGTACGCGTTGGGCAAGTAAGAATATGAATAATTTTAAAGGTACTAACTCAGCTGGTTTCGAACCTCAGTCAATTAAAACATTACATCACTTTGCCAAATTCACCGATTACAAAATCCGTAGTGAGTGGTGGCATATGGATCAGCGTAAAGAGATTTTTTACGATTTAAACGGAGAGAATCCAGTAGTAAAAACAACAAGCTATGAGTACAACAATAACAAAAGTTATCAACCTACAAAAATTACAGTAAATACCAGCGAAGGGGATAGCGCAGAAACGGTAGTACACTACCCCGATGATATTGCCAATGAAACTGCCTTAGCAGGTGGGCCATTAACTCTAGCAGAATTTAATGCCATAAAGCGTTTACAATATGCCGGAGCCGATTACCAACCTGCAACGCCCATACAAACCGAAACTACCGAAAATGGAAGTACGACTATTGAGCGTACCAGTTTTGGCATTTTTAATTTGACAGACCAAATCAGTACGGCTTTACCTAAAAGTATAAGTACAGCTACCGATTCCAATACCTTAGAAAAACAAGTAGAATATTTGTCCTATGATGCCCATGGAAATCCACAAGAAATAGAAAGAGCAAATGGCATTCATGTAGTATACATATGGGGATATAAGGGGGAATACCTAGTGGCTAAAATTGAAAACGCTACTTACCAAAGCATTACAGCCAATAGTAATTTGTCAAGTTTAGTAAACGATATTGTATCCTTGTCAAATGATGACACCAACGTAATTGCAGAAAACCTATTAAAAACAAAATTAGAAGCGCTTCAGGATCATGCATCATTATCAAAAGCCATGATAAGCACTTATACCCATGATCCATTAATTGGTGTGACCAGTATGACCGATCCCAAAGGCTATACGATGACCTATCATTATGATGCCCAAAATAGATTAGAATATGTAAAAGATGCCACAGGGAATTTAGTATCAAAAAACAAGTACAACTATAAAAACAACTAGAATCTATGAAATCATTATTTTCAACACTAGTCGCATTTTTTGCAGTTGTCACTACTTTAAATGCACAAGCGATATCATTAAGTAATACCGAAAATTACATACACACCAAAACCTATCAAAAAGCAGGCGCTTCTGCTTCCGAGAATGTACATGTCATAGAACAAGTCTCTTATTTTGATGGGTTGGGACGCCCAAAACAGCAAATAGCCATTAAGGCATCACCCCATAAAAAAGATATCATTACCCATATCGAATATGATGGATTTGGCAGGCAAACTAAAGACTATTTACCTATAAAAACTTCAGGTACTTTGGGTAGTTTTAGAACAGGTAATATGCATACCGCTACCCAGCAGTATTATAAGAGCAATTACGCTAGTGATTTTTTGTGGTTGCCTACACGAACAAATGCCTATAGCGAGCGTATTTACGAAGCTTCGCCTCTAAACAGAGTATTAAAAGTGGGAGCTCCGGGTAAAGATTGGAAAGCTAGTCCAACAAGTGATACCGATCATAGTATTAAATTTGATTATACATCCAATGCAGTTAATGAAGTTGCTTTATTTAAAATAAAAAGAGAAGCTTTAGGGGGTGCTTTTGGAGGCTATTCAGCAGAATTAATACAAGAAGGTTTTTATAAAAAAAACAGCTTATTTAAAACAATAACAAAGGACGAAAATTGGAAGGTATCCGATGGGAAAAATCACACTACCGAAGAATTTAAAAACCTAAAAGATCAGGTTGTTTTAAAACGCACTTATAATGAAGGGGTAGCTCATGATACGTATTATGTGTATGATGATTTTGGTAATCTCACTTATGTGTTACCACCAAAAGTAAATGTAGGCAATACCATTACGCCAGCAATTTTAAATGACTTGTGTTATCAATATAAGTATGACAAGCGCAACCGCTTGATAGAAAAGCAAATTCCAGGTAAAGGGCGTGAGTATATTGTATATAACAAATTAGATCAGCCGGTAATGACTCAAGATGCGATTCAGCGTACAAAAAATGAATGGTTGTTTACAAAATATGATGTTTTTGGAAGAGTTGTTTATACAGGGATAGCTAAATATGGCAATGCAAGTTTTACCTTACCAAGATCTGTAGTACAAAGTCAAGTAAATTCAACTAATAGTTCCTTTGAAACAGCTACTACAGCAGCAAGTACTTTTGGAAAAGCAACACTTAACTATACAAAGTACAGTTATCCTAATGGTTCTATTATTAATGAAGTATTAACGGTTAATTATTATGATAATTACACCTTTGACAAACCAGTTCACACGGTACCTACAACAGTTTTTGGACAAAGTGTGGCCAAAGGCAAGGAAACCAAAAGCTTGGTAACAGGCAACAAAGTTCGTGTACTGGGCACCGATAAATGGATTAGTACCATTACTTACTACGATAAAAAAGGACGTCCCATTTACACGTTTAGTAAAAATGACTATTTACAAAGTACCGATATCACTCGAATTCAGTATGATTTTGTGGGTAGAGTGCTAAAAACAGAACAAAACCACAAGTATAAATCAAATGCTACGATAACCACTCTTGATACCTTTACCTACGATCATCAAGGGCGTTTGCTAACGCAGGATCAAAAAATAAATAATGGCGCTACTGAGTTAATAGCCAGTAATACCTATGATGATTTAGGGCAATTAGAAAAAAAGGCTGTTGGAAACACCAAAACCAAGCCTTTGCAAGTTGTTGATTATAAATACAACGTACGTGGATGGCTTACAGGGATTAATTCTGGTAATTTAGGAAATGATTTATTTTCTTCAAGAATTAATTACAATGTTGGTAGCGGAAAAGCACTTTATAATGGAAATATTAGTCAGATCTATTGGATATCAAAAACTGATAATAAAGCTAGAAATTATAAATATGAATACGATGCTTTAAATAGAATAACAAAAGGGATAAGCAATAGTGGTAATTACGATTTAAAAAAAGTAAGCTATGATAAAATGGGTAATATCCTTTCATTACAACGTAATGGCCTACTTGATGATAGCAATAGCGAATTTGGATTAATAGATGATTTAGGTTACAGATACGATCGTGGTAATAAGTTATTATATGTAAACGATAAAGCTAAAAATGATGCAGGCTTTACAGATGGAGACAATAGTATTGTTGAATATGCTTACGATACCAATGGAAATATGATTGAGGATAAGAATAAGAATATATCGAAAATCGAGTATAATCACTTAAATCTTCCTACTTACATTGAGTTTGAGGATTCCAATTTTGATTTAACAGACATCGAGTATGTATATGATGCTTTGGGGAATAAATTAAAAAAGACAGCCTCTAAGTACAAGATTCATTACGGAACTCCATTTGGGGATATCAAACAGCCTATCAATCAATCAGGAAATATATATTCTGGCAATTTTGTGTATTTAACAAGTCAGTTTAGCAGTACAGGAAAACTACAATTCTTCAACCAACCCGAAGGCTATGTAGAGCCAAAAAATTCAACTGATTTATCCAAAGGATTTACTTATATTTACCAGTACAAAGATCATTTAGGGAATATTAGATTATCATATGCGGATA
>CANLCT010000063.1 GCA_947489195.1 uncultured Aquimarina sp. | reverse complement strand
AAACTTGAATTTATCAAATTTTGGATTTTTTATGTATAATTTTTGAGAATCAGCCATTCTCTGAATGCGCCTATTTAAACAAATAAAAAGGCCATCGTTTTTTTAACGGTGGCTTTTTTATTTGTTTAAATATTAGAACCTTTTAATAATAAGCTTGCAGTGGCCGGATTAGTGGCTAAAGGAACGTCATAAACATCGCAAAGTCGCATAAGCATAAAAATATCTGGCTCATGTGGGTGTTTTGCTAAAGGGTCTCTAAAAAACAATACCATATTTACTTTGTCTTCTGCAACAAGGGCTGCAATTTGAGCATCTCCGCCAAGTGGTCCCGATTTTAAAGCGCTTACGGTAAAGCCTGCTTTTATGGCTTTTTGACCTGTAGTGCCAGTAGAGATTAGGTTTACTTTTTTTTGAATAAGTATATCTTTGTGTGTGTTCAAAAATTGAACCATTTCAGCTTTTTTGCCATCGTGAGCAATAATTGCAATTGTCATATTTTAATACTTAATATAGGTTAGTGTTATAGTGGTAATATGCGTTTAGCGAATTTGAATGATTTTGCCCAATATTTGGTGTTTAATGAAGATTCAATTACACCTTTGGAACTGCTTGAATGAATAAAAAAAATAGTACTACCACTCACTTTAGAAACCACACCTACGTGGTTTATCCTTTTTAATGATTTGCCTGTTTTAAAAAACACTAAATCTCCTTTTTTTATTTGTTGTTTTTTTACTGTTTTTCCTTTGGTTGACATGGCAGCCGAAGTTCTGGGTAATACGATATTTTCTTTACCAAATGAAGTGTAAACTAAGCCAGAGCAATCCATGCCTCGTTTTGTAACACCGCCATATTTGTAGCGTGTACCAAGGTAGCTTTTAGCATGTTGTACCACGCGAATGGCCTTGGAGTTTGGCTTGTTTTTTTTGTAAGTCGTGTTTTTTAAAGTGCCACACGATACTAGTGATAAAAATAAGCTTAGTATTAAAAATGCTTTTATTTTCATTGTAATGATTTGGTAATTAAATCGGCTGTTTTTTTACTAGCCCCAGTACTTCCTAGTTTTTGTTCTAAATCATAATAACTTAAAAATAAAGAGGTTCTTTGGTCGGGGTTTAAAATAAAATCAAACTCTTTTTTTAAATTCTCTGGAGTAAATTCATTTTGTATAAGTTCTTTAACAACGGGTAAATCCATGACCAGATTTACTAAAGATATGTATTTAAGTTTAATAATTCTTTTTGCTATAGCGTATGAAAGTGGGCTGCCTTTGTAGCAAACAACCTGAGGGATTTTAAATAAGGCTGTTTCTAATGTAGCTGTGCCAGAGGTTACTAAAGCTGCATAGGATATACTTAAAATTTCGTAAGTTCTATTGGGTATTAATATAACTTTTTTATTTCCGATGATGCTTTGGTAAAAAGAATTATCTTGACTTGGTGCTCCGGCAATTACAAATTGAAATTTAGGATATAGTTCAGGTAAGGTTAACATAGTTTCGAGCATTTTTGTAATTTCCTGTTTTCTGCTTCCTGGTAACAGGGCAATAATAGGTCGCTTGTCTAAACTAAATTCTGTTTTAAATTTTTGATCATCAATTTTAGGGAAATTGGCAATCGCGTCAATTAATGGGTGGCCAACATAGTGAACGGGGTAGTTGTAGGTTTTGTAAAAATCCTTGACAAAAGGCAAAATCACATACATATGATCTACGACTGCCTTAATGGTTTTTACTCTGCCCGATCGAGATGCCCATACCTGTGGACTAATATAGTAATGTGTTTGGTAGCCATTGGGTTTAGCCCATTTAGCTATTCGTAAATTAAAGCCAGAATTATCAATAAAAATTAAAGCGTCTGGATTAAAATTTTTAATATCATTTTTGCAAAATTTAATAAAACCTAAAATTTTCAAAAGATTCTTTATAATTTCAAGAAACCCCATAAAGGCTCTTTCTTTATAATGTATTACTAAATCACCTCCAGCAGCTTCCATTAAATCACCTCCCCAACACCTTATAGTGGCAGAGGGGTCATTTTTTTTAAGTTCTTTAATTAAATTTGAGCCATGCAAATCTCCAGAAGCTTCTCCGGCAATAATGTAATATTTCATAGTGTTAAAAGAGCTTTTTATAAATTATAAACATAGCGATAATTAAAGTTGCTATCATAACCCCACGAGCCTGATAATTTTTATGTTGTTTTAAAAACAGAAAAAAAGCAGGAATGTTTAATAAGGCTCCGGCGGCTAAAATAGCTCCAATTACATTTTCTTTAAAAGCAGCGTCAATAGTGGTTTTAATGTCCATGTCAGAAAAACCAATGATCCATAAAATACTACCTATAGCAGTGGCAATAAATCCAACGATAATACCTGTTATTACAGATTTTAAAATATATTTATTCATTTAAATTCCACGAGTTTAATTCTTGAATATAATGATGTGCAGTAAGATCAAATTGTGTTGGTACTACAGATACGTACCTGTTAGCTAAGGCCCATTCATCGGTGTCTTCGCCTTTATCTTCGTTAACAAATTTACCAGTAAGCCAATAATATTCGCGTCCCATTGGGCTTGTGCGTTTGTCAAATTCTTCTTCCCAATGAGCGTTTGCTTGTCTACATACTTTAACTCCTTTTATAGCTCCAGTTTCTAGTGTTGGGATATTTACATTTAACACCACTCCTTTTGGAAGTCCATTTTGTAATACTTGATTCACAATGGTTAAAATAAATGCTTTGCAGTGTGTGAAATCAGCTTTCATACTATAGTCAAGTAATGAAAATCCAATGGCAGGGATACCTTCAATGCCCGCTTCTACAGCGGCACTCATAGTACCGGAATAAATAACATTGATAGCAGCGTTAGACCCATGATTGATTCCGCTAACACATAAATCTGGTTTTCGTTTTAAAATTTCATGTGTTGCCATTTTAACACAATCAACAGGAGTTCCAGAGCAGCTGTATTCCTCTTGAGGAGCATCGTGATCAATAACTATTTTGTCACAATATAAAGTTTCGCTTATGGTTATGGCATGGCCTTTAGCGCTTTGTGGGCTGTCTGGGGCTACTACTAATACATCGCCAATAGTATTCATTATAGATATTAAAGTACGAATGCCTGGAGCAGTTATACCGTCGTCATTAGTTACTAATATTAAAGGTCTTTTTTTACTCATGTTTGATGTACTATAGAGTTAGTTTTAATATTTCTTATATTGTTATGTTTACAAACCCAATGAATAAGGGCAAGATTAATTAGTGTGTGGCCTAAAAACAACATTAATTTCATGGTAAAAATACAGTTTTTTGGCTCGATTTATGTAATGATGTATCGTAATGAGCGTCTTATAATAGATTAAGTTTTGTGATTATCATTAAATAATTAAACTGAGCATGATTAAAAGCAGCTTTTGACTTAAAACAGTTTAGTTATCTAATAAAAACTGAGATTTTTTTTTGTTTTAATAAAAAAAAGTTTATTATGAGGTGGTGTAATATGAAGTTTTAAATAAAGTAGTGTTACGAACACTATATAAAAATAGTATAATTTTGAAAAAAACTACTACTAAGTGTGAAAACAGGCACAATTATTAGTTGTATATTCACATTTAACTTTAATTTACAGAAAACTTACTATGCTTTGGTTAGCTTAGGATTAAACAGAAAGAGATTAATGAAAAAAAGTGTAATAATTTTATTATTAGGTGTAATGGCAGGAGTTGCCTCATGTAGTTTTACGCCTAAAAACGATTCGGACCCAGATCGAAATGAGCTGCTAATTGATTTAATATCATTTGTGTTAGAAAAAGCACACTTTGATGCTCGTAAAATTGATGATAACTTTTCGAAAGAAGTTTTTAAAGAATATATAGAAGCACTGGATCCTCAGAAAAGATATTTTTATGATTCAGATATTGCTGAATTTAAAAAATATGAAAATTTAATTGATGATCAGATTCGAAATAAAGATTTAACTTTTTTTAACCTTACGTATGATCGTTTAAGTGCACGTGTTGATGAAGTTAAAAATTTATATGAAGATTTATTAAAGAAACCTTTTGATTTTAATGAAGCAGGCTCGATTGATACGGATTATGAAAAATTACCTTACGTATCATCTAAAAGAGAAATGCGCAAACGTTGGTTAAAGCGTTTAAAGTTTAGTACGCTAAGTACTTATTATGATAAGTTGGAAGAGCGAGCTCAGGATGAGGAAAATGAAGTTAAAGGGAAAGATAAGACAGATTTAGAATTAGAAGTTGAAGCTAGAGAGGTTACAAAAACTTCAATTAAAGAATACTTTGATTTTACGGACGATTTAGATGCTAAAGATTGGTTTTCGGTGTATATTAATTCAATAGTTGAATCTTTTGATCCGCATACATTTTATTTTGCTCCTAAAGATAAAGATCGTTTTGATATTTCCATGTCTGGAAAATTAGAAGGTATTGGAGCTAGATTACAGAAGAAAAATGAGAATATTAAAATTGTTGAAGTGATATCTGGTGGACCAGCATGGCGAGGTGAAGAGGTTGAAGTTGGGGATATCATTTTAAAAGTAAAGCAAGAAGATGAAGAGGAGCCAGTGAGCATTGTTGGAATGCGATTAGATGATGCGGTTAGTTTAATTAAAGGACCAAAAGGAACCAAAGTAACATTAACCCTGCGAAGAGTTGACGGAAGTATAGACAATGTTGTGATTACTAGGGATGTTGTTGAATTAGAAGAAACCTATGCAAAATCATCATTGATTGATAAAGGCGGAAGTAAATTTGGCTTAATTAATTTGCCAAAGTTTTATTTTAATATGGACGATTATAATCAGCGTAATGCTGCTCTTGATGTGGAAAAAGAAATAGAACGTTTAAAAGAAAAGAATATTGATGGACTGGTTATTGATTTGAGAAACAATGGAGGAGGATCATTAAAAACGGTTGTTGAGATTGCTGGTTTATTCATAAAAAAAGGTCCTGTAGTACAAGTTAAAGCAAAAGATAGTAAACCACAGGTATTAAAAGATACCGATGCTTCTATTAGTTGGGATGGGCCATTAGTAATTATGGTGAATGAGCTTTCGGCTTCTGCTTCCGAAATTTTAGCTGCAGCTATGCAAGATTACCGCAGAGCTATTGTTATCGGTAGCAAACAAACATATGGTAAAGGAACAGTTCAAAATATAATGGATTTAAATCGTTGGTTACGTAGTAGTGATGTTGGTGATTTAGGAGCATTGAAAATTACTACACAAAAATTTTATAGAGTGAATGGAGGGTCTACACAGTTGGAAGGTGTTAAAAGTGATGTAGTGGTACCAGACAGATATAGTTACATTGATATTGGAGAAAAAGATCAAGATAATCCATTGCCATGGGATAAAATTGAGCCTGCAAATTATAATTTATGGTCTGATTTAATGGATTATAAAACCATAGTTGATAAAAGTAAAAATAGGATGGCAATAAATAGTCAATTACAATTGATTGATGAAAATGCTAAATGGGTAGCTGATCGAAGAAATATTTTAAAGTTTCCAATGAATTTTGCAAGCTATAAAAATGAAATTAAACAGAATGAGGATAAGATTGAGTATTTTGAAAAAATCGATAAATATCGATCTGATTTAAAATTCAGCTCTTTACCTTATGAGGTTTCTTTAATTGAAAAAGATTCTGTATTAGGTAAAAAACGTAAACGCTGGCATGAAAATTTAGTTAAAGATGTATATATTGAAGAGGCTGTAAATGTGTTAACAGATATTAAATTAACGCAGCACAATAGTACTTCAGGTATAATAAATAAATAAATTACATGCAGCAATCCACAGCATCATTAAGTGGTTTGGCGCTCCAAAAATTTAAAAACAATTTTTGGAGCGTTTTGAGTTTAGGACTTATTGTTATTTGTGGCTTAATTGCGCTTTTTGCATATGTTTTAGCTCCCGATGACTCACAAAATGCCAATCAAATGCATTTGTCTATACATTCAAAGCCACCAGGTTTTAAAGTAGGCATATTAAGCGTGCCTAATGAAATTAGTGCTAAGCAATCAATGATTAGTGCCTTCTTTTTTGGGAATAAAAATAGTCCATTGGAATATCCTTATGAACGTTTGGAATTTACTGGTTCTGAAGTAATAGTGTACCCTTACATGAGTGATAAAGCCTTGAAAGGTGTGCCAAAGCGTATTCTTTTAAATCGTTTTTCAAAAGGGGGTATGGCAGATGTTATAAAAAGTGAATTTGCGAGTGAACGTAATTTTATTTTAGGAACCGATAAGTATGGCCGCGATTTGTTGAGTAGGTTACTAATTGGTAGTCGAATATCATTTAGTATTGGTTTTATTGCGGTGTTAATTTCACTATTAATTGGAGTGTTGTTAGGTGCTTTAGCGGGGTACTTTGGTGGTACTATTGATGCAATTATTATGTGGATTATTAATGTGGTATGGTCTATTCCTACATTGCTTTTAGTTATTGCCATTACATTAGCATTAGGCAAAGGACTATGGCAAGTGTATATTGCAGTAGGCTTAACCATGTGGGTTGAGGTGGCTCGAGTAGTTCGAGGTCAAGTATTAACTATTAAACAGCAACAATATGTTACAGCCGCAGTAACACTTGGTTATTCTCATGCGCGTACTTTATGGTATCATGTGTTACCAAATAGTATTGCTCCAGTTATCGTAATAGCTGCGGCAAATTTTGCAAGCGCTATTCTTATCGAAAGTGGATTGAGTTTTTTAGGCATAGGCGCACAACCTCCGGTACCAAGCTGGGGATCTATGATTAAGGATCATTATTCGTATATTATTTTAGGTAAAGCTTATTTGGCAGTAGCGCCTGGTCTAGCAATTATGTTGTTAGTTATGGCTTTTATGTTGTTAGGAAATGGAATTAGAGATGCTTTAGATGTGAAAAGTTGATATTTATAAGTTGGTAGTTGCCTGTTGTCGGTTATGAGTTGGAGGTTGATTCTTCTGTTAACTAAAGTTTATTTTCTAAAACAAACTTTAATTCTTGATATTGAATACGAGTTTTATTTAATTTTTATAAGTCGCTAACCATAATGAAGAAATATTTATATCCTATACTTTTAGCTCTTGTTAGTGTAGCTTTTTATTTTATTGAAAAAAAGCTTGATGCTAATTATTATAACGATTATACAGAAGAAACAAAGGCTCATTCAAGTGATAAGCAATTTGATTATTTGCCAACATCGACAACTGGTCAGGTAGTTGAACATGCTTATTACTCGCTTTCTTACAATGAAAAGCATGAACAAGCTGAATGGGTAGCTTATGAATTACTGAAAAAACATACAGCATATAATGATTTTAAAAGACCTTATTTTCAGGTGGATCCTTTGGTAAAAACTAGTTCAGCGAGTTGGCGTAATTATAAAAATTCAGGGTATGATCGAGGGCATTTATGCCCTGCGGCTGATCGAAGGTTTGATAAAAAAGCCCACGACGAAACTTTTTTAACATCAAATATATCACCACAAAAACATTCATTTAATTCAGGAGTTTGGAATGATTTAGAAAAAAAAGTAAGGTATTGGCTAAAAAAAGATAAACAATTTTATGTAGTCACTGGCCCTGTTTTTGGGAAGTCAAAAAAAGCGATTGGTAGTGAGCAAGTCACAGTACCTTCTCACTTTTATAAAGTGATATTAAAGTATGGAACAGGAGCTCCAAAAATGATTGCTTTTTTAATTCCTCATGATACAAATTCGCGAAAACTTAAGCAGTTTGTAGTAACAACTGATACATTAGAGACCCTATTAGGGTTTGATTTTTTTTCAAAACTTCCTGATAATGTTGAAGATAAGTTGGAATCAAATAAAAATGTAAGTTTATGGCTACTGTAACGTAATAAATTACTGTAATGTGGGTTATACGTGAAACAGAAACAATATGCGTATTTTTTTATTTTTTATACTTGCTTCCTTTACTTTAACAGCAATGAAAGGACAAGTAAATCCACCGCCTTCTTTTGAATTAGGGGCAATTGGAGGATTTAATTTTAGTAATGTAGTAGGAGCTGATGTGGATAATAATGGTCTTCGAATTGGTTTGCATTTAGGAGGTTATGCTCAATTTGACTTACAGAATAAATTTGGATTTCGCCCTGAGCTACATATATTTTCAGTAAAAGGGACAAGTTCGGGTGGATTCAGAACTATATATATGGACTTTCCATTACTAGCCACATATGAGTTGGCAGAAAATTTTAAAGCCATGGCTGGTATACAACCATCATTGTTATTGAATGCAAGGGTTGATGATGGCAGAGGAAAAATTAATGATCTAATTCGAACAATTGATTTTGGGTTTGTTTTTGGGGGTTGGTATCAAATTAATGAAGAATGGGGTGCTGGAGCGCGTTTTGTGCCAGGAATAAGCCGTGTTGGTGCAGATGGCAATGAGCGTACTTTTAATTTTAATTTCCAGCTTTCAGTAGGCTATCGTTTTATGTAGCAATGATATGTTGTGATAGTAATAAAAAGCAAAAACGAACTGTTTTGTACTTAATAGGTCGTTTTTGCTTTTTAAATATTTTATAATTAAAGGGTAATTTCTTCAACAGTTTTGCTGTTGTCTTTATATACTCTGTCAATTAATAATCTTCTAGGATCTATAGCTAATTTAGCTGGTATGGTATCTATTTCAAAACTAAACTCCATTTCGGGTTTGTTTATTTTTACCCGCTTTTCAAAAATAAGTTTCTTTTCATCTGTATCCCCAAAAGCACCTAGATCGATCCAATCGTTTATTGGAATACTTTTTTCAACTCCGATAGTATCTACTCTTATTTTTTTAGTAGCTACTTTCATAGAAATTTGATATTTTCCATTACTATTTTTTTTATAAGTAGCTTCTTTAATTCTATTATCATACAAGGTTATGGTTTTCAATAAATCAGTGACTAGATAATTTAAAGAATCAGGAACTTGAGGTTCTAGATATTCTAAAAAATCAAGTGAGGTTGGATAAGGCGGTTTTTTGTATTTAAATTCATTTAAAAAATTAGCCATAGCTATGTTCACCTTGTCTTCACCAATATAGTCTTGCAAGGCATACAATGCAATACTTCCTTTTCCGTAATGGATGTATAGTTGATTTGTTTCTACTTTGTAAATAGGGAGTTCTTTGTTTAATTCTCCACTTCGACCTCTCAAATAACGATCGTGATTATATTTAAGAAATTCGCGCATTTTCATAGGAGTATCTGATTTTTTTTTCATCACCATCAGCGAGGCATATTCAGAAAAACCTTCACTAAACAGGGTTGCTCCTTGCATATTGGCGCCTATGACTTGGTGTGCCCACCATTGGTGAGCCATTTCATGGGCAATAACCGCATCTACTACATTGTTTTTGTCTTCATCTTCTAAGTTGACAATAAAGCCAAAAGATTCCGAATAAGGCATAGTTCCTGGGTAAGCTTGAGCGAAATTGCTATAACGAGGGAACTCAATAATTCGGCACTGATCATACATGTAAGGCCCAAAATTTTCGGTGTAATAAGTTAATGAGTTTTCTACAGCATCCAGCATTTTTTCTGTGTTTTGCGGGTGTTTTTCATCGTAGTACACTTCTAAGGCAATCCCGTTCCAATCCCGTTTTTTTATTTTGTATTTGCCCGAAACAAATGAAACAAAATTTAAAGAAGGATGGTCTATTTGATAATGAAAATAGGCCCTGTTGTTAGCTGTCCATTTTTTTACTAAGGTACCAGGAGCAATAGCAATTTGATCATTTGTGGTGGATATCACTGTTTCAATGCAAGTAAAATCAGAGGTTCCATTAGAAATATAATTACTCATGCAATTGGTAGAACAATTAGCTTGCAATTTAGGCATGACTTCTTTTTTAGGTAGTCCGTATTTTTTTCTTGTATTTTTATCATTAATTTCTAAACCAGAAGAATAACCAATGTTAGGAAATACAGTGCCGTTATTTAAAAAAGTACCGTTGGCAACAATACTGGTCAATTCATTATTGTTTTCAAAACCTTTGGTAAGGTATTTAACGTTAATTTCTAAAGGAATTTCTTGATTAGGCTGTAACGGGTTATTTAACTTATAAATCTGATAACCTAGCTCTTTGTCATCTAAAACTAATTCCGAATCTGGAATAAGAATTTCGGTTTGCCAATTTTGATGAAGATTAAAATGAATGGAGTCAATAGCAGTATTGGATTCATTTACAAGTGTAGCTGCTGCTTTAGCAATTACATTTCTCTTATAGGGGAAAATATCAACAAAATAATTGATGTCTTTTAATTTAGGTAAATTAATTTTCTCAAACTTTTTGTATTTTTTTTCATAATCTACCTGTAATAATTCTATTTCATCAGCAGTAGGCATTTTGTTTACTATCTGTGTATTGTAAAACACAAATCCAGCAACAAGTAACCAAGTAGTAATTATACCCAAAAAGAAAATTTTGTAACCTGTACTTATCTGCTTTAGCCCTACAGATACTCTGTTTTTGAAGGATTCCATTTTTCCGCGATTCCATAATAAACCAGCAATAGATAAGCATATAGTAGATAATAGTAACCAATACGTATTAAACCATAATGCTCTTTTTAGAGAAGGGCCAAATGAATTCATATCAGAAAACAAAAGATTAGGTCTTCCTCCAATGTAAATCATGTTAGATTCAATATCAAAAGCGAAAAGTAATGTGTCAAGTATAAATAGTATTAAAATAGATATAAAATATCCAATATACTTGTTTTTGCAGAGTACTTGAATCAAGATCATTATGCCACTAAAAATAAAGTAGCTACTTAAATCCACATATAAAAAATCTAAAATATAAGTGTTAAGGTCTATACGATAATAGCCTTTGGCAAGTTGATATAAAATACCGCAGATAATAAAAAATATACGTAAAATAGAGGCTATAGCCACCAATGATAGCGTTTTGGCAACTAATGAAATTATAGAAGTATGCGGAGTAGCATCTATGACTTCATTAATTTTGTAATCACGATCTCTCCAAATTAATTCACCCGAAAAAAATATAATTATAATTAAGATAAAAAAAGAAGCTCCTTTGATGGTATCTATAATTTTATAAGTTACTGGGTAACTCTGTAAACCATAGTATTCGTAACCAGAAATGAGGTTTGAAATTAAAATTATAAGACTAAATAATAGTAAAATTTTAAAGGTGACATTTTTAAAAATGCTTAAAAAATTTATAAAAAAGAAACTTTTAAAATGATCCCAATGCGTACGCATTGTAAAAGTTTGTTGTATTTCAGGAAGTGTAAAAAAAGTATTTGAAGTTTCAATTTTCTTTTTAAGCGCTTTTTCTTTTTTATTTTTTTTATGAAATGAAAAACTAAAAAAAGAAATTAGCAAAATAATTAAAGATAACCCCAACCAGACAATTCTATTAATTAATAGAAAACCTGTTAAAGATGGATTTATGGTGTTTTTTTCTATAACAGTATAGTATTTAGTTTGAGTGCTGTAGGTGTTTAAGCCAAATATGTCTGTGAGCGCACCTATGCTTTCATTTTCTACATCTGAAATGATATTAAGGGAAATAATATAACCAATCACTATTAGTAAAGAACCTACAAATGAAATAACGGTACTTTTCCATTTGTTAGCCATTCCAAATATGATCGCACCAGCGATAAACATATTGGGTAAAATAAAAATGAAGTAATTTTTTATAAATGTCATGATTTGAAAACTGCCTATTCTATCAGCTGATATCCAATTAAATATTGGTCCTAGATAACTTCCTATAACGATTCCAAGAAAAACACCCAATAGTGGAATAGTTGATAATACTAAAGCCCCAAAAAAACGTCCAAAGAAATAGCCAGATTTTGACAGCGGAGCACTAAAAAGTATTTCGTCAAAATTATTAGCATAATCGCGTAATGCGGCATTATTAAAAAAAGCGGTGGCAGTTAACAATCCAAAAAAGGATAAAATAATAGTATAAATGGTAATAACGTGCGGGGCGTTCTTATAAACATTACCAACAGCTCCTCCTATAGAAACATGATCACTTACAACAGCTCCAAATGTTAGCAGACTAATAAGGGCTAAAAAAATATATATCATGGGTTGCTTAAGAGCAGCTTTAAGCTCTTTTGCAAAAAAAGTGTAAAACATAATCGTATGATTGAAGGTTAAACTTAAACTAAAGCGTTTTGAGTGTTAATTTTGGAAAAAAATACATCTTCCAAATTGGGTTTAACTTGTTCAAAACCTTCATAAGGATTTGTTTCGCTATAAATATGAATTAAAGGTTGCCCGCCAACCATTTTGTTCGAAATTAGCGTATAGGTATCAGCGTAGGTTTTTAAGCTGTCACGTGATACAATTTTTTGATAAATTTTACCATCTAAGGAATCAATGGCATGTTGAGGTGCTCCTTGATACACAATGTTACCCAAATTCATAATAGCCATTTTGGTGCATAGCTCTCTTACATCATCAACAATGTGTGTGGATAAGATTACAATGACTTCTTCGCCAACTTCTGCTAATAAATTGTAAAATCGATTTCTTTCACTAGGATCTAAGCCAGCTGTAGGCTCGTCAACTATAATCAAATTTGGGTTGCCAATTAAAGCTTGGGCTATGCCAACGCGTTGTTTCATTCCTCCAGAAAATCCTTTTACACTTTTGTTGCGTTTTTCATATAAATTGACCTTGTCTAATAAGTAGTTAACTAATTCTTTTCTTTTTTTAGCGTTGGTAACCCCTTTTAAAATAGCCAAATGATCAAGCAATTGTGCCGCAGTAATTCTTGGATAAACACCAAATTCCTGAGGCAAGTAACCCAATACTTTTCTTAAGGCTTCTGGCTGATTAATAACATCTATATCATTAAGTGTGATGCTACCACTATCTGCTTTTTGTAGTGTCGCTAAGGTTCTCATTAGCGATGATTTTCCAGCTCCGTTTGGGCCTAAAAGACCAAACATTCCATTGGTGATTTCAATAGAAATGTGATTAAGTGCTTTTACTCCATTAGGATAAGTTTTGTTTAAATTGTCAATTTTAAGTTTGTGCATAAGATGGTTGTACTAAGTTGAATAATATAATCCAATGTACAAAATACTTAAGTATAGTTGTCTAAGAAATTAGTAGGTGATCAAAAATTACTAGTCATTCGATCGGAGTCTAGTTTGACCATGATAAAAACAAGCATGGTAAAGCCCCATAAGCCCGAGCCTCCATAACTAAAAAAAGGTAAAGGGATACCAACAGTGGGTACAATTCCAATTACCATTCCGATGTTTACAAAAAAATGAACAAATAATATGCTAGCAACAGAATAACAATATACCCTGTTGAATTGACTTTTCTGTCTTTCGGCAATAAATAGCGCACGGATAATTAATATGGTAAAAAGAATGATAACAAATAAGCTGCCTATAAACCCCCATTCTTCGCCAACAGTACTAAAAATATAGTCTGTATGTTGTTCGGGTACAAAGCCTCCTTTTGTTTGAGTGCCTTCGGTCCAACCTTTACCAAACCAGCCACCACTACCTATGGCAATTTCACTTTGATCGGTATTGTATCCAATTCCTTTGGCGTCTACTTCTTTTCCTAAAACAATATTAAAACGATCTCTATGATGTTGTTTAAATACATGGTTAAATACATAGTTTACTGAAAAACTAAATAGGCTTATTCCGATAGTGTAAAACACTAATTTAGAGATTAATTTTTTTTTATTTTTAGTAAGAAAATAAATAGCAATAGCAATTATACTACTGCTAAAAATAACGGTACCTGAACCTAATAAAAGGGTTAGTACAAAAACGCTAACAGCTAAAAAACCTAAAAATAAGTATATACCGGCAATACCTTCTCTATACATGGTAAATACAAAGGAGGCATATACAAGCGCACTCCCTGCATCGGGTTGCCCCATAATGAGTAAAGCGGGTAATGCTAAAATTAGAAAGGCTTTAGCTTGGTGGTTAAGGCGTTTAATGTTTGTTTGTAAATCACTGATATATTTGGCTAAAGCTAGTGCAGTTGCAGCTTTTGCAAATTCTGAAGGTTGAATACTTATACCTCCAAACACATACCATGATGTGGCTCCGGATATTGTTTTTCCAAAAACGAATAAGCCCAATAAGCTTACTAACGAGACTATGTATATGATGCTTGAAAAACGCTCGAAAAACTTACTTTCGGTAGCTAAAATGATAATAATAAATATCATACTTAGTCCAATCCATAATGCTTGTTTGCCATAAGGTTGATTAAGGTCAAAATAAGAGGAGGATGCCTCGCTAAATGAAGCGGAATAAATATTAACCCAACCAAAAACGACTAATAAGAAATAGACAAGTATGGATATCCAATCTATGTTTGCTAAGTTTGATTTAGCCATTTTTATTGATTAATTTTAAAAGGTTTACCGCTATAAGGTTTGGTGTATTCTTCCTCTAAGCTATGACTTAAAACCCAATCTTCCATGCGTTTTAATGTGATTTCTTTTTTTATATATTTTTCAATCATTAAGCTTGAAATTCTTCCAGCGTAGCGTGCACCCCAATACCCGTTTTCTACAAAAATAGCTAGCGCAATTTTAGGATTATCTTTGGGGGCAAAAGCAATAAAAATAGAATGATCGGTTAGTTGTGTTCTTATTCCGTCAATTTTAGTGAAATTTTCAGCTGTACCAGTTTTTCCGCAAATTGAAATTCCTGGAACTTGTAAAAAACTAGCTGTTCCTTTGGTAAATACCTGTTCCATGCCTTCAATTACTTTCTCAAAATGAATCGGACTTATAGTCGTCTTATTTTTGGTCGTAAATTTTGGGTTCGAAATTGTAGCATTATCAATTTTTTTGATCATATGAGGTGTATAATAAAAACCTCGATTGGCTATTGCTGCAGTCATATTTGCTAATTGTATAGGGGTGGATACGACTTCGCCTTGTCCAATAGCATTTGAAAGGGTAGTAGTAGCTCTCCAGTTTTTAGCAGGGTATACTTTGTCGTAGTATGCAGCGCTAGGGATGCGTCCAGGTCTGCCAGGAGGAAGATCATAGCCAAGGAAATTACCAAACCCAAAGCTTTCTAAATGTTTACGCCAGTTATCTAAACCTTTTTGTGGTGGCTCGTATTTTTCAATGATTTTACGGTATACTTGTGCAAAGTAAGAGTTGCACGAAACGGCAATTCCCTTTGTTAAATTCACAGGACTTGGGTGAGAATGGCACCCCATTTTTCGACCTCTGCTACCATAAGTGTATCCGTGATGGCACGAAAAGCGATCTTCGGGACTAATAACGCCTTCTTCTAAAGCAATTAATGCATTTATGGTTTTAAACGGTGATCCTGGTGGGTATTCTGCCAATAAGCCCCTGTCATAAAGAGGTTTTTGAATAGTGTCATAATACATTTTAGTGTAGTTGACAGATCGTTTTCGGCCTACTAATAAATCGGGGTCATAACTTGGAGCGGTTATTAAAGCTAATATTTCGCCAGTTGAAGGTTCAAGAGCTACTATGCCACCTCGTTTATTTTGCATTAGTTTTTTACCGTATTCTTGTAATTCAATATCAATAGTTAAGTGCAAATCTTTACCACGAACAGGTAGGGTGTCTAATTTACCATTTTTGTATGAGCCCATTTCTCGGTTTAATCGGTCTTTTTGTATATATTTTACTCCTTTTATTCCGCGTAATTCTTTTTCGTAAGCACTTTCGATACCTTGTTTACCTATAAGGTCACCAGATCTGTAGTAGGGTTGTTTTTTTATAATTCGATTATTTACTTCGCCAATAAAGCCTAATACATTGGCGGCTGTTTTGGTTTTATAATCGCGGAGGGAACGTTTTTGAATGTAAAAACCTTCGTATTTCCACATTTTTTCTTGTAAATAAGCATATTCGCTTTTGGTTAATTGGGGTACAATTACCGAGGGGAGCTGTCTTGAATAAAAGCGCGCTTTATTTAATTTTTTTACAAGTTTTTCTTTAGTGGTGTTTAAAATTTTACAAAATTCAAGTGTGTCAAAAGCTTTGATTTCTCTAGGTATAGCCATTACGTCATATGAAGGCTGATTGGCTACAAGTAATTTATTATTTCGATCAAACAAATACCCACGCTGGGGATAGTCGTATAAAATTTTAACGGCATTATTACGCGATAAATTTTCATAGGAGGTGTCGTAAATTTGTAAATAAAATAAACGAGCTGTAAACCCTATGGCTGTAAGCAGAATTATAATAAGTAAAAGGAGTTTTCTCATACTAATATTACTAGATTAATTTCCTTTTTTAAATAACGATAAGCTAAGTAAAATAGTTGCAATTGAGAAAATTCCAGAGAATAAAGTTTGAGTAATTATAAGTTTAAAATATTGAAGTTGGAAGACTTCTAAGCTAAATAATGTTATATGGTGTATAAAAGATATTATAATAACATATATGCTTAACTGTTTAAAGGGGGCATTATTTAATTTTAGATTTTGATGAATATAATTAAGCCCAAAACAATTTTCAAGAATAAACGGACGTAAATATGCAATAAGCAAACAAGCAGCGGCGTGTGAACCACCCGAATTGCCAAATAGGTCTAATATAAGGCCTAATAAAAAACATAAAACAAGGAAAATCCAACGTTGGTTTTTAATAGGGTAAAGTAATATAAAAATGATATATGGATATGGATTAATGTATCCTAAAAGTAGTATTTTATTAAAAATAATAACCTGAAGCAGTACAAGACTTATAAAACGGACTATATTTATTGTAACGGAATTATTCATTAGTCTGTTTTTCTAAAGCTTTTATTTCGGTAGCTTTTTTGTTTTCAATAACATTTACAAATCCAATATTTGTCATGTCATTAAATAATTGAATGTTAACGGTGTAGTAGCTTTCGTTGCTGTCTAATTGAAAATCTTTAATGGTGCCAATTAAAATTCCTTCTGGGAAAATAGTTGAGCGACCTCCAGTAACAATGGTATCTCCGATTATTAAAGGGGCAAGTCTTGGAATATCTATTAGTTGAACAATATTAGGTGATTTAGTATTCCAAACTAATGAGCCAAAATGGTCTGTTTTTTTTAGTTTAGCATTTATGCGTGAGTTTTTGTTTAAAATAGATAACACACGCGAATAATTTTCGCTCGATTTTTGTACAATTCCAATGATACCTAAATCTGTTATCACTCCCATATCTGTATCAATACTATCTTTTTTTCCTTTGTTTAGGGTAATAAAATTGTTGGTTTTGTGGTAGTTGTTGTTAATAACTAATGCAGGTTTGTAATGATATTTGATGGTAGCTGTGCTGTCAAATATAAATTTTGAAACATTGGTGGTGTCAATCCCTTTTTGTTGTAATGCGTTTTTTAGTTTGGTGTTTTCAATAAGTAATCTATTGTTGTAGGCTTTTAAATTGAAGTAATTATCAATATTGCGAGTAATAGAAAAAAGTCCACCAGTTAAAAAATTAGTTGAACTTATGAATTTGCTTTTATGATAGCTATGGGATTGTATAGTTAGTCCAATGGCAATGGAGAACAATACAATAAATAGCAGCGTATTCCTATATCGGATAAGAAAGTTTAAAATTTGCTGCATGTTTCAATGGGTGCTATTTATTAATTACACTCTTGTAGCGTTCCAAATTTTTAAGGGTAATTCCAGTTCCTCGTACAACGGCACGTAAAGGGTCTTCGGCAATATAAACAGGTAAATCAGTTTTTTGAGATAGTCGCTTATCTAAACCACGTAGCATCGAACCTCCTCCAGCAAGATAAATACCGGTATTATATATATCAGCGGCTAATTCGGGTGGAGTTTGCGATAATGTTTCCATAACGGCATCTTCAATTCTAAGGATGGATTTATCCAAGGCTTTGGCAATTTCTCTAAAAGATATTTGAACTTGTTTAGGTTTACCAGTTAATAAATCACGTCCCTGAACGCTCATTTCTTCTGGTGGAACCTCAAGATCTTCGGTAGCTGCACCAATTTGAATTTTTATTTTTTCAGCGGTGCGTTCACCTACATATAAATTGTGCTGGGTACGCATGTAGTAAATAATATCGTTGGTAAATACATCACCAGCAATTTTTATTGATTTATCACATACAATTCCGCCAAGAGCGATAACAGCAATTTCTGTGGTACCTCCACCTATATCAACAATCATGTTTCCTTTGGGTTGCATAATATCAACACCAATACCAATAGCGGCAGCCATTGGCTCATGAATCAGAAATACTTCTTTGCCATTTACGCGTTCAGCACTTTCTTTTACAGCGCGCATTTCTACTTCGGTTATTCCGCTAGGAATACAAATCACCATACGTAATGATGGGGTAAATAGCTTCTTTTTTAATGCAGGGATTTCTTTAATGAACATACTGATCATTTTTTCACTAGCATCAAAATCAGCAATTACGCCATCTTTTAAAGGGCGAATTGTTTTAATGTTTTCATGTGTTTTTCCTTGCATCATAGCAGCTTCTTTACCCACTGCAATGATTTTGCCGCTATTCCGATCACGAGCAACTATAGATGGACTATCTACAACAACTTTGTCATTATGAATAATTAATGTATTAGCTGTACCTAAATCAATAGCAATCTCTTCAGTAAGGAAATCAAAAAAACCCATGCGTTTTTATGGAAAAAGGGGGTGAAACGTATTAAACATTAAAATTACTAAAATTAGCACAAATTTAAAGCCTATTTTTAATATAGTTTATAATTTTGAGCTGATTTGTACTAAAATAGTAGGTTCAAAATTAAGAAAAGCTCGAAACAAAGAATGTTTCGAGCTTTTTTATTGGTCTTATTTTAGTTGTAATACCAATTATGTGTATAAAAGGCACTTTTAACTTATTTATTTTAATTAATGCATAATTGCTGTAATTAAGTTTTTAATGCTTAAAATGTCTTGTTCCAGTCATTACCATAGCCACTTCATTTGCATCGCAATAATCAATACTTAATTGATCCTTTATGGATCCGCCTGGTTGAATAACGGCAGTTATACCTGCTTTGTCTGCTAATTCAACACAATCTGGGAATGGAAAAAAAGCATCACTAGCCATTGCTGCTCCTTTTAAATCGAAGTTAAATGAATTTGCTTTTTCAACAGCATGTGTTAGTGCGTCTACGCGTGAAGTTTGACCACAACCACTTGCTAATAGTTGGTTGTTCTTAGCAAATACGATAGTGTTAGATTTGGTGTGCTTACATATTTTTGAAGCAAAAAGTAAATCTTTTACTTCTTGTGCTGTAGGCGCTTTTTTAGTAACCACTTTTAAGTCACTTTCAGCATCAGTAATACGGTCTTTGTCTTGTACTAATAAACCGTTTAGGCAAGTACGTACTTGATCGGTAGGTAGTGAAACTTCATTTTGAATCAGAATGATTCTATTTTTCTTTCCTTTAAGAATCTCTAATGCATCTGCATCGTATGCAGGAGCAATAACGACTTCACAAAATAATTTATGAATTTCTTCGGCAGTAGCTAAATCAATAGTAGTGTTACTAATTAAAACACCTCCAAAAGCCGAAACGGGATCCCCAGCAAGTGCATCAATATAAGCTTGTTTTATGGTGTCACGTTGTGCTAAGCCACATGCGTTGTTATGTTTTAGGATAGCAAAAGTAGGCGCTTCTCCTTTAAATTCATTCATCAAGTTTACTGCACCATCAACATCTAAAAGGTTGTTGTATGAAAGTTCTTTTCCGTGTAATTTTTGAAACATAGCATCAAAATCACCAAAAAATGTTCCTTTTTGGTGTGGATTTTCGCCATAACGCAAGGTTTTACCTTCGGTAATACTTGTTTTAAAAACTACTTCTTCTTTAATATCATTATTAAAGTAATTGAAAATTGCGGTATCGTAATGAGAAGAAACATTAAAAGCCTTAGCAGCAAAACGCTTACGGTCTTTTAAAGAAATGCTTCCATTGTTTGCTGAAATTACTTCTAAGAAATCTGCATAATCATTAACTGAAGCCACACAAGTAACATCGGCAAAGTTTTTTGCCGCAGCTCTAATTAAAGAAATACCTCCAATGTCAATTTTTTCAATAATATCTTGTTCAGTAGCACCAGAGGCTACCGTTTTTTCAAATGGATATAAGTCAACTATAACTACATCAATTTGAGGAATATCGTATTCTGCAATTTGTTGAACATCGCTATCAACGTTTTGACGGTTAAGGATACCTCCAAATACTTTAGGATGAAGCGTTTTTACACGTCCGCCCAAAATAGAAGGGTAACTAGTAACTTCTTCAACCGGAACGACTTTAATGCCAAGATCAGTAATAAATTTTTCGGTACCACCTGTTGAATAAATGGTAACACCTTGTTCGTCAAGTTTTTTTACAATTGGGGCTAATCCCTCTTTACTAAATACAGAGATAAGTGCTGACTTTACAGTCTTAGAATCGCTCATGGTGAATAGGATAAAATTAAGAATGCAAAATTACGTATTTGTCATTGAATTATACTAATTCTCATTTGAATTTTGCTTAAGGAAAACTGTATATTTGAATTAAAAGAATATTAAAGCTCAATTAATGTTGTAATTAAAGCTAAAAGGAGAGTGTGTATAGTATACTTTTTTAATTAAAAAGTTTCAATGCGTCTCATTATAATTTTAATTGAAAAGTTAAATAATATAAAAATGAAAATTTATTTTAGTGTATTAATAGTGGGGTGTATGTTGATTTTTTCTTGTAAAAAGAAAGAAACTGAGAGAGGTGTACCGCCTATTGAAGCCAATGCAAAGAAGGATTTGAATGCTACCAAAACTAAAACATCGGTTACATTTAATACGCCTCAAAATAAATTGTTGTACGATCAATATTTAGTTTTAAAAGCTGCATTGGTTAACACAAATACAAAAGCTTCTAAAAAAGCAGCTGATGAATTTAGTAAGTCGTTTACAAACGATTCATTATATGGTAGAGCTAGACAAGTGGCTATTTTAATTGCCGCAGAAAATAATATAAAGAAGCAACGCGAATTTTTTGTTGGTTTAACCGAAGAAGTGACATCAATTTTAAAGGATGATGTTAAAAGCGGTAAGCTGTATCAGCAATTTTGTCCAATGGCTTTTGATGGACGAGGTGGTTATTGGTTATCAGATAGTGATCAGGTACGTAATCCTTATTTCGGAGATCAAATGTTAGTTTGTGGCGAGGTGGTTAAGGTACTTCAATAACTTTAGTTATCAGTTGTTGGTTGTGAGTTGTCGGCAGTCAGTTTTTGTGTTGTTAAAAAAATGTAAGTTATGAAACAATAAAAAGATCAAGGATTTGTTGCCATCTAACATCTAACATCTAACATCTAACATCTAACATCTAACATCTAACATCTAACATCTAACATCTAACATCTAA